>CANQJC010000006.1 GCA_947624165.1 uncultured Clostridia bacterium
TCGGGATGACAGGATTTGAACCTGCGGCCCCTACGTCCCGAACGTAGTGCTCTACCAAACTGAGCCACATCCCGATATCTTCAATCAGACAGCTATAATATTATAGCACAGGGAAGTTTAAAAGTCAATACAATTATTTGAAAAAAATTCGGAACGAATCAGGCTCTTAACGCGCGCCGCGCCGATCTCATCGAATCACAGCTCAAGCGATTTTAAATATTTTCTGAAATCATCTCCCAAATCATCACGGGCAAGCGCGAAATCGACGGTAGCTTGAAGAAATCCGAGCTTGTTCCCGATATCATATCGCTTCCCGTCGAATTCGTAAGCATACACGTCCTCAGCTTCGGCGAGACGCACAAGCGCGTCCGTAAGCTGAATTTCCCCGAGCGCGCCCGCGCCGGTTTTTTCTATACATTCAAATATCGCGGGAGTTATAACGTACCTGCCGAGCACCGCCATATCCGACGGCGCGTCCTTCGGCTGGGGCTTCTCTGTCATATCCGTGACCTTGTGGATTTTACCGCGCTCAAAATCGCATGCGACAATACCGTACTTCGACACATTTTCCATACCGACGCGCTGCACGCCTAGTATTGTCGCGCCGTATTTCTCGTACTGCGCCGTAAGCTGCCCTATACACGGCGTATTGCCCGCGATAACGTCGTCGCCGAGCATGACTGCGAACGGTTCGCTGCCGACGAAGCTTTTCGCGCACAGTATCGCGTGCCCAAGCCCCTTTTGCTCGCGCTGGCGCGTAAAATATATATTCATCTTGCCGCACACATCTTTAACCGCACCGAGCAGGTCGGTTTTCCCGCCGCGCTCAAGCACGGATTCCAGCTCATACGCATCGTCGAAATGATTGACGATCGCGTCTTTTCCGCGCGACGTGATTATAAGAAGATCTTCGATCCCCGCGTCGGCTGCTTCGCGGACGATATATTGTATGGTCGGCGTATCGACTATCGGAAGCATTTCCTTCGGCACGGCTTTTGTTGCGGGAAGAAACCGCGTGCCGAATCCCGCGGCGGGTATTACGGCTTTTTTTACCTTCATTTTAAATTCTCCTTTAAAATTTATAAATCTACTTGATATTATACCTTAAAAATGCTATAATGACAAGCGTAAAATTGTTTTAAGAGGTGTTTCGTATGTTTATCAAGGATATATTCGCAAGTAAAAAACCCGTGCTTTCGTTCGAGATTTTCCCGCCGAAGCAGGAGGCCGACGTGAGAGACGTTCTAAATTCCGCAAAGGATATGTCGTCTTTGCCGATAGATTATATGAGCGTTACATACGGCGCGGGCGGCGGGAATTCAAAAAATACCGCGTACATAGCTTCATATCTCAAAAGCAACCTTTCCATACCGTCTCTGGCGCACCTTACCTGCGTCACGCACACGAAGGACGATATGCGTGAAATGCTCGCGTCGTACAAGGCGCAGGGGATAGAGAATATACTCGCGCTTCGCGGCGACCGTCCCGAAGGCTTTAGCGGCGAGCTTTTCCCGGGATTCAAATATGCCTGCGAGCTTACGGAGTTTATTAAAGAACAAGGCGACTTCTGCGTGGGCGGCGCGTGCTATCCGGAATGTCACCCGAATTCACCGAGCCTTGATATCGACATTGACAATCTTAAAATAAAGGTCGACGCCGGCGCGGATTTCCTCGTTACACAAATGGTATTCGATAACGAAAAGTTTTATGCCTTCCGTGACAAGCTGGCGAAAAAGGGTATAAACGTGCCGATAACCGTCGGTATAATGCCGCTTATGAGCGCGGGACAGATAAACCGTATGGCTTTGCTTTCGGGCGGCGCGACCATGCCGTCGAAATTCCTCAAGATAATATCGAAGTATCAGGATAATCCCGAAGCCCTCCGTCAGGCGGGCGCGGCTTACGCCGTGGAACAGATAATCGATCTGCTTTCGAACGACGTGGACGGCATACACCTTTATACGATGAACAAAAGCGAAACCGCACGCAAAATTATCGGAGCGGTCAGCAGCCTTTTCTGAAATAAAAAGACGGCGAAAGCCGTCTTTTTTACGAGACCGATATTTTCTCCGCGCCGCTCACGCATCGAACAAATGCGTTGCGCCGTTGGGAAACACGTCGTTGAGATACGTCTCCAGACGTTTGAAAAAATTTTTCAGCTCGTCGTTAAACTTGTATTTCGTTATACATCCGTCGCTTATGTGAAATCCGCTTATTGCCGCCGGTCCGATTTTCGTCGATGTGACGCAGTATTGTCCCAGCTGCCCGGATGTTATACAGTAGTTTACCATTTGAGCCGCGTCGATGGACTTGTCGGCGATCTGCTCCGCGCCTATCGTCTTTTTTGCTATTTTATCCGCGCTCACCGCGCCGTCGGCAAGCTCCGTTTCGCCGACCGCATCCGACGCTATTTTCTCGCTCGTTACGGATTTGTTCACAAGCTGGAGCGTTCCCACCGCGTTTTCGGCAAGGTGCTTCTGCTTTACGGACTGCGCGGGATGATTCAAGTCGGTTGCAAGCTGATGCGTGTTGAATTGTGTTTGCAGATATTGAAAATTGTCCCTGACTATTTTCCACCAATCCTTGAGCTTCGTTTTCCCGCCGTATTCCGTGTTTAAAGATAATGCCATGTCGTCATTCGTTCCTTTCATTTGAAATTTATCCCGATTCGTATGCTTAAAGAGAACCTTCATTTAAAAATATTTACCGATCCTATAACGTTCGCTTTAAGTATACTCATATTATAATACACTTTAAGTAAATTGTCAAGATTTTTTTATAAATAAGCTTGCTTTTTGTTCTCTTTTGGTGTACAATAATATAGAAAGGAGATACTTTTTATGGATAATAACGATTACAGAGATATTTTTGCGGAGAATCTCAATTACTATATGGAACAAAACGGCGTGAAGCAGATCGACATAGCCGAAAGGCTCGGCATAAGCAAATCGACCGTTTCAAGCTGGTGCGGCGGCGTAAAGATACCGCGTATGGATAAAATCGAAATGCTTGCGGATTATTTCGGGATTTCAAAATCCGCGCTCATAGAAAAGAGGAACGGCGACATAAAGGGTTACAGACGGCCGGTACCTATCCGCGTTGCGGAAAAATTTATTGACGACGACGTTTTGAGCGGCACGGAGGGATACGAGTACGTGCCGGAGGAGGACGTTTCCGACGGGGGAGAGTACGTGTTTTTCCGCGCGTGCGGGGACGAAATGTACCCAAATATAATGGACGGAGACCTCGTGCTCGTAAGGCTCGGCGGCACGGTACGCGGCGGCGAGATAGCGGCGGTGGACGAAGACGGCGCGTCGCGCTTTCGGCGCGTCGTTTACGGAGAGGATTACGTGGAGCTTCAGCCGCTGAATCCGATGTACCCGCCGAAGCGTTACAGAGACGATAACGCAGGCAAGGCGCGTATATGGGGCGAGGTCAGAAAAATCATACGCGAATTTTGACGCGCCGCGTCCAAAACAGCGGAGAATTATAATATTGCTATTGAAAAATATAACTTAATGAGGTATAATAAATAGAATAAGGATAAGTAACGAAAGGATCTGTAACAAAATGGATTTGGAGCTAAGGCAAATAGAGCTTGCGGCAAAGCGGCTCGGACACACAATTCACAGAACAAAAATCGAATCGTCAAAGACGTTTTCGGAGATGACGGGCGGCGAGATATATCTCAAATACGAAAATCAGCAGAAAACCGGCTCGTTTAAAATAAGAGGTGCGTCGAATAAAATCGCCGCGCTTGTTGAACGCGGCGAAGCCACTTCGGTCGTCGCGTCGTCCGCGGGAAACCACGCGCAGGGCGTGGCATACGCGGCGAAGGTGCATAATATACCCGCGACGATAGTTATGCCCAAGTCCACTCCGATCGCCAAGGTTTCCGCGACCGAAGGCTACGGCGCGAGGGTCGTGCTGTACGGCGACTGTTACGACGACGCTTACAACAAGGCGTGCGAGATACAGGAAAAGGAAGGAGCGACGTTCCTTCACCCGTTTGACGATTACGAGGTCATGGCGGGACAGGGTACGATCGGAATAGAGATTTTGGAGGATCTTCCGACGGTCGACATGGTCATCGTCCCTGCGGGCGGCGGCGGGCTTCTTGCAGGCGTTGCGGCGTGCATAAAGCAGATAAACCCGCGCGTACAGATAATCGGAGTTCAGGCGGAGGGCGCGCCGGCGATATGCGAATCCTTCAAAAGAAAAGAAAAAGTCGTCACCGACAGCGTCACGACAATTGCGGACGGAATAGCCGTAAAGGCTCCGGGCGAACACACGATGCAAATTATCGACAAATATGCCGACGACGTTGTGACCGTGTCGGACGCGGAGATTTCCGAAGCCATACTGCTGCTTCTCGAACGCACAAAGCAGGTCGTGGAACCGGCGGGCGCAACGCCGCTGGCGGCGGTATTAAACGGTAAGGTGGACGTTAAAGGCAAAAAAGTCGCCTGCGTTTTGTCGGGCGGTAATATCGACGTAAGCTTTATACAGAGAATTATAGACCTGGGACTTGTTTCGAGAGAAAGAAAGCTGAAGTTCAGGACGACTCTTCTCGACATCCCGGGAAGCCTTGAGCATCTTTCAAAGGTATTATCCGAAGCGAACGCGAATATTATAATGGTACAGTATGACCGCTGGAGCGCGGATCTCGACCCCAACGAAGCGATAATACATATCGCCTGCGAGGTCGGAGGCAAGGAACACGGCGAAAGAACGGTCAAAGCGTTGGAAAAGCACGGATATAAGGTTATAAAGGAATAATTTACCGCGTAAAAGGAGATTCCGCCATGATTACAAAATCGCTCATTTCGCTTATTTACGAAGCCGCGTCTATCCAGCGTTGGAACGACCATATCCGACCGTGGACCGGTTTCACGGAGCTTGACAAGCAGGCGCATAAAATGTTCTACGCGTATGTGCTTGCCAAATGCGAGGGCGAAAACGTGGATATGATACGGCTCATCGAGGGCGGCATATTTGAATTTTTCCACAGAATAGTCGTTACCGACATAAAGCCGCCCATTTACCATAAGCTTGTAAAGGAAAAGGGCGCGCAGCTTGATGCGTGGGTGATGTCCGAGCTGAAGGAGAGAATGGAAGGCGTAGGCGGCGGCTTCTTTGAGAGAATGAAGCTTTATTACGGCGACGCTTCGTATTCCGAGCTTGAAAAGAAGATACTTAAGGCGGCGCACTATCACGCAAGCAATTGGGAATTTAAAATAATTTATCCGATGAACACGGAAACCTTCGGAATAGAACAGGTAAAACGCGAAATAGCGCAGGGGCTTGCGGCATGCGACACGTTCGCGGGATTTCGGTACTTCGCGGGAAGCGAGTATCTGCGGGAATTTCTTTCGCTTATCGGCAAGCTCAGGTACCAGCAGCGTTGGGCAAAAGCGGAAAGAATGCCGCAGACCTTCGTAATGGGACACATGCTCGTCGTCGCGATACTGTCGTATTTCATGACGCTTGAGCTTGATTCTCCGTGCCGCGCACGGCAAATAAACAACTTCTTCGGAGGACTTTTTCACGACCTGCCGGAGGTTTTGACGCGCGACATCGTTTCGCCGGTCAAAAACGGCGTGCAGGGACTTGACGGCATAATAAGCGAAATCGAGGACGAGCAGATGCGCGAGGTGATTTATCCGCTTCTGCCGCCGTCGTGGCACAGCGAAATAGAATATTACACGCAGCATGAATTTGATTCCAAAATCACGCTTGAAAACGGCGAAGTAAAAACAGTTTCGTCCGATATCATCAACGAACGCTATAACGACGATTCTTTTAATCCTGCCGACGGACAGATAATCCGTTGCTGCGACCACCTTTCGGCTTACATAGAAGCGTATATGTCGCTTTCCTACGGCATAAGATCCGCGCAGATGCTCAGCGGTTACGAGCATCTCACCGAGCGTTACCGCGGCGGCGCGGATAAAATCGTGGGCGGTATAAATTTCAGTGAATTATTCGGATATTTTGTGTTATGAGATATAGAAAAAACGATGAGCCGCTCACCTTTGAGCAGGCAAAGGAAAAAGCATTACGTCTCTTGGAATTTCGCGCTCACAGTGAAAGAGAGCTTAGGGATAAACTTAAAAGAGCCGGCGCGGAGGAAAACGATATCGAGGAGATACTCGATTTCTGCCGCCGTTACGGGTTCGTAAACGATACGGATTACGCTCTCTCAAAGGCGCGGGATCTGCAAAAGCTGAAAAAATACGGTCTTAAGCGCATACGCTCCGAGCTTTATTCCAAGGGCATAAGCTCCGAGGATGTGGAAAACGCTCTGTCCTCTCTGGACGACGGCGAGGAGGAAACGCTCCTGCCGCTCGTCGAAAAGAAGCTGGCGGGTAATTTTGACAAAAAAAACACGGACAAATGCATACGATATTTTTTATACCGCGGTTACAGCTTCACGGATATAAAAAACTGCATTGAAAATATTAAATCGGAATATGAGGAGTAAAATTTATGTATAATATCGGTCTTGTATCGCTCGGCTGCGCGAAAAATCAGACCGACGCGGAAACGATGCTCGGCATTCTTGCGTCCGACGGCTTCGCCCTGACGAACGACCCTTCCGAAGCCGATGTGATAATCGTTAATACCTGCGGATTTATAGAGCAGGCAAAGCGCGAGTCGATAGACGCGATACTTGAAATGGCGCGGTACAAGGAGGGGAGATGCCGTTTGCTCATCGCTTCCGGCTGTCTTGCCGAACGTTACAGCGATGAAATACTTAAGGAGCTGCCGGAGGTCGATTCGGTAGTCGGTACAGGCGATTACGACAAAATTGCCGACGTGATACGCTCCGCGTTTAACGGCGGCAAAACGGTTCTGAGCGGCAACATCAACAGAACGCCCGACGAAGGACTGCCGCGTATTCTTTCGACGCCGCCGTATGTCGCGTACCTTAAAATCGCGGACGGCTGCGACAATAACTGTACCTACTGCGCCATACCGTCCATACGCGGGCATTACAGAAGCAGACGCATAGAGGACGTCGCGGACGAAGCGCGCCGCCTGGCGGCAAACGGAGTTAAAGAGCTCATTCTTATCGCGCAGGACACTTCCCGTTACGGCTGCGACATTTACGGCGAAGGCTCCCTTCATCTCTTGCTTGAGGAGCTTGTCGGGATAGAGGGGATAAAATGGATAAGAGTACATTATTTTTATCCCGAAGCGATAACGGACAAGCTTATCGAAACGATGGCGAGGTACGACAAGATATGCTCGTACATAGACATGCCTGTGCAGCATGCCGACGATTATATTTTGAGACGCATGGCGCGGCGCACAACGCGCGCGCAGATGACGGAAAAGATAGCGAAGATCCGCGCCGCCATGCCCGACTGCACTCTGAGGACTTCGATAATAGTCGGATTCCCCGGCGAGACCGAGGAGCATTTCGCCAATCTTTATGATTTTGTAAAGGAAATGCGTTTTGACCGTATGGGAGTATTCGCGTATTCACGCGAGGAGGGAACTCCCGCCGCCGATTTCCCGAATCAAATCGACGAGAAGGTCAAGGAGGAACGTCTCGACAGGCTCATGACGCTTCAGCAGGGGATATCTCTCGAATTGAACCGCGCGAAGATAGGCAAAACGATCGAGGTGATAGTCGAGGGCTACGACGAGGAAAGCTTCCTGTTTTACGGCAGGAGCCGCGCGGACAGCATAGACGTTGACGGAAAGGTATATTTCGGAGCGGAAAACGAAATCTTTGAAGGAGATATAATAAACGTAAAAATTCTGGACGCCGATGAATATGATTTAAGCGGTCAGATGGTTTGGAAGGAGGATAATACAAATGAATACGGCAAATAAATTGACCCTTTTTCGGGTAATTCTCGTTCCTGTGTTTATGACGCTGCTGATGATCGACAACGACGTATGCCGATGGTCCGCGATAGGCGTGTTCGTCCTTGCGTCCGTCACGGACTGGCTCGACGGGTTTATCGCGAGAAAGTACGATCAAACAACGACGTTCGGCAAATTTGTTGACCCGCTTGCGGACAAGATACTAACTACCGCGGCGTTCCTGATACTCATGCACTACGGACGCATGTCCGTATGGGCGTTGATGATAGTCCTTGCGCGTGAATTTATGGTCGCGGGCGTAAGACTTGTCGCGGCGGGCGAAGGCAAGGTAGTCGCGGCGAGTATGTGGGGTAAGCTGAAAACCGTCTCTCAGATGGCGGCGATAATCGCGGCGATGCTGCTTTTACCCGTTCACTCGACAATACTCGGAGTGCAGCCGAAGCTGCTCTCTGATATACTTATATGGATATCGATAATGTTCACCGTAATATCGGGTGTGGATTATCTTGTAAAGAACCGTCATTTGATAGAGTTTAAATAGGAGGTTAATATGGAAGAGATTATCAGCGTTTTAAAATTTGATTCGCGCGGACTTATTCCGGCAGTCGTACAAAATATTGAAACGAACGAGGTGCTCATGGTCGCATACATGAACGCCGACACGATACGCAAGACAAACGAGACGGGCAGAGCCGTATTCTTCTCGCGCAGCCGCGGCGAAGAATGGATGAAGGGTGCCACGTCGGGAAATTATATGTACGTAAAGGAAATACGCGTCGACTGTGACTGCGACTGTCTCATTCTGCTCGTCAATCCTGCGGGACCCGCCTGCCATACGGGAAACAGAAGCTGTTTCTTCCGCAGGATAGAGAACGGAAAACTCATCGAGGATAAGCGCGAGCCGGTAAAAAATGACTCTCTTGCACGCGAACAGGCGGTAGTCATGGACAGAAAGCTTAATCCCGAGGAGGGCAGCTACACAAATTACCTGTTCGACAAGGGCGAGGACAAGATACTCAAAAAGGTCGGCGAGGAAGCTGCGGAGGTCGTTATTGCCGGCAAGAACCGCGATAAAAACGAAATCAGCTATGAGGTCGCGGATTTAATGTATCATCTGACCGTTATGCTCGTGGATAACGGCATGACGTGGGACGATATATATAAGGAAATGGAACGCAGAAGATAAATTGTGATTTAGGCGTGCGCGTCCGCACGCTGTCTGAAAGCTGCGCTTTCAGCCAATACAGAATTGAGAAGATAAAAAAGTTCCTGAGGAAACTTTTTTATCATTGATGTTTGCTGACGCACATGTCGTCAGCAAACTATACGAAACGGCATAAAGCCGTTCCGTATACACGCAGTCCTGTGTTCGTAGGGGCGGTCATCGGCCGCCCGTCTCCGACAACCCTATCTCAACAGGATTTCGTAGGGGCGAATCGTGTTCGCCCGTATGAAAGGCTCCCCTTGAGGGGAGCTGTCGCCGTAGGCGACTGAGAGGTGGTTCTAAAATTCGTTGCCACCTCTCCGTCATCGCTTCGCGATGCCACCTCTCCTCAAGGAGAGGCTCACGAGATGCGCCGTGCGGACGCGCACGCCGCCAAATCATAATTTACCGCCATACCACACAAAAATTACAGAAAGGAAAACACAGCCATGAAAATAGAAACAAAATGCATACAGGAGGGCTACAAGCCCAAAAACGGAGAAGCGCGCGTGCTTCCGATCTACCAGAGCACCACGTTCAAATACGACTCCTCCGACTATATGGGAAAGCTCTTTGACTTGGAGGTCGACGGCTATTTCTACACGCGTCTGGCAAACCCGACGGTGGGCTGCGTAGAGGAAAAAATCGCGGCTTTGGAGGGCGGCGTCGGAGCCATGATGACGTCTTCGGGACAAGCCGCCACGCTTATCGCCGTTATGACGATAGCTCAGGCCGGCGACCATATCGTATGTTCCGCCGCAGTTTACGGCGGCACGTTCAACCTGCTCGGCGTTACGCTTCAAAAATTCGGCATAGACGTTACGTTCGTAAATCCCGACGACGATTACGAAACGCTTTCGAAAGCGATAAAGCCCAACACTAAGGCGGTTCTCGGCGAAACGATAGCGAATCCCGCTCTGACGGTTCTCGATATCGAGAAATTCGCGAAGCTCGCGCACGACAACAACATTCCGCTTATCGTGGACAACACGTTCGCCACGCCCATACTTTGCCGCCCGTTCGAGTTCGGCGCGGATATAATTATCCACTCGACCTCGAAGTACATGGACGGTCACGCGGTATCGCTGGGCGGCGTTATCGTGGACAGCGGCAATTTTGACTGGACGAACGGCAAATTCCCCGAGTTTACCGAGCCTGACGAATCGTATCACGGCGTCGTTTATACCGAAAAATTCGGCAAGCTCGCGTATATTACAAAAGCTCGGGCGCAGCTCATGCGCGATTTAGGCTCCGCGCCGTCGCCGCAGAACGCGTTTTTACTTAATCTCGGACTTGAAACGCTTCACCTGCGCATAATAAGACACAGCGAAAACGCCTTGAAGGTCGCGCAATTTCTTGAAAATAACGACAAGGTCGCGTGGGTAAATTACCCGGGACTTGCGAGCAGCAAATACAGACCGCTCGTTGACAAGTATATGCCGCTCGGCGCGAGCGGGGTCGTTTCGTTCGGCGTTAAGGGCGGGCGGCAGCAGGCGGTAAAATTCCTCGACAGCCTAAAGCTCGCCGCGATAGTTACTCACGTAGCCGACGCGCGTACCTGCGCGCTGCACCCCGCAAGCGCGACGCATCGCCAGATGACGGACGAGCAGCTTTTGGAATGTGGAGTAAGCCCCGATTTGGTACGTTTCAGCGTGGGAATAGAAAACGCGGACGATATAATCGCCGATCTTGAACAGGCGTTGAACGCCTGAATGCCCGTCGGCGCGATAACGCAATAAAAAAAAGGCTTTGGATATACCAAAGCCTTTTTATGTTATCCTTCGAATCCGTTCGGATGTGACGACTGCCATCTCCAGCTGTCCTCACACATATCCTCTATACCGTATTTCGCTTCCCATCCAAGCTCCGTTTTCGCTTTTTCGGGGTCCGCGTAGCATTCGGCGATATCGCCGGGACGGCGCGGGTCGATCTGATACGGAAGCTCCTTGCCGCACGCCTTCGAGAACGCGGCGATTATCTGCAATACGCTGTAACCGTTGCCCGTGCCAAGATTATAAATATGCACGCCGGCTTTATCCGAACAGTGTTCGATCGCCTTAACGTGTCCCAGCGCGAGATCCACAACATGTATATAATCTCTCACGCCCGTACCGTCCGGCGTATCGTAATCGTTTCCGAACACATGGACCTTTTCAAGCTTGCCGACCGCGACCTGCGCGACGTAGGGGAGAAGGTTGTTCGGTATACCCTTCGGATCCTCGCCCATTTTGCCGCTCTTGTGCGCTCCGATAGGATTGAAGTAACGCAGTAGCGTAACGCTGAGCTTCGGGTTCGCCTTTTGTGCGTCGGTCATGATGCGCTCGATAAACAGCTTCGTCGTACCGTAGGGATTGGTCGTGAGTATCTTGTCGCCCTTGTTGTCGGTCTCGACGATAGGAACTCTTTCGGGATCGCCGTACACCGTCGCCGACGACGAAAATACGATGTTGCGGCATCCGTGCTTTTCCATGGCTTGCATGAGATGCAGAGTACCT
This sequence comes from uncultured Clostridia bacterium, assembly GCA_947624165.1. GTDB lineage: Bacteria > Bacillota > Clostridia > UBA1381 > UBA1381 > Hominilimicola. The sequence continues at coordinate 11,539 of CANQJC010000006.1, forward strand.
GTGATATTGTTGTCGTAATATGTAAGCGGTATTCTCGTGCTTTCGCCGACCGCCTTCAATCCCGCGAAATGAATGACCGCGTCGATTTCATTCTCCGCGAAAACCTTTTCCGTCGCTTCGCTGTCAAGCAGGTCGACCTTGTAAAACGGGAAATCCTTGCCGGTGATCTCTTTTACCGCGTCAAGACATTTTTCGCTTGCGTTATAGAGATTATCGAGAACTATAATGTCATACCCCGCGTTCAAAAGCTCGACGCACGTATGGCTGCCGATATATCCGGCACCGCCCGTTACCAATATTTTCATAAGTATTCCTCCCCTTCGAATTTGTTTTGTTACGTTAAATTTATTATATACCAATACGTCTTATTTTTCAATACCGAAATATCACGCGCCGAAAAATTCGTTGGCGTAATTCACGGACGACAGCGCGTCGGGACAGTATTTGTCCGCGCCGATCATATCGGCGTATTCCTGCGTCAGCACCGCGCCGCCGACCCAGATCTTCACGTCGAGCTTTGCCGCGCGTACCGCCTTTATTGTTTCCTCCATACTTACCACCGTCGTCGTCATAAGCGCGGAAAGTCCGCACAGATGAATGTCGTTTTCGCGAAGCGCGTCCACGATGGTTTCCGGCGCGACATCCTTTCCGAGGTCATATACGTCGTATCCGTAGTTTTCCAACAGTGTCTTGACAATGTTTTTTCCTATGTCGTGTATATCGCCCTTTACCGTCGCGACCGCGATCTTACCTCTGCTTTCGCGTTTGCCGCCCTTACTCTCGATATGCTCCTTCACGGCTTCAAACGCGTTGCTTACCGTTTCCGCGCTCATCATGAGCTGGGGAAGGAACATCGTACCCTTTTCAAACTCGCGTCCGACAACGTTCAAAGCCTTGACGAGAATATTATTTATTATATCCATAGGATCCGTTGTTTCAAGCTGCTTTTTTGTTTCGGAGTACGAGCTGTCCTTCAGCCCTTTGACTATTATGTCAAAAAGCGCGTTTTCGTTTTCGGATCCTTTCCGCGCCGTATCGTCGCGCGTAACGGTCGTGCGCGCGGTGGTTCCCGAATACGCCTTGACGTAATCCTTGCAGTCCTTGTCGTGGCAGGAGAGAGCCATAAACGCGCGGTACGTGTTCATCATCGCGTCCGCGCACGGGTTAATGATACACGCGTCAAGCCCCGCTTGGAGCGCGAGCGCGAAGAACGTACCGTTTATTATTTCACGTCTCGGCAGCCCGAACGATATGTTCGATACGCCCAGCGTCGTATGTAAATGAAGCTCGTCCTTTATCCGCGCGAGAGCCTTGAGTGTTTGTGCGGATTCCTCCTGCTGCGCGGACACAGTGAGCGTCAGCGCGTCCATGACAAGATTTTTTTTCTTTATGCCGTACTTTTCTGCGGCGGCGCATATCTTCCTTGCAATTTCCACGCGCTCGCCGGCAGTCGGAGGGATACCGTTTTCGTCGAGACACAGACCGACGAGAACGCCGCCGTATTTCTTGACGATAGGCATGATCGCTCTTATGCTTTCGTCCTTACCGTTTACGGAGTTTATCATCGGCTTACCGTTGTATATTCTCAGCGCGCGTTCTATCGTCTGCGGATCGGAACTGTCGATTTGAAGCGGCAGATTCACAGCCGCGCTTATGGACTTGACGGCTCTTTCCATCATTTCGCACTCGTTGATTTCCGGCAGACCCACGTTCACGTCGAGTATGTGCGCTCCCGCGTCGCGCTGCGCGAATGCTTCGCCGAGGATATAGTTTATGTCGCCGCCGCGCAGAGCCTCCTTGAATTTTTTCTTTCCCGTGGGATTTATGCGCTCACCCACGATCACGGGCTTATCGCCGATGACGACCGCCTGCGAATACGAAGCGACAACGGTTATGTCTTTTTCTTCGACGCGCGGCTTGAAGTCTGAGCAACGCTCGACGAGCATACGGATATGTTCGGGCGTCGTGCCGCAGCAGCCGCCCAGTACGGACGCGCCCGTTTCCGCGATTTTCACGCACTGTTCGGCGAAAAGCTCGGGCGTTATCGTATACACGGTCTCTCCGTTTTCTATCTGCGGCAGCCCCGCGTTCGGCTGCGCCATTATCGGTATGGACGAGATCTCGGCAAGCTCCTCCATCATGACGCTTATCTGTTCGGGACCCAGACCGCAGTTGATGCCGACGCAGTCCGCGCCCAGTCCCTCGATTACAGCCGACATTACCTTGACATTTCCTCCCGTAAGCGTCTTGCGGCTCTCGTCGAACGTCATCGTAACAAAAACGGGGAGTGACGTGCTTTCCTTCACGGCGAGTACCGCGGCTTTCGCTTCGAGCGTGTCCGACATTGTTTCCGTTATAATGAGATCCGCGCCGCATTTTTCCGCGGTAACGGCTATTTTTTTGAACGCGTCGCAACACTCGTCGAACGACGTGTCTCCGAGCGGCTCCAGGAGCCTGCCGCACGGTCCCATGTCGAACGCGACGAAGCGCGGCTTCTCCTCCGATTGGTATTTGTTCACCGCTTTTCTCGCCGCTCCGATCGCGGCGGCGATGATAATATCGAGACTTACGTTTTCGCTGAACTTCAAAGGATTCGCGCCGAACGTGTTTGTCGTTATGATATCCGCGCCCGCTTCGAGATATTCACAGTGTATTTTTTCTATAAGCGCGCTGTTGTCAATGTTGATAAGCTCAGGTATCTCTCCCGCGCCCATTCCGTTTTTTTGGAGCATAGTCCCCATTCCGCCGTCGAAAAACAGCATTTTCTTACCAAGTAATTCGCGTATATCAGCCATAGTAATTTTCCTTTTCGTTAAGATTATATTAAGTTTACCACAACACCGTGATTTTTTCAATCTCGTATGAATATATTTTCACCGAAAAGCAATAATTTTTTCATCTTGACTATAAATTCTCTTCATGTTATAATTGTATCAATATCATTTCACGGAGGGCGGCACATGAATTTAAAAGAATGTTATGACGTTATCGGCGGTGACTACGAGGGCGTTACGTCGAGACTTATGAACGAAAAAATCGTTATAAAATTTGTACGCAAATTTCTCGGAGACCCCAGCTACGATATGCTTTTGAAATCGCTTGAGGAGGGGAATAACGAGGAGGCGTTCCGCGCGGCGCATACAATCAAAGGAATAGCTCAAAACCTGAGCTTCACCAAGCTTTACGAATCATCCTCCGCGCTTGCGGACGCTTTAAGAGACGGCTCGGACGCGGATGAAGAACAGATAGAAAAAGTAAAGTCCGATTATGAACAAACGGTACGGGCGATAAACGATCTTGAGGAGTGACTTTGCGATGAAAAACAAGACCACTCGGTTTATAATATCGAGCCTTATAATACTGTCCGTGCTTTGTATTTGCATTTTTTCGGTTTTGGCTGTGTACATGAACGGAAAAAGCAAGACCACGATAGACGAAGTCGGCTCCGTTTATATGAAAGGTGTAAGCGAACAGATATCCATGCATTTTCAGTCTACCATGGATCTGCGTCTCTCGCAGCTTGAATATTGGTATACGAGCGACATAGCGGGACATGAAAACGACGCGCCTGTGCGCGAGACCTTCGCCGTAAACGCGAGGGCGCGCGGTTATGACGCGCTTGCTTTTTATTACGGCGGCGAGAATCTGGATATGGTATACGGCGACGGACTGAAGCTTGAAAATCCCGATGAGATCGAACGCTCGTTCCGGCGCGAGGAAAGACGGATAAGCGTCGGCAAAACCACGGACGGCAAAACCGTCGCGCTCATGGGCATACCGTCAAAAAATACCGGCGGCGGTGAAAACGCTTGCAAAGGACTTATTGCCGCGATGGACATGGATTATCTGAGCCGTACCTTCTCGCTCGAACAGGACGACACTCTCGTATATTCGCATATTATCCTGCATGACGGCAGCTTCGTCCTGCGCAGCGCGGACGAGAAACGCGACAATTATTTCGACCGCATACGCGACGCGGATACTCCTAACGAGGATATCCAGACCGCTTACATAGAGAATCTCAAAACGGCGATGCAAAACGGCGAGGACTATACGGGCGAATTTCCGACGAAGAATGAAATGCGCCGTATGTACTGTACGCCCCTGGCGTATTCCGACTGGTACCTTGTCACGGTAATGCCCTACGGAATGTTGAACCAATCCCTGAACGGTTTAAGCCGAAGCTTGATACTAAGTGCGCTCGGCTCATGCGGAGTGCTTCTCATAGTATTTGTCGCGATATTCTTTATTTACTTCCGCCTGACGCGTATTCAGATGAAGGAAATCGAAAAGGCGCGCGAGGAAGCCATACACGCCACAAAAGCGAAAAGCGAATTTTTGTCCAATATGAGCCACGACATACGCACGCCGATGAACGCCATCGTCGGCATGACGGCTATTGCCACCGCGAATATAGACAACAAGGACCAGGTCAAGAACTGCCTGAAAAAAATCACGCTTTCGAGCCGTCATCTTCTCGGACTTATAAACGACGTGCTCGACATGTCAAAAATCGAAAGCGGCAAAATGACGCTCAATATGGACAGAATATCTCTGCGCGAGATAATGGACGGTATCGTCAACATAGCGCAGCCGCAGGTCAAGGCGAAGGGACAGCAGTTTGACGTACTTATACAGGATATATCCTGCGAGAACGTGTACAGCGACAGCGTGCGTTTAAACCAGGTGCTTTTGAACCTCGTGTCGAACGCCGTCAAATTCACGCCCGACGGCGGCTCGATACGAATCACGATGTATCAGGAACCGTCGGACATGGGCGGCAATTATGTCAAAACTCATATTATCGTAAAGGACACGGGTATAGGAATGTCGCCGAACTTCTTGAAAATCGTGTTTGAATCCTACGCGAGAGAAGATATAGCGCGCGTCAAAAAGACAGAGGGCGCGGGTCTGGGCATGGCGATAACAAAATACATAGTGGACGCTATGGGCGGTACGATAGACGTCCAAAGCCGTCCCGGACGCGGAAGCGAATTTCACGTAACGATAGATTTTGAAAAAGCAACCGAAGATGAGAAGGATATGCTTCTGCCGAATTGGAACATGCTCGTGGTCGACGACGACGAGCAGCTTTGCAGATCCACGGTCGATTCACTGGACGAGATAGGCGTGAACGCCGAATGGACGCTCGACGGAGAAAGCGCGCTGGATATGGTTGCAAAACGCCGCGCGGAAAATAATGATTATCACGTGATACTTCTCGACTGGAAGCTCCCCGGAATGGACGGAGTGGAAACCGCGCGTGAAATACGTAAACACGCCGGCGGCGATGTACCGATACTTTTGATCTCGGCATACGATTGGAGCGAGATCGAGGACGACGCGCGAGACGCCGGCGTCACGGGATTTATTTCAAAGCCGCTGTTTAAATCGACGCTTTACTACGGTCTTAAGAAATTCGCCGACATTCCCGACGGCGGCGAATCCGAGAAGGAGTATAAAATAAGCTTCGAGGGCAAAAAGGTGCTTATGGCGGAGGACAACGAGCTTAACTGGGAGATAGCGTCGGAGCTGCTGTCGGATCTCGGTATGGAGCTCGACTGGGCGCAGAACGGTCAGATATGTCTCGACAAATTCCGCTCCTCGCCGGAGCATTATTACGACGCCGTGCTTATGGATATACGCATGCCTGTGATGAGCGGTTACGACGCCACGAAGGCGATACGCGCCGAACAGCGTTCCGATTCGGATATACCGATAATCGCCATGACGGCTGACGCGTTCGCCGAGGATATCAGGAAATGTCTGGAATGCGGTATGAACGCGCATATCGCGAAGCCTATCGACATACGCGAGGTCGCGAAGCTCCTCAAAAAACACATGAAGGAAAAATAAAATTAAAAACCGCTTTTTAAAGCGGTTTTTAATTTACTTGACTGTTATCGTAAAAATGGTATATAATACACATAAGGAGGCGGTAAAATGAAATCCAAAGTTTATTTCTCAAAGACGATCTCACCCGAAACCGTGCTCGAGCTGTACAAGAAGCTCGGCAAAAATCTTGACGGAAAAGTCGCGGTAAAGATACATTCGGGCGAAGAAGGCAATCAGAATTTTCTGAAGCCGGATTTTTGGAAGCCGGTAGTCGATTACGTCAAAGGCGTCGTGACGGAATGTAACACAGCATACGAAGGCGCGCGCGACACCACCGAAAAGCATATAAAGACTTTGAAAAAACACGGCTGGACCGACGCGTTCGAAGTGGATCTGCTTGACGCGGAAGGGGACGATATGGTTCTCGATATACCGAACGGCAAGCGTATAAAGAAAAACTATGTCGGTAAAAATCTCGCGAACTACGACTCCATGCTCGTGCTCGCGCACTTCAAAGGACACCCGATGGGCGGTTACGGCGGCGCGCTGAAGCAGATATCAATAGGCGTCGCTTCGTCGTTCGGCAAATCATATATCCACGGCGCGGGCGACCCCGACGCGTTTTGGACGTCGGATCATGATTCGTTCCTCGAATCCATGGCTGACGCGGCAAGATCCGTGTCTGATTATTTCCGCGGCAATATCGCGTATATAAACGTTATGTGCAATATGTCGGTAGACTGCGACTGCTGCGCGGTAGCCGAGGACCCGTGTATGAAGGACATAGGCATACTCGCTTCGCTTGACCCTGTGGCAATCGACAAGGCGTGTCTCGATTTAGTCTACGCGGCGACAGACGACCCCGGACAAGGACATTTGATAGAGCGTATCGAAAGCCGCAACGGCGCGCATACGATCGACGCCGCTTACGCGCTCGGCGTGGGAAGCAAGGATTACGAGCTTATAGAATGTTAAAATCGACACGAAAAAAAAGGACGCGCGCGTCCTTTTTTTGTTCTGTCATTTTCTCTCTCCGAGAGGTATATACGGCTTATGCTCCGCGACGCTTTTGTACGCGGGACGTATAATTTTTCCCGGGTTGACAAGCTCTTCTATCCTGTGCGCCGACCAGCCGGAAATACGCGCTACGGCGAACATCGGCGTGTACAGCTCCATCGGCAGATCGAGCATACCGTAAACGAAGCCGGAATAAAAATCCACGTTCGCGCTCACGCCCTTGTACATTTTCCGCTTTTCCGCGATCACCTGCGGCGCGAGACGTTCCACGCGCGAATACAAATCAAATTCCTCGCCGCGGTTCTTTTGAAGCGAAAGCTTTTCGACGAAAGCCTTAAACACGTTCGCTCTCGGATCCGACAGAGAATATACCGCGTGTCCCATACCGTATATGAGACCCGCGCGGTCGAACGCTTTCTTTTCGAGCAGATCGGATAAATACTGTTCTATCTCTCTGTCGTCGTGCCAGTTGGAAATATTCTTTTTCATATCCTCAAACATCTGCGTAACCTTGATGTTTGCTCCTCCGTGCCTGGGTCCCTTGAGCGCGCCGAGCGACGCGGCTATCGTAGAATACGTGTCCGTACCGGTAGACGTTACGACGTGCGTTGTGAACGTCGAGTTGTTGCCGCCGCCATGCTCCGCGTGTAGGATAAGAGCGAGGTCGAGTATCTTCGCTTCAAGATGCGTGTAGCTGCTGTCGCTTCTGAGCATATGAAGTATATTTTCGGCTGTGGAAAGCTCGCTCTTCGGCGCGTGTACTATAAAACTGTCGTTGGCGTGATAATATTTGAACGCCTGGTATCCGTACACGGCAAGAAGCGGAAACTGCGCTATAAGCTGGAGACACTGACGCAGCACGTTCGGCAGAGAAATGTCGTCCGCTTTGTCGTCGTAGGCGTAAAGCGTAAGCACGCTCCTCGAAAGCGCGTTCATCATATCTCGGCTCGGAGCCTGCATGATTATGTCGCGCACAAACGACGGCGGTATCGTCCTGAGCTTGGAAAGCGTATTGTTGAAAATATCGAGTTTTTCCGCTGTCGGCAGCTCGCCGAACAGCAAAAGATATGTAACCTCCTCGAACCCGAAACGGTCGTCCCGTATAAATCCCTTTATAAGCTCCTCAACGTCATAGCCGTGATAATACAGCTTGCCGTCGCATGGCTCGGTCGTTCCGTCGGGAAGAGTGTTATAGGCGTGTATTTCTCCGATTTCGGTAAGACCGGTAAGCACACCCTTGCCGTTTATGTCTCTCAACCCCCTTTTCACATCATATTTTGCGTATAATTCAGGGTTTATCAATTTATTTCGCTTACATACTTCAAGCATTTCAAGCATTTCGGGGGTGACTTCCACGGGTACAATTTTTTCTCGCATAATAAATTCCTCCGTTTCTATAAGTATATGTAAAACTTTATTGCAATATTACTTAGTGAGAAATATTATAACAGATAATACGATTAAAATCAATAAAAATTATGTTAACTTATTGTTAATTATTTTTTTTTGTGATATACTTAATCTATAATACCGATTTCAGGAAAGGAATGATAAATATGGTATATGTAATGCTTGCCGACGGGTTTGAGGAAACCGAAGCAATAGAGCCGATAGACATTCTTCGCCGCGGCGGCGCGGACGTTCGGACGGTCGGCGTAAAAGGGAAAAGCGTCAAGGGCGCGCACGGCGTGATCGTTACCGCCGACATAGGTATGGACGAAGCAGATCCCGAGGATATGGAGCTTTTGATGCTGCCCGGCGGCGCGGGACATGAGATACTGGACGCGTCAAACGAGGTACATTCTCTCATAAGCTACGCCGTTTCGAACGGAATTTATATAGCCGCGATATGCGCCGCGCCTTCGATTATCGGCAAACGAATGATACTCGAAGGAAAAAAAGCGACCTGCTTCCCCGGCTATGAAAAATACCTTTACGGAGCTGAAGTGACGGGCGAAAAGGTCGTTACGGACGGAAAAATAATTACCGCGAAGGGCGCGGGAGCGGCGTCGGATTTCGGCTTCGCCATGCTCGCCGCATTAAAAAACAAGGAAACCGCCGACAAGATAAAGGAGATCATGCAATATTGACCAAGGATAAATTACGTCTTGAAATGCGCGCGAAACGCCGTTCACTGACGAAGGACGAGCGCGCGAGGATGAGCGCGCAGATAACGAGCCGTCTTTACACGATAGACGCGTTCAACGCCGCGAACGCCGTATGCGTATATATGTCCGCGTTCAACGAACCCGACACGAACAAAATAATACGCTACCTACGCGCGCGCGGCGCGGAGGTGACCGCGCCCGTTACCGATACGGCGTCCGGCACCCTCACAATCCTGCGCGCGGAGCCGGACAGTATGAAGATAGGAGCATACGGAATATACGAGCCTGCCGGCGCGCCGCCGGAAAAGGAGCCGGACGTGATCCTCGTACCGGGACTTGCCTTTGACCGCCGCGGAAGCAGGACGGGCTTCGGCAAAGGCTTCTATGACAAGCTTCTCGCGTCGCTTCATTCCGTAAAAATCGGACTTTGCTATGATTTTCAGCTTTTCGGCGGGATCGAGCGCGCGGAACACGATATAAACATGGATTATATAGTTACGGAAAAGGAAATTGTGGAGGTAAGGTAAATGCTTTTTGATTCACACGCCCACTATAACGACAAGCGTTTTGACGACGACCGCGACGCTGTTTTGTCGTCCATGCGGGAAAACAACGTGGGACGTATTTTAAACTCCTGCTCCTCTTTGGCTGAGGTCGGCGACATACTGGCAATATGCGAAAAATATCCGTTCGTGTACGCGTCCGTCGGAATACACCCGCATGAAGTCGCGGGGCTTACCGACGCCGATATGGACGCGCTCATAAAGTACGCCGCGTATCCCAAGGTCAAGGCGATAGGCGAGATAGGTCTCGATTATTATTACGATTTTTCGCCGCGCGCCGAACAGAAGGAATGGTTCGCGCGTCAGGCGCAGATCGCTTCGGAGCTTAAAATGCCCGTCATCATTCATGACCGCGACGCGCACGGCGACTGCATGGATATTCTGCGTACCGTGGACGTGAGCGGCGTTTTCCACTGTTATTCCGGCAGTAAGGAAATGGCGCGCGAAATACTTGATAAGGGTATGTATATCGCTTTCGGCGGTTCGCTGACATTCAAAAAGGCGGCGCGCCCGATCGAGGCAGCGTCATACGTGCCGCTCGACAGGATACTGATAGAAACCGACTGCCCGTATCTTACCCCCGAACCGCACCGCGGCAAGCGCAACAGCTCTTTGTATATCCATTACGTAGCCGAGAAGCTCGCACAGATAAAGGGTCTTACGGTAGAGGAAATTGAACGCGCGACATACGAAAACGCCGAAAAGTGCTTCGGCATAACCGAATAAAGGAGTAATTATGTACGGATACGAAACCTTTCACGAGGAGCTTATGCGGAATTTGATAGATTCCGTTCATCACGGACAAAGCTCCCACGCATATATATTCGAGGGCAGCATGGGCTTGAACACGCTCGGCGCGGCGCGCCTTTTCGCGGCGGCTCTCGCCTGCCCGAACAACGAGATCGCGCCCTGCGGCGCGTGTCCTTCCTGCATCGAAGCAAAGGCGAACACAAACCCCGATATAGTATACGTCAATTCCGGCGCGAAGAAAAGCATCGGCGCGGAACAAATGCGCTCTCTCGAAACGGACGTCGCGATAAAACCCTTTGCCGCGAAACGCAAAATTTACATCATAGAGGACGGCACGCAGCTCACGGAAGCGGCGCAGAACGTTCTTTTGAAAACCTTCGAGGAGCCGCCGGAGTACGCCGTTTTTATAATTGTGATTGAAAATGCGGCGCAGCTTCTTGAAACCGTACTGTCGCGCTTTACGCTCGTGCATTTTCCTCCCGTGACCGACGAGACAGTCGAAAAATACATAACGGAGAAATATCCCGAGGAATCCGAACGTCTGCCGTTCCTCGTCCGATACAGCGCGGGTATTCCCGGCGAAGCGGACAGGATAATTTCCGACCCGGATTTCGACGCGCTCCGCGCAAGGTCGCTGGAAAAAATGTCCGCGCTGACGTCCTCCGACAGGACGGCGGCGTTTGACGCGCGCGCTTTTGTTGAAGAATATAAGGACAGATTTTCAGACATTCTCGCCTTCTGGGTCTCCTTCGCCCGCGACATGCTTCTTATACAGACCGGCTCTGGAGAAAATATCATAAACGCGGACAAAAGAGACGCTCTGCGCTCGCTCGCGTCAAAGACCGACCCCGCCCAAACGGTGAAATTATTCGAAAGAATACTGAAAGCGCATAAAATGAATTTGAGATTTGTCAGCCCGAAAGCCGTCGTTATGTGGCTTGCTCTTTAAATTCGACATAAAAATATTTTTCTGTATTATTTTTACTTTTTATTGACAAGTTGTGACTGTTGTGGTATAATAATGTAAAAATAGAAATAACAGGAGTGAACATTATGAAATCTGTTGGAATTGTAAGAAAAGTTGATGAGCTGGGAAGAATTGTAATTCCTGTCGAATTGAGAAGAAAATTTGATATTGAAATCAAGGACTCGATGGAAATATATACCGAGGACAATTGTATAATTCTGAAGAAATACGAGCCTTCGTGCATTTTCTGCGGCGACGCAAAGCAAATTTTCCAGTTCAACGGCAAAAACGTATGTCCCAACTGCGCGAAAGCGATGATGGGCTACGTAAAGGATTGATCCAAAATCCCATGTGACGATCCTCAAAAAGAGATAAAAAAGAGCGTATCATACGATACGCTCTTTTCGTTCTGATATTATTTTTTACGGCTCATGGCTTTTGCGCGCAGACTTGTGTCAAGTATCTTCTTACGCATACGCAGATGATTCGGCGTCACCTCCAGAAGCTCGTCGTCCGCGATGAAGTCGAGACACTGTTCAAGGCTCATCTCGCGCGGCGGCACGAGCTTGAGAGCGTCGTCGCTGCCGGAAGCGCGCGTATTTGTCGCGTGCTTTTTCTTGCACACGTTGACCGTGATATCCTCGAGACGCGAGCTTTCGCCGACGATCATTCCCTCGTATACGCGTACGCCCGCGCCGATAAACAGAGTGCCGCGTTCCTGCGCGTTGTAAAGCCCGTAGGTTATCGTCGTTCCGTCCTCCCACGCGATAAGCGTGCCGCGCGTCCTGCCCGCGAAGTCGCCCTTATACGGCTCGTATTTTTCGAGAATACTGTTTATTATTCCCGTACCCTTCGTCGCGGTGAGCAGCTCGCTGCGGTACCCGATAAGCCCGCGCGACGGTATGAGAAATTCGAGACGCGTATATCCCTGAGCCGTGGGCGACATATTTGTCATTTCGCCCTTTCTGCCGATAACTCCGTCCATAACGACGCCGGTATATTCGTCGGGAACGTCGACCGTAAGTCTCTCCACAGGCTCGCACTTCACCCCGTCTATTTCCTTGTATATGACCACAGGGTTTGAAACCTGAAATTCGTATCCCTCGCGGCGCATGTTTTCTATCAGCACCGAAAGATGCAGCTCTCCGCGTCCCGAAACGGTAAAGCTTTCGGTCGTGTCGGTTTCCTCGACGCGCAGACTTACGTTTGAATCAAGCTCTCTGAAAAGCCTGTCGCGAAGGTGACGCGACGTGACGAATTTTCCGTCCTGTCCGGCAAAGGGACTGTCGTTTACGCTGAACGTCATGGACAGAACGGGGTCGTCGATTTTAATAAACGGCAGCGGTTCGGGATTCTGCGCGTCGCAGACGGTTTCACCTATGTTTATGTCGGATATACCCGATATCGCCGCGACGTCGCCCGCGCCGACCGTGTCGCACGGAGTTTTCTTCAGACCTTCAAATACGAAAAGCTTGGTTGCCTTCGCGTGCGTGACCTTGCCGTCGTGCGTGCATATTGAAAGCGGCATATTCACGCTCACGCTGCCGCGCTGTATTTTTCCGACGGCGATCCTGCCCGTATATTCGTCGTAATCTATATTCGAGACAAGCATCTGGAACGGCGCGTCCTCTTCGCAGTCGGGACACGGTATATAGTTTACGATAAGCTCGAAAAGATCCGTCAGATCCTCCTTGGGATGCTCGGGATTATATTCCGCGGTAGCCCAGCCGTCGCGTCCCGACGCGTATATAACGGGCGTGTCGAGCTGTTCCTCGGTCGCGCCCAGATCTATAAACAAATCGAGTACTTCGTCGATGACCTCGTACGGACGCGCGTTCGGACGGTCCACCTTGTTCACGACGATAACGGGTTTTAAATTCAGCGAAAGAGCCTTTGAAAGAACGAAGCGCGTCTGCGGCATACAGCCCTCGAACGCGTCCACGAGAAGCAGAACGCCGTCGACCATTTCAAGCCCGCGCTCCACCTCGCCGCCGAAATCCGCGTGACCCGGCGTATCTATTATATTTATTTTTACGTCCTTATAATAAAGCGATGTGTTTTTCGCCAAAATCGTGATACCGCGCTCTCTTTCAAGGTCGTTCGAGTCCATGACCCTTTCGTCCACCTGCTCGTTTTCGCGGAAGGTGCCGCTTTGCGCGAGCATAGCGTCCACGAGCGTCGTCTTGCCGTGGTCAACGTGAGCGATGATCGCTATGTTTCTTATGTTTTTTCTGTTTATCATAAATTTTTACCTCTTTTCCGCATCGGTTTATTATACACCTTTTTTCCCGCCCTGACAATATTTTCGGCAAAAAAACAGTATAATGTACAAATTCGCGCGTCGGTCGGACATAAAATGATACAATACGAAACAAAAACGCCGTTTGAAGCGGCGTTTTGATATTCAGTTTCCGTTTTCTATGTTTTTCATTTCAAATACGTTGATTTTTTCGGGTATGTAATTCTCCACATAGCTTACCGCTTCGAGCGCGTCCGTAAAAACCTTGTACAGCCGCCGGCACGCTTCGCGCATAAATTTACGCTCCATAGTCTCGTCGAGCATTTTCAGCATCGTGTCGTAATAACCGTTAATATTGACTATCGCGATAGGTTTTGTGTGACGCTCGAGCTGCTTTAGGGTGAGCACCTCGAAAAATTCTTCGAAAGTGCCTATTCCGCCCGGTACGATTATGAAAGCGTCCGACATTTCCTCCATAACGCGTTTTCTCTCGCGCATGCTGTCGGTTTTTATAAGCTCCGTGCAGTTTTGGAAGATCCTTCCGTCGACGCCCATATCTTCAGACTCAAAGAAATCCGGCACAACTCCGATGATTTTTCCTCCTTTTTTGTACGCGCCGCGCGCCGCCGCGCCCATAAGCCCCGACGCTCCCGCTCCGTATATCAGTACGTGTCCTTTTTCGGCTATCCGTTCGCCGAGCTTTTCGACATGTCTTATGTAATCCGCGTCTATGATACTGCTCGACGCTCCGAATACGCATATTTGCATTGTCGCTCATCCTCTCTGAGATTAGTCATTTTATATTTTATCATAAATCATATCGTTTGTAAATAAATTATCGTTATGTGATTGAATTTCGGACCGACTTGTGATATACTTATACCGTAAAAGGGAAAGGAGGTCAGCCTATGTACGTCACGGATCTGCATAACCATACCATATTCAGCTACGACGGTTCCAATACGCCGGAGGAAATAATCGAAAACGCCATACTCTGCGGCGTGGACGTTATAGGCATAACCGATCATCAATTTTCGATAGGCGACAGACTGCCGGAGTATTATCAATATATCCAAAGCTGCAAAATAAGATATGCGGACAAGATACGCGTTCTGTGCGGTCTTGAGATAGGCACGCGCCCGTCGCCGCCGCAGTCCCTTCCCGCGTCGTCGGAATTTTTCGATTATGTTCTTTTCGAAAGCCTTGACGACGAGCGCGCTATGGATTTTTATGAATTTATCGAATGGCGCAGACTGTTCAAATGCAAAGCGGGACTTGCCCATACCGATATATTCAAGCTCGGCGAGAGATACGGTACGGACATACCGGGCGTTATGCGCGCCAACGATATTTTCTGGGAACTTAACACGTCCGGCAATTACCCGTATTATTATGATTTTCTTACGAACGAAAAGAAACGGCGCGCGGTGGCAGAAAGCGGCATAGAGGTAAGCGTCGGTTCCGACACGCATTACATAGCTGAATACCGAAAAACACAGATACGCAGGGCAAACGAGCTTTTGCAAAAGCTCAATATACCGATGCCGTAGGATTGGAGAAAGAAATGATACTCGCAATAGATATAGGTAACACAAATATTGTCGCGGGCTGCTGCTCGAACGACAAAATACTTTTCATGGAACGTCTCGCGACGCGTCACGACGCAACTTCGCTCGAATACGCGATTATTTTAAGATCTATGCTTGAAATACACAAGACGGACGCGGAAAAAATCGACGGCGCGGCGATCTCGTCGGTCGTGCCCTCCGTCACGGAAGCCGTCGCGGACGCGGTCAAAAAGCTTACGGGAGTCTCCGCGCTGATAGTCGGTCCAGATATAAAGACGGGACTTAAAATAAAAACAGAAAATCCTTCTCAGCTCGGCAGCGATCTCATCGTAGACGCGGTCGCCGGCATACACGATTACGGCGCGCCGCTTATCATATTCGATATGGGAACGGCAACCACCGTCTCCGTGATAAATGCCGAGGGCGAATATATAGGCGGCATGATAATGCCCGGCGTGATGATTTCTCTGAACGCCATGGTAAGCGGTACGTCCAAGCTGCCGAAAATAAACCCTGAAAGACCGAAAAAGCTCATAGGCTCGAACACTGTGGACTGTATGAAAAGCGGCGTGTTCTACGGCGCGGCGTCAAGCATCGACGGTATCACGGAACGTATACGCAAGGAGCTTAAACAGAACGTTAAAGCCGTCGCGACGGGCGGCCTTGCTTCGGCGGTCATTCCTCTGTGCAAAAACGATATCATATCCGACGACGAGCTTCTCATCAAGGGACTTATGATAATCTACGATAAAAACAAATAAAAAAAGCTCCGCGCCGAAAACGGCGCGGATTTTTTTGTTACGGCATTACGGCTATCGCACTGTAATTATCGTTGTTTTTCGATTCGTTGGAATGAAGCTCTTCGAGCATTTTCTCAAGCCATTCCTTCGGAGAATCGGAATCGGCGAAGGTTTCTTCGATACATTTTTCGTCCACATACTCCCAGAAACCGTCGGTACATAACAGAAACGCGTCGCCCGCGTCGACCTCGGTCACCGCCGAAACGTCGGGCAGAAAGTGTTCCGCGTCGTATACGCATTTGACGAGCTTATTCTGGTTCGGGCTGCGTCGGATATCGTCGTACGTTATGAACCCGTCCTTGTACTCCAAAAACGCGACGCTGTGGTCGTCGGTTATCGACGCGATTTTTCCCTCGGACAGCCTGTAAAGGCGGCTGTCTCCCAAATGCGCCCATACCGCCATTCTGCCGTCCGTCACAAGTACGACGGCTGTCGAGGACATATTGTAGCGGTCGTCCCTGCCGTCTCTTTCATCCTCGAGAGTACGCACCGCCTTTTCGAGATACGCGTAAACGGACTCCTCGGATATTTCGGGATTTTCCGAAAACGCGCCGCACACGCTGCCGCATACCGATTCCGACGCGACCTCTCCGCAGAGCTGCCCGCCGAGACCGTCGCACAGCGCAAAGCACCAAATATCTCCCGAATGCGCGCTTTGGACAAAATCCTCGTTATTCTCACGCCCGCCTCTGTTTGTGATTGACACCGCTCTCATAAATTCAATTCCTTCCGTGCAGCTTAAAATATTCCTCCGAAAACCGCGAGAACTTACCCACGCTTTTCTTGTTAAACGTTACGCCGAGCGACGTGAGCTTCATCAGCAGATCCGCGCTCATTTTCTCGTTATATTCAAGCTCGACCTCATAATCCGTCTTGCCGAAGTACGTCGTCTTATCGAGACACAGCTCCGAATCGTTATGCGTTATGCTGCTGCGCAGCGTCACGGAGCTTCCCATTTTGCTCAGTTCGCCGACGTCCATGCCCGTTATCTTCTTTGCCGTCCGCGCGTCGATAACGTCCGGCGCGCCGTCGATATCAAATTCCGTTTCCTCGCATATCTGAAGCGGACTGTTTTTGTTTTTATGTACCTTGACTTGTATTTTGGCTGTATCCTCCACAACTCTTACGCGGACCGTTATACGATTTTTCCCAAGCTCGCCGTTTTCGTCTGTGTAGTAGTTGTTTGTCTGCTCCTTAACGCTGTCCCAGCGGAACGCCTTTTGTATCCTGTCGTATGTTTCTTTGTCTATCATGCATTTCAATTCTGTTTCCTTCATATATCATCTGTCCTTTATAATAGTTCTGACTTTCGTCGTACCGCGGCTTATTGCGTATTTCACCGCGGGAATGACCGTTTTGCGGTACCTTATGTTCGTGTTCGGCGAAGCCGAAATAATAACGCACTCTCCGCCCGTTTCGGAATAAACCTCGCAGCGTTCAAACGAATTGTACGCCAGCGCGGTTTCGCCTGCGGAAGCCGTACATTTGTCCGTATCGCGCGACGCCACCGCGAAGCCGCCGTCATAAGCCGTACATTCTCTGTCCGAGGTTATTTCATGCTCGCGTATATGCCCGTCCTCCGTCGGAACTATCCTCGTCGTAACGCGTATGCCGTCAAACGGCGACCACGTCGCCACGAGCGAATCTTCACCGTTCACGCATGAAATAAAGCGGCGGCGAACAAGTATCATTCCGTCCGCTTCAAACACGAGCATATTGTCGGGAGCGGCTTCCTCGACGTTTATCTGACTTCTCATCACATTAAAGCCAAACCGCGCGTTGTACGCGAATTTCAGATATTTCGGTATTATCTGACCGCACGCGAACTCCTCGTTCGTTCCGCACACATAAGCCGTGCTCTCGCCGTTTCTTCGCGAAATAAGCATATCTGCTTGCTTTATCGGCTTCAAGCCGTCGAGATCGGGCATGGGAGCCGCGCCGCATTTCCAAAACTCATGCTCGTCGCCGAGCATGAGGAACATATAAGCCTTAAGTCCCCAGTAAGGCGAACCGTGGGCGTTGTAATGCTCCGACATATGCAGATTTGGATAATCGTATCCGACGCTCAAAATACCGTCGCGCGTGAATATATCTTTTTTGAGCCACCGTTCTATATTGCGGACAATGATCCCCTTCATCACCTCGATCGGGAACGGACGCACGTCGGCCGCGACGCACGCGCTCCAAAACGCCGTCTGAGCGAACCGATACGTAAGCGACCGTCCGTAGGGAAGGGCTTCGCCGTCCTCGTTGAACCAGTATATGAAATCCTTTGCGAACATTGCGGCGCGCTCCTTATACTTTTCCGCGCGCTCCGCGTCCTCGTCTTTCATGACCGTCGCGTAAACAAGACCGTAAAAATGAAACGCGAAGGGTATATAGTAATCCGTCTGACCGTGTTCGCCGTCGCGGTACCAGCCGCCCGAAATATAAAATTCGTCAAGTCTCGAGAGATCCTTTTCAAGACGCTTTTCGTCAAATCCGCGTCCGAGCTTTCTGAGCGCGGTGTTGACAAGCACGCGGAAAAATATCCAGTTGCTGTCGCATACGTCGTGCGAATTTATCGTGCCGAGCCACTCCGTAAGATTATCCTTCGCCGTGTCGGACAAAACGTCCCACACCTTGTCCCTTGCGAATAAAAGAGCGTAAGCGATCGCCGCCATTTCCACAAACCGCTGGTCTCTGTCATGGCAGTCGCCCCAGAACCCCTCCGAATCTCTGTCAACGCCGTCGGCGATACCCTCGGCGTAAAGCCTTTCAAAATCCGCGTCGCTCCCGCCGCCCGCCCACAGCGGTACAAGTCCCCACAGCGGACGCGCGAACGCCTCCGTGTCAGCCGCAATATCGTCATACCACGCGCTGTGCTGCGAAAAAAGAACCTTCGAACCGCGGTAATATTTTTTCAGCGGCTCAAGTATATCGGTAAGCTGCTTCGCGAAATATTCCTTATCGTACATAGCCGACCTCCGTTAAATCGTATTTGTTCTATTATATCATTTTTTTCGCAAAAAGTAAACCCTTCGAATTGTAAACCATAAAATTTAATAAAAGGTTGACAATTAAAAAATTATATATTATACTTGTATACGTCGATTATTTTCTTTATTTGGAGGGAAATTTAAATGAAAACAAAAACAATGGCTGTGTGCGGCGTATTCGCTGCCGTTCTGTGCGTATTCTCGGTCATGACCGTACCGATAGGATCCGTGCCGATCACAATGGGGCTTTTCGGGATAATGCTTGCCGGCGCGACGCTCGGCGCGGGAAAGGGAGCCGTTTCCGTATCGGTATTTATTCTGCTCGGAGCCGTCGGCTTGCCGGTCTTTTCGGGATTCAAGGGCGGCGTCACCGTGCTTGCGGAACCGACGGGAGGATATATATGGTCGTATATACCGGCGGTTGTTCTGATAGGGCTGATATGCAAATACGAGTGCAAAAGGAAAATCACCGCGACAGTCCGAACGTTTTCGGCGTGTCTCGCCGGAACAGTTCTTTGCTACGCGTTCGGTACGGCGCAGTTCATGCTCATACAGAAAACCGATTTTGTAAAATCTCTTTCGCTGTGCGTGATACCGTTTATACCGTTTGATATAGCGAAATCGGCGGCTGCGGCGTATCTGAGCGTACCGCTTCGACGCGCGCTGAAAAAGTCCGGCGCGATGGATTAAAAGCGTCGGGCGTAACGACCTTCATTGTCGGCTTTCGTAAATTGCCAAATAAAAAATCGCCCCTCGGGCGATTTTTGGAGCTGGTAATGGGACTCGAACCCGCGACCTGCGCATTACGAATGCGCTGCTCTACCAACTGAGCTATACCAGCATATGAATAAGCGATACGCGAGAGAGCCGAAGCTCTCTCGTATATTTCAAAAATTTGTCATTCACGCGCCGACGCGTACGAACGAACCTCCGAACGTGAAATCAGAACTTTCTTTTTCTTGCAGCCTCCGACTTCTTCTTACGCTTAACACTGGGTTTTTCGTAATGCTCGCGCTTTCTTATCTCAGACATAACGCCCGACTTTGCACACTGACGCTTAAATCTGCGAAGCGCGCTGTCCAATGACTCATTATCCTTAACTCTTACTTCAGACATTTTTTCCCCTCCCTCCGGCAAGCCGAACGGGCTTGATGGATTCAGCCGTACTTCTCGTACAACAATAAATATTATACCTTATAACATATGGTTATGTCAAGATATTTTGTTAATTTTTATGATTAAAAACGTATTTTTTTCTTCAAACTCCCCGATTTGACTTGCATATACGCCGCGTAAATGCTATAATATAGGCTGAAATTGATATTTACGCGCCGCGTGAGAGCGCGGCGGGATGGAGGAATAATGGATTTTAAAAAATATATCACGAACATAATAGCCGGCGTGACGGAGCTTGACGAGGAAAACATATCCTCGCTTCTCGAGGTGCCGCCGGACGAAAAAATGGGCGACTACGCTTTCCCTTGCTTCACTCTTGCAAAAGTAATGCGCAAGGCCCCGCCGCTCATCGCGAAGGAGCTTTCCGAAAAAATCGGAAGCGACGACGTGGTGGACAGAACGGAAGCGGTCGGAGGATATCTGAATTTCTTTTTGAACCGCGCTTCGTTCATAGCTTCCGTCGTCGGCGCGGCGCGTGAAGCGGGCGAAGCTTGGGGCGCGTCGGACATGGGAAACGGCAAAACGGTGCTTGTCGAGTATTCTTCGCCGAATATCGCGAAGCCCTTTCATATAGGTCATTTGTTTTCGACAGCCGTCGGAAACTCTCTTGCGCGTATCTATAAGCGTCTCGGCTACAACGTCGTGTCGCTCAACCACCTCGGTGACTGGGGTACTCAATTCGGAAAGCTTATATGCGCGTATTACCGCTGGGGCGATAAAGAAGTAATAGAAAAAGACCCGATAAACGAGATTTTAAAGGTTTATGTCAAATTCCACGAGGAAGCCGAAAAAGATCCCGCGCTCGAGGACGAAGCGCGCGGCTATTTCAAGCGTCTTGAGGAGGGAGACGCGGAGGTGACCGCGCTCTGGCAGTATTTTCGCGACGTCTCTCTGCCCGAATTTAAGCGTATTTACGACATGCTCGGCGTTTCATTCGATTCGTACAACGGCGAAGCGTTTTATTCCGATAAAATGGACGAGGTCGTGGAAATGCTCGACGCGAAGGGACTGCTGACCGAATCGGACGGCGCGCGCGTGGTGGATCTGTCGGATCTGAACATACCTCCGTGCATCATTTTGAAATCTGACGGCGCGACTATCTACGCGACGCGCGATATCGCCGCCGCGCTGTATCGGCACAGGACTTATAATTTCTATAAGAACATTTACGTCGTCGGTACGCCGCAGTCGCTCCACTTCAGACAGATTTTCGAAGTTATGAAGCGCGCCGGCTGGGAATGGAGCGAGGGCTGCGAATTTGTCGGCTTCGGTCTTGTGAAATTCCCGGGTAAAGCTATGTCCACACGCCGCGGCGACGTGGTGTTCCTTGAGGACGTGCTCAACGAAGCCGTTGAAAAAACCCGCGCGATCGTCGAGGAAAACGATAACGTCAGGGACAACAAGGATGAGGTCGCGAGAAAAATCGGCGTCGGCGCGATTTTATACACATTCCTGAAAAATTCGCGCGAAAAGGATATAATCTTTTCGTGGGACAGCATGCTTGATTTTGAGGGCGAGTCCGGACCGTACTGCCAATACGGCTACGCGCGCGGCAGAAGTATTCTGCGCCGCGCCGAGGGAATAGACTATTCCGACCCAGACTTTTCTCTCGCCGTGTCGGACGAAGCGTATTCTCTCGTAAAACAGATAAATTCGTTTTCCGACGCCGTCAAGGACGCTGCGGATAAAAACGAGCCGTTTTATGTAAACCGCTACGTCACGAATCTCGTCAAGTCATTCAATAAATTTTACAATTCAAACCCGATAATGAAGGAAGGCACGGACGCCGAGACACAAAAGGCGCGTCTGGCGATAGTGGACGCGGCGACCGTTGTTATCCGCGCCGCGCTTGGACTTCTCGGTATAGAAACGGTGGAAACAATGTAACGTCTTGAAGGGGGAAGGGACAATGATATATTCGCCCGACATACAAAAAATATGCGGCTTATGCCGTATGTCGCGCGAAGCCGGCGGCGACGAGGTATACTGCATAAAAAAAAGGCGGACGGTGCCGAAAAGCAACGCCGCCTGCGCTAAATTTTCATATGATATTTTAAAACGCAAAGTGAAGCGCGGGAAAAGGCTCAGAACCGATTTCGATCCGGAGGATTTTGCCCTTTAGGCATTATCCTCTTTTTGTTTCGCCGCTTTTGACGGCGGCGTAAACGTCGGCCGCTCTCCGCGTCACGGTCTTATTTTATGAGCGGCTCCTCCTCAAGCTCGGACGAGGTGTCGTAAAACCCGCGCAGAAGATAATTTGTTGTTGTACCGAATAAAAACGCGAGCGATTCAATGATCTCCGAGTTGATATGCTTCACGTCGTTGTTTTCGTATCTCGTCACAGTGTTCAGCGAGACGTGCAGCATTTCCGCGAGAGCGCGTCTGCTCATACCCCTTTCCATACGCAGTCTTTTGAGCCGCTCGCCGAAGCTTTTCTCCGTGTTGTCATTCATAGAACATCAATAACCTTTCTGCCCGCAGAGAGAAATAAAATCAAGGCGTTTACCGCGCGCGGGCAAATTGTTGTTATATTAAATTCGTCAATTCGTCAGCTATGCGCGCAAATTCCGCGAGCGAGAGCGTTTCTCCCCGCCGCGACGGATTTGATACGGCGCGCTCAAGCAGAGACGACATATCTGTTTTCGATACGGGAAACGCGGCGCACAGGCAGTTTAAGAGCGTTTTCCTCCTTTGCGCGAACGACGCGCGTATTACTTTAAAAAGCATTTTTTCATCGAGCACTCTTACCGCAGGAGCGGAACGCATAGCGAATTTGAGCACCGCGCTGTCCACCTTGGGCGGCGGCACGAACGACGACGCGCTCAGATACGCCGCGATAGAGGTATCGGCGTAATAATCGCACAACAGTGTGATCGCGCCGTAATCCTTTGAGCCGGGAGACGCCGTTATGCGCCGCGCCACCTCCTTTTGAACCATCAGCGTGATATTGTTGAGCGGCGCGCGGCTTTCCAAAAGCATGGTTATAACAGGCGTAGTGATATAATACGGCAGATTCGCCGCGACGCTCGCCCTCGCGCCGAACTTTTCGCGTATCAGTTCATTTATGTCGAGCTTCATCACGTCGCCGTGTATGATTTCAACGTTGTCGTGACCGGCGAGCGTGTACTCCAATACGGGAATGAGCCGCTCGTCCGTTTCTACCGCGACAACTTTATCCATGCGCTCGGCGAGTGCCGCTGTAAGCGTACCGAACCCGGGACCTATTTCGAGCGCGTACCTTTCGCCGCCGAGAGAATCGACAATTTTGCCGAGTGCCTCGCGCGATGTAAGAAAATTTTGCCCCAGTCCCTTTTTAAATGTGAAGCCGAATTTATCCTGCACGCTCCGTATCACGCGCGGAGAAGTCAGATCCATTTCATTTTCTCCTTGTTTCTTCTTTAAATCATAATCCAATTATACATTAAAAAGTACGGCAAGTCAATATGAACGCGTGCTTGAAGCGCGGCGGCAAAAAGTTTTTTACTTTTTGTTGAAAGATACAAAAATATGTGTTAGAATAATCATATACGACCAAGAAGGAGCAGAAAATCTTATGATTGCTGTTATAGATTACGGAGCGGGAAATCTGCACAGCGTGAAAAACGCGCTCGATTTCATCGGCGCGGACAGCGTTGTGACGAGCGACCCCTCGGAAATAGCAAAAGCCGGCAAGGTCATTCTTCCCGGGGTGGGCGCGTTCGGCGACGCTATGAGAAGTCTTGAAAAATCGGGTCTTGACAAAGCCGTTATCGAAACGGCAAAGAGCGGCAAGCCGCTTTTGGGCATTTGTCTTGGACTTCAGCTTATGTTCGAGAAAAGCGAGGAATCCCCCGACGCGGAGGGGCTCGGCATCTTCAAAGGGAGGATAGTGAAAATTCCCGACCGAGGACTGAAAATTCCGCATATGGGCTGGAACGATCTGACGTTTACGAAGGAAAGCCGTATTTTAAATGATATCGGCGAAAGCCCGTTTGTATATTTCGTTCACTCGTATTACCTGTGCGCCGAGGACGAGAGCATCGTTTCGGCTTACACGGAATACGGAGAGCGGCTTGATATTGCGGTCGAGCGCGGCAACGTGTTCGCGACGCAGTTTCACCCCGAAAAGAGCGGCGGCGCGGGCATGAAAATACTTAAAAATTTTGCGGAGCTTTAAGGAGTAAATTTATGTACGCAAAGAGAATAATCCCTTGCCTTGACGTGAAAAACGGCAGAGTGGTAAAGGGAGTTAATTTTGTAAATCTGACGGACGCGGGCGATCCCGTGGAATGTGCGGCGGTCTACGACAAAGCCGGCGCGGACGAGCTTGTTTTTCTCGACATAACCGCCTCGTCCGATGCGCGCGATACCGTAGTCGATATGGTCGAAGCGGTGGCGCGGAAGGTGTTCATACCGTTCACCGTCGGCGGCGGCATACGTACCGTCGAGGATTTTCGCCGCATTTTAAACGCGGGCGCGGACAAGGTTTCGGTAAATTCGGCGGCGGTTAAGCGTCCCGAGCTTATCAGCGAAGCCGCCGAGAAATTCGGCAGTCAGTGCGTCGTGTGCGCGATCGACGCGAAACGCAGAGACGGCGGCGGCTGGGACGTGTATCTCAACGGCGGCAGAGTAAACGCCGGCATAGACGCGCTCGAATGGGCGAAGAAAGCCGAAGCACTCGGCGCGGGCGAGATACTTCTGACAAGCATGGACTGCGACGGAACGAAAGCCGGATATGATATCGAGCTTACAAGAGCGGTCAGCGAAAACGCGAAGATACCCGTGATAGCCTCCGGCGGCGCGGGAACGATGGAGCATTTTCTCGACGCGTTTCGCTTGGGAAAAGCCGACGCGGTTTTAGCCGCGAGCCTATTCCATTTCAGAGAGATAGAGATCATGGATTTGAAACGCTATTTAGCCGCCAACGGCGAAAGTGTGCGAATGTAGGGGCGACCCTTGCGGCAGCCCGTAACACACGCACACCGTAGGGGCGGTCATCGGCCGCCCGCCAATATTCCCACATGAAAGGAACCCCAAAATGAGCAAAAAACAAAGAAGAAAAACACTCGCTCCGAAGGAGAGCATAGTTAAAAAAGGCGAATTCAGCGTCGACGATTCGAAAATATATATAATCCTTACGATAATCATGTTCCACATCGTTCCGCTCGCGCTTGTCATGGCGGGAAAAAACGGACAGGACGTGCTGCTCGTGACGTTCATGATGATGCTCAACCCCATCTTCGTCGCACTCACGGGTCTCATATACGGTATAAAAAAGGGCTACAATTTCAAATTCCCGCTTTTTATGGGCGTTATAGCGGCGATCTCCATACCGATGTACTATAATTTCGAATCGGCTTCGTATATGCTGCAAACCTTTATGGTTATGACGGCGGTATACATTATTTTTTCGTTCGTATCGACGTTTGTCGGCGCGTTCATAAAAAAACTCATGAGAATATGACGGAGGGAAACATGGAAGAGGAAAAGCTGTTCGGCGCGCTCACGACTATGTCGCCGGTGATTTACAGAGACTTTTACAAGCTGTATTACAAAGAAAGACTGAAGACGTTTAACGCGGTCGCCGCGGTCGCCGCCGCCGCGCTTATCATAGGAGGATTCGCAGTATACGTAAAAGGGCTTCCCGTCGTGTGGACGGTCCTGATGATGTGGGTCGGCGCGTTTTTGCTCGTGTATCCGCGCGTCGCGTACAAAAAACCGTACAAAAAGGCGCGCGACATAAAACAAACGACGCGTTTTTCGTTTTACGAAACGCACGTCGCCGAAAAGACCAACTCGCAGGAAACGGATTACAAGTATTCCGATCTTATGAAAATTTTGGAAACGAACAATTATTTCTTTATATTTCATACGATAGAGAGCATAAGCATCGTAGACAAGGAAAATGTAAAGGGCGGCGCGGAAGAACTCGCCGAATTTCTGAAACAAAAAACAACGTATAAACGCATAAAATAAAAACCGCCCCTCGGGGCGGTTTTTCATATTCGCCGTTAATGATTAAAATAACCGCGTCCGACATATAATAAGTAGAAGAAAAATTATTTTTCGGAGGTGCGGTCATGGGCGGTTTTTTAAAATATCTTTTTCTTTTTTCGTTCGGAGGAATAGTATATATACTCATAGAACTTCTCTGGCGCGGATATTCGCACTGGAGCATGTTTGTTCTCGGCGGGGCATGCTTCCTGCTCCTGGGACTTATAAACGAAAAATACACGTGGGACATTCCTCTCGTGCTCCAGATGCTTTTCGGCGCGTTCATAATCACGGCGATGGAATTCGCCGCTGGATGCGTTTTGAACCTGTGGCTCGGTCTCAACGTTTGGGATTACCGCTCGATACCGCTGAACATTCTGGGACAGGTTTGTCTGCCGTATATGATTTTGTGGTTTTTCCTAAGCCCCGTATGCATAATTACGGACGACTACATGCGCTACCTGTTTTTTGACGAAGAAAAGCCGCATTACAGACTTTTCTAAACGACGCTCATAATATAATAACACAGCGGCAAAGTAAGAAGCCCGAGCGCGTGCGTGATGAACACGCCCTCCGCGCAGTAATTCACGTCGCCGCCGTATTCCGTCGCAAGCACGACAAGCACCGTCGACGCGGGCATTCCCGCCTGGAGGATTATGACCGCGCTCACCATTTCGCCGAGATTCAAAAACCGCAGTATGAATATCAAAACGACGGGTACTATCACCATCTTCACAGCCGTCAGTAGAAACAGCAGACCGCGGCGGTATATATGCTTAAAGTCCACCGACGCGAGCGTGCCGCCGATAAAGAGCATCGACAGATATGTGGTCGTGGAGCCGATACCGTTGAGAACATTCGCGGCTATCCCGCTGAATTTGAACCCGAACGCCATCATAATAAACGCCGCCGTAAACGCGATCGTACCCGGATTCAAAAGCTTTGCAAGCTTTTTGAACGCCGGTATTTTTTTGCCGTCCGCTCTCGACTTTGACAGAGTGTAAACGCCGACGGTCCACAAAAACATATCGTTCGCCAGCTCGTAGACGGCGGCGTACAAAAGTCCCTCCGCGCCGTATATCGCTTCTATCAGAGGAAACGCCATAAACACGACGTTCCCGAAGCACGTCATACACCTGTACATACTTTCCTTCGGCGCGTCGAGCCGCGCGGACTTCGATATGACGGTGCCGACGATATACAACACCGCTACGACGGCGGCGGATACAAGAAGCACATGGACGGAATTTATAAGCTTTTCCGCGTCGAATTCTATACTTGTCAGCGACATGACGACAAGTATCGGCAGCGTCACGCGTACAATTATTTTCGAAAGCCCGTTTTTTTCCGCTTCGGTTATGTACCCCGTTTTTACGCACACAAAACCTATCAGCATAGCCAGACCGAGCGTCAGTATATTGTTTATTATCGTATCGAATCCCTGCATTTTCACGCCCTCCTCAGTTTCGGGAATATATTTCGCGTTTGAGAACGCCTATATACGGCAGCGTGCGGAACCTTTCGTCGTAATCCATTCCGTAACCGACCACAAATTCGTCGGGGATCTCTATCCCCGTATATTTTACGCGAACGTCCGACAGCCGCCGCGCGGGCTTCGAGAGCAGCGTACACACCTCGACGCGCGCGCCGCGCTTTTCCATGAGCGCGACTATTTCTTTGAGCGTGTTGCCGCTGTCTATTATATCCTCCGCGATTATCACGTCCCTGCCGCGCAGATCCGTCTCCGTATCTTTGATAATTTTTATGTCCCCTTGTGAAACGCATCCGCTTCCGTAGCTTGAGACCTGCATAAATTCCAAAGTGACGTCGATTTGCAGCCGGCGCATAAGGTCGGACGCGAAAACCGCGCCGCCCTTCAGTATCGCTGTCAAGACGACGCTCTTGTTTTTGTAATCGTTGTTTATGCGCTCGGCAAGCACGCCGACGGTATCGCTTATTGTTTTTTCGTCGATAAGGACTCTTTCAATTTCTTCTATCATTATCATCACATTCTCCGAATTATTGTTCATTGTCTATTCTACCATAAATTTCTCGATATTTTAATAGAAAAAGCGAAAAAAATTTGTTTTTTCGGAAAAAATATTACGTGCGGAGGTGGTTTATGTGAAAAAAATAATTATTTTGACGTTTTTTATACTTATTTGCGTTAACGGCGCGGCATACGCCTCCGAGCAATTCGACAAGGTCCTGACGGACGAGATAGGCGAGTACGGCGTTCTTGACGGCGGCGAGGGGATAATTTACGCCGCCGAGAAAAATTTTGAAGGCGGAGACTCGCTTCTAATAATACGCGCCGCGTCCGAATCGCTTATATGCGAGGTCTATGACGACGCGGACGGCATACAGCTTACCGACAGTCTCGAAATCGACTGCTCCGGCGGCGGCGCGTACCGTCTTGCCGTGCAGAACGCGGACGGACGCGATTTTCTGCTTCTTGTCTCCGAGGTGAACGGAACGGTAAAAAACGAGGTTTTCACAATGGAAAACGACGCTTTCAAACGTATTTCGGATACAAATCGCGCCGATGCGGAATACATCGCGGGATTCGAAAACGGAGAAGCGAAAGCGTATACGCCGACGGAAAACGTGTACGCCTTTCTGAACGATTTAAGAGAGGAAACCGTCGCTTCGTACACGTTCGCGAACAGGATAAACAGCCTGTCGGCCGACGAGGAGGAGAAAATAAAAAGAACGCTTTCGGCGTGCGCCGACGTTATGCGCTTCGACATAAAAAATTACGATTACGACACGCTGTTTAAATATATCCTGTACACGCATAAAAATTTCGCCGTGCTGACCGACATACCCTCCGGCTCCTCAAAGAGCAGCTCGCTCGGCTATAACAACGTGTCGATAGTAAGGAGCGAATATATAGATTACGTAATGGAAAATATTTTTCGGCTCACTCCCGAAAAACCGCCCGTAAATAATTTGCTGAGCAGGGGCTTTTGTTACAGCGGCGGCTACTATTATTACACCGGCGGCTTCGACGTTTATTTCTCTACCGAGATACGCGCCCTGACCGCCGTGTACGACATGGGCGGCGGCGTGATTTTTGTCGTATTTTCCGATATATACAGCGAAGGGGACGCTAAAATTCCCGAATACAGCTTCGCCGTGCTTCAGAAAACGAGCGGGATATATTCGATCCTGCGATTGGGCATGGGAGAAAATCTCCCTCCCAAAGAGGAGATCCGCGCATATTCGCCGTTTTCGACATACGGCGGATCGTCGTGGGACGGCGTTTCGTCGGAGGACGATTCCTTAAGCCGCAAATTTCTCCTGCCCGTGCTTCTGCTCGTAATATCTGTAGGAACCGTCGGTATCGTATGCAGCGTGGTTGTGCTTATAAAAAGCCGCCGATAAAACGCGATACGGCGGGGACACTAAAGGGACACTAAAATATATTTTTTTGGGGACACTAAAATAACGGGGTCGCCCCCGTTATTTTACGGTCAGGATATCCTTGAGATATTCCTTCGTGTTTCCTCCGACCATAATTTCAAAATCGCCTTTTTCGACGACGTATTCGAGACTTGGCGTGACTATGGAAAGTTCGTCGGCACTCAGACGGAACGTCACGGTTTTAGTGTCCCCGCTCTTTATAAATATTTTTTTGAAATTTTTCAATTCCATACGCGGAGTGAGGACCGAGCTTATAACGTCGTTTACGAACATCATGACCGTTTCTTTTCCGTCTCTTTCTCCCGCGTTCGTCACGTCGACGGACACGTCCGTAAAGCCGTCAACGGATATGACGTTTTGCGACAGACGAAGATTTGAATACACGTATTTCGTGTAGGACAGACCGTCTCCGAAATCGAAAGTGTTGCCGCCCTTTGTATCGACGTATCTGCCGCCGTGCCAGCCGTCGTACGAATTGTAGTAACACGGCGTCTGCGCGCTCAGCTCAGGGAAGGACACGCTCAGCTTGCCGCTCGGATTGTATTTTCCCGCGATAAGCTCCGCCGCCGCGAGACCGCCGAAGTCGCCGCCGTTAAACGTCTCAATGACAGCGTCGCAGTTGTCTTTAAGAAATGAAATGCAAAGCGGCTTACAGTTTACGAGCACGGCGATGAGCTTCCTGCCGGTTTCGCGGAGCTTTTTAATAAGCTCAAGCTGAAACCCGCTCAACGTAATATCCGCTCTGTCGCGGTATTCTCCGTTCTGCGCCGTCGAATCTCCCACGACGCATATTACCGCGTCCGCTTTTTTCGCCGCTTTCACGGCTTTTTTTATGTCGTTTTCCGCGCCGAAAATATCACAGCCTTTTTCATAGATCACGCGGCGGTCCTTAAATACCTCGCGGACGCCGTCGAGTACGGTATGGTATTCGCCCTGCGGCTGCGCGTCGTCCTTCGGTTCGGGGTGAGAGAAAAATGTCCAGTCTCCGTACTGCGCCCGTATGTCGTCGGCGTTCGGTCCCGTCACGGCTATCGTCTTAACGTCCTCGCCGAGCGGAAGCACTCCGTTGTTTTTGAGCAGAACGATGCTTTCTCTTGCCGTTTCGAGATTGATTTTTTTATGCTCGGCGCACCCGATAACTTTTTTGTCGGGACGCTCTTTGCCGTCGAAAAGACCGAGACGGAATTTGACGCGGAGTATTCGCCGTACCGCGTCGTCGATGAGACTTGTATGTATTTTTTTGTTCTTGACGAGGGACAGTAAACACTCGTAAAATTCGTGAGTGTTCATGCTCATGTCGTTGCCGGCTTCGACCGCCGCCTTTGTCGCGCCGCAAAGGTTGTCGGTAAAATGCTGATTTGTGACGAGCGAACGCACGTTTTCCCAGTCTGTCACGACAAAACCGCGAAAACCAAGCTCGTCCTTAAGTATTTCTCTTAAAATACGTCTGTTCGCCGTGAGCGGCGACGCGTCCACGGAGCCGTACGCCGTCATAACGGAGGAACAACCCGCCCGCACCGCTTTCTCAAACGGCGGCAGGAACACCTCGCGTATCTTCCTTTCTGTCACGGGACTGTCGTAAGCGTCTCTGCCGCCGGTCGCTTCGCCGTATGCTATGTAATGCTTCGCGCACGAAATTATATAGCCGTCCTCCTCATACCCTTCCGTGATGGACCTGCCAAGCTCGCCGCAAAGATACGGGTCCTCGCCGAACGTCTCGTCCACGCGTCCCCAGCGCAGGTCCCGCGCAATGCACAGCACCGGGGAAAACGTCCAGTCAAGTCCGTCCGCGCATACCTCGCGCGCCGTAACGCGCCCCACACCGCGTATAAGGTCTCGGTCAAAGCTGCACGACATCGCAAGCTGAGACGGGAACACGGTCGCGCCGTTTCGGAGCGCGTGACCGTGGATAGCGTCGATACCGAATATCGGCGGTATTTTGAGCCGCGTTTTCGACGCTTTTTCGCGTATTTTATCGGCGTCGGAGCCGAGAACGTGCAAAAACGCGCCCACGCCCAAACGCTGGTATTTTTCGTAATCCTCGGGACTTAAAGTGTTGTAGCTTACCTGAAGCATCTGCGCGGCTTTTTCCTCAATACTCATGCGCGACAGCAGATCCTCGGCGCGCGCGTCCGCGTCCGCGGTTTTATCCTTGTAAAGCTCCATAACGACACCGCCTTTCTTTAATTAAAGTATAGTCTTTGAGATCCGTTTTGTCAATATACGCGCCGACACGGCGCGGTTTATAAATATTTAATAATTTAATTAAGGCGTTACGGTTGACAAGCCCGAGCGGATTGGTATATTATAGAAACAGAAATTTACGGAGGCTGTAAAAATGAGATTCATACTGTTTATAATAGGTCTTGCCCTGTCTGCGGACGGCTTGTATTACGGCGCGGTCACGGGCATGGGTATCGGCGAATCGCTCGTCGTTGCGATGGGCGTGGCGTTCATTTTGTGGAGCGTCGCTTACGACGCGGCGAAAAGAAACGGATTTTTAAAATTCCTAAAGCGGCTCTTTATATTCTGTATGACGCTTTTCGTCATATATTCGTGCGCCGTTTGCGTCGTGGGACGTATGGACAATGCCGATTATAACGAGAAGTATCTTATCGTTCCGGGAGCGGGTCTCAACGGGGACAAGCCCTCCGTCACGCTCGAAAACAGACTTGTAAAGGCGGCGGAATACCTTAACCGCAACGGTTCGGCAAAGGTGATAGTGTCGGGAGGACAAGGCGCGGACGAGGACGTACCCGAAGCGGCTGCCATGATGAACTATCTGGAGCTTCACGGAATACGTTCCGAGAGGATAATTCCCGAAGCCGAAGCGGAAAGCACATACGAGAATTTTGCATACAGCGTCCCTATGACGGACGGCTCGGACGCGGCGTTCATAACAAACGATTTTCATGTTGTGCGCGCGTCTATGATGGCAAAATTAAACGGCATGAACGCGAAGCATATCGCCGCACCCACGCCGCCGACACTCCTGCCCGTATGCTGCGCCCGTGAAATGGCGGCGCAGATAGCGAGCATTCGTTATTATTTCTGACGCTCCGACGCTTCCGCTTTCGAATACGCGCAGCCGCAGTAATTCTGGCGGTACAGCCCGTACACGGCTGAAAGCTCGCAGGAGCGTTTGTAGCCGCCGCGTTTTTTGAAATCGGAAAACAAATACGGCACGCCGTATATCCCGCTAAGCGACGCGCCTATTTCGTTGAGCGCGTCCGCTTTCTTGAGCGGGCTTATCGAAAGAGTTGTGGTAAAGTAGTCGAAGCCGCCCTTCTGGGCGGCTTTCGCCGTTTCTTCAAGACGCAGACGGTAGCATTTCATACACCTTTCGCCGCCCTCCTTCGCGTCCTCAAGTCCCTTGGATATTTCACGAAACCGCTCCGCTTCGTACTTTCCCTCGATAAATTTTACCGCGCGCTTTAAGGGCATTTCGGCGATAAGGCGTTTCTGCTCGGATACGCGCTTGTCAAATTCCTCCCTTGGGGATATATTCGGGTTATAGTAAAAAACCGTTATATCGAAGAAGTCCGAGAGATATTCCAGCACATACGAAGAACACGGCGCGCAGCAGCTGTGCAGCATAAGCGACGGAACGCGTCCCATGAGCTTTGTTTCTTCAAGCGTTTTGTCAAGTACGATCTGATAATTTTTTTTCATTATATTTCTCCCGTATTTTATTTACCGCTTTCACCGACGCAATACCTATAACTATGCCGATGAGCGCGCCCACCGCTGTGTCCGACGGAAAATGAACGTAAAGATAAAGCCTTGAAAACGAGATGAGCGCGGCCAGAACATACGCCGCCGTTCCGGCTTTTTTGTTATACGCAAATATAACTGCCGCCGCGGAAAAGGACGAAACGGCGTGTCCCGAGGGGAACGAAAAACGTCCCGACGGCACGCCTATCAGAAGCCGATCCGCGCTCAAAAGCGCGCCGTCGGCGCAGAACGGGCGTTCGCGCGCGACAAGCCCCTTTAAAAGTATCGTCGAGAGGATAAGCCCCGCCGTGAGAGCTATACCGACAGCCGCTCCCGCATGACGCGTCTTTTTCCCGAAAAGCATAATCACCGCCGCGGCTATCCATACCGCGCCGCCGCTTCCGAGATATGTTACGAGCGGCATGATAAAATCGAGAAACGGTGTGCGCAGCCCTTGAATCGCGTTTAAAATCGTCAAATCCGTTTGCGTTATCATAATTTTGTCTCCGTAAATGATTTACTTAATTTTAACATAACTTTTTACCGTTGTAAACCGTTATGCGAAATAAAAAATTCTTGACAAACGCGAAACGCGTGTGATATACTTCAACCCGCAGAACGACGACACACGTATTACCGAAAGGGTATGTAAATCTGATCACGGAACGTACTCATTTACGGTGATATGTGTATTTTTTTGCGAAAAAAAAGAAAAGGAGAAGAAAATATGCCGAAAAATCAATTTGAAAGAATGATATTTGCATTTATGACCGTTCTCGTTACGGTCCACGCTTATGTGTTTTACAGTCTGTACGTCATAAACGGCGGCGCGTTTATGGCTGCGACAGGCGCGGACAGCGTTCTTGCCGCGATACGCGCCATGGGAGGAGTAAGCGTGCTCGGCAGACCTACGCCGATTTGGGGCGTCGTTATAATAGAATTCACGCTCGCGTATCTGCTCGAAACGCTCATGGGCAGCCCGTGCTCGTTTAAGCTTGCGTCGAAGGTCTTCGACCCGCGCAAAACCGATCCCGTGATTTTTGAAACGGCTGTGATATGCGCGACGGTGGGACTGATGTGTCCGGCGATGAGCTTTTTGGCGGCGTGGCTGTATTATCCGTATCAAAACGGTTTTAATATCCTGACGCTCGCGGCGAATTGGTTGAAGCTCGTTTGCTTCAATTTCCCGTTCGCGTTCTTCACGCAGCTGTTTTTCATTCAGCCGCTCATAAGAACGGCGTTTGCTTTTTTGTTCCGCGCGCGCATATCGAAGGATATGGCGTCGGACGGAGAAAGCGTATAACGAAATATTTGCCGCGCCGTTATTGCAAAAGGTAAAAAAATGTAGTATACTTAATTGGAAAAAGGAATTTGCGCGAATAAAAGCAAATTACGGAAAGGAATTACCTACATGAGAAAGCTTCTTGCGGTATGGCTCGGAAAGATACTTACCGTCATAGGGAAATTGGCGGGTAAAAAATCGTCCTCGTCGCCGGGACATTACGCGCTCAAAATATGTCCCGACCTTGTCGGATGCATTGAAAAATACGTATCAAAGGGGATAATAGTAACCTGCGGAACAAACGGAAAAACGACGACGAACAATCTCATGGCGTCCGCGCTCGAGGCGAAGGGGTACAAGGTACTGTGCAACAGGCTCGGAGCGAA
Organism: uncultured Clostridia bacterium; assembly: GCA_947624165.1. Taxonomy (GTDB): domain Bacteria; phylum Bacillota; class Clostridia; order UBA1381; family UBA1381; genus Hominilimicola. The sequence goes on from CANQJC010000006.1 coordinate 46,321, forward strand.
TATGCTTTCGGGCGTCGCGACCGCCGTTTTGCAGGAGATGAATATTTTCGGACGCTTCAAAGCGGATTACGCGTGTCTTGAGGTGGACGAAGCGTATACGCCGATAGTGTTTGAGCACATAAAGCCGGACGTTATGGTGATAACAAATTTATTCCGCGACCAGCTCGACCGTTACGGAGAAATAGACATTACCTCCGATATAATAAAACGCGCCGTGGCGAAAGCACCGAACGCGAAGCTCGTTTTGAACGGCGACGACCCGCTGTGCGTTCAATTCGGACGCTGCGAGGGAGTGACGGCGTATTATTACGGCATATCCGAGCAGGTGCTCCCGCAGCTTGACGACACAAAGGAGGGACGTTTCTGTCCCGTGTGCGGCGCGGAGCAGCATTATAATTTTTATCATTACAGTCAGCTTGGGGATTTTAGATGTCCCGACTGCGGCTTCGCGCGTCCCCCGATAGATTTCGAGGTAAAGAACGTAAGTCTCGGCACGCCGATGAAATTCAGCATAAACGGCAAAGATATGTCGGTAAATTACAAGGGCTTCTATAATATATATAACCTTACGGCGGTTTACGCCGCGCTGAACGTTCTCGGCGAAACAGCGGACGATTTTGCCGGACTTCTCGCCGCTTACAAGCCGCAGATAGGCAGAATGGAGGAATACGCGTTCAACAAGCCCGTGATACTCAGTCTGTCGAAAAATCCGGCGGGATTTAATCAGGCTATCGCCACCGTCAACACCGACAAACGCCAGAAGGACGTTATAATCGCGATAAACGACAAAGCGAACGACGGAAGAGACGTGTCGTGGCTGTGGGACGTGGACTTTGACAAGATAGCCGACGAAAACCTCAACACTCTCACAACGACGGGGATAAGGGTGTATGATATAAGCCTGCGCTTCAAGTACGCCGGCATAAACGTGGATAAAATAACGCACGACATGACCGACGCTGTCAAGACGTGTCTCGCGACCGACAGCGAGGTCGTCTATGTGCTTGTCAACTACACCGCGCTTTATCCGACGGAAGCGGTATTAAAAAAGCTGGGAGGCAGGACATGATGAAAATAAAAATTCTCCATCTTTATCCCGACTTGCTCAACCTTTACGGCGACAAGGGCAATATAGAATGTATGCGTTCGCGTCTTGAAAGACGCGGCATAGAAGCGCAGGTCGTTTCCTACACCTGCGAGGATACCGGCTTTGACCTGTCCGACGTGGACATTGTGTTTATCGGCGGCGGCTCCGACCGCGAACAGAAGATAGTGTGCGGAAGGCTTTTGGAGCATAAGAACGCCATTAAGGATTACGCGGAAAACGGCGGGGTGATAGTCGCCGTGTGCGGAGGATACCAGCTTTTGGGCAAATATTACCGTCTCGAGGACGAGACGATAGAGGGACTTGGTATTCTCGATATTTACACCGAGCAGGGCAAAAAACGGCTCATAGGAAACATCGTGCTTGAAGCCGATTTTACGGACGAAAAAATAGTCGGCTTCGAAAATCACGGTGGAAGAACGTATATAGGCGATCACAAGCCGCTCGGACGCGTCCTGTACGGCTTCGGAAACGACGAAAAATCGGGCGCGGAGGGAGTAGTTTACAAAAACGTCGTCGCGACGTATCTGCACGGACCTCTCCTGCCGAAGAACCCCGCGCTGTGCGACCATATACTGACGGCCGCCGTAAAACGCGCCGACCCCGATTTTACCGAGCTTGCGCCGCTTGACGACGAGCTTGAAAAAAAAGCGAACGAATATATCGTAAACAGATTCGTAAAATAAACGCCGAAAATAACCGTTCCCGCGTGTTTGGGGACGGCTTTTTTCGTAAGCCGCGCCGCCATGTCCGCGCGGACCAAATCAACAAAAAATCTTGCGGATTCAAATTCTATGTGTTAAAATATTATCAGGACTAATAAAAAGGAATGATTTTCGGTATGGAGACCAATCTTTCCGCGAAAATAAAAACCGGCGGCAAAACCCCGCTCGAGTTTATTCGGAAAATATTAAAGAAGATAAAGGCGTTTTTTTTATTTGCCGCGCGCGCGGCTTCAACGCCCTTTAAAGGACTTTGGAAACTTCTGTGCCTGAACAGGGGCTTCGCGCGTTTCGCGTACGTGGATTTTCCCGCGCGGAGAAAAAAAGCCGCCGCTTACATAAAAAAGCATCTCGTAAGATTCGCCGCGGCGTTCGCCGTGTTTATCGCGGCTTTTGCGACGCTTCTTTTCGTCACGCTCAAAAATACCGAAAATTCGGATTACCGCCATATCGGCGGCGGCGAAGCCGATTTCGGAATGGTTCTGCCGCATTACTGTACGTTCGACCACAGCGAAAAGCCGCGTATCTCTGTTAAGCTGAGCTGGGAGGACGGCGCGGCGGACCTCGAAAACGGCAAAGCCGAAATAAAAATAAGCGCGAGGGTATACCCTGTGAATTTGAAAAATCCCGAGGTAAAATTTATGTCGTCCGACGAAAAAATAGCCGTCGTCGATAAAAACGGAAATATACGCGTCAAAAATCCGGGCAAGGTCAAAATATCCGCGCTGCTTGTACATTACGGAAAATCGGCTTCGGCTTCTCTGAGCGCGCGACAGCCCGTGACGGGCATATTCATGCCCGAAAGCACTATAACGCTTTACACGAACGGCACGGGACGTCTTCTGCGCGCGAACGTTCTGCCCGCCAACGCGACGGACCCGTCGGTCATATGGAAATCGAAAAACACAAAGGTGGCGCGCGTGGACTCAAACGGAAACGTAAGACCCGTCGGAACGGGAATGACAGAGATCACGGCGGTGACAGCCGACGGAGCGTTTGAAGGCAGATGCTTCGTGACCGTCGTCGCTCCTTCGGTAGACGTGGAGACGCTTTCGCTTCAAAACGCGGACGATATGCATATCTCGGTGGGGGACAGCGTGAACGCGGTCATAACCGTATCGCCGCAGAATGCGCGCAACAAGACGCTCAAATGGTCGTCGAGCGACAACGACGTCGCCGAGGTAAGCCAGACGGGACGCGTCAGAGGAACGGGAGAAGGCGTCGCGGAAATAACCGCCGAGAGCGTAAACGGTAAAAAATGTACTTTTAAAGTCGAGGTGTCGGCAGCCGACGGCGGCGACCCGTTCGACCTGAGCGCGGAGACCGAAACGCCGCCGGAAAGCGGAACCGTCACATACACTCCTTACGACGTGACGTTCCCTCAGGCGGTAAGGATACAGATGATGCAGAACCCGCAGCCCAAGATATGGACGTCGGGAGGATTTAAGTACGCGTCGCAGACGGAAACGGCTGAGTATATGAACCCGAACAGCTATTTTGACGGCGCGTACAAATATCAGTTCCTTGATTTGTCGTATACGAACGGCGTAAGCGAGGAGAGCCTTAATGATTATCTTGCCGACAAGGGCGCGCTCAGCGGTATGGCGCACGTATTCATAGAAGCGGCGCGCGAATTTGGCGTAAGCGAGGTTTATCTCGCGGCGCACGCGTGTCTCGAATCCGGCAACGGCACCTCCGAGCTTGCGCGCGGCGTGGAGACAAACGGTTCCACGGTATACAACGTCTTCGGAATAAACGCCTATGACGACGACCCCGTATCGAGCGGCGCGAGCAGGGCTTACGAGGAGGGCTGGACGAGCGTGGAGGCGGCAATACGCGGCGGCGCGAAGTGGATAAGCGAGCATTATATAAACAATCCCGACGTAAGACAGAACACGCTTTACAAAATGCGCTGGGATCCCGAAATGCCGGGAGAGCATCAGTACGCGACCGACATAAGCTGGGCGGTCAAGCAGGCCGTGAGCATAGAAGGCATATTCTCGCAGTTTGCGGAAGCGTCCGTCTCGTTCGACGTGCCGGTTTACAGCGGACAGATACCGCCGACGATAACGCCGGACATATAAATGTTTGACGCTGCCGAAATGTTGGTATATATATTTTATAATCGTATAACGGATGGATTTGACAATGAAGGATATTTCTATAAAAAAGGCGGCTGCCATCAACGCCTCCGCAAGTTATATATGCGTAATACTGCAAATTGTTTTCAATGGCGTTCTCGCGCGTATTCTTTCGCCGGAGGATTACGGAATAGTAACCGTTATAACCGTGTTCACAACCTTTTTCACGGTCATATCGAATATGGGCATAGGTCCCGCGTTGATACAGAATAAAGAGCTTACTGAAGAGGATATAAGCAATATTTTTTCTTTCAACTTCTACGCGGCGATTTTTGTCACGCTGTTTTTTGCGGCGTTTTCCGTCCCGCTTTCAAAGTTTTACGGAAACGAAATGTATATACCGATAGGCGCGCTGCTGTCGATATCGCTGTTTTTCCACACGCTGAATATAGTGCCTCATTCGTACCTGCTCAAACAGAAGCGGTTCATGGCGATAGGCGTGAGAATGGTTATAGTGAACGTCACAAGCAACGCCGTCGCCGTCGTGCTCGCGCTTTTGGGATACAAGTATTACGCGCTCGTATGGCAGGCGATAGTAAACGCGCTCGTATCGTTTCTGTGGAATTACAGCACGACGCGTATAAAATTCCGCCCGAAATTCAGCTTTTCGGGACTGAAAAAGATACTGTCTTTCTCGATGTTCCAGATGGGTTACAGTATAATCAATTATTTTTCGAAGAACATCGACAATCTTATAATAGGCAAATACATCGGCGACAGCGCGCTGGGCTATTACGACAAGGCGTACAAGGTCACGCTTTACCCGCAGAATAATCTGACGAACGTGATAACCCCCACGCTTCACCCTATCCTTTCCGTCCACCAGAACGATAAAAAGTACATATATATACGTTACATGGAGATAGTGAAAATACTCTCGCTTCTCGGAATGTTTATAGGGATATACTGTTACTTTGCTTCGGAGGAGATAATCGGCATACTGTTCGGACCTCAGTGGGGCGCGTCGGTGCCGTGTATCGCCATGCTGAGCCTGTCGATATGGGCGCAGATGATAACGGGCAGCGCGCAGTCGATTTTCCAGAGCGCGGGAAATCCGAAAAATATGTTTATATCGGGAATTTTCACGATCGCGCTTACCGTTTCGGCGATAATAGCGGGCGTCGCGCAGGGAGACATAGTAAAGATATCGCTTTACCTCACGATTGCGTTTAACGTTAATTTCTTTGTGACGTATTACTTCCTCATAAAGAAAACGCTCGATATGAGTTATTCGGGATTTTTGAAAAGCTTCATACCCGAGCTGTGCATCGCCGCCCTTGTGGCGGCCGCCGGATTCGCGTCGCGGCTTTTGGTCATAGACAATCTCATTCTGAGCGCGTTTGTGAAGGGCGCGGTCATGGGCGCGGCGTACGTCGCGGGACTTTTCATCTTCCGTCAGTACAAAGCTTTCGTTTCCTTCATAAAAAAATAGACGCGCCGTGCGCACCTTATTCGGAATATCATGAACACCTCCGCAATATATATCTAAAAAGGTCAGACTGTTGCGGAGGTGTTTTTTTATGTTTCGCGGATACAATCTCAGGCAGAAGGAGGTTATAAACATAAGCACGGCGGAGCGACTGGGATATATACGTGATGTGGAAATAAGCGAAAGCACGGGGAGCGTGGAAGCCATAATCGTGCCGCGCCGCGGGTGCGTCCTCAGACGTATTTTCGGCGGCGGCGAGCTTATCATACCGTGGAGCGCGATAGAGACCGTCGGCGAGGATATTGTGCTCGTGCGGCTTTTTAATCCCGATATTGAAAAATTAACTTGAAAAATTTTGGATGATAATGTATAATAACCCTATAAATAATATAAAGGTGGGAGAAAAACAAATGAAATGTCCATACTGCGGGTTTTCGGAAAGTAAGGTTATAGATTCGAGACCGACCGACGAGAGCAACTCCATAAGACGCCGCCGCGAATGTTTAAAGTGCGGCAGACGCTTTACTACATATGAAAAGCTCGAAGCGATATCGCTCGTAGTCATAAAAAAGGATCAGTCGCGTCAGCCGTATGACAGGGACAAGGTCCTTAAGGGTATAATAACGGCTTGCGAAAAGCGTCCCATATCTCTTACCGAGATGGAAAAAATAGCCGACGACATCGAGAGCGAGCTGTACCAGAGCGCGTCGCGCGAATTTGAAAGCACAATGATAGGCGAAAAGGTTATGGAGAAGCTTAAAAAGCTCGACGAGGTCGCTTACGTGCGTTTCGCGTCGGTTTACAAAAGCTTCGACAACATAGATACCTTTATGGCTGAATTGCAGGGACTTATAAATGACAGATAGCTTAAAAATCGATTTGCATATGCATTCCTCGGCTTCGGACGGTACTTTTTCGCCCTCCGAGACGGCGGAGCTTGCGCGGACGGAGGGACTTTGCGCCGCCGCGCTGACAGATCACGACACCGTGGACGGCGTCGCGGAATTTATCAAAGCGTGCCGCGCGGAGGGTATAGAAGGTATAGCGGGCGTGGAGATGAGCGCGAGCTATAAAAAGGAAATGCACATAGTCGGTCTGTTCGTCGACGAAAACAACGCGGAGCTTTGCGAAAAGCTCGAAAAACTTCGCGCCGCGCGCGAAACGCGTAACCGCCGAATGATCTCTTTAATTCGGGAACAAGGCTTCGATATCGGCGAGGACGACATCCTTTCGCAGAAGCACGGAGCGACGTTCGCAAACACCGGCAGAGCGCATATCGCGCTCGCCATGGTAAAGAAGGGCTATGCGAAAAGCACCGGCGACGCGTTTTCCAAATACCTGAAAAAGGGCGCGCCGTGTTACGTCGAGCGCGAAACGTACTCCCCCGAGGAGACGATACGCATCATAAAAAACGCCGGCGGTACGGCTATCCTGGCGCACCCCGTATATATAAGCGAAAGCCGCGTCAAGCTTTACGCGCTGATGAGCCGTTTAAAGGAATACGGAATAGACGGGATGGAGTGCTATTACAACTGCTTCAGTGAGGAATATTCGCTCATGTGCGCGGATATATGCGATGAGCTCGGTCTCGTCCGCTCCGGCGGCAGCGATTTCCACGGGCAAAACAAGCCCTCGGTACGAATGGGCGCGGTATCTACGGGGATCGTACCGTACAGACTTTTGACTGAGATAAAGGAGCGAAGAGGAAGGTCTGTTTGGGGACGCTAAAAATTTACGTCCGCAGCAATACGGGGACACTAAAATCAAAAATCACGAAAAATAAATGGGGACACTAAAACGGGGCGGCCGCCCGCTGCGGCGTCCCTTTGTTTTAATATTGAGAGAACGGAGAGGATAAAAATGGCACATACCATAGCGGCTCTGTCCACGCCGCCGGGTAACGGCGGCATCGCCGTTATACGCGTAAGCGGAGAGGACGCCGTCGCGACGGCGGACAAGGTGTTTTCGGGTAAAAAGCGTCTTGCCGACTGCCCGACGCACACGGTCCATTACGGATTCATAAAAAATCAGCGCGGAGAGCGTATTGACGAGGTTCTCGTTACCGTTATGCGCGCGCCCGCCACGTTCACGCGCGAGGATGTTGTCGAGATAAGCACTCACGGCGGCTTCAGCGCGCCGAGAGCCGTTCTTGACGCGCTTATCAGGGCGGGGGCGGTCGCCGCGGAGCCTGGTGAATTTACAAAACGGGCGTTTCTCAACGGACGCATAGACCTGTCCCAGGCGGAAGCCGTGACGGACATTATAAATTCATCGAACGACATAGCCCGACGCAGCGCGCTCGCGCAGCTTGAAGGTTCGCTGTCGAAGGAAATAAACGAAGTGAGATCGTCGCTCGTCAATCTCGCCGCCCGTATGCAGGTGGCGATAGACTATCCCGACGAGGAGCTCGAGGACGTCACGCCGGAGGAGATCGCGGCGGCTGCGCGTGAAAACGAACAAAAGATAGCGAATCTTCTCTCCACCGCCGATAGCGGCAGAATAATGCGCGGCGGTATAAAAACAGCGATAGTCGGGAAGCCGAACGTCGGCAAGTCCTCGCTCCTGAACTCGCTCGCACGCGAGGACAGAGCTATCGTCACCGACATAGCCGGAACGACGCGCGACGTTATAGAGGAATATATAAATCTCGAGGGAATACCGCTCGTACTCGTCGATACGGCGGGGATACGCGTCACCGACGACGAGGTGGAGAAGATAGGCGTGGAGAAGTCGATGAGATCCATCGACAGCGCGGATTTCGTCATAGTCATGATAGACGGCACGAGCTTCTTCGACGACGAGGATATTGAGGTACTGCGCGCGACGCGCTCGAAAAAACGCGTCGTGCTTATAAATAAGACGGATCTGGGTCAAAGCAAATACATCGAAGCCGTCAAAAACCGCGCCGCGCCAAGCCCCGTAATAGAGGTAAGCGCGAAGACCGGCGCGGGACTTGACGCGCTCGCGGACGAAATACGCTCCGCTTACTCGCTCGGCGCGCTCACGTCCTCCTCCGGCGCGGTGATAACCAACCTGCGCCACAAGACCGCGCTGATAAAGGGCGGCAACGCGCTCTCCCGCGTGTCGGAAGCGATAGACGCGGGACTTCCGCAGGACGTCGCGTCGATAGATTTAAACATCGCGATAGACGCGCTCGGAGAAATTACGGGCGAGACCGTGTCCGACGACATTGTGAACGAGATATTCCGCAATTTCTGCGTCGGCAAATAACGGCGCATAATTATACGTCATAACGCAACTTTTTTCAAATAAACTATTGCCAACCGCCTGTTTTTTTGATATGATAGTAAATAATATGTGACACGGCGGAGGGGATTTTTATGAATACTTTTGCAAACAGGCTGTCCGATACATTCATTGTGGACGGCAGGTGGCGATGGTTCGTCAGCGGTCTGGGCTACACGATGCTCATCACGCTTTTCGCGGTCATGCTCGGCTGTATAATAGGCGTGATAATGGCGTTGATGCGCCTGTCGAAAAGTAAAATACTGCGCCTGATATCGGGCGTGTACATAGACGTGATACGCGGCACGCCGACAATGGTACAGCTGCTCATCATAAACTTTGTTATCCTCGCGCCGATAAACGTACCCGCATGGATAATCGGCTCGATCGCGTTCGGAATAAACAGCGGCGCGTACATCGCCGAGATCGTGCGCGGAGGTATACTCTCCGTAAACGTCGGACAGACCGAAGCGGGACGCTCGCTCGGTATGACGTCGCGGCAGACGATGAAGAACATAATCATGCCGCAGGCTATGAAAAATATACTGCCCGCGCTGTGCAACGAATTTGTCGTGCTTATCAAGGAAACGGCGGTCGTCGGTATGGTCAGCAATATAGACCTTGTCGGCGCGGCGCGTAAGGTGCAGGGCAACACTTACGATTACCTTGTGCCGCTGCTGTCGATCGCGGCAATATATTATGTAGTAATTAAAATTATCAGCATAATTTTAAGCAAGGTTGAAGAAGGCATGAGAAAGGCGGACAAGAGATGATAAAGGTAACGGGACTGAAAAAAAGCTTCGGCGACTTGGAGGTTTTGAAGGGTATTGACCAACACGTCAAAAAAGGCGAGAAGGTCGTCGTGATAGGACCGTCGGGTTCGGGTAAATCCACGTTCCTGCGCTGCATCAACCTGCTCGAGGTACCGACCGAAGGCGAAATACTGATAGAGGGCGAATGTATAACCGACCCCAAAACGAACGTAAACAGAATAAGAGAGAAAATGGGTATGGTGTTCCAGCAGTTCAACCTGTTCCCGCACCTGAGCGTAATGGACAATATAACGCTCGCGCCCATAAAAGTAAAGAAAATTCCGAAGGACGAAGCTGAGAAACGCGCCCGCGGACTTCTCGAAATGGTCGGACTTGCCGACAAGGCGGACGCGTACCCCGCGCAGCTTTCCGGCGGTCAGCAGCAGCGTATCGCCATAGCGCGCGCTCTCGCGATGGACCCCGACATCATGCTCTTTGACGAACCCACGTCCGCGCTCGACCCCGAAATGGTGGGCGAGGTGCTCCAGGTAATGAAAAACCTTGCGGACGACGGTATGACGATGGTCGTCGTTACGCATGAAATGGGCTTCGCGCGCGAGGTCGGCTCCCGCGTCCTGTTTATGGACGGCGGCTACGTCGTTGAGGAAGGCACGCCCGAGGAGGTATTCTCGAACCCCAAAAACGACAGAACGAAGGAATTTTTGAGTAAGGTACTCTAAAAACGTATAAAGGCACTTCGGTGTTGATAATAAAAAAATCATTTTAGGAGGAAATCAAAATGAAAAAAAGTATACTTAAAGCGTCCGCGCTCGCTGCGGCTGCCGTTATGTCGGCGGCGTTGCTTACGGGCTGCGGCGGCGAGGACAAGCTTGTAATGGGTACGAACGCCGCGTTCCCGCCGTTCGAATTTACAACGGCCCAGGGACTTGTGGGCGAATTCGACGGTATCGACGTTGCGATAGCTTCCGAGATAGCGTCCGACATGGGCAAGCAGCTTGAAGTCGCAGATATGGATTTCGACGGACTTATCGCCGCAGTAAGCACGGGTAAGGTGGATATGGTCGCGGCGGGTATGACCGCCACAGACGAACGCCGCAAGAACGTTGACTTCTCCGACACTTACTTCCTCGCGTCTCAGGTAATGGTTGTCGCTGCCGACAATACCGATATCACAAAGGCGGAGGATTTGAAGAACGACAAGACCGTCGGCGTTGTTCTCGGTTACACCGGCGACAGCATCGTTACGAACGACCTTCAGATCCCCGAAAACAAAATCACGCGCACGAACCGCGGTCTCGACGTTGTTCAGGAGGTAAAGAACGGTAAAATAGACGCTGTCGTAATAGATTCCGCGACGGGTAAGGCGCTTGCCGAGAAAAACGGCTTGAAGGTCGTTGAGGACCCCGAAGCGTTTGAAACCGAGGAATACGCGATCGCCGTAAAGAAGGGCAACACGGAGCTTCTCGACAAAATAAACGCGACGCTCGCCGAGCTTAAAGCGTCCGGCAAGATAGACGAACTCGCCGTAAAATACAATCAGTAATTACGCTTTTCCCCCGTTAAGGAGAAAAAACAGATGCGATTGGACAAATACATTTCGGGCTGCGGCTTCGCGGCGCGCTCCGACGTGCGCGCGCTCCTGAAACGCGCGGAGGTCGTCGCCGACGGAAAACGCTGCAAAAGCGTCGCGCAGCAGGTAAGCGAGGACAGCGTCGTTACGGTCGACGGCGAACGTCTTATATATCGGCGTTTCGTCTACCTGATGCTGAACAAACCCGCCGGCTGCGTCAGCGCGGTCACGGACCGCCGCTACCCCGCCGTGACGGATTACGTTCCCGATGAATACAAGCATTACGGCGTATATCCCGTCGGACGGCTCGACCGTGACACGGAGGGACTTCTCCTTCTCACGAACGACGGCTCCTTCGCACATGCGGTGATGTCGCCGAACAAGAACGTCCGCAAACGCTATTTCGCGCGCGTGGATCTGCCCATGACCGAGGAGGACGTCAAGCTCTTCGCGTCGGGCATGGAGTTCCGCGAGTTTACGGCGAAAAACGCGCTGCTTGAGATAACGGACGACGCGCGCGAGGTCTATGTGGAGATATCCGAGGGAAAATATCATCAGGTAAAGCGAATGTGCGCGCGCTGCGGCAAGAGCGTAAATTACCTCAAGCGCGTTGCTGTGGGCGGCGTGTCGCTCGATGAAAGCCTTAAGGAGGGCGAGGTCAGAGAGCTTACGCTCGATGAAATTGCCGCGCTTTATCCCGACGCCTACCCTCTCACACATCAGCCGAAACGCTGAATCGCACCCAAACTATACAAACCGCCCAATTTGGCAGTAAGAAAACTATACAACATTCACAAAAAAGAAACAAAAAGCAAAAAAGAATTGAAATTTCATTTAACATAGTTTATAATGTAGATATATGAATGTAACTTGTATGCGTGTCGGGTGAAAACAGGCACACAAACAAAAAGCAAAAAAATTATTTTAGAAAAGGGGTAAAAAAAATGAAGAAATTTACTAAACTATTTCTATCATGCGCGGCGGTAGCTGCTGTAACGGCTGCTGTTGCAACTTCGGCTATGGCTGCCAACTTGACGGGCGACCTGGAAGGTGCTTATGATCCCTCGACCGGTGTGTTGAACATCACAACGGCATTGACGGGTGAAAGCACGGTTCTCGTTCTTGCTCCGGACGCTATCACGGAGACAGATACGACGATTGCCGACAGCGAGATCCTTTACATCGATCAGGCTGAGATCGCAGCTACGACGAACATGGGTCTGAAGGGTAAGCCGACTGCAGACGGCGTATACACGGTATGGGTTGCTAACGCGGCTGACAATTTCGCTACGATCAAGAAGGCTACATTCAGAATCGGCGAAAGCGAGACGTCAACTATCATCGGCGGCGATACGAGCGGCGACGGTAATGTAAACCTTACAGACCAGGGTCAGATGCTCAGATATCTTGCTGAGAGAAGCGACAACATCGGTAACGTTGGTAAGGCTTATGAAGATCCCACAGATCCTGCTAAGAAGATCGTTGTAGGCGATACGAGCGGCGACGCTAACGTAAACCTTACAGACCAGGGTCAGATGCTCAGATATCTTGCTGAGAGAAGCGATAACATCGGTAATGCAGGTCAGGAAATCGAAGTAGGTCCTGAAATAGCTCCTGCGGAATAATTTCTTGTAAGTTATTTGTATAATATTTCGGTAATTCAGCCGCGCTTCGCGCGCGGCTGAATATCTGATTATTATAATAAATAGGATAATTTGAAAGGGGTAAAAATCAAAATGAGAAACAAAAAGCTTATCGCGCTCATATGCGCGCTTTCAATGATTGTTTCTTTGTTCACATCGTTTACTGTTGTAAACGCTGAGGGTGAAGGAATGTATATTGAAGTTACGCAGGCTACTACAACAAATGCAACTGTAACTGCGAAGTATTCGGGCTTTGACAACGGTATCGGCGGCGCGAAGATAAAGATCAGCGTTCCGTCGGGTGCAACGGTAACACATACCTGCACAATGCCCGGTGCGGTATTGACACCCAACGACACGGTTGACGGTCAGTACACGCTCGTTATAGGATTCCAGGACGACACACCGGCTGAAGGTAATGTTATCGCAACATTTGATATTACATTGCCCGAGGCACTCACATCGAACTTTAAAGTAGAATTGCTTGAAGGTTCTGAGATCATGTCGAACGACGGTACATATTTGACGGTAAAGGACGGCACGATTGCGGCTTCGTCGGGTACGATTTTGGCTGACCCGTCAAAGACGCCCGAGGTTGTTCTTCCGAAGCCTGACGTTGATCCCGACGTTGAGCTTCCTCCGACAAGAGACGAAGTTACCGTTGATAACGGTATAGTTCTCGAGTACGACGAGGCGAACAGCACGGATACAACAAAGGTAATTCTTGCTAAGTACGTAGGTACTTCGTTTGAAACAAACGGTATCGGCGGCGCAAAGATCAAGCTCAGCGTTCCGTCGGGTGCAACGGTAACACATGCCTGCACAATGCCCGGTGCTGTATTGACGCCCAACGACACTGTTGACGGTCAGTACACGCTCGTTGTAGGATTCCAGGATGATACAAAGGCTGAAGGTAATGTTATCGCAACATTCACGATTACATTGGCTGAGCCTATGAACGATGATTTCGTTGTTGAACTGCTCAGCGGTTCGGAAATCATGAACAATGCCGGAGAATATCTGACGATGAACGACGACCTGAAGCCCGCCTGGGTAAAGGTTCCCGGTACAGGTGCTTCGCTTGACAACAAGATGCCGCTTATTAAGGATGAAAACGGCGATGGTCTTGTATCCGCGCCTTCGGCAACGCTTTCGAATAAAGCATATGCTGCTCTCGAAGTTAAGAAGGCTGACGGTACGCCGGCTACATACAACGAAGACTATGTTGCATACTACAAGGGTGAGAAGCTGACTAAGGAACAGCTCGATAACCTCCTTGCAGGTGCTTATGTAAATACGGAAGACGACGATCCCACGAACGATTCGCTTCTCGATATGCTTAAGGATGTTGAACTCCAGTACAACAACGGCATAACAGGTAAGCTCCAGATCGTTGACGAGGATCAGGACGGTACTCCTATTGTAGTTGTCAGCGGCGAAACTCCTTCGGACGCTGAGCCTACACCTCCTCCTGCGGCTCCCGCACTGACGGTTAAGGCTTCAAAGACGACTGCTTATGTAGGCGACGAAGTAACCGTTACTGCTAATGTAAGCAACGGTAAGACACCTGTTTCGCTCACAGCTAAGGTTTTGGGCAACGGCGACGACTTTATCACAGGCTTCAAGGCGACAGACGACGAGCAGACTGCAACAAGCGCGAAGTATCGCTTCAGAGCTGCGCTCGCAACAGAGTCGAAGAAGCCCGTACAGATTCAGTTCACATATACGTATAAGGACGATTCCAACGTTGAGCAGACAATCGACGAGGTTGCTTCTGTAACGATTAAGACTAAGCAGCCCGGTAATGGTGGCGGCGGAAGCGATGACGACGATGATGACAACACGCTTCTCGTTGTTCCCGGCTTGAACGGCTCGGCTCCGCATTTTGAAGACCTCGGTACTGTTCCTTGGGCTGAGGAAGCGATCAATGCTCTTGCTGCAAAGGGTATAATCAACGGTAGAAGCGAGACGATCTTCGATCCTGATTCGAATATCACAAGAGCTGAGTATTGCCAGATCCTCGTAGGTGCTATCGGCAGAACGAGCGAGTATGCTGATTCTTCGTTCCTTGACGTTCCGACGGATGCATGGTTCTATCATGCGGTAGCTGTTGCTTCCAAGCTCGGTATCGTTGAAGGTTACGGCGACGGCAACTTCGGTCCGTACAACCTGATTACGAGACAGGATATGGCTCTCATGACGATGAAGGCTGCTCAGGTATTCGGTAAGCCGCTCACAGCTGTAAGAGCTATGGCGTTTGCTGATGCTGACCAGGTATCTGACTATGCTGCAACGGCTGTTCAGACACTTGCTGACGCAGGTATCATCAACGGAGTATCCGATACAGAATTTGCTCCTAAGGCTAACGCTACAAGAGCTCAGGCTGCGAAGATCCTCTATGACACATTTGTTAAATAATTTTTGCGGACACTGATTCGTAAAAATTGTTTATAGAAGCAGCAGTTCATGCGGACACTAAGCTGTTCGTATGGATCATCCCTCGAAATTGATCCGATTAGATTCGGATAATCGAAGAAAGGCGGTCCCCGTTTGGGGACCGTCTTTTTTTGCGTCCGCAACCCAGTGCCGTACCGCCCCACCGCACCGCCGCACACCCCACGTGTCGCGCCGCGCGCCACCGCTCCGCCACCTCGCACCCCACCGCGTCACGCGTCGCCGCACCCCACTGCGCCGCCGCACACCCCACCGCCGCGCAGCCGCCACGCACCACCGCGCAACCGCGTCGCACCACGCACCACGCACCGTGCCACCGTGCCGCGCACACCGCACCGCCGCCGCACACCACCGCTCTGCCCCACGTGCCGCGCGGTTTAAGCACAAAAAAACCCCCGAAGCTTATTGCTTCGGGGACAGATTTTTAAATTTTATTTATTTTAAATTTTATTCGCTCTTCGGAACCGTTTCCCAGTCCTTCAAAAATCTCTGTATACCGATGTCGGTAAGCGGATGGTTTATCATCTGCGCGATGACCTTGTACGGCACCGTCGCGATGTCGCAGCCGGCGCGCGCCGCGTCGACAACGTGTATCGGATTTCTGATGCTTGCCGCGATTATCTCCGTTTTAATATCGTGGAGCTTGAATATATCCGCGATTTCTTCGATCAGTATCATTCCGTTTGTGCCTACGTCGTCCAGTCTGCCGAGGAACGGGCTGACGTAAGACGCGCCCGCTCTTGCCGCGAGGAGTGCCTGCGCCGCCGAGAAGATAAGCGTCACGTTTGTCTTTATGCCGAGCTTCGTAAGCTGCTTGACAGCCTTTAAGCCCTCCGCGCACATCGGAATTTTAATAACGATGTTCTTATGGATCGCCGCAAGGGGCTTTGCTTCCTCAACCATCTGCGCCGCGTCGAGCGAAATGACCTCCGCGCTTATGGGACCGTCCACGATAGTGGTAATTTCCTTGACCACCTGAACAAAATCTCTGCCCTCTTTCGCGATGAGCGAGGGATTTGTCGTCACTCCGCAGATAACGCCCATGTCGTTAGCCTGTTTTATTTCGTCGATGTTGGCAGTATCAACAAATAATTTCATGTAGATTCCTCCTATTAAATCGTTTCCTTAATTATATAAAATTTTTCCTGCTTAGTCAATAGATATACTTGAAAAATATAAATAAATGCGGTATACTGGTACTAACACGATATAGGAGGAATGATTATGGCACGGTTTACATACGAGCCGCAGGGAGTGTGCAGCGTCCGAATCGATTTTGAAGTCGACGACGGGATCGTGCGCGGCGTTCATTTCACGCGCGGCTGTAACGGCAACACACAGGGTATAAGCGCGCTCGTCGAGGGAATGAGAGTCGACGACGTTATCGCGCGCCTTAAAGGCACCGACTGTAACGGACGCGGTACGTCCTGCCCCGACCAGCTTGCCCGCGCGCTCGAGCTGAGCAAAAATCAGTAATATTTTTTCCAATTCCTTCATATACTGTAATTATACAGTATATGGAGGTTTTTTACTTTGCAGACCGTCACTATCAGAAAAATCCCGATTTTGAGACATCTTGCGTTCATGCTGATAATCGCTGCCGCCGTGACGGCTTTTTTTGCCGCGCGCGCCGTTGTTTTACCCTCCGCGGATATAAACGTATATTTTGCCGATGCGGAGATGATGCGTCTGATACCCGTTAGGACAAGCGTACCGCGTACCGGCGCGGAAAGGACGGCGCGTTTTGTTCTTGACGCGATGATAGAGGGGCATGACGACAACCCGAAAATCTTTCGTCTCGTTCCGAACGTGAAAAACTGCATGAGCGTCACTGTGAAGGATAAAATCGCGTATGTGGATCTGAAGAGCGGTCTGCGCGGCGAATATCCCGACGGCCGCGACGCGGAAATAATGATGGTATACTCTATCGTAAATTCGCTCACGAACATAGACGGGATAGTAAACGTCCGTTTTACGGTCGACGGTGAAAGACAAAAGGATTTTCTCGGCTTCGTCGACATGCGCGAAACGTTTATACCCGATTACTGCGTTTAAACTGCCGGCGGCGGTTTTACATTTTTATAAGGACGGCGTTCAACGCCGTTTTTTTGTGTCGGAAAGGCGTATTTTTTTTCTGTTCTAAACCGTCCCGAAAAATAATATATATCAAATACAAAACACGAATGGAGGAAACGAAAATGTACATAGCAAACAATGAAACGGTAAGCGCGTCGCGCGGCATACTGGACTTTATGCCGCAGGGGATAAGAAGGTATATGTACGGCGTAGATCTCGACGGCGCGCAGGAAATACGTCTGCGGCTCGACAAACCGCTTGCGATACATTACGCCGACGGGTGCTTCTACCTCGTCGGGCGCGGCAAGCTCAGTCCGCTGCCCGTTTCCGCACTGAGAGTGACGCGCGCGCATATTGACGAAGCACTCGAAATCGCGACGTCCTCGTCGGTGTATTCCGTGCGTGACGAAATAAAAAACGGGTTTCTGACGATTCGCGGAGGTCACAGGATAGGGATAACCGGCACCGCCGTCATAAAAGAGGACAAGGTTTCGTTTATCAAGGACGTTTCCGCGCTTAATTACAGGCTTGCGAGCGAAGTGATCGGCGCGGCGGACGAAATCATTCCGCTTATCCTCGACGGTACGCGTATAAGGAACACATTGATCGTCTCGCCGCCCGGCGCGGGCAAAACGACGATGCTCCGTGATATTGCGCGCCAGCTTTCCTATAAGTCGTACCGCGTCAGCATAGTGGACGAGCGGCGCGAGATCGCCGCGCTGTGCGAGGGAAGGAGCGCGTTTGACCTCGGTTTCTCGACGGACGTGCTTGAAGGCGCGGACAAGGCGTCAGGTATGCTCATGGTACTGCGTTCGATGTGTCCCGACGTTATTGTCACCGACGAGATCGGCGCGCAGGAGGATATCGACGCGATAGAAAAAATAACGCAGAGCGGCGCGGCGGTCATAGCGTCCGTACACGGCAGAGACGCGCGTATGCTTCGCCGCCGCGCGGATCTGGAGCGTATGCTTCCGTTTTTTGAGGTCGTCGTCACGCTCGGCAAAAGCCGTGGCGCGGGTACGATAGAGGAGGCGGCGGCACTATGATAAGGCTTGTCGGCGCGGCGATGACGGGGCTTGCGTGCGCGTATACGGGGATAAGGCTGAGAATGAATCTCAGGAAACGCGTGGAAAGTCTCGCGGATATCCGCGCGTCGCTCGAGCTCCTCGAGGGTGAAATAAACTTCAGCGTCAATAAGCTGAAAACAGCCTTCACACGCGCCGACAGAAACGGATTGTTCGCGCTCGCTGGAGAAAAAATCGACACGCTCGGCGCGGATATGGCGTGGCGTGCCGCGCTCGACGAGATGAAAACGCGGCTGTGTCTCACGGACGCGGACGCGGATATACTCAAAACGCTCGGCGCGCGTCTCGGCAGGACCGATACCGACGACCAGATAAAAAACATACGCTATGTCAAAACGCTCGCGGCGCGCTGCGAGGAGGAAAGCAGAGCGGAATATGAGCGTTTTGCAAAGCTTTACAGCAGCGGCGGCATACTTATCGGACTTTTTATAGTGATCATGCTGATATGAGCGGCGCGGGGCGAATTTTTCAAAAAGGGACTGTGAAAGATGAATGTGGATTTAATTTTTCAAATCGCCGGAGTGGGAATAATCGTGGCGGTGCTCAATCAGCTTCTTACGCGCGCGGGACGCGAGGAACAGGCTCTTCTTACGACCCTTGCCGGACTTGTTGTCGTGCTGTTTATCGTGACGCAGCAAATCGGGGAGCTGTTCGACACGGTCAAAAGTATATTTAATCTTTAAACGCCGGTGATAATATGGATATTTTCAAAATAATCTCAATAGGGCTTGTGGGAGGAATACTCTCGATGACGGTAAGGCAGTACAAGAAGGAATACGCCGCGCTTGTGGGACTTGCCGTCATAACCGTGATACTTTTTTTCACGCTTGACACACTCGGAGAAACGATACGCACCGTTTCGGACGTTACGGAAAAAAGCGGCGTGGACGCGAAATATTTCACCGCCGTGATAAAGGTCGTCGGCGTGGCGTATATTACGCAGTTCGCGTCGGAGATACTCCGCGACGGCGGCGAGAACGCGATAGCGGTAAAGGTGGAGCTTGCGGGCAAGGTGTTTATTTTGGGATTGACGCTGCCGATAGTGACGGAGTTTCTGGAGGTATGCATCAATGCGCTCTCTGCTGTTTAAGGTGATAATCCTGCTCGCGGTCTTAACGCCGCTGACGGCGCGCGCCGCGCCCGCAGATTTGCTCGGTGAAACGCCCTCGATCGCGGGTGAGGATTTTTACAACGAGACGGTCGAAAAAATAATGTCGGGCGAAATGTCGCTCGATATAGGCGACATATGCAATATGATAACCGATAATCTTTTCGGTGAGATCAGGGAATGTGCCGCGGATATGATAATTTTATTTGTACTTGCCGCGGTTTCGGGCGTTATCACAATGATATCCTCGTCCTTCGGCAATAAATCGGTCGGCGAAGCGGCGTTTTTCGCCTGCTTCGCGCTGATGTCGGCGGCGTCGCTGAGGTGCTTTACGTCGGCAATGAACTACGGAACGGACGTTGTGACAGGTATGACGGATTTTATAACAAAGCTGTCGCCGCTGCTAATGCTGATGCTGGCGACGAGCGGATACGCGGCGAGCGCGGCGGCGTTCAGTCCCGTGATGTCGGGCGCGGTATATATCGTTTCGCTTGTGATAGATAAGTGCCTTATACCGCTCATCGTGTTCGGCGCGATACTTTCCGTGTCGGGCAACATAAGCGACAAGGTACAGCTTTCGGGATTTACGAAGCTTGTGAGGTCCGTCTCAAAATGGATCATGGCGGCGGTGATAACTCTGTTTACGGGCGTAAGCGCGATATACGGCTTTTCTGCGCCGACGCTCGACGCGCTCGGCGGCAGAGCGGTCAAGTTTGCGGTCGGCAGTCTCGTACCGATAGTCGGCACGTTTTTGTCCGACACGCTGGAAACCGTCGCGGGGAGTACGCGTCTTATAAAAAATTCCGTCGGTACGGCGGGTATAATCGTCGTATGCTCGATATGCCTAATACCTATCCTCAAAATCGGAGCGATACAGCTCATGTTAAAGCTCGCGGCGGCGATCACCGAGCCGCTTACGGATAAACGTATTTCCTCGATGATGTGGGATATGTCGGAATCGGTGACGGCTGTGTTCGCGGTTGTAATAATGGCGGCCGTGCTGTTTGTCATAAATATAAGCATCATGCTTGCCGCGACGGGAGGCGGGTAGACGATGAAGGGATACATAATGAGCATAGTCGGCGCGACGCTTCTTTCATCAGCCGCGCTTATGATCGCGCCGGACAAATGGCGCGGTTACATACGTCTCATAACGGGACTTGTCATAATAAGCTGTATTATCTCGCCCGTGTCGTCGGTTATCCGCTCCGATATTTTTTCCGGCTTCGAGACGGATCTCGACTATGAGGAACGCGGTCTCGATATGCGTTCGGAAATGGTCAAAAAGGAGCTTAAAAGACGCGTGGACGAGGATATCGAAGCGCGCATGAAAAAGGAATTTGATTTGTCGGTGAGCGCGGAATGTGAGATACGAATTAACGACGAGGGGGCGATCGAGGGAGTGGACGGAGTGAGGATAGAAGGGGATAAATTAACCGACCGCGCCCGCGCGCGATTGTGCGAGGTGTACGGTCTGAAACCTTATGAGGTGCGCGATGAATAAGGAACAAATTATAAAAATATTCAAAAATAAGAATAACCGACTGATATGTTTAATATTTATAATTGGGATTGTACTTATGGCGGCGGCGGGCGGTCATAACGAAAAAAAAGAGACCGCCGCTTCGGTGCGGGAGGTGACGGAGGAGAACGACGAAAAGCGTCTTGAGGAAATTCTTTCGCAAATAGAGGGCGCGGGCGACGTGTCGGTAATGATAACGTATTATTCGAGCGCGGAAAAAGATATCGCCTACGAAACGAAAACCGCTTCAAGAGCGGACAAGAGCGAAAGGAGCGAGGACAAAAGGGCGGTAATGACCGACGGCGAGCCGATGGTGGTGAAGGAGGTATATCCGCGCGTCAAGGGCGTTATAGTGACGGCGCAGGGCGCGGATAACAGCGCGGTCAAGTCGGCTGTCTGCGAAGCCGTCGCGGCGTCGCTCGACGTCCCGGCGCACAGGATATGTATTTATAAAAAAGAGGAGGAATAGTCATATGGTTTTAAAAAAGAAGGAGATAATCGCGGCGTCGCTCGTGGTATTGATAGGAGTAGCCGGTTATCTCAACTGGTCATATCAGGACACGATCAAGGTGCGTGACGGCGAAAGTTATATCGAGACGGGCAAGAAGCTCGGCGAAGCTCAGTACGTGAACGCGGTCGACGAGAACGAGGACGCGTCCGAGGGCGAGGGAGACGCGTCGGAGGAGACGGCGGCGCAGGAGGAAGGAACCGCCAACAGTCAGGACGAGC
This sequence comes from uncultured Clostridia bacterium, assembly GCA_947624165.1. GTDB lineage: Bacteria > Bacillota > Clostridia > UBA1381 > UBA1381 > Hominilimicola. The sequence continues at coordinate 67,924 of CANQJC010000006.1, forward strand.
AAAACGCGACTTCTGGAGCGCAGGATATGGCGCAGGAAAGTGCGCCGGGCGGCGCGAATTATTTCGAGCAGGCAAAGCTCAACAAGGAAACCTCGCGTTCAAAATCTCTTGAGATACTCAACCAAACAGCCGAAAACGAAAGCTTTGACGAGGATATACGCAAAAAAGCCGGTGAAAAGGTAATAGACGTTGCAAACAACGTGGAAAAAGAAGCGGAAATTGAAAATATAGCGGCTTCAAAGGGATACGCCGAGATATGCGTATATGTGGACGACGCTGACGCAAACGTAATGGTACGTAAGGAAAATTTCGGCGACGAAGACGTGATAAAACTTACCGAAATCGTTACCGATACGCTAAAAATTTCCGCGCAAAATGTAAAAATAGTTGAAGTTAAGTAAAATTTGTGATACAATGTACATAAGGTATATAATCGGAAAAGAATTTACGGAGGTAAACGATATGGAAGAAGAAATCAAAAACGTTGTTCCCGAAGAGGAAAAAGCGGAGGAAGTCGAAACCGAAGCAACGCCGAGCGAGGAGAACGCGGAGGACGAACCGATAGGCAACGTAAAAATATCGGTCGACGTCGTTTCGACTATCGCCGGCATCGCGACGAGTGAAATCGAGGGCGTGGCGGGAATGTACGGAACGTTCGCGGGCGGTATCGCGGAAATGCTCGGCGCAAAGCGCAATCCCTCTAAGGGCGTAAAGGTCGACATGAACGAAAAAACCGTGACTATCGATTTGTATATCGTTGTGGATTACGGCGTAAGAATACCCGAATTATCATGGGAAATCCAGGAAAGCGTAAAGAACAACGTGGAGACCATGACGGGACTCGAGGTCGTTAAGGTCAACATACACATCGAGGGCGTAAGCTTTGAAAAGGAAAACGCGGAGAAGATAGAGGTCGACGGCATAGACGCGCCGGAAGCCGAAGGACCCGCGGCGGAGGACGAAGCATTGATAACAGATTGATAATGAAAAACCGCGGCGAGTGTGCCGCGGTTTTTTGTCGTTTTAAAACGCGTTCGCACATTCCGAAAACCGCTTGATTTTTACAGAGAATTATGGTATAGTTTATCATGTACATATACGCGTAAAAATATGAAAGGAAAATCGGTTGTTATGAAAAAGCAAACGAGAAGCGAAGCACGCGACGCAGCGTTCACACAGATTTTTCAAATCAGCATGCACGAGGACGATATGGACGTTGTTTTAAGCGAGCTGCTCAGGGAGCGTCCCGAATGTGAGACGAATCTGGGATATATAACGCAGGTGACGGACGGCGTGATGCAGCATAACGGCGAGCTTGAAGAAACGATAAAGAAGCATCTGAAAAAAGGCTGGTCGCTTTCGAGAATATCGAAGCCGTCGCTTGCCGTGCTCAAGCTTGCGATATATGAGATGAAATACGTTGACGACGTTCCGGCGAAGGTCGCGATAAACGAGGCGGTGGAGCTTGCGAAACGGTACGGAAGCGACGACGACCCGAATTTCGTAAACGGTCTGCTCGCAAGCGTCTATAAGGAAATGTCATGAGCGCGCTCGGATTCGATACAAGCAATTACACGGCTTCGGCGGCATGGACGGACGGACGCCGCGACGACGGCGAACGCAGTATTCTCAGCGTAAGACGCGGCGAACGCGGTATACGTCAGAGCGAAGGCGTTTTTATGCACGTCAAGCTTTTGCCGGAGCTTTTTGAACGGCTTTCAAAAAGAATAAATTTAAACGAGGTACGCTCCGTCGGCGTGAGCACGCGTCCGCGTTCGAAGGAAGGCTCGTATATGCCGGTTTTTCTCGTCGGCGAGGGCTTCGGGCGCGCGGTGAGCGCGTCGCTGGGCGTGCCGCTTTATTCGTTTTCGCACCAGGACGGACATATTATGGCGGGAATATATTCGAGCGGCGCGTTCCGCCTTTTAAACGGCGATTTCATTTCCGTACACATTTCCGGCGGTACGACCGAGATACTTAAAAGCCGTTATGAGTGTTTGGGATTTCGCAATACTATCTTGGGCGCGACGAAGGATATAAGCGCGGGTCAGTTTATTGACAGAATAGGCGTCGCACTCGGACTTGATTTTCCCGCGGGAGCGGAGCTTGAAAGGCTGTCGAAAGATGCGTCGGACGCTGTGAAGCTGCCCGTTTCGGTCGACGGGTGCTTTATGAGCTTTTCGGGACCGGAAACAAAAACGTCGCGCATGATCAAAGATGCGGACAGAGCCGATATAGCGGCGGGCGTTATCAAAAATGTCGCCGACGCGCTTGTGAAGACGATAAATAACGCGATCAAGGAAACGAAAATACATGACGTGCTCATAGTCGGCGGCGTCGCGTCGAACGGCGCAATAAGAAACGCGCTTTCGAAGGAGCTTGACGGAGAGGTATATTTCGCGGAGCCGTCGTATTCGACGGATAACGCGGTGGGTACGGCGTGTCTGGCGCGTCTCGCGCACGGGGAGGAATGAGCTTGGAAGTAAAAATCGCAACCGTTTCGCAGATAAACGGTTATGTTAAAAAGATTCTCGACCACAATATAATATTGAATAACGTATGGATAAAGGGCGAAATATCAAATTTTAAGCGTCACACCTCCGGGCATCTGTATATAACGCTTAAAGACGAAGGAGGAGTGCTCAAGGCGGTCATGTTCCGCTCGGCGGCGTCCTCGCTCGCATTCGACCCGTCCGACGGAATGAAGGTCATGGCGCGCGGAAGAATAAGCGTGTACGAGGCGGGCGGCGCGTATCAGCTGTACATCGAGGAAATGATACCCGACGGCGTAGGCGAGCTTTATATCGCCTACGAGAAGCTCAAGAAACAGCTTGAGAGCGAAGGACTTTTCGATGAGGAACACAAAAAGGAGATACCGCGCTTTCCGAGCAGGATAGGAGTTGTGACCGCGCCGACTGGAGCGGCTGTAAGGGATATAATAAACGTAATAACGCGCCGTTATCCGGCTGCGGAGATAATCCTGTATCCGGCGTTGGTACAGGGCGCGGGCGCGGCTTTGAGCATAGTCCGCGCGATAGAATATTTCAACGCCGCTGACTGCGCGGACACGCTTATCGTCGGACGCGGCGGCGGCAGCATAGAGGATTTATGGGCGTTTAACGAGGAAATAACGGCGCGTGCGATTTACGCGTCGCACATACCGATAATATCCGCGGTCGGACATGAGACCGATTTCACTATCGCGGATTTTGTTGCGGATCTGCGCGCGCCGACGCCGTCGGCGGCTGCGGAGATCGCGGTACCGTCCGTACTGGAGCTTATTAACAGAATAAACGCGTCGCATAATCGCGTGACGCGCGCGATGACGGCGCGCATAGAAAACGGCAGGCTTACGCTTAAACGTTTTAAAATGAGAACGCCTAAGGACAGGATAGACGAATACAATCTCCGTGTGGATTCGCTCGTCAAGGCGGCTGAGAAAAGCGTCGGAATGAAGATAATGACGCTTAAACGCGCTTTTTCCGAGCAAGCCGCGAAGCTGGACGCGCTCAGTCCGCTTCAAACGCTTTCACGCGGATATTCGATACCGACGCGCGGAGACGGAAGCGTCATAAGAAGCGCGGACGAAATGAAGCAGGGTATGGAATTTACTCTGCGCCTGAGGGACGGAAGCAGGGAATGTGTTGTTAAATAGATGATCGGAGGAGAACGATGGACAAGAACAGTGAGAAGAAAACGTTTGAACAATCCATAACGGAGCTTGAAGAGATCGCGGCGAAGCTTGAAAACGGAAACGTGTCGCTTGACGAGTCGCTGGAGCTTTTCGAACGCGGTATAAAGCTGTCGCAAAGCTGCCGGCATATGCTCGACGCTGCCGAAAAGAAGGTTTCCGTTCTTATGACCAACGAGGACGGGGAAATTGTGAAAGAAGATTTCACGGGCGGCGAACAATGATGAAAGAAAAATTAAAAGAAAGAGCCGAGCGCGTAAACGCCGCGCTCGATAAATTCATACAAACGAAGGACAATCCGCAGAGCGTGATCTACGACGCCATGAGGTACAGTCTTTTCGCGGGCGGTAAGCGTCTGCGTCCCGTGCTGATGATAGAAACGGCGAAAATGTGCGGCGGCAGCGAGGACGAGGTTATGCCCTTTGCCTGCGCAATGGAGATGATACACACATATTCTCTTATACACGACGACCTGCCCGCCATGGATAACGACGATTTGCGCCGAGGTATGCCGACATGTCATATAAAATTCGGCGAAGCGAACGCCATACTTGCCGGCGACGCGCTTTTGACAAAAGCGTTTGAAATCGTGTCGGGCTACAACGGGAAATATCCGTCGCGCGCGCTGAGAGCGATAGAACGGCTTGCGTCGTCGGCGGGTACCGAAGGCATGATAGGCGGTCAGATAGTCGATATAGAGAGCGAGGGAAAAAAGACGGACGCGCAGCGTCTGGAATATCTGCATTTATTGAAAACAGGAGCCATAATACGCTCGTCATGCGTCATAGGCGCGATAATGTCCGGCGCGGAGGAAAAATATACAGCCGCCGCCGACGAGTTTGCGAGGAATCTGGGTATAGCGTTTCAGATACGCGACGATATACTCGACGTGACGGGGACGACGGAGGAATTGGGCAAAACCGTCATGTCCGACGTGCGCGAAAATAAAAGCACGTATGTAACGCTTTTCGGGCTCGAAAAAGCGGAGGAGCTGTCGGCACTGTATTCTCGGCGCGCAAAGGACGCGCTCAACGTTTTCGGCGACAGAGCGGGCTTTTTGAAGGAGCTTACGGATTACCTCATAACCAGAAGGAATTAAAAAGGAGGGCGTGTTTCCACGCTATTAAACGTATGACGTATTTACAGCAGTTCGCGTCAAACTCTGTGTTCATAACGGCTCTTTTGGGCTGGTTTGCGGCGCAGGTCTTGAAAATAATTTTGTCATGGGACAAGAAATTTGATTTTAAAAGAATAGTGGGTTCGGGCGGTATGCCCAGCTCCCATGCGTCCTTTGTCATGTCGCTTACAATGGCTATCGGATTTGAATCGGGCTTTGACAGTCCGCTTTTTGCGATATCCGCAGTCATGTCGTTCGTTGTCATGTACGACGCCGCCGGTATACGCCGCAGCGCGGGACAGCAGGCGGCGATATTGAACAAGCTTGTGGAATCGGTAGTAAAAGCCGACCGCCCCAAAACGGAAAAACGGCTCAAGGAGCTTTTGGGACATACTCCGATCGAGGTGTTCGGCGGCGCGATATTAGGTATTATAATAGCAATTATACGGCACGCGTAATTGCCGTATGCCCGCGAAAATACAACACGCCGCGCGTATATTGACATTTCATGGGCTGTAGTGTAAAATAAAACTAAACGCACAGGAAAGGAAATGAGAACAATGGGAAAAAGATTGTTTACATCGGAATCCGTAACTGAGGGACATCCCGATAAAATATGCGACCAGATTTCCGATGCGATACTTGACGAAATTTTGAGAAACGACCCTATGGCGAGGGTCGCGTGCGAGACTACATGCACGACGGGTATAATCTCGATCATGGGCGAGATAACGACCTCGTGCTACGTGGATTTCCCAAAGCTTGCCAGACAGGTCGTTCTTGACATAGGCTACGACAGGGCGAAGTACGGCTTCGACGGCACTACCTGCGCCGTCGTAACGGCAATAGACGAGCAGTCTCCCGACATAGCTCAGGGCGTGAACCTGGGTTACGAAAACAGGGAGGAGGGCGGCGTCGACGACGACAATTCGACGGGCGCGGGCGACCAAGGTATGATGTTCGGCTACGCGTGCGACGAAACGCCGGAATATATGCCGATGCCTATTTCGCTTGCTCATAAAATGGCGAAACGGCTCACCGAGGTACGCAAGGACGGAACGCTCGACTATCTGCGTCCCGACGGAAAAACGCAGGTGACTGTCGAATATGACGACGACAAGCCGATAAGAGTCGATACGGTCGTCGTTTCAAGTCAACATTCGCCAGAAGTCGATATAAGTAAGCTCAGAGACGACATAAAAAGAGAGGTAATTCTTCCCACCGTACCGCAGGGACTTATAGACGAGGACACAAAATTTTTCATTAACCCGACCGGCAGATTCGTCGTGGGCGGTCCCGCGGGTGACAGCGGTCTCACGGGCAGAAAAATTATAGTCGATACATACGGCGGTTACGCGCGCCACGGAGGCGGCGCGTTTTCCGGAAAAGACCCGACAAAGGTCGACAGAAGCGCGGCGTATGCGGCGCGTTGGGTAGCAAAAAACGTTGTCGCCGCAGGACTTGCCCGCAAATGCGAGGTACAGCTTGCTTATGCGATAGGAGTGGCGAATCCCGTTTCGATAATGGTCGATACGTTCGGAACCTCGTCCGTGCCGGAGGAGAAAATAGAAAAGGCGATAGAAAGCGTATTCGATTTGAGACCTCAGGCTATTATCAAAACGCTTGATTTGAGAAAGCCGATATATCGCCCCCTGGCGTCATACGGACACATGGGACGCGAGGATTTGGGAGTGCCGTGGGAGAAACTCGACATGGCGGACGCTCTCAAAAAGGCGGTGGAATAATGCGGATAAGCCTTTCGGAGCATTTTACTTACCCGAAGCTTCTGCGATTTACGTTTCCGTCCGTAATAATGATGATATTCATGTCGATATACTGCATTGTCGACGGAATATTTGTATCCAATTTTGTTGGTAAAACGCCGTTCGCGGCGGTCAATCTTATCATGCCGTTCCCGATAATTTTGGGAACGGTCGGTTATATGCTCGGTACGGGCGGCAGCGCGCTCGTATCGAAAACGCTCGGCGAGGGCGACGGGGAAAAGGCAAACGGATATTTCTCCATGATAGTGTTCGCCGCCGTGATAAGCGGCGTAACGCTTGCCGCCGCCGGCGAAATATTTCTCCGTCCCGTCGCGAAGCTTCTCGGCGCGGACGGCGATATGCTCGAATACTGCGTCAGATATTCGAGGATCCTGCTCGCCGCGCTGCCGGCGTTTGTTTTGCAGAATGTTTTTCAAAGCCTTTTGATCGCGGCGGAAAAACCGAACGTCGGACTTGGGCTTACGATTATTGCGGGAGTTACGAATATGGCTCTCGATTTTCTTTTTATCGCCGTATTTAAATGGGGCGTGGAGGGAGCGGCGGCTGCCACGGGTATAAGTCAGACTGTGGGCGGCGCGGTCCCGCTCGTATACTTTCTGTGCCGAAACGATACGCCGTTTCGCATACGCCGCACGCGTATGGAACCAAAGCCGCTCATAAAGACCTGCACGAACGGCTCGTCGGAAATGCTTTCCAATATCTCCGCGTCGCTCATCGGTATGATCTATAATTTTCAGCTTATGCGTATTACGGGCGAAAACGGTGTCGCGGCATACGGAGTTATAATGTACGCGAATTTCATATTTACCGGCGTGTTCTTCGGGTACGCGCTCGGCAGCGCGCCCGTCATAAGCTATCACTTCGGCGCGGAAAATTATGACGAGCTGAAAAGTCTGTTCAAAAAAAGCGTCGTTCTGCTGTGCTTGTCAAGCGTCGTTCTCACGTCGCTCGCGCTGCTCTTTACGCCGCCGCTGTCGAAGATCTTCGTCGGCTACGACCGTGAATTGTTTTATCTCACGTGCAGGGGCTTTAGATGGTATTCGCTCTCGTTCCCGCTTATGGGATTGAACGTTTTCGGCTCATCGCTCTTTACCGCGCTTAACAACGGCGCGGTCTCCGCAGCCGTCTCGTTTTTGAGAACGCTTGCGTTTCAGGTGCTCGCCGTGCTTATCCTGCCCGTATTCTTCGGAGCGGACGGCATATGGACAGCCGTTATAGCGGCTGAAGCAGCCGCGCTCGCGGTCACGGCGGCGTTTGTTATCAAGAACAAAAATAAATATCACTATATGTAAAAAACGGCGTTACAGCCGTTTTTTTTGTTTCCGCTTTACGCGCTTTTTTCACGAAAATTACTCGGCGCACATAATATAAATTACAGACTGTCACGTCTGAAAAAATGAAAAGGAGTTGTTACTAATGGCAGAAACTAACGGATTATGCTGTAAGTATCCCGAATGCGGCTGCGTAGGCTACGCTTATGTTCCCGTGCAGGAAATGGGAGACGTGTACGATCCGTGTACAGGACTTACCGAGGGTACGATATTTCCCGATTTGGATTTAGATATGTGCGAGTACGGCAAGGTATGCAAACAATGGGGAGGGGCGGAAAATGGACAGTAATGCAAAGCTCGATATGCTGAAAAAAATACAGGCAAATCATTTTGCGGCTTACGATATGCTTCTCTATCTCGACACGCACAAGGACGACCCAAAAGCGTTTTCCATGTACCGCGATCTTGTGAACAAAACCGAGGAGCTGAAGAATGAATATCAAAAGGAGTACGGACCGCTGACAGCGTTCGCCGCGGCGCAGCAGAGCGGATTTAATTGGACGGAAAGTCCGTGGCCTTGGGAAAAGGAGGGAAATAAATAATGTTTGAATATAAAAAATTTCTTGAATATCCCGTAAAAATCAAAAACGTTAACCCGAGACTTGCAAACATTATCATAACTCAATACGGAGGTCCGAACGGCGAGCTTGCGGCGTCGCTGAGATACTTGTCCCAGCGTTACGTCATGCCCGACGATGTGTCTAAGGCTTTGCTTACCGACATCGGTACATCAATCGTCTAATGCTACCGTGGACAAGTATAATATAAAATTGGCTGAAACTGTAGCTGTAGAACGGTTTAAGAAGTATGGCACACAAACGGAAGGCGACACACGGAAAATAGACAAAGGCGATGAAGTTGAAGTCGGAATAAAGCTTTATACATAAAATATAGACGCTGTATCATTTTGGTACAGTGTTTTTCATTGGAGGGAATAAGATGCAATTAGATTACTTCTATGGCAACGAATCGGAACAGTTTACGTTTTATCGTATTCCGAAGCTGCTCGTAACTTCGCCGCAGTTCAGGCGCGTATCGGACAGCGCAAAGCCTGCTGTACGGACTGATGCTCGACCGCATGAGCCTATCCGTTAAAAACGGTTGGTTTGATGAACAAAATCGGGCGTACATATATTTCACGGTCAACGACATTATGGAGCAAATGCTATGCGGAACGGAAAAGGCGACAAAGCTCGTTGCGGAGCTTGATTGTGTCAAGGGAATTGGTCTTATCAAGCGCGTTAAGCAAGGTCAGGGCAAACCCGCGAAGGTTTATCTGAAAAAGTTTGTTGATTACACAGCGGAATTCAAGGTTTTCGGAAACCGAAAGTGCAGACTTTCGGCAACCGAAATGTAATGATAATAATATAAATAATACTGATTTGAACGAAATCAATCCTATCAATCATAGCAATACGAGATGGATTGACAGATACAACAAAACAATCGCTGAAATCAAGGAACAGATTGAATACGACAGCTTAATAGACGATAACGATACGGAGATAATCGACAACATCGTAAACGTCATGGCGGACGTTATGCTTTTGGACGAGCCGTACTATACGATTGAGGGCAAGAGCATACCCGCCGAATTGGTTCGGATTCGTTATCGACAGATTACGTACAGCAATTTAGAGGCGTTTTTGTTGGAGTTCAGAGAGGTGTATTACAAGATACACAATGCAAAGGCGTATCTTACGACGGCGCTGTATAATGTGGCACTGACCGCGAGTACGGCGCTGACGAACAGAGTTAATAACGATTTACGGGGAGGTGAATAAAATGAGCAAGGTAATAGCTGTCGCTAATCAAAAGGGCGGCGTTGGTAAAACGACTACTGCTGTCAATCTCGGCATCGGGCTTGCGAACGAGGGCAAGCGCGTACTGCTCGTGGACTGCGATCCGCAGGCGGATTTGACGAAAAGCCTCGGTTATGAAAATCCCGACGATATGGACGTTACGCTATCGACAGTGATGCAGAAGGTTATCGAGGAACAGCCGATAGAAAACGGCTTCGGAGTCCTGCGCCATGCGGAGGGCGTTGACGTGTTACCGTCGAATATCGAATTATCGGGCATGGAAACGGCGCTTGTCAATATTATGAGCCGCGAACGGGTATTGAAGGAGTATATCGGTCAGGTCAAGGAAAATTACGATTATGTTCTGCTTGACTGCGCTCCGACGCTCGGTATGCTGACGATAAACGCGCTGACGGCGGCAAATGAGGTAATTATTCCCGTGCAGGCGCAATTTCTTCCGGCGAAAGGTTTGGAGCAGCTTATGAAAACGGTTGCGAAAGTGCGGCGGCAGATTAACCCGAATTTGAAAATTGGCGGCATACTGCTGACTATGGTCGATAACCGTACCAATCTCGCGAGGAATGTTTCAAAGGTCATACGCGATACATACGGCAGAAATCTGAATATTTTTAAGACGGAAATTCCATCGTCAGTGCGCGCAGCCGAAACTTCAGCGGCAGGAAAAAGTATTTTTGCTTACGATAAGAGCGGCAAAGCGGCTGAAGCATACAAAAATTTGACAAAGGAGGTGATAAACAGTGGCAAGGCAAGGAGTAAACATCGGTCTGACATCATACGATGATATTTTCAAAGCGGACGATAGCCGAGATATGGACGAAATACGTTCCGTTCCGCTGTCGGAGCTAAAGCCGTTCGAGGAACAGCCGTTCAAGGTACTGCTCGACGAGAGCATGGACGAATTGGTTGACAGTATCAAGGAAAGCGGCGTACTATCCCCTATTATCGCACGACCGCATAAGGACGGCGGCTATGAGATATTATCGGGGCATAGGCGCGCAAAAGCTTGTGAACTTGCGGGGATTGAAAATGTTCCCGTTATCGTGAAAAATCTTGACGACGATACGGCGACGATTTTGCTTGTGGACAGTAATCTGCAACGAGAGAATATATTGCCGAGCGAGAAAGCGTATGCGTATCGGCTGAAATTAGAAGCTATGAAGCGCAAGGCGGGCAGACCGTCAAAAGAAAATGCGTCGCAAATTGCGACTAATTATGTAAAAGGTCGTTCTGATAAACTAATGGCAGAGCAAGTCGGAGAAAGTAAAGACCAAATCCGCAGATATATCCGCCTAACGGAACTGATAGATCCGATAATGAATATGGTTGACGAGAAAAAAATACCGCTCAATGCTGCGGTGGAATTGTCGTATCTCGGTTCGCGAGAGCAGGCAGAGGTTGTCAAGGCGATAAACAGCGAGGAAATGCCGCCGTCTATTGAGCAGGCGAAAAAGCTGCGGCGGTTTTCCGAGAACGGACAGCTTAACGATAATGTTGTACTCTCTATCATGCAGGAGCAAAAGCCGGAGAAAATCCGCGTCGTACTCAAAGAGGACAGCCTTCGGAAGTATTTCCCTAAAAGCTATACTCCGAAGCAGATGGAGGACACAATAAAGAAATTGCTTGAAAAATGGGCGCGCAGTCGAAGCGAACCTGAAAGATAAGACCGATATTTCTTGATTCTAAGAGGTATCGGCTTTTTTTATTGGAGGTTGTAATGGAACAAAATCAGGGATATGTGATATTTCAATCCGAGCGTATCGGCAAAAAGCGCATTGTGGTGGGTTTTAACGAGAACGCGCCAAGTCCTTATGTGACGTGGAAGCATGACGAGGACAAGGGATATTATTGGGGGCATTACTTTGGGAATAAACGCCGCGCGATGAGAGACTTCCGAAAGCGTGTGCGCGACGAAAAAGGCGAAGAAAGGTAGGAATGGATATGGCATCGAGCAGAAGTCCCGATATAAACTATAACGCGAGCGGTTATCTCGATCTGACCGCGCGCGACGCAATAATAAAGGCTGACAGAATGTTATCAAGGAAACGCAAAAAGCAGCTTGAAGATAAATTACATAAAATAGCGCATGAGAACGGATATTTCATTTCCGGTAAATTTACTTTGGTCGAGATAGAGGAAGGTGATGAATAGTGTATGATGATTGCTTTGCGAAAATGGAAATTAAGAAATGCGGAGCTTTGAAGCAAATGCTTTGTCAGAATGGCAAATGTCCATTCTTTAAGACGAAAAAACAATATAAAGCCGAGCAGGAAAAATATCCTCACCGGGATAAAATAGCGGACGGAGGTGATAAAAATGGCATACAATAATATTCGCTTTATTGACAGTGATTACAGAGAGCTGTTCTGCATACCTGATGGCGGCGAGATAACCATACAGCATTCATATGACGGAAAAACGACAAAGCATCAGTGTAAGTATATAGATAATACGCATTTTGAACTTATGTCCGAAAATAAGACCTATGGAAATGTTTATCATATATGCCAGTTTGCCGAGATTATGGAGCGTAACGGAGATGTCTACAAGCCTGTTATACACGGTGAATATAAACTCGAAACGCCTGCGCCGGAGGAAGCGGAGTTTGCCGCTTCACGGCGCAATGCGGGGAGCTTGTGTGCTTTTGCGGTCAATTATATACACGACAACAGAATGTTCATAGACGGCGCAAGGAAAAACGGCAGTTTTGAC
>CANQJC010000007.1 GCA_947624165.1 uncultured Clostridia bacterium
ATAAATGGGGACATATATATGTATCAAAAAGGCATATCGCTTGAATGAATTGCGATATGCCTTTTCTTGCACCCTGTTCAACAGCCTGTCATAAAATTATTGATTATACTGTCTTATGTCATGCCATCGAAACGGGAGCGATTTTTTTATTCCACTACATCTACCCTAAACCTTACGATTCCTCCGCTCTGGATCGTGTAATCCGCATATTCCACATTCTCCAGATTAAGAAGCGAAAGCATATTTGCAAAATTTTCGGCGTTGACCGCGTACATCTCGTCCTCGATATTATACGAATACCGCTCGATCACGCTCATGGCTGTCTCCTCGCTGTCCGAGGATATCCTGAGCTTACCTACGGCTATATCGCTGCTCTCGTTCGGCACGTCGCTTGCGGGAATTTTCGCAAGCATAGCCGCCGCTTTATCGTCTATATCGTATGACGACGGGAGATTTTCCTCGTCCTCGGGCACCTGAGCTATCCTCATTCCCATAGGTTCGTCGATCATATACCCTTCGTAACCGCTGTTATATGACGGGGCGTCGGTTCCCTGCGACGTTATCGGCTCGCTGTCCGTTTGCGTTTCGCTGTCCGAAACGCTTGTATCCGCCTCGCCCGGCGCGGAAGCACCCAAGTTTTCCGTTCCCGCCGCATATGACGCGGTTCGCTGTCCGCTCTCCGTCGATACGGACGAAGACGATGCTGATACTTTCGTACCGCCTGACGACGCTGCCTGTACGCCGGACGTCGGTTTTTCGCTCGAAGCGTCTGCCTTATTGCCGTCGCGCTGAGCGGGAACGTCCGCTTTACTCTGCGTCGGTGAAGTTGGATTCTGTACCGCCGACGCGTCCGCAATATTATCGGGCAGCGACGGCGGCGGCGTGGTATCGGTGATTGGAAGCACGCTGTTATCCGTGACCGCATCGTCGCCCCTGTTCATGCTGTCGGTGAAGAGTTTACCGTTTGATACGATAACCGCGACAAGCGCGAAGCAAGCCGCCGCTGCCGCATACTGACGGTAATTTCTTCTGACATTATTCAAAATACGTCTCGAAAGACGGTTGTTCTCACGTTCCTCCGCCGATATGCGTGCGTTCAGCTTATCCATAAAGTCAGACGGCGGCTCTATTTTGGGGAGGGACTTTACTGTTTCGACAACGGACATAAAAAAGTCAAATTCCGATTTACAATCCGCACATTCAAGCGTGTGAGAAATCATTTCGGATTTTTCCGCTTCCGTAAGATTTTCGTAATTATCCAGGTATTCCTTGAATTTATTACAATTCATATACATCCTCCCCCTTTCTTTTCAGTTTTATTTCATTTTCTTTTCATTATATTAGACGTAACCAAGGTTAAAAAAGTTCCCTTTTTTTCATTAAATTTTTCTTTAATGCATTTCTTGCACGATTTATGCGGGACTTGACCGTACCGTTAGGAATTTTCAGTATTTCCGAAATTTCGTCGTAGCTCATACCCTCGATATCGCATAAAATTATAACGGCTCTGTATTCTTCCTTAAGCTCGTTTATCGCCTGTCTTACCGCCGCTTGACGTTCCGACAGTTCCATATGCTCCTCGACCGTGGGAGAGTCGTCCTTTATTTCGGTTTCCCTTCCGTCGTCGCCGTTCATGTCGCTTATGCTTATTATGTCCGAATTTCGCTGTCTCTTACGCAGAATATCCGAACAAATATTCATCGTTATTCTGTAAAGCCATGTGGCGAATGAAGATTGTTCCTTAAAAGAGTCGATATTTTTATATACTCTTATAAATACCTCCTGAGCCGCGTCGCATGCGTCCTCTTTATCCGAGAGCATACCGTAAGCCATATTTATGACCTGCGACTGGTATCTTGAAAAAAGCGCGTTAAACGCTTCCCTGCTGCCTTTTTTGCACTTTTTTATCAAATCATTTTCGGTCAAACAATCCTCACCGCCTTTCCGTTTGTTTTTTTATGAAAAATCAGTATGTTTTAATTCTTTCCATATACGCGTCGTAATACGCTTTTACGTCGTCCATACAATCGCCGCCGAATTTTTCCAAAAACGCCTTGGTGATTTCAAACGCCACCGCCGATTCGACAACGACCGAGCAGGCGGGTACGGCGCACACGTCGCTCCTCTCCACCGTCGCCTTACGCGGCGATTTATCTTTAATACAGACGGTCGCAAGAGGATTATAAAGCGTCGGTATCGGTTTCATTACCGCTCTGACGACGATCGGTTCGCCGTTCGACATACCGCCCTCGATTCCTCCGGCGTTATTCGTAACGCGCGAGAAACCGTCGGCGTATTTGATCTCATCATGAACGCTCGACCCCGGAAGACGCGCCGCTTCAAATCCCATACCTATTTCAACGCCCTTGATCGCCTGTACGCTCATAACGCCGAACGCGATGTTCGCGTCGAGCTTTCTGTCGTAATGAACATAGCTGCCGAGACCGGCAGGTACGCCCTTTACTATCGTTTCCACAATACCGCCGCAGCTTTCGCCGTCGGCTTTGATTTTGTCTATATACTCCATCGCTTTTTTTGCGTCGTCAACGTTTCCGAATCCGACGGGAGAATTTTTCACGCGTTCGTAAAAATCGGGCGCGTCTACGTCGGCTGTATCCCACACGCTTCCGATACGCTTTACGTGGCTGAGAAAGCGCACGCCGAACGGTTCCAAAACTTGCCTTACTACCGCGCCGACGGCTACTCTCGCCGCCGTTTCGCGCGCGCTCGCGCGTTCAAGCACGTTTCGCAAATCTGTATGGTTGTATTTCATGCCGCCCGTCAAGTCGGCATGACCCGGACGCGGACAATCCACCGCTCTTTCGTCGGTGCATTTCTCCGTACCCATTATATTTTCCCAATTACGCCAATCCTTATTTTCTATCTTTAAAGCTATCGGGCTTCCGAGCGTTTTGGAACCTCTCACTCCCGAAAGGATCTCGGCTTTGTCCTTCTCGATAGCCATTCTGCCGCCCCTTCCGTAGCCCTGCTGACGGCGCGCAAGCTGTTCGTTTACCGCGTCGAGATCGATCTCGACGCCCGACGGCATACCTTCGATTATCACCGTTAAACATTTTCCGTGCGTTTCTCCGGCTGTAAAATATCTGAGCATAGTTTTTCTCCGTTCACTTTCAATAATTTATACGCGCCGCACGCGGAATATCCGTTTGCGGTACATACATATTTATTGTATCACTTTTTTCGTTTTTTTTCAAGCGTTATATATCTGTTCAAAAAAAGTTTACAAAGGAAAAAGAGACCGTGCCGACACACGGTCCCTTCGCGTCTATCTCGTGAGATAATTATATATCATTACGGCGGTCTCCGCGCGCGTGATCTCGCGCTTCGGGTTGAAGCTGCCGCTGTCGTCGCCCTTCACAACTCCCATAGCCGTCAAAAGCGCGATATATCCCTTATTTTCGGTAACGTCCGCATACGGCGTTACGTAAATATCCTCGTACTTCGCGTACTCCTCCGCGCCTATCGCGCGTATGAGGTAAATTGACGCGGTTTCACGCGTGATAACAGCGTCGTCGTCACGCTCGTTTTCCTTTATGATATTAGCGGCAGCCGCGCGCGCGTACGCCGCGTCGATCTGCTCTGTGCTGCCGTACCTTACGATAACGCTTTCGCCGCCCGACACGAACGTCAGAAGCGTCAGGAGGTCGGACTGCGTTATCTTTTCGTCAGGCTTGAAGCTGCCGCCCTCAAAGCCGATGCCGTACTCCGCGAGCGCGTTTATATAGCTTTCCGCGTAGTGACCCGATATGTCGGAGTAGGAGAGCGGCTCCTCCTCCTTGCTAGTCACCTCTCGGTTACGCCAGTCGATAAGCTTGCCCGTGAACGGATTTACCGACGTGTACGAGCCGTCATACGCGTAAACGGGTACAATATGCGCTCCGTCCTCACGGTACGTTTCCATGCATACGGGTTTGTATTCCATCTGCTCAAAGAACGCGTCGGCGGCTTCGTCGGCGGTCATAGCGTCGTCGACCGACGGAAATTCAACGTCGGAATACGTGATGCTGTAATTTGTGAGAACCCCGTTCGTAATCGTCATATACGCGCCGTCGCGCTCCACTCTCGCGCCGTTTACGTACCTGTCGTAGCCGCTTGCCGTCTCGTTGTACGCGTACTCGTCGGCTTTGCCGCCCGCAAGAGCCTTAAGTATATTGTCGTTTCGGTACGTGTACTCGATATCCTGTTCGTTCACGTCGTAATCGCGGCTCATGCTGAACGAAATGATCTCGCCCGTTTTCGCGTTTGCCGTGACGCGAACGTACTTATCATCGTCGGACGATGACATGCTGATGTTGTAGAAGTAGGTGTCCTCCGACGTGTCCTTGTACAGGTTCACGCGCTCCGCCTTCATATCGGACGGAACGACAAGCGTTTTGTTGTCCTTTATCTGCTTTTCGATATCCGTCTTTGATATAAGACCGTTTATGTTGTCTATTTCCTCTATCTCGCGCGGACTTAAACCGCTCTCCAGCGCGTCCTCCTCCTTCATGTTCGCAGCTGCGCCGCCGTACGAGGCAAATATTGGGTAATCGCGGTTCATATTCTCGACTTCGCCGGTCAGGGCGTTAATGTATCTGCCGTACGAAGATTTCTGCACATACGCGGGGTAGAACGTGAGCTTATCGCTGTCGTAGTCGTAATAGCTCGAATACACAAGCTCCATGCCGAGCTTTTCCTTGTACGCGTTCTTCGCCACGTCCGCGCCGATAAACGCGTCAGCCGACTCGAAATCGACCGCCGCTGCGGGATCGTACCACACCGAGTACGACGTAACGGTTCCTTTCACGGTGTCAACGCCGATACTTCCCGTTTCGCTCAGCGGTACGCCGTTTATGTACACCGTTATGCCGAAGTTCCTCACACCGTCGTAAAGCGACGTGCCGCCGCGCTCGAAAATTTCCGTTTCGTACGGGTAATCGGGGTTGATTTTATCCTCGAACGCTTCCGCTATTGCCTTCGCGTCCTCTTTTGGCATCGACGCTATTTTCGGACCGTCGTACCCGTCACTCCTCTCATAGCTGTTGTACGAGGTGATAACGCCGTCCTCGTACGCCGTAACGCTTATATTTTTGCCGCCGTCCTCGGTGCTCCAGTTAAACATATAGGAACTGCCGCTGTCAGTCGCAAACGTGCGGCTCGTAAACTCCGTGTACTCGTCCGTTACGCCGACGCGCGGCTTAACGCTCACGAGTACCTTTTGCAGCTCGTCCGCGTTGTTTTCGGCGAACGCCGAGGTAAAGCTCATCATAACCGCCGCCGCGGCAATCAGTGAAACAATCTTTTTCATAATGTGTACCTCCTTGTAATTTTGCTCTCTGTATTAAATACTTTTCAGCACGGCAAAAGGTTGCGTTTTTTCAAAATTTTCACTAAGTATTTCCGCACGGAAAAACGGGCCGGCAAGCAGCCCGTTAAAAAAGCTAAAATTTACCGCTGGCTCCGCCGCCGGAAAAGCCGCCGCCACCGCCGGAGAAACCTCCTCCTCCAAAGCTGCCGCCCCCGAAGCCGCCGCCCGAATAACCGCCGCCGTATCCTCCCCAGCCGCTTCCCCAGCCGCCGGTGAAAAATCGTCTGCCGCGATGACCGCCGCGGCCGCCGCGTGATTTGATTATCCACAGAATGACGATTATCGCTATAATAATAAGCGCGACAATAAAATCGTAATAACCCTCGGGAACGTCCTCCTCGGTATCGGGCGTGGGTTCCTCAAGCTCTCCTATTACGGAATCGTAAAGTGCCGCCATACCGCCGCTGTAATCACCCGAGGAAAGGAGCGGTGCTGCGGCGCGTATGAACCGCCCGCATTTGCCGTCGTTAAGAACGCCCTCAAGACCTTTCCCGACCTCTATGCGCACGTCGCGGCTGTCCATGACAAGCAGTATCAGCACTCCGTTGTCGCTCTCCTTGCTGCCTATACCCCATCGGCGCGCCGTCGCTATGGAGAAATTCTCAAGCGCGTCGCCGTCAAGCGACGGCATCGTCAGCACAACTACCTGCGGACCGCCGTTAGCATTGTATTCACGGCCTTTTTCAAATATATAATTTTCCGTTTCCGCGTCAATGACGTTTGCATAATCATTCACGAAAAATCTATCGGTGGGTTCGGGTACCGCCGCATACGCGCCGACATTGAACAGCAGCGCGAGAAGCAGCGCGAGGACCGCGCCGAATGTTATTTTTTCACGTTTCATGGTCAATATCAATTAAAGTTAACCTGCGGTGCTTCCTGCGCGCCTTGTGACGCGGCAAACTGCTCCTTCGGGTCAAAGCCGAGTATGCGCGCGTATATCGCCGTAGGGAAGGAACGTATTTTTACATTGTATTCCTGTACCGCTTCGTTGTAATCCTGACGCGCCACGCCTATACGGTTTTCGGTTCCCGCAAGCTCGTCCTGAAGCGACAGGAAGTTTTCGTTTGATTTCAGTTCAGGATAGCTCTCCGAGATCGCTATAAGTCTGCCCAAAGCCGACGTAAGTTCCGCGTCCGCTTCGCTTGTTTCCTGCACGGTCGACGCTCCCGCAAGCTTTGCTCTCGCGTCGGCGACAGCGGTGAAAACTTCGGTCTCGTGCGCGGCGTAAGCTTGTACCGTATTCACGAGATTCGGCACAAGGTCGCTTCTGCGCTGAAGCTGTACCTGAACGTTCGAAAACTCGGTGTTTGTCTTTTCTTCAAGATTTACAAGATTATTGTAACCGCCCACAGCGGACGCGACAATAATTATTACTATTACGGCAACTACCGCAATACCCGTTAAACAGCCTTTTTTCTTCATAAATAAATCTCCTTATTTTACAAGGTGGAACGCTTCCTCGATATCGTCTATTTCCTTATCGTTTATAGCCACGACGTCGCCCAGATCCTTTGCGGCGATTATCGCCTTCGCGCTGTACTCCGCGACCTCGAGACGATCGAAAGCGTTGAGAAGTCCGTTGCCCGTTACGATAACGCAGTCGTTCTTGATTATAGCTATCGGCGTATTCTCTTTAAATACCGCCGCCGTTTCCTTCGGGCGCATATAATTTGCTCCGAATTCAAGCTTCGGAATGGTACGCATGAGTATATAGCTCTCGGGGATCGTTCTCGAATCGAGTGCTTCGTCCGTGACCGCAAACGCCATTATGCAGGGCGGGTGCGCTATGATTATCGAATTTACGTGCGGCTGCTGCTTGTATATCTCCTTGTGCAGCTCCACGCTTTTAGACGGAATTTTGCCAAGCTCCTTGAGGTCGCCGCTTATCTTGACGATATCCTCGGGTTCAAGATACTTTCTGTCGGAGCCTGTCGGCGTGATAATGAAGCTGTCGTCGTCTATGCGCTGCGAAAACGTTCCCTGCGTACTTGTAAAAAGCTGCTGATTATACGCTCTCTTTATGAGCTTGCACATTTCGCGCCGCGCTTCCTTTTCCGCGCTCGTTATGTTGTGCGCGACAAACTCGTCCATAGACACGTCCTGTCTCGACTTGTACCAATCTATCTGCTCTGCGGAAAGCGGAGACGGCGTGCCGATGTTGTTCGCGTCGATCTCAAGTCTCGCGCTGAAATCGAGTGTCTCAAACGACTTGAACGCTTCAAACATAGACTTCGCGCCGATAACTACGCCGTGATTTTCAAGTATAACCGTATTAAAGCCCTTCGCGAATTCCTCGCTTATCTTATCGCCCAAATCACCGCTGCCCGGCAGACCGTATTTAGCCATGCCTATCTCGCCGCATGAAAACTTGACCGTTGGTATAAGGCTGGTGTTCGGCAGCTTTCTGACTATCGAAAACGCCACAAGAGCCGGCGGATGCGCGTGAAGCACGGCTTTCAGGTCGGGACGCGTTTTGTATATATGCTGGTGAAACGGGTATTCGCTCGACGGATTATGGTTTCCTATGATCTGACCGTCGGGCGTGATCCTTACCATGTCGTTGCGCGTAAGGCTTCCCTTGTCGATCGAACCCGGAGTTATCCATATGTCTCCGTTATCGTCAAGTATGGAGAGATTTCCTCCCGATGTGGTCGTCATGCCGTAGCCGTATATTCTCTCCATGAACATCACAAGCTGGTCGGCAGGATGAAGCATCTCTAAATTCATTTTAAATTCCTCCTCTTTTTATTTATTATGATCTGATTCGTTCGATTGTAATTTCATACAAATTTCACAATTATATTGTACATCATTTGCCTTATTTTGTCAATATGTCTACCATATAAAGTACACAAAAAAACAGACCTCTCGGTCTGTTTTTTCTCGTAGTTTTATCTTCCCGGCTTAAAGAAGTCGGGAACGTCAATGTTACCCATTCCGGGCTTAAGCTTTCTGTTGAATATCGAATTATCGTCAAAATCCGAAACGGACGACGTATACGACGAAGAATGTCTGTCGCTTCTGCCGCTACCGCCCGCGAATTTCGGAGTGATCCTTCTTATATCGTTTGAAGCGTTGTCCTTTGTTCCGCGTTTTGCAGAGCCGTCGAGACCCGTGGCAATAAGCGTGACCTTGATCTCGTCCTTAAGATTATCGTCCATGGCGGTTCCGACGATTATATTTGCTTCCTCGCTTACAAGATCGCGCACGATGCTCGATACCTCTCCCATATCAACGAGCGAGAATTCGCTGCCGCCCGTGATGTTGAGGAGCACATTCTCCGCGCCCTCGATGCTTGTCTCAAGCAGCGGGCTTTCGATAGCCGCGCGAACCGCGTCCGAAGCCGCGTTTTCGCCCTTACCGATTCCTATACCCATGTGAGCGACGCCGCTGTCGCGCATAATGGTCCTTACGTCGGCAAAGTCACAGTTCATAATACCTCTCTGTGTAATTACCTCGATAATACCCTGCACGCCCTGACGCAGAACGTCGTCGGCAAGCTTAAAGGAATCCTTGATTGTGACCTTCTTGTCGGCAATGTTCAAAAGTCTGTCGTTCGGTATCGTCACTATTGCGTCGACCTTCTCCGCAAGGCTCTTGATTCCCTCTTCCGCGTTTCTCATTCTCTGAGGCCCTTCAAAGAAAAACGGCTTTGTTACGACCGCGACCGTAAGCACTCCGAGTGACTTCGCCGCTTCCGCTATGATCGGAGCCGCGCCGGTACCCGTTCCGCCGCCCATTCCGGCAGTAACGAACACCATTTCGGTATCCTTAACAAGATTCTTTATCTCGTCCTTCGTTTCTTCAGCCGCCTGTCTGCCGATTTCGGGCTTCGCGCCCGCGCCCAGACCGTTAGTAAGCTTTGCGCCGATCTGAAGCACAGTCGGGGCTTTTACGTTGGAAAGCTGCTGAGCATCGGTATTGACGCAGATAAATTCAGCTTTGGTTACTCCGGCTTCTATCATTCTGTCAACAGCGTTGTTTCCGCCGCCGCCGACGCCGATGACTTTAATTCTTGCGCCGTCTATCGTAGTGTTTTCTTCCAAATCAATAGGCATACTACTCATCTATATTATCCTCCTTCGTAGTTCCTCCCCGTGAAAGCTATCGGGAATAACCGCATATATATTATTTTACTATGTTTTGTCAAGTTATTCAATACTTTTTTTGAACAAAATTTTAAAAACGGCAAAAAATATAACCAATATTATTTATTTTTTATTTGATTTTTTTGTCTATTTTTACTATTCGGGGTCATGGATAGCCCTACCGGGTTCCGACAAATCTATCGTTCCGCGCGCATTTTCGTCAAGCGCGTTGACGGTTTCGCGGAGCAGACGGAGCTTGTGCTCAAGATCAAGCTGAGTTCCGCACACGATAGTCAGACGGTTATCGTAATTCATCGTTATATTCGCGATATCTCCCGTATTGATTTCGACGACGCGGTCGATTATTTCGACAGCTTCGAGCGTCGAAAGCGCGGTCGTGACTATGCTCGTCTTTTCCGCATCGTCTATCTTCAATATGTCGCCCGTCTTGTATGAGCTTACGTCGATACCCGTGACCATTGGGACGGAATACTCCGTTCCTTCTTCGGATAATACACGCAGCTCGGAATTTACGACGAGATCCTTTCCCTCGACCCGTATAACGGCGGCGGGGCTGTATTCCGTCACGCTTACCCTGACCGACGGCGGGAACAGTTTTTTCTGTACCTCCACGCTTTCGATATATGGAATTTCCTTCAGAGTACGCCTGATCCGTCCGCCGCCGGTCCTGAAAAGATTTTCACCGACGAGCGGTTTGAGCTTTTCCTGAAACTGCTCCGCGCTGACAAGTCTGTTTCCCTCCACGGAGACGGAACGTATATTGAATACCGGCGTGAGAAGGAGCAGCGCGGCGACAATGACGGCGGCTGCCGCGACGGCAAAGACCGTACGGCGGCGTTTTATTTTCAGCCGCTGCTGCTTTTGCTGCTTCTGATATCTGACCTTTTGGCGAAGCTCGTCTGCGCCGCTGCTTTTCACATTTGTTTTCCGTCTCGCGGCGCGTTCTTCCTCGGCGCGTCTGTCAAGCGCGTTCCAATCGTATTCGGTTGTGGTTTTCATAACGCGTCTGCCGCCCGTTCCGGCTTCGCGCCTGTTACCTCTTTTTTCGTCCATGTCTATCACCTTAAAATTACTCGCGTCTTATCTTTGCCCCACATTCAAGCAAATACTTTTCAATATTTTCATAACCTCTGTCTATCAGTTCCACGCCGCTTAACGACGTCGTACCGTTGGCGGCGAGAGCCGCCACGACGAGCGACGCGCCGCCGCGCAGCTCACGCGCGACCACGTTCGCGCCCTGAAGCTCTTTAACGCCCCTGACGACCGCCGTTCTTCCTTCTGTTTTTATATCCGCGCCCATGCGTATAAGCTCGTCGACATTCTGAAACCTGTTCTCGAATATATTTTCCACGAAAACCGTCGTTCCGCGCGCGATCGACGCGAGAGCGACGAACGGCGACTGAATGTCTGTCGGGAAACCGGGATACGGCATAGTCCGTATTGTATGTACGCTTTTCAGCCGTTCCGGCGCGGTCTGTATTATTTTGTCTTTTTCACAGCGAAGCCTTACGCCCATTTCTCTCAGCACGTACAGCATCGCGTCCATGTCCCTCGGATTCACTCCGCGCAGACATATATCGCCGCCTGTCGCCGCCGACGCCGCAAGATATGTCGCAGCAACGATCCTGTCTGGCATTATCGTATGGCGCGCGCCGTGCAGCTTATCCACGCCGCGTATCGCGATAACGTTGCCGCCCGCGCCGTGTATTTGCGCTCCCATACTGTTTAAAAATATGCTCAAATCGATTATTTCGGGTTCGCGCGCGGCATTGGAGATAGTTGTAACGCCGTCGGCGCACACCGCCGCGAGCATCGCGTTTTCCGTCGCTCCGACGCTCGGAAAATCGAGATGAATATCCGCGCCGTGTATTTTCGACGCGCTGCATTTTATGTAGCCGTGTTCCTCTTGTATATCCACACCCAATTCGCTTAAAGCCTTTAGGTGCAGGTCTATCGGTCTTAATCCGATCGGGCAGCCGCCCGGCATACTCACGACCGCTTTTCCGCACCGCGTTATTATCGCGCCCAGAAAGACTATGGAGGATCTCATTTCACGCATCAGATCCTCGCATATGCGGCAGTCGCACATTCCCCGCGTATCCACAGTGACCGTATTCCCGCTCCGAATGACGCGGCAGCCGAGCCGTTCGAGCACAAGGTCGGTTTTATCGACGTCGCGAAGCTTAGGACAATTTTCGAGAACGCTCGTTCCGTCCGCCATGACTGTGGCGGCAAGTATAGGAAGGACGGCGTTCTTCGCTCCTTGTACGCGTATATCGCCGCTGATCCTTTCTCCTCCGTCTATAATAAGTTTGCCCACCTATAACACCTCGCATTATAAAATATTTTCATATCCTATAATACGAAATACAAATAAATCTGTTACAGTTCCATTATTGTATCACATATCTTCCGATATTTTAAGTGTTGACGCGTAATTATAATATACCTTTAATCTTTGTGTAACAATGCGAAGAATATAAAATAAAAAAAGACCGAAAAAACGGTCTTTTCGCAATATTTTGGCTATTTAAACGGCTTCCGTGCGTTTTTTTGCCGCCATCGCCGCGCCGACGATACCTGCGTCGTTAAACAGCTTCGCGATACGTATCTCGGTTTTCGGCATGAATTTATTGAAATCGTATTTTTCCACATATTCCTTGACAGGCTTTAAAAGCACGTCTCCCTCTCGGCTTATACCGCCGCCTATGACGAGTATTTCCGGCTGGAAAACGTTTACTACGCTCACGATACCCTCCGCGACGCGGCGCAGGTAAACGTCGCGCGTTTCTATTGCCGTCCTGTCGCCCGCCGCGGCACATTCGAACGCGGTGCGTCCGCTCACGTGACCGTGGCTTCGCGCCCAGTCATTCATCAACGAGGACGGATCTTCTTTCATTTTCTTCATTGTGAGCGCGCGCAGAGCCGTCACGGACGCGTACGCTTCAAAGCAGCCTTTTCTGCCGCACGTACATTGCTCGCCGTCCATTTTGAGCGTCATGTGTCCTATTTCCGCTCCCGCGCCGTTAAATCCCCGATATATTTTGTCGTTTATTATAACGCCGCCGCCGACTCCCGTGCCGAGCGTTATAAAGACGAAGCTGTCCGTCTTATGCGCGCACACGGTATACTCGCCGTATGCCGCGGCGTTCGCGTCGTTTTCCGCAAATATCGGCATGTCGAAATATTTGCCCATTTCCGCGGTTATCGGTGCTTTTTCCATGTTCAGGTTACCGGCGAAAACAACGACGCCGCTCTCACTGTCTACGGTGCCCGGACTGCCTATCCCGACAGCCTTGATATCGCTCATGCCAATATTGGCGTCCGCAGCCGTTTTCACGCACAGCTCAGCCATATCCGCAACGATTTCCGTATACGGACGCGACGCTATTGTGGGCGCGGAATTTTTCGCCGCGATTTTTCCGTTTTCGTCCGTAACGCCGACGGCGATATTTGTCCCGCCCAAATCTATACCTATATACATAAAGTTCAATTCTCCAGTCTTCCCGTTATTTCGCCCGTGCTTTCAACAACGGCTATCACAGTTGACGCGACCCCGCCCTTTGACGTTTTCTTCGCCGTAACGCGGCATCTTTTATATACGTTGTCCGTATAGAGAAGATCGAGCTCGCATTTATACGGATCGTCCGACGAGCGTACCGCCGCGCACAATCTCGCAAATTCGCGTTTGGAGCTGTCGCGTATGATTATTCCGTGTGAGAAAAAGCTGTACGCGTCTTTTATGAACGTGCCGCGTATATATTCCCGTCCCTCGTGAAGCTTTGTCTTGACGGATACCGAATCCGTTTGTATATCGTATTCGAGAACGATCGCCTCGATAAGCTCGAGAGCGGTTTCGAAGCTGCGACGCGCGCGCTTCAGCTCTTCGTTCATTCTTACCTGTTCGGTCGAATCCGAAACCGACGAATAATACAGTGCCTTTCCTCCTCTTTCGGCAAGGAAAAACAGTCTCGCCGTGATCCATACCGGCGTGTCGCGTATTATGTTGCGCGACTGTACCGTCGTACCCTTTACTCCCGCGCTGCGCGCGGCGGAAAACGCTTTCAGTACATTTTCCCTATCCTCTGGATGCACGCTTTCCATGACGGAACGTCTCATGTCTCCGTCGGACATATAATTTCTCGTTATGTCGTAATACGTCTCGTTAGCCTTTACGAGAAGCGGTTCTCCCTTACCGTCGTATTCGTAGATGGCAAAGCCGCCGAGCAGACTGCTCATAAGATTTTCGGTCATGAAATCGGACGTGAACAGCTCGCTGAGAGCGATCGTCCTTTCCGAATCGTCATAATCCGCGCGCGATACGTTGTCGGGATTTTTTATAAGCTCCTCAAAGCTTTCTGCTGAGATAGGCTTTGAGAAAAAGAATCCCTGCGCGTAGTAACAGCCCAAATCGAGGAGAAAGTGTTTCTGAGCGTCGGTCTCCACGCCCTCCGCGACAGTCTGCAATCCTATCCACTTTGCCATACGTATTACAGATTCAAGAATTTCCTTACCCTTGTTTCCGTCGTCCTTGTCCGATTCGAGAAAACGCGTATCTATTTTCAGAACGTCCACGTTTATATCCTTCAGCATATTAAGCGACGAATATCCCGTTCCGAAGTCGTCCATAAGCACTCTGAATCCAAACGAGCGAAGCTCGTCTACCACTTGTATTATCTGATTTTCGTCAATGGTGAACGCGCTCTCCGTGATCTCTATTTCTATGAGCGAACAGTCTATCCCGTACTTCTCCGTAAGCTCCACAAATTTGTTGGAGACCGCAAGCGAATAAATATCGAGCCGCGACACGTTCACCGATACCGGCACAACGCTGAGACCCTTATCTATCCATTCACGCATAAGACGGCAGGTTTCCTCCCATATGTACTCGTCAAGGCGCGTTATGATCATATTCTGCTCGAACATCGGAATAAAATCGCGCGGCAAAATAAGCCCCCTCGTCGGGTGGAGCCATCTGACAAGACTTTCCGCACCTACTATCTTATTTGTGCGTATGTCGAATTTCGGCTGAAGATACGCCTTAAATTCACGATTGGCAAACGCTCTTTCGACGTCCTGCAAAAGCTCGTTCTGCGAAATAAGATAATCGCGCACGTTTTTATTGTATTTTGCCGCCTCCGTAAGGTTTCTGCCCTTGAGCGTGTCAAGGGTAAAATCCTTATCGGCACTGTCCGATAATTTATTCATAACACAGAGTCACCTCATGAGATATTGTATCATAACATTTTCGTTTTGAAAAGTACTTTTTTATTATATTTTGTTGTCTTTATATGTTTTCTGTGATACAATTTTATTACGGGGTGATTAAATGCGTTACAAATACATCTTTTTTGACCTTGACGGAACCTTGACCGACCCTTGGGAAGGCATCACGAACTGCGTGAAATATGCTCTTCTTCACTTTGGAATACGCGAGACGGATCACTCGAAGCTTATGCGGTTCATCGGACCGCCGCTCGTCGATTCGTTTATGGAATATTACGGCTTCGACCGCGAGAAGTCGCTCATGGCAGTCGAAAAATACCGCGAACGCTTCTCGGCGGTGGGACTTTTTGAAAACAGAGTGTACGACGGCGTATACGATTTGCTGCAAAAGCTCACCGACTGCTCCCGCACGCTCGTTCTCGCAACGTCGAAACCGAAAATCTACGCGGACAGGATCATGGCAAAATACCGCCTGAGACCGTATTTCAAGCTCGTGTGCGGTTCGGAGCTTGACGGAACGCGCAACGACAAAGCGGAGGTCATCGAGTACGCCATTGAAAAGCTCGGCTGTCCGCGCGAAAGCGTCGTTATGGTCGGCGACAGGCGGCAGGACATAATCGGCGCGAAAAAATGTTCAATAGCATCGTGCGGCGTGCGCTTCGGTTACGCCGAGGACGGCGAGCTTGAAGAAGCCGGCGCGGACATGATAGCCGAGGACATGGACGATCTTTTGAGGATACTTACAAATCAAACGGAGGTGTGATCATGATATACACGCTTTTAAAAGGACTTGACAAAAACGAAGGCGCGATAAAAATACGCAAAGACGTATTCGTCGACGAACAGGGGTTTCGCGACGAATTTGATGATACGGACAAAACCGCCTGGCACGTAATTATTTACGACAAGAATATTCCCCGCGCGACGGGCAGACTGTACGGCGGCGTATCGGCGATGCACATCGGACGCGTGGCGGTGGCGCACTCCGAACGCGGCAAAAAGTACGGAGCGTTGGTCGTCGCCATACTTGAAAAAAAGGCGCGTGAGCTTTGCGCGAAGAAAACGGAGCTGTCCTCACAGATAGGCGCGGTAGGATTTTACGAAAAGCTCGGTTACAAAGCCGAAGGAGAAATTTATCTCGACGAAAATCACCCGCACATTAAAATGACGAAAAATTTAATTTGAAACAAAAAGAAGCCGCCGCGCCGATTTCAGCGCGACAGCTTCATATTTTTTATTATTATTTCCCTCGCGCGGACGGCGTCCTCTCTCGTCGCTTCCGGAGTATCGGAGAGCGGATACGGGATACCCATTCGCTCGTACTTTTTTTTTGCCATCGAATGATACGGCAGCACGTCAAGTGCCTTGATATTCTTATACTTACCTATATATGCGCCCAGACGCGCGAGATACTCGTCGTCAAGAGTGATCCCCGGCACCGTCACATGGCGTATCCATACCGGCTTATCCTTTTCGGCAAGATACGCGAGATATTCAAGCGCGTTTCGGTTCGACGCCGACGTAAGCTTTTTATGCTCCGCGTCGTCAATATGCTTTATGTCAAGCATGACAAGATCGCACACGTCGGCAAGAGCGTCGAAGTCGTTCTTTTTTTCACGGGTGAAGGTTATGCCGGACGTGTCGAGACACGTATGGATACCTCTCCTATGCGATTCGGTAAAAAGCTCCGTCAGAAACTCCATCTGCATGAGCGGCTCCCCGCCCGTCGCCGTTATGCCGCCGCCGCGGTAAAACGGCTCGCCCTTTTCATATTCCTCAAGGATCTCCGCTACGGTCATTTCCGTACCGCCCTCGAGACTCCACGTATCGGGATTATGACAGTAAAGACATCGCAGAGGACAGCCCTGAAAAAAGACCGTAAGCCTGATTCCGGGACCGTCCACCGTACCGAAGGTTTCTATGGAATGTATGCGTCCCGTCATATCCTGTCATGGAACGTTCTGCTTATAACGTCGTCCTGCTGCTCCTTTGTAAGCTTTATAAAGTTTACGGCATAACCCGAGACCCTTACCGTAAGCTGCGGATATTTTTCGGGGTGCTTCTGAGCGTCAAGAAGCGTTTCGCGCG
Organism: uncultured Clostridia bacterium; assembly: GCA_947624165.1. GTDB lineage: Bacteria > Bacillota > Clostridia > UBA1381 > UBA1381 > Hominilimicola. The sequence continues at coordinate 16,795 of CANQJC010000007.1, forward strand.
TAAATACGTTCACGTTTAAATGATGACCGCCCTTTTCGGTATAACCGTCCAAAAGATTTACAAGATTTTCAGCCTGCTGTGTTGACATTTTGACCGCCTCCTAAATTATTATTGTTTGATTATGATTTTAAATCCTCGCAGCATCCCGCGTCAAGCTCCACTTCAAGGTCTCCGGCAAATATTCTGTCGTCCTTGCCGAGCGCGCCCGGTATTATCGAGAATGTGTTTGAAATTCCGTCCTGCGCGTCCTTAAACGGCAGCTTCGCCACGGACGAAAGCGACGCGACCGCACCGTGTGTATCGCGTCCGTGCATAGGATTCGCGCCAGGCGCGAGAGGTACTCCCGCCTTTCTTCCGTCGGGTGTGTTGCCCGTCTTTTTACCGTATACGACGTTTGAAGTGATAGTAAGTATCGACATTGTCGGTACGCTTCGTCTGTACGTATGATGCTTCCTTATCTTATCCATAAACGATTCGACTATCGACGCGGCGATCGAATCGACCCTGTCGTCGTTGTTGCCGTACTTGGGGAAATCTCCCTCGACCTCGTAATCGACAACGACGCCCTCCTCGTTTCTTATACACTTCACTTTCGCGTACTTGATCGCGCTCAGCGAATCCGCGACGACGGAAAGTCCCGCGATACCCGTAGCGAAATATCTTTTGACCTCTCTGTCGTGCAGAGCCATCTGAAGCTTTTCGTAACAATACTTGTCATGCATATAATGTATGACGTTCAGAGTATTTACATAAAGTCCCGCAAGCCACTCCATCATGTCGTCATATTTCTGCATTACGTCGTCATAATCGAGATAATCTCCCTCGACAGCTCTGTACTTGGGACCGACCTGTATTCCCAGACGCTCGTCGACGCCGCCGTTTATAGCGTAAAGCAGACACTTTGCAAGATTGGCTCTCGCACCGAAGAACTGCATTTCCTTACCGACACGCATGGACGATACGCAGCAGGCGATCGCATAATCGTCTCCGTGCGTCACGCGCATGAGGTCGTCGTTTTCATACTGTATGGACGACGTTTTTATCGACATTTCCGCACAGAACAGCTTAAAGCTCCTCGGCAGGCGCGTCGACCACAGGACCGTCAGATTCGGCTCCGGCGCGGTACCGAGGTTTTCGAGCGTATGCAGATAACGGAACGAATTTTTTGTAACGAGCGGTCTGCCGTCTATGCCTATCCCGCCTATCGACTCCGTTACCCATGTCGGGTCGCCGGAGAACAGCTCGTTATATTCCGGCGTTCTCGCAAATTTGACGAGACGCAGCTTCATTATGAAGTGATCTATGATTTCCTGCGCTTCCTCCTCGGTGATAACGCCGTTTTTAAGGTCGCGCTCAAAGTAAATGTCGAGGAATGTGGACGTGCGTCCCAGGCTCATCGCCGCGCCGTTTTGCTCCTTGACCGCCGCCAAATATCCGAAATACAGCCATTGTACCGCTTCCTTCGCGTTACGCGCCGGTTTGGAAATATCGAAGCCGTAGATATTGCCAAGCTCCTTCAAATCGTTCAGCGCGTTGAGCTGCTCCGCAAGCTCCTCCCTCAGCCTTATGTTTTCACTCGTCATTCTCACGAGCGACGTCGCAAGCTGGTTTTTCTTATCCTCGATAAGATAATCCACGCCGTAAAGCGCGACGCGTCTGTAATCGCCTATAATACGTCCGCGTCCGTAAGCGTCGGGCAGTCCCGTTATGATAGCGGACTTTCTCGCAAGACGCATTTCCGGCGTGTAAACGTCAAATACGCCTTGATTATGCGTTTTTCTGTATTTCGTAAATATTTCAACTACCTCGGGATCGACCTCGTAGCCGTTCTCGCGGCACGCGTTCTGCGCCATTCTTATACCGCCGAACGGCTGAAGCGAACGCTTAAAAGGCTTGTCGGTCTGGAATCCGACAATTTTTTCGAGAGCCTTGTCAAGATATCCCGCGCCGTGCGACGTTATCGTTGAAACGATTTTTGTATCCATATCGAGTACGCCGCCCGCTTCGCGTTCTTTCTTAGAAAGCTCCGTGACCATATCCCAAAGCTTTTTCGTCGCGTCCGTCGCGCCCGCCAAAAAAGAGCCGTCGCCCTCGTAAGGCGTATAATTTCTCTGTATGAAGTCGCGCACGTCAACCGTCTTTGACCATTTTCCCTGCGCAAATCCTTTCCATTCTTCTCTCTGACCGTCAAACATATCGCTTTTCCTCCCGTTTGCTGCTGCGTTTGTGTGAACGCTTGATTACGTCTTTTAGCGTTGACTAACGTATATACCATTTTTTAGGTTAGCTATCGCTAACTTCCTTCGTAACTATATAGTAACACTGTTACAAGAAAATGTCAATAGCAATAATATAACTTGCCGCGGTAATTATATAAACACTCTCTCGTGTTGACTTACGCATATATTTTTCTCAAAATAAGATACATTATTAACGAAACAGAGTATTTTGTATCACAGTGTGATTTCACACATACTTAAAAGCATCCCTCAAAATCATTTTGAGGGATGCCTGCGATTTATTTTATGTTGAAGCTATTTTAATACATTACTGTGCGATGTTTTATGCTTCGGCAACGTCCAAAATGGGTCTGTTATATTCTCATAGTGACGACTTTTTATTTTATTCGGCGTTTTTCTGACAGAAAGAAATTCATTGGCAATTTCATTTATAAGACTCTTAAGAAGTTTATCTCCTATAACATATCCGTATTTTCCCCGTAAAGCCTTTTCGTACCAGTTAACAAGATTGTGTTCGGTCACGATGCTCTGAATACGACTTTTCCAAGCTGTCTGATTAAGCAAGGAATCAATAACAGGCTTTTTTGCACCTTTGCATACGATAACAATTTTGTCGCTTGATACACTCGAAACAATGTTTTTAGCCAAGTCTTCATCTAAATTAAGATGTTTAATTTGAATTGCCGGTCCCCAATTTGAATACATATCCAATCCTCTGTCGGCGGCATTGGTCACTCCGAGGCGATATACGTGAGCATCTTGCGTATGTATAGGATTATCGAAATCAAGGCTCATAATTTTTTCGGAGAAATCATCAAATTCATCTAAAATACCAAATTTATTCCGAGGAACGGAAACCTTCACCTTGATACCAAGTGTCTCAACAAGAGTGGCAAACAAGGAATATACTACAATTTCATATATCTTATCCACACTGCGTTTCAATCCCGGTTCCTTCCGAAAAGAATTGATAAATCGTTTAACGTCAAAGTCTTCTTTTGTGGATTCATAACAATACGAAAGAGCATTATGAAGCTGGCTGTGTTTTTCGTTGAAACAATTGTAAATGTACGCCTCCACTGCTCCGCCCGTTCTTAAATTCTCTTTGCTCAGTTCATTTAACATAGCCGGCGGAACAGCATTTTCTTCAAACAAATTATCTTGGAATTTTGCGCTGCTTGTACATATTCTGCCAATAAGCAGATTTGTTATATCATCGCGCCATTTTTTGCTCCTTGTGCGATAATCTTCCAGATTAAGTGGGTCGATTTTGTCGCCTATGCGAATATGATAAAGAATTTCAGCGATTTGAATAGGCTTATAAAAATGGATTCTGGACTTTTTTATAACTGTGTCAAGCGCGTCCTTCGCTTTTTGTCTGTCCTGCATGACTGATTCTCCTTTTAGTTTCGAATTCCCTAAGTGCTTTGAGCATTTCACCCGCCACCGCTTTAATGACGGGAACCGCCACAGAATTACCTATTTGTTTCTTCATTTTTGTGTACGGTACTACAATTTTATATGTTTCGGGAAAGCCTTGTATACGCAGCATTTCTCTTTCTGTTGGTCTTCGGTCATCGTTAATAAGAATATAATTAGCCGAAGCTCCGGCCCTTAGTGCAGATGAATATGGATGCGGTGTGATCGATCCCGCCATATTTTCATGGGAAATGTAAGGTTTTGGATATGATTTGTCTTTTAACCGCGCCAACCTCGACTCCCTGATCGCATCTTTGACATAGTATTTCCTGTCAACGTTATTTTCCAAAATATCTGCAAGCGTTTTCCTTTGTGCTTTCGGAACAGGGTCGGGAAATTTAAAATCGACATCCTCCAAAAAACCGACAATAATAATTCTCTCTCGTTTTTGAGGAACGCCGTAATCAAGCGCGTTAAGAACCTTCGTATACACATGATATCCCAATGCTTCCAGGTGTTGCTTAATGAATTTAAATGTATTTCCTTTGTCATGCGTGATAAGATTTCTGACGTTTTCAAGCATAAATGCCGGCGGTTTTTTTTCTTCAAGTATTCTTTCTATATCAAAGAATAGGGTCCCGCAAGTTTCATTTGCAAAGCCCTCTTTCTTACCCATAATCGAAAATGCCTGACACGGGAACCCGCCGAGTAATATGTCAAATTCCGGAATATCTTTAGCATCGATTTTTCTTATGTCTCCCGCAGGATGTTCCCCAAAGTTGACTTTATAAGTTTTGCAGGCGTCTTCATCGATTTCGGATGAAAATACGCATTTCCCGCCAACGGCTTCAAATCCCAATCTTATCCCGCCGATTCCCGCGAATAAATCAATAAAAGTAAAATTATCCCACATGGCCAACCTCTAAACAAGATTTATACTTTGTCAATCTCAAATTGAACGTCTCGTTTTATATCGAAAGCAGCATAGTATCTTAAATTGTTATACCACACACTATTTAAAAAGTCAATAATTTTTATTGCAAACATCCCCTGCAAAAGACAGGGGATGTTTGTTTTTGGGTAGGTATTTATGTTCAAAAATTTCAAATTACTCCGCCATTATTGCGATAAGAAGTCCGTCTCTTTCCATACAATAGAGCGTGCAGTCTTTACCGATGTGATTTGTTATAACGTCGTCATAGCGCGCGAGGATCGTTATTTCGTCGCCCGCGGCGTACTTATTTTCCATTATGTTCGCGCCGTACTTCGCGTCCTTCGCAAGCGTAAATTTAAATTCCTTTTCGCGTACAGACGGATCCGTGTCGTGCGACGCTGTGATCTTACCCTCCAATCTGACTCTGTTTTTGCTGTAATCCAAGTCGTAATAAAGACCCTTGTTATAGATGGTTTCGACATTGTCCGACGAAGTGAAAACCTCCCTGTTATTATCGGGGAGTATTACATTCTCGATCTCGCCCGTAACGTAAGCGTCGAGCGCGTTTTTTATCATACGCGCCGCAGTAAGCCGCGACGCGGGCGCGTCGGACGCGTTTTCGATTATCCCCAGACGCTTCGCGACTGATTTGTAGCCTTCGGGATACCCTCCCTCAGCCTGTGCCATAATGTCGCCGTGAGACTCTATCGAGCTTACGAGCAGCTTCGCAAACTCCGTTTCCGTCACACTGTCCTCGGGGCAGAATTTATACGCGTCGATCTCGTAATCATCATCCTTGTAGGATACCGCTCCGTTTTGGTCCGTCTCGTCAGGAATATAGTTTCCGTGCCGTGTGACCTTACCGGCGTATTCCTTACCACTTATATAGCCGTTACGCAAACCGAAAACGATATACTTTTTCGCCCAGTAGCCGTCGGGTATGTCTGTTATGGTGAAGGAATCATATATCGTCGGTCCAGGGAACGTGTCCATATCGTCGTCGATCCATACGTCAAGATCTTCGTATTCCTCCTTCGTGAGATTGGCGATAAGCTTCGCCGCTTCGGCGCGCGTAACGTTGTTGTCGGGCTTGAATGTACCGTCCGAGTAACCGCTAATTACGCCCATTCTGGCGAGCAAGTCCACGGACGCGTCCTTTACGTCCGAAAATACCGGCGCGGCAAGCATATCCATACTCTCGTAAGCTCTTTTTAAAAGCGCGTCCTTATCGCCCTGAACGTAACGTATGAAATCAGCCGCCGGTACGACGAACCAATGCGACAGCTCGCCGTCCGTGTAATGAACGCCCGTTATCACATATTCGCCCGAATCGGTTTCCAGTAAAATCATATTGTGGTCGGCAACGCTGTCGTAATAATTTATAAGCGCGCCCTCTATGTATTTGATCGCGTTCGGCACTCCGAGATGCTCCGCGTTCAAGATTTGAGCCATTTCGTCGCCGTTAAACATAAGATGCTCCTCGTCCATACCGAGCGACGACATACCGTAGCCGATCGTGCTTGAAATGTACACGATACCGCTCATATTTTCATCGTCCTTTTCCCGAAACAGATACGTGGCGGTAGGGTCCGAGTATCCCGGCGGCTTATACGTTATAAGTTCGGAAAGCTTGACGCTCGACGCGTCCGCGGTTTGTATATAATCTTTGTTTGTATCGGCGTCGTAGTCGAACAAATACACAGGATACATCTTTTTACAGTCGACCGAATCGGACAACATCTGCGCCGGTCTTGACGCGCTTCCCGAAAGCTCCTTATCGTATTTTAACGCTGCTTGAAAAGCGGCAAGATCCTCGGCGTTGTTGGCAAGCGAGCTTTGTTCAAGGACTCTTTCCACGTCCGACGCGGCGACCGTATCGCCTTCGGCGAAAACAGGCGCGGCAAGTGTGAACGAAAGAGCGAATGAAAGTATTAAAGAAACTGTCTTTTTCATAATATCTCTCCTTTCATACAAATCATATTCCGTACACGTATACCGACGCGTCCGTACCGTCGCTCGGCGCGATAAGGCTCAGCGCGTACGTTTCGCCCTTCTTCACGTCAAGCGTCACAGCTTCCGTGCCGCCGTTTTTTTCGGCTTTGACGCTTCCCGACGCGTCCTTTACCTGTATACCCACATCGTTACCGTCGCTCATGACTATCATTTTCATATCGCGCGGCGCGGTAAATCTGCTTTGCGTGTCGTAGATAAGACCTTCCTTGTCAAGATTTGCGGTGACGGAGTACGACTGCGTGTCGAGCCGTACCGTCACGCCGTCCGCGGCAAAAGCTGACGCCGCCCCTATTGCAGCCGCCGCAAAAACAGCCGCCGCAGTCATGATTATTTTTTTATACATAGCAATTTCTCCTTTTATCCTATACAATAGCTTTGATCCTATTATCCTTTATATCCTTTATATCCTATTTCCCGTAAATGTAAAGCTCCGCGCTCTCGTCCCGCGCGTCTCCCAACGCGCTTACCGAGTATTCGCCGCCCGCTTTGATCGGTATCTCGGCGGTGTTGTCGTCTGCGGTCATTTCCCGCTCGTACACGATCTCACCCGTCGTATCGTCGGTCACGCGAACCGTAACATCCTTGTCCGAGACAATATTCATGCTCGTGTCCTCGTCCGAAGTGAACGACGACGACGATCGGTAAAAGCCGCCCTGCTCGTCGAACTGAATGTTTATCGAGCTTGACTGCTCCCGCAGATTCACTTTCCTTCTGTCCGCGTCCGCGCGCGGAATTTCTTCCTCTGCGCTCGGCGCGCCGCCGACAGCCGTATCGCCGTCCGACGGTGCTTCGCCGCTATCCTCGTATTCGTCGTCCGCTTCATAGATAAAGTCCGCGTAGTCGTCGTAAGGATCGTTTTCGTCGGCATAGCCGTCGCTCATATCCTCGTCTGTCGTTTCCTCCGCAGGCGGCAGCGTCGGCTCGCTCTTCGGCTCGGGACGATCGACGATATTCAAATCGTCCTCAAGCACGCGCGCCGTTTTCGCCGTCGCAAACGTTACGAGCGAACCGCTCACAAGAACCGATAACGCGACGATAGAGAAAAGAATTATTCCCTTTCGCTTTCTTTTTAAGTCGAGAATATCCGCGAATCTTTCGCGTATTCCCTCCTTCGAGATTATAAAGCAGGTCGACAGCGGCGCGGACATGGATTTCTTGTTATGCACCACCGACAGTATCGCCCTGCAATAATCGCGTCTGTACTCAAGATTTTCCTCTCTGACGACCTCCGCGTCGCAGCTTATCTCGATATCGCGGTTCGCCGAGGAAACCATTTTATACACAAGCGGATTAAACCAGCATATCGCGTTCGCGCAGAGCAGTATCAGCTTATATAAAATATCGTTGCGTTTAAAATGCACCAGTTCGTGACGAAGTATCACGCCAAGCTCTTTTTCTCCGTACTCGCAATGCGGTAGAAGCAGCACGGGGTTTATTAAGCCGAACACCATAGGCGTGCTTACCGTCTTGCACGACATAAAGCGAAGGCTCCTCTTTATACCGAGCGACGCGCGTATTTCGTCAAAAACTCCGACCGTCTTTTCGTCGCTGATTCTTTTTGCCCAGCGTCGGACGTTCTTTTTGAACGCAATATAGCCCGTAAGCTGATACAGCGCGAATACAGCCATTCCGGCTATCCAGACTATCATCAGTATCGTCTGTAACGATAAACCGCTTTTCGCCGCCGTTTCGACGGGAAACGCCGCAGCGGATATCCCGCTCGGTATCTCCACCGTTATCGGCGCGGGAAGAGAGTATATCTTGAACGGAAATATCAGTCTGAGCGCGACAAACAGCCACATATAATATCTCCACTTCGCGACGATGCTCTTCTTTATAAGCGGCGTCATCAAAAGCAGTATGCCGATAAGAAACGACATCGGCACGGCTATTTCCAGAGTGTCAATAAACAGTGTTTTCATATCGTTATCCTTTCCGTATCGGCTCAGCCGTTCTTTTTTGTGTTTTCAATAAACGCGCTCAGTTCCTCCCAGTCCGACTCTGATATTGACTTTGAGTCGTAAAGCGAAGCAACGAGCTTTGCAACGGAATGTCCGCTCACACGCTTTAAAAACGACTGACCCTCGATCACAAGATAATCGTCCTCGTCAACAAGCGGAATGTATGCTTTACTCTTTCCCTGCATCTCTCCTTTCAGGAATCCGCGGTCTATCAGTCTGTTTAAAAGCGTCTGAAGCGCGCCGACCGACCACGGTCTTTCCTTCTCCAAAATTTTTTTCACCTCCGTCGTCGTTATCGGCGTCGGATTCGCCCAAATCACCTGCATGATTTCAAGCTCGGTATCGGGCAGTCTCATGATTTTCTTTTTCATAGCGCTATCTTCCTTCCTACAATTGTAGTATGTTTATATAATACATCTGTATTAGTAATTTGTCAATACCTTTTTGAAAATTTTTTCAAAAAAATTTTTATACGCAAAAAGCGCGCCCGAAAGCGCGCTTTTATAAATTCTCCGATAATGCGAACGCCGTTTATTCTCCGTACTTCACGTGGAGCAGCTCGTGAGCCTTGTCACGAATTATTTCATCATATATGTAATTCATGCTCGGATTTTTGTCGGAAAATTTGATTTGTATGCGTTCGTCCGTATGATAGAGACCCTTCGCCCTCTTGTCGCGTTCGGGGCTTATCGCAAACGGCTGACCCGCGCCGCCTATACAGCCCTCGGGACACGCCATCACCTCTATCAAATCATAATACGTTTCGCCGTTCTGCGTCGCCTTTATTACCTTCTCCGCATTCGCAAGTCCGTGTACGACGCATATTTTAAAATCTCTGCCGTTCGCATGTATGACGGCTTCCTTTATCTCGTCTCTTCCTCTCACGCCGACGAATTTGATATCCTTTACCGCGCCCGAGCTTTTATCGTCGCTGCACTGGCGTATTACAGCTTCTGCAACGCCGCCGGTAACGCCGAAAATCACGCCCGCGCCGCTGCCGCCCATGTCGAAGGGCGCGTCAAGATATTCATGTTCAAGCTCGGCAAACTGTATTCCCGCTTCGCGTATCATGGTGGCAAGCTCCTGCGTCGTGAGCGACAGCTCGATTATACGTTTTCCGTTTTCCGTAAATTCACTCCGCGCCGCTTCGTACTTTTTCGCAGTACACGGCATGATCGCCACGGAAATAAGCTCTCTTTCGTCGTCGCTCAATTCATGCCACTTCTTTATGACGCTGCCGAACATCTGCATCGGCGAACGGCAGCTTGAAATATTCGTGTTGATAAGTTCGGGATGCTTGTTCTCGGCGTACTTTATCCATGCCGGACAGCACGACGTGTACATCGGGAACACTCCCCCGTTCTTTACCCTGTCCATAAATTCCGCAGCCTCCTCCATAACGGTAAGGTCGGCTGAAAGCGCGGTGTCGAAAACGCTGTCCACGCCCATCATTTTGAGTGCCTTGACGGTCTTGCCGAGTACGTTCTCGCCGTGCTCTATCCCGAATTCGTCTCCAAGCGCGACTCTCACGGCAGGAGCGATTTGTACTACCACGCGCTTTGTCGGGTCGTCGAGATACCTCCACATCTTTTCCGTCTCGTCCTTTACCGTGATCGCGCCCGTCGGGCATACCGCCGCGCACTGACCGCAGTTTACGCAGTCCGTATCGCACAGATCCATGTCGAATGCCGGAGTTACGCGCAGATTTGAACCTCTGTTCGCAAAGTCTATTATTCCCAGTCCCTGTTTCTCGCGGCATACTCTTACGCAGTCGCCGCACAGTATACATTTATTCGGATCGCGCACGATGCTCTTGCTTGTCGTGTCCTTTTTCTTTTCGGGTCTGTTGTTTTCAAAACGCACCTGCTTTACTCCGAAGCGAAGCGCAAGCTCCTGAAGACGGCACGAGCCGTTCTTGGAGCATGTTGTACAATCGCGGCAATGCGTTGAAAGGAGCAGCTCCAAAATCATCTTTCTGTGCTTCTGGAGCGCGGGCGTGTTTGTCTTTATCTTCATACCGTCGCGCGGGAGCGTCGAGCAAGCGGCTTCGATACCGCCGCGTTCATTCTCGATCACGCACATTCTGCACGCGCCGTATGTGGAAAGCTCGGAGTAGTAACAAAAGGTCGGCATTTCTATACCCGCCTTGCGTATAACCTCAAGGATATTTTTCTCCTCCGTGTACTCTATTTTCATTCCGTCAATATACATGTATCCCATCGATCACACCTCCTCAACCGCGCCGAACGGACAAGCGTCTTTGCACGCTCCGCATTTTATACATTTCGACGTATCTATCGTGAACGGGCTCTTTATCTCGCCGGAGATCGCTCCTACGGGACATTGACGCGCGCACTTTGAACAGCCCCTGCACTTGTCGGGATTGATTTTAAACGTTTTCAACGCCTGACATTCGCCTGCGGGACACTTCTTGTCTCGAACGTGCGCCACATATTCGTCCCTGAAATATTTAAGCGTTGACAATACGGGATTCGCGGCTGTTTTTCCGAGACCGCACAACGCTGTTTTGGAAACTGTGTTCGCCAGCTCCTCAAGCAAGTCTATATCCTCCATGGTACCCGTACCGCCGACTATTCTTTCGAGTATCTCAAGCATACGCCTTGTACCTTCACGGCACGGAACGCATTTTCCGCATGACTCGTTCTGCGTAAAATTCATAAAGAATCTCGCCACCTCGACCATACACGTATGCTCGTCCATTACGACCAGTCCGCCGCTGCCTATCATCGCTCCGACCTTTTTGAGCGAATCGAAATCGAGCGGCAAGTCCATCTGACCTTCGCCGAGCGTCAGACAGCCGCCCGACGGACCGCCTATCTGTACCGCTTTGAACTTCTGATCGTTCTTTATTCCTCCTCCGATATCGAATACGACCTCTCTGAGCGTCGTACCCATAGGCACTTCTATAAGACCCGTATTTTTTACGTTGCCCGTTATCGCAAACGCCTTTGTACCCGGACTTGTCTCCGTACCTATTGAACGATACCAGTCCACGCCCTTCATGATTATAAGCGGTACGTTTGCGTATGTCTCGACATTGTTTAGCACGGTGGGCTTGCCGAAAAGTCCGGCTTCGACGGTACGCGGCGGCTTAACGCGCGGCATACCTCTTTCACCCTCTATCGAAGCCGTGAGCGCGCTGCCTTCGCCGCATACGAACGCGCCCGCGCCCTGATTTATATGTATGTCGAACGAAAAATCCGTTCCGAGTATGTTCTCTCCGAGCAGTCCCAGTCCGCGCGCAGCGTCTATCGCTCGTCTGAGCCTGTCCACCGCGAGCGGATACTCCGCGCGCACATATATGTATCCCTCGTGCGCCTTTGTCGCGATTCCCGCTATGATCATACCTTCAAGCATACGATGGGGATTACCCTCCATGATACTTCTGTCCATGAACGCGCCGGGGTCGCCCTCGTCGCCGTTGCAGACAACATAGCGTACCTTTTCCTTCTGATTAAGCACCTGCGTCCACTTTCTTCCGGCGGGATAACCGCCGCCGCCGCGTCCGCGAAGTCTGCTCTCCTCTATCTCGGCGCATATCTGCTCGCTGTCCATTTCAAAAAGTGCCTTTTCGACAGCCTTATACCCGCCGAACGCTATATATTCGTCCACGGAATCGGCGTCGATCTGTCCGCACTCGTCAAGGACGATCCTCGTCTGATTCTTGTAAAACGGTATGTCAAACTGCTTCTCGTATATGCCGGTATCGTCATGATAGAAAAGTCTCTCGATTTTTTCTCCGTTTTTAAGCGTCCTCTCCGCGATCTCCTCGCAGTCCTCAAGCTTTACCTGCAAATAAAGCCAGCCCATCGGCTCTATCTTTACGAGCGGTCCAAGCTCGCAGAAGCCGTGGCAGCCGCTTTTTTTGATACCTATACCGTCGTGAGCCACTTCCTTTTCAAGCGTCACCTGGACGCTTAGCCCCTTCTCACGGCAAAGCTCGATAAGCCTTCTGTATATGTCCAGACTTCCCCCCGCGACGCAGCCCGTTCCGGCGCATACCAGAACGCGCATATTCTGCGCGGCAAGGGCTTTTTCGCAGCTTTCGCGGTAGCTGTGAAGCTCCTCTCTGCTTTTTATCATGCTTCATTATCCCCCTTTTTCACCGATTCGATAAGCTCCGTCGCCTTGTCGGGCGTCATCGCCGGATACACCTTGTCGTTAAGCGTCATGACCGGCGCGAGACCGCACGCGCCGAGACACGAAACCGTCTCCACGGTAAACATCATGTCGTCCGTCGTGGGTTTCTGTTCGCTTACTCCGAGCATGTCGCGAACTCTTTCAAGTATGGGAATTGATTTTCTCACGTGACACGCGGTACCGTCGCATATTTTTATAATGTACCTGCCTTTCGGGTCAAGCGAGAAATTCTCGTAAAAAGTGGCTACGGAATAAATTTTAGCCAGGCTTATATCCATTCTTTTCGCTATGTATTCGAGTATTTCCCTCGGCAGATAGTGGTATTCCGTCTGCACGGACTGAAGTATGGTTATGAGATTTTTCTGCTCGTTTCCGTGCATCTCGATTACCGCGTCGACCGCTCCAAAGTCAAATTTTTGCTCCATTTTACACCTCCGTATTTATTCCGTCCGCATACGCGGCGCGTATATATGACTATTATATATCACAGAAACGCTTTTGTCAATTTTTTAACGGAATTTCCGCGACAATAAAACGGAGCGCGTTTTCACCGCGTTCCGTTTTTTCAAAACAGGTTATTTCACTTCTATCCTGATCCTCCACGTAAATTCCTTTTCGTCGAATCTGTATTCCTCAAGCGGCAACGGACCGCAGGCGTTCTGACCGATACCGTCCTGCTTGTAATCGACGCACAGCACCGTTTCGCCGCACGGTTCGAGCTCGAAATTATGCGCCTTTTCCGTAAGCTCCTCCTGCGTGTAATGCGACGCGTTAAACGAAAACGGCGTGTCGGAGCTTACGCGTATTTTTTCTGTCTCAAAGTACCGCGTGCCGAAGTGGCTGCCGTTTTCCTGCGGCTTTACGTAGTCCTCGTGCATATCGCCGACGGTCGTCTCAAATTCGCCGAGGTATGACGATAAATGCTTGTCGCTGTAGCTCTCATACGGGCCGTAGCCGTAGTAGCGCACGTTCTCGCCCTCGGTGAAGAACCGCAGTCCGAACCGCGGCAGCGGCGGCAGATCCTTGTTTACCTTCACGTCCGCATTTAAATCTATAACGCCGTTCGCGTAAATCGTCCACTCCGCGAAAATATCGGCCGTCTTTTGCAGGAACACGGGAATAAGCGCGCTGTGACATTTTATCACAGCCGCGCCGTCCGACGCTTCGCACGACGCATCATAAACGTACGTACACTCGCGGTCGTAGCCCGCGCTTTGCCAAATATTCCTTATATTGCGGTCGTTATCGGTCGGCGCGCGCCACACGTTCCACTCGACCGCCTTTGTAACCGCGCCGCCGAGCTTTGTGAAATTACCGACAGCCTTGTCAAACTCATATTCAAATCCGTCGCCCGAAACGGTAATGTAACGCTCCGTCTCGTTTACGCTCACGCTGCCGTCTGTTGTCACAGATTCGAGCGCGGGAACGGTGTCGTTTACGATGATCTGCTCAAAACCGACCTCGTATCCCTTTTCAGCCCACGGGGCGTTATTTTTTTGATACGCCTTAATCATCAGCGTATCGCCGTCGGGCATCGGGAAGCTCTTTTTACCGCGCGGCGGCACGTCGAACTTGACCGTCTCGCCGTTTATCTCAAAATCGAGCATATCGTCAAGCTCCGAGAAATCATATCTGTTTTCCACTATCAGAATTTTGCCGTAGGACGTGATTTTAAACGGCTTTACCGCCTGCTTGTACTCCAAAAGACCGACGTGCGGTCTGCGGTCGGGGTACACAAGACCGTCCATGCAGAAATTCCCATCATGCGGGAACTCGCCGAAGTCGCCGCCGTATAGGTACTTGCCGTCCCTGTACACCGCGTGGTCGCACCACTCCCAAACGAACGCGCCGAAAAAGCCGTCGTAGCGGTACATACGATCGATGTACTCCTTAATGCCGCCGGGTCCGTTGCCCATGGCGTGTACAAACTCGCATTGCATATACGGCTTTATTTGTTTTTCGTCCTTTTCGGGTAAATCTATCCACGCGTTTTCCTTGTCGTAAAAGCTGCTGTCGCCGTCACCGAAGTGCAGCACATGCACGCCGGGATTTTTGAAGTATTCGTCGATCCACTCGTATGACGCGTACATCGTGCTTATAACGTCGAGGTCGGTGAGGTCGTTTTTATGGCCGCACGTCTGACAGGACGCGCTTTCGTAATGCGTTGGGCGCGTAGGATCATAGTTCTTTATCCAATGCAGCGCGTTCTCGATGTTCGTACCGTAGCCGCCTTCGTTGCCCGCCGACCACAGACACACGCACGGGCGGTTCTTGTCGCGTATCACGCTGCGCTTGTTGCGGTCGAGAATCGCTTCGCCCCAGTCAAGGTCGTTCGCGAGAAGTCCAAACGTGCTTCTCTGCGAACCGCCGTAAATCGTGGAGGTTCCGTGTATTTCGAGATCAGCTTCCGCTATGACGTAAAAGCCGTACTCGTCGCACATCTGTGTAAGCCACGGCGCGTTGGGATAGTGGCTCGTGCGTATCGCGTTAATGTTGTGACGCTTCATCATCATAAGGTCTTTTTTCGCCTGCTCGCGCGAAATCGTGTAACCCGTCACGGGATCGCTGTCGTGACGGTTCACGCCGCGCATTTTTATCGGCTTGCCGTTCAGCAGAAAAATACCGTCCTCGATCTTTATTTCGCGTATGCCTACCTTATCCTTTATAACCTCGTTTTCCGTCACGATGTAAAGCGTGTACAAATACGGATTTTCCGCGTTCCACAAAACGGGCTTGTCGACCTTGATCGTGCCGTCCGTGCCGCTGTAAATTATCTTGTCGTCCGCGTCCTCCAGCACAAACGACGCGGCTGTGTCGGTTTTGACCGTCACCGTGCCGTCAGCGGCTGTCGTAATCGTGTAATCAGTAATGTGCGTTTCGGGACGGCGCAGAATATACACGTCGCGGAAAATGCCGCTCATACGGAGCTTGTCCTGATCCTCAAGGTAGCTGCCGTCGCACCACTTCATCACGAGCACGGCGAGAATGTTTTTACCGTCTTTGACAAAATCGGTCACGTCAAATTCAGACGTGGAGTGCGACACCTGACTGTAGCCGACAAATCCGCCGTTTATCCACAGGTACAGGCACGAGTCCACGCCCTCAAAGTTCAGATACAGCCGTTCTCCTTCGCGCTTTTCCCACGCAAACTCCGTCACGTACGCGCCGCACGGCGTTTCGTAAGGCACGTAAGGCGGGTTGTAAGGGAACGGGTAGCGCACGTTCGTGTACTGATGCGTGTCATAGCCGTGATTCTGCCAGCACGACGGAACGGGTATCTTTTTAAATCCGTCCGTTTTGCCGTTTACAAAATCCTCCGGCACATCGTACGCGCAGCCGTAGTACGCGAAATCCCAGTCGCCGTTTAAAAGAGTTTTTCTGTCCTCATTGTTCAGTTTCGCGTTTTCGACGCACGAATAAATTTCATAATACGCTCTCGGCTCCTCCGTGTTTACGTGAAGCGTGTTCAGGTCGTTATGATAATTTTGAATTTTCATTGTGTACCTCCGATCGCACGCGTTTTTTGCGCATGATTTAATATTTTTAGTGTCCCCATATTTTAAACGTTATCGGCGTTTAGTGTCCCCGACATTTTTATTTTAGTGTCCCCTCGCGCCTTTGTTTTAGTGTCCCCATTCCTTTATTTTATCTCGGCTGTGAACACATATTCTCCGCGCGCGGTAAACGTAAAATCAGCCGCGCATATAACCTCCGTCTCTCCGTCGTGAGAACGGTGATCGAAACGGCGCACGCCGAGCGTTCCGCACTCCGATTTTAAAGACGCTGTCCGAGCTACTCCGCGCGACATGTATACCTCTCCGTTACGCTCACGCGCGTCAAGCCGCGTTACGAATCTTTCCGTAATTTCCGTTTCGGCACGCAGCGAAAAAGTATCTCTTATAATTACGGACGAATCCGTAATTTCGATTCTTCTCACACATTTTTCAAGCTTTTCGCAATCATACGCGCCGCTTATGTCCGACAGCGCGAAATTTTCTCCCGCCGAGAACGACGACGCATGAAATTCTTCTCCGGCCTTTTGCTCGCGTCCGTCCACAATAGGTACGCTGTGTCCCATGGAACGGTTGCATAAAATATCGTATCTCTCGTCGGAGAAGTAGCGCGCGGTATATTCTCCCGCGCCGATATCGCATAAAACAACGTCGCCGTTTTTTATCACCGTCACGCCGCCCACGTCGTTATGATTATGCGGCTCGCCGTTTGTGCCGCCCTTTAAAACGACGCAAAAGTCTCCCCTGCGCAGTATTGCCCACTGTGCGTCGGGAAAAATATCGTTTCCGCGATATTCCTCTCCGTTCGGTTCTCTCGCCCATGCGATATCGCGCGACGCGCGGCACCACCTGCCGCAGCCGTCGCCCGAAAACGACGCTGTATATTCGGCTGCCGCGCGCTTCGCGCCGTATTCTGCGTTCAGATACGACGAAAGCCCGCAATAAATCTCACCGCGTTCAAAGCCGTCGGAAAAGCTTATTGTACAGCCGTGCGAAAGACAGCACCGCGCGCCGAAATCGGCTATTTTTTTCACCTTTTCACGGTTCGTTGGAAACTCGCGTCCCACGCGCTGACGGTATAAATCGAGAAACGCGGTGAAATACGTCATTCCGTAATTCCAGTAATACAGTCCCTCAAGACACGCGCCGTCGTCGGAAAATCCCGAAATATAGCTGTCCATGGCGTTTTTTATCCTGTCCGTCACACTGTGAAGATGCTCGTCGTCCTCGAGCAAATATATCGCTATCATTCCGACGCAGCCGCCGCACACCGCCGCCCAATTGCTTTTCGAGCTTTCCCAGCCGTACGGCGTTGCGTTTTTCATGAACGGGTCGAGTACGCGCCGACGCGTCTCCTCTACGCACATGAGTGCCGTTTCCTTTGGGATTTTGCTGCCGATCAGCGCGATGATTTCCGTGAGCGCGTGTCCCGTTTCGGCGGCAAACAAATCTATAACGGTATACGGGTCGTCTCCGTTTATATGCGCCGGAATCGCCCAAGTACGTTCGGCGCATATTTTAAGCATGACCTCGTTGAGCCTATGCTGCGCTTCAGCGCAGCCAAGCCAAGCCTTAAGCGCGAAATCACGAAGCATGGCGCGGCGGCGAAAATATAATTTTTCGTATTCGATACGATTTCCGCTTCTCGAATATTCCTCAAACGCGGAATCCGAGAGAACGCCTATCTCCTCATTCAAAAAATTCTCGTACTCGCCGTCAAGCTCCCGAAGATAGTCTTGCGCGTATTTGGGCGCGCGCAGCTTAAAGTCCTCGCAATTAAAATCGGGTTTAAATATGTACATAATTTTATTTTATCACTACCGTTTTTATTATTTGATTTTCTGTCGGTACGTCGTCCATTCTTCCCGTTTCAGTATCTATGCTGTGCGTCTCGACGGACGCGACCGCGTCCACATACTCCATTCCGTCCGTCACTCTTCCGAACGCCGCATACTGACCGTCGAGAGACAGCGCGTCCTGATGCATTATGAAAAATTGGCTCGACGCGCTGTTGTTATCCTGAAGTATACGCGCCATCGAGATCACGCCGCGCTCATGCGGTATAAGGTTGAAGTACCCGTTGACGATAAACTCTCCCGTTATCGTTTTGCTTTCTTTTTGGCTCATGTCCGCGTCAAAGCCGCCGCCCTGTATCATAAATCCGTTTATAACTCTGTGAAAAATAAGCCCGTCGTAAAACCCGCCGCGCGCGAGAGTGACGAAATTCTCCACGGTCTCCGGCGCGATATCGGGATAAAGCTCGAGCGCGATCACGCCGCCGTTTTCAAGTTGGATCTCCGCGTTTATGAGATTCCCGCTGTGGTCGGCGTAACCTTTGTAAGCGTCATATTTATCGTTAAGCTCGCGTTCGTATGTGACGAACTTTTCCGCAAGACCCTGCGGTACGTCGCGCTTTTCATATTCTATGCTTACGGTAGAAGCCGCGCCGTCCCAGTCTATGCTCGCGCCGAATATTTCCGACACGGCTCTTACGGGAACCATGGTGAAATCGTCGATGATGACCGGCGGCACGTCAAGCACGCTTGTTTTCTCAAGCTCCACAGCCGATGTTTTGAACGCGTGGTCGCGTCCTATCCATGTGAAGAACAGGCTGTCGCCGTCGGTAACGGTAATTCCCTTCGTTTCGGCGTCCCATGAAACTCCGCAGCCGAGCGCGTCGCTTATGGCTCTCAGCGGGACGAGCGTCCGTTCGTCGCGTATGACGGCGGGAGTTTCGGTCTCGATTTTTTCACCGTTCACAAGTATTGTTACGCCGTCCGCGTAAGCCGTCGGCGACAACGCGAGCGACAGCGCGGCGGCAGCAAGCAACATTTTTTTCATGTTAATTCCTCCGTTTTTCAATATACGGCTTTATTTTATCATAGTACGGCGGATTTTTCAACCAAAGTTGAAAATAATATATGTACAAATCGGATTTTTTGTGATAGAATATAATTATAAATATGCGCCCTCCCTCTCAGCGGGGGCAGAAAGGCTATGAATACCATGAATAAAAGCGATCTCAAAAAAATAATCGCGGTAAGCGCGGTCGGCGCGGCAGCCGCCGCGGCAGCGGTCATACTCATCTCGCGGCACAAAGCGAAAACAGCTTCCATACTGCGCGAACAGGAGCTTAAAAGCAAAAACGCCTATATTACGGGCGGCGGTTTGAGCGCGTATGCCGCCGCGCTTTATCTCGTGCGCGACTGCAAAATGGATCCCGCGAACGTACACATATTCACCTCGTCCACGCAAAGCAGAGGCGACGAGCAAAACGGATTTATATGCCGAAGAAGCAAAATCATAAACGACGGCAGTATGAATCTCTTCGACATGCTCTCTGACGTGCGCTCGCTCGATATAAGCGACCTTACGGTGTGCGATGAAATACTTAATATATACAGCGCGAATCCCGTTATGAGGAATATATCGTTTATCGACGACGAGAAAAACGTTATCGACGCTTCCGATATCAGTCTCGACAAGGCGCACAGAAGCGCGATACTGTCCCTTATACGCGCGGACGGTGAAAAGCTTCGCCGCGAAGCCATACGCGACGCGCTGCCGCAGAGCTTCTTCACGTCGTATTTCTGGAAGCTCATCTGCGCCGCTTACGGCTTCTCGCCCGATTCGAGCGCGTACGAATTTGTAAGCGCGGTCACGAACATCGACGATATGCTTTCGGGTACTCTTCCCTCCGACTTTGATATGTGCGAGGAAATAATCGAGCCGCTCGGAGAGCATCTCAAAAAGCTCGGCGCGGACGTGCGCGAGAACGCCGTCGTTACCGATATGGATTTTGACAATTCGCTTGTTTCCGCAATACATTTCACCGACGGCGGAGTACGCAAGAGCGTGTATCCCGAAAAGGGAGACGTGTGCATATTCCCGACGGACGAAATGGCTGAATGCGTATCGCTCGGAAGTTATTCAAAAAGCGCGCCCAGACAGCTGAACGCGCCGTTTAAGCTTTGGGAAAAGCTCGCGCAGAAGCATCCCGCGTTCAAGAACCCGTCGCTTATGTTCGGCAGCGAGGACGAATATATGTCCGAGGAATTTACGATCACTCTCAGCAACCATATGCTGCCCGAGCTTATCGACAAGGTCACATGCGGTGCGCTCGGCGTTGACGGAGTGATAGTCCTTGACAACTCAAACTGGAAAATGACCGTATGCGCCGTGCCGCCGTCGCACTTTAAAAACTGCGGCGACGATACAGCCGTTATATGGGGCTGGGCGGCGCGCTATGACCGTGACGGAGAAACATGCGCAAAGCCCATGACCGATTGTTCCGGCGCGGAAATACTTTACGAGCTTGTGTCGTGTCTGAATCTTGCCGAAGCGTGGGACGACATACGCGACACGGTCGTCAACGTTATTCCGTGTCACCGCAGATACGATAAATCGTATCTCGCTCCTGTGGCTTCGAAGCTTGAAATAATACCGACCGGCATATCCAACCTTGCGATCTCCGGCGATTTCGCCGAGAACGGCGAAGGAAGCGTATTCACCGCCGAATACGCCGTAAGCACGGCGCGTAAAGCGGCGTACAGATTGACGAGCACGCCAAAAAAGGTTTACCGTTCAAAACCCGCCGCGCTGCGCGGTATAAAAAGAACATTAAAAAATCTGATGTAAAAAATACCCGCCCCATATGAGGGCGGGTATTTTTATCACTGGTCTCGGTCGTGCATGAGACCTTTCATATATTCATCCATGGCGTCGGCGACCTGCTTCGAATACGCAACCGCCTCGACGACCGTTTTCGCGCCGCGCACAACGTCTCCCGAAGCAAAGATACCGTCGCGCGTCGTTTCGCCGAAAGTATTCGTTACGAGCAGTCCTCTGTCGTTGACCTCAAGTCCCGTTGTGGTAGACACGATCCTGTCCTTCGGTCCCTGGCTTATCGCTATGATCGTCGAATCGGCGGGATACAGATTTTCGGTACCGCGTATCGGCGAAAGATTTCCGTGTCCGTCACATTCCAAATCGACAAATATAACTCCCTCGTCCACGATCTCTACCGGCTCGACGTGAACGACAAACTCCACGCCGTCGATCTTCGCGTAATCCACCTCGCGCTGACTCGCGGCAAGATGGTCGCTTCTCGAAAAGACGGTCACTTTCTTAACTCCGTGTCTGAGCGCGGTACGCGCAACGTCCATGGCACTGTTGCCCGCGCCGATTATGTTGACCGTGTCGCCCAATCGGTACACGTCGGGATTTGTAAGGTAATTTATCGCGTAATGCGCGTTGCCGAGCGTCTCTCCCTTTATATGCAGCGTGTTCGGACGCCATACTCCGGTACCTATAAATATCGCGCTGTATCCGTCGCGGAACATATCGTCCACGCTTATCGTCGTTCCTATCGACGTATTCGGACGAATCTTTATTCCCAGCTCCCAAAGCTTTCTCTTATACCTGGCAAGTATAGTTTTCGGGAGACGAAATTCGGGTATTCCGTACTGAAGAACTCCGCCTATTTTTTCCTTGGATTCAAAAATGGTAATGTCGTATCCGCGCCGCGCAAGGATCATGGCAATCGTGATACCTGCGGGACCCGAACCGATTATACCCGCCTTGAGACCGTTTTTCTCTATGTTCGGGAACGTGAGCTTGTCAAAATAATTTTCCGATATGTAATTTTCAATACTGCTTATATGTACCGGCGCGCCTTTGTGGTTCAAAACACAGTGACCCTCACATTGATTTTCGTGGTTGCATATGAGAGAGCAAACGATCGAAAGAGGATTGTTTTCAAACACCATTTTACCCGCGGCGTTTATATCGCCTTCCAAAAACGTGTGTATCATCGTCGGTATGGGCGTGTGTATCGGGCAGCCCTCCCTGCACATCGGTTTCTTGCAGTTCAGACAGCGTTTCGCTTCGTCAATAACATTTATCGCCATTTTACAAGTTTCCTTTCCGTAATATTTTTATCGTACTTTAATTTTACCACATTTTCTATGAAATCTCAACAGTTTAAATAATAAATTTTATTGACAATTTGTTAATTTTTTCTCAATTATTCCTCACAGTGCCGACGTACTGTTATTTTACTTGAAAAAAATACGTTTTGATGATAAAATTTTGTACGGCGGCGTCTTGACAACAGCCGCGATTACGTGTATAATAACTTTATCGCTTTATCATGATAAAGCGCAATTCAAATCGAAAGGATCATACTTATGTCAAACTGGAGGCTTCACACGCCCACGGGAGTAACGGATATACTGCCCGATGAGTGCGCGCTGAAAAAAGAAATCGAATCGGAAATTCGCTCGGTGTTTACCTCATTCGGATACAATGAGACCGAAACGCCCTCGTTCGAGTATTACGACTGCTACGACGGCGCGGGAGGTCAGCTCTCGCAGGAAAATATGTTCAAATTCTTCGACGAGCAGGGACGTATCCTCGCCTTAAGACCCGACTTCACAACGTCTATAACGCGCATGGCGTCCACGAAGGAGACGGGAGCGTTAACACCTCTGCGTTATCTTTATACAGGTAACGTGTTCCGCGTGGAGGAAACGCAGGGCGCGCGGCGCAGGGAGTTTACGCAGAGCGGCATAGAGCTTATCGGCTCCTATTCCCCGTCCGCGGACGCGGAGGTTATCGCCGCCGCAATGGAAGCGATAAAATCGGTCGGTATAGAAGAATTTTCAATGGAGATAGGTCAGATAGCATTTTTCAACGGGCTTATGGAACAGACGGGGCTTGACGCGGATTCCGTCGAAAAGCTCAGGGAAAGGATAGACTCAAAGGACAGCGTCGGCATAAAGACGATAACCGACACGTTGAATATAGACGACAGCATTAAAAATATAATCATCGAGCTGCCGTATTTGTTCGGCGGCGCGGAGGTATTTGAGAAAGCCTACGCCGATTCCCTCAACGAAACGTCAAAGGTCGCGCTCGACAATCTGAAACGTATTTACGAACTTCTTTGTCTTTACGGATTTGAAAAATACGTGTCGATAGATCTCGGTATGCTTGAAAGCATCGACTATTATACGGGCTCTATTTTTAAATGCTATACTCACGGCGTAGGATTTCCTATATGCGCCGGCGGCCGATACGACAATCTCATGGGACAGTTCGGCTCGCCGAAGGGCGCGGTCGGCGCGGCGATAGGCGTAAACAGACTGCTCTCCGTACTGTCCGGCGTTCGTAAAAGCCGAAGAGAAGCGGCGTTTCTCGTGTACGCGGAAAAAACCGCGGAGGATATGGGGTACAAGGTCGCGCGCAGTCTGCGCGCCAAAGGACGCCGTGCGGAAATGTACATAGGCGACGATCGCGCCGACGCGGAGGAATATGCCAAAGCACGCGGTGCGGACGCGCTGTTCTGCGTATCCGCAGACGGAGGACTTGTTATAAAAAATCAGTCGGACGGCGACGAAGAGAGCACGACCGTAAACGCTTTTCTGGAAACGCGGTAACGGCGCGGTTTGACATTATGCGTACAAATTAAAGACAATAGGATAAATTTGGAGGATATGAAATGAGATACTTGACCGTAGCCCTCGCAAAGGGCAGACTTGCGGAGCTTGCCATGGAGCTGTTTATATCGATAGGAATGGACTGCTCCGAAATGAAGGAAAAGACCCGCAAGCTTATCTTTACAGACGAAACAAATAAAATGAAATTCATTCTCGTCAAAGCGTCGGACGTGCCGACATACGTAGAATACGGCGCGGCGGATATCGGCATAGTCGGCAAGGATACTCTCCTTGAGGACAACCGTAACCTATACGAAATGATCGACCTCGGATTCGGAAAGTGTAAAATGGCGGTCTGCGGTCCGCTCTCTCTCAAGGACAAGCTTCATAAAATGACAAATCTGCGCGTCGCGTCGAAATATCCGCATATCGCGCTCAAATATTTTCAAGACGAAAAAGGACAGACGATAGAAATCATAAAGCTGAACGGCTCGGTTGAGCTTGCGCCGCTCGTCGGACTTTCGGACGTGATAGTTGACATTGTCGAAACAGGCAAAACGCTCAAGGAAAACGGTCTGGACGTACTTGAGGACGTGTGTCCTTTGAGCGCGCGTTTCGTTGTGAACAAGGTCAGCATGAAAATGGAGCGCGAACGGATTATGGATATTGTCAAAAAATTCAGTGCCATTACGGAAACGAAATAAACGTGTATCAACAAATCGACATATGGCAAACGACCGCCTTCGGGCGGTCGTTTCTTACGCAAAATAATATTTATGACGTTACAAAAAGGAACCCGAAAATCACTCAGGGTTAATAGGCTCTGCTTGCCTAAAAGCTTTAACGATCTCAGGTTCAAATCCATTATACACAAAAGTAATAATGTTGTCAATACCGACGGAAATTTTCTGTTACGGTATTCACAAAAGCGAAAAAATATGATACAATAAATAAAGTATGACAAAAGGAAGGATCAAAAAAATGAGAATTTATCCGGCGATAGATATTAAAGACGGAAAGTGCGTGCGGCTGTACAAGGGACGCTTTTCCGACATGACTGTTTACGGCGACTCTCCCGCCGACGTCGCACTCGAATGGCAAGCGCGCGGCGGCGAATTTATACATGTCGTCGACCTGGACGGTGCGCTCAAAGGAAAAAGCGTAAACGGAGATAAAATAAAGGAAATTTGCTCGCGCGTGAGCGTACCCGTACAGACGGGCGGCGGCATACGCTCGATCGAGGATATCGAATACAGACTTCAATGCGGCGTCGCGCGCGTCATAATCGGTACAAAAGCCGTTTCGGACAGCGAATTTGTAAAACGCGCGCTCGCAAGCTACGGCGATAAAATTGTAATCGGTATCGACGCGAAGGACGGTATGGTCGCGGTCGAGGGCTGGGAAAAGACGAGCGAATTTACGGCGGCGGAGTTCGCGAAAAAAATGGTCTCTCTCGGCGTAGGTACCATTGTGTATACGGATATAGCCACTGACGGCACGCTCGCCGGTCCGAACACAGCCGCCATGAGCGAAATGGTCAAAAGCGTGGACGCGGACATAATCGCGTCCGGCGGTGTGGGAAATGTCGAGCATATAAAATCTCTGAAGCCCACGGGCGTGGAGGGCGTTATTGTCGGACGCGCGCTCTATACGGGCAGCGTCAAGCTCGAAGACGCAATAAAAGCTGCCGGAGGAACGATATGAAAACTGTAATTTTCGATATGGACGGACTTATGTTCGATACCGAGCGCGTATTTGTGGACGCGTGGAATTACGCCGGTGAAAAGATAGGCATAGGTCAGGCGGGATTTATGATAATGCGGTCGCTCGGACTGAATAACGATATGGTGAGAAAGGTATGGCGCGAGGAATTCGGCGACGATTACGATCATGACGCGCTCGACCGCTGTACGAACGAATTTCTCGACGATTATTACGCAAAAAACGGCGTGCCGGTCAAAAAGGGGCTATACAATTTACTTGAATATCTGAGTGAAAACGGCTACATAACGGCGGTCGCTTCCTCCACAAAAACCGCCGACGTTATAAAGCGTCTCGAAAGCACAGGCACGGACAAATATTTTTCGGCTGTGATAGGCGGCGACAAGGTAAAAAAATCAAAGCCCGAGCCCGACATATATCTCGCGGCTTGTAAAGCGATAGGCGCGGAGCCGGCGAAGGCTTACGCGCTCGAGGATTCGAGAAACGGGCTTATCGCGGCTCATAAGGCGGGATTAAAGCCAATCATGATACCCGATTTATGGCAATCCGACGCGGAATTTGATAAAATTCTTTTTGCAAAGCTTAAGGACCTGGACGAAGCAAAGGAGCTTTTCAAAAAAATAGATTCGGGAAATTAACTGAATTTGAAGGGATATCAATGACGGAAACAAAAAACGATTTTTCCAAAGGAAACATATTGACAAATATGCTCTCGCTCGCGCTTCCGATGACGCTGGCGCAGCTTGTGAACGTTCTGTACAACATCATCGACAGAATATATATCGGCAGGATAGGCAACGGCGCGACGCTGGCACTGACGGCTCTGGGAGTGTGTCTGCCACTCATAACAATGGTTACGGCGTTTGCGAATCTCATCGGTATGGGCGGCGCGCCCCTTTTTTCGATCGAACGCGGAGCGGGACGCAGAAAAGAAGCCGAGGCTATCCTCGGAAACAGTTTTACGCTTCTTATTATTTTAAGCGTGATACTCACCGTCCTCGGCGAAATATTCAAAAAACCGCTTCTGATGCTTCTGGGAGCGAGCGCGGACACTCTGCCCTACGCCGATTCATACATAACGATATATTTTCTCGGCAACATATTCGTGATGATGACGCTCGGTCTGAACAGTTTTATAAACGCGGAGGGCTTCGGCAAAACGGGTATGCTGACTGTCGTGATAGGCGCGGTCATTAACATAGTCCTCGACCCCGTCTTTATATTCGCTCTCAACATGGGCGTTTCCGGCGCGGCGGCGGCGACCGTTATCTCGCAGTTCGCGTCCGCGGTGTGGACGTATCGCTTCCTGCGCAGCGACAAAGCCGACATAAAGATAAATTTCAAAAGACTTCATCTCGCGGCAAGGCGCGTCAAAAGGATACTGACCCTCGGCGCGTCGGGGTTTACAATGGCTGTGACAAACAGTCTTGTGTCTATGACCTGTAACTTCGCGCTCGCGCATCACGGCGGCGATCTGTACATAGGCGCGATGACTATCATCAATTCGGTACGCGAGATATTCTCCATGCCGGTCACCGGCTTTTCGCACAGCTCGCAGCCGATAATAGGCTACAACTACGGCGCGGGCGAATACGGTCGGGTCAAGCAGGCGATACGATACCTTTCGATAATCCTTATCGCGTATACCGCGGCGGCGTGGGCGGCGATATCGCTCCTGCCGCACTTCCTTATCGGAATATTCAGCGACGACGCGGCTCTCATGGCGGTCGGAGTGCCGTCGATGCACATATATTTCTTCGGATTCTTCATGATGGCTTTACAGTTTTCGGGACAAAGCACATTTACCGCGCTCGGACGTTCAAAGCAGGCGATGTTCTTTTCCGTATTCAGAAAGGTCATAATAGTAATACCGCTTACGCTCCTTCTACCGCATTGGTTCGGCGTGAACGGCGTATTCATAGCGGAGCCGGTATCCAACTTCATAGGCGGCGCGGCTTGCTTTGCCACTATGATGCTCACCGTTTACAGAAAGCTTTAAAGATTATAATTTTGGGGACGTTAAAGCTGTCTTTAACGTCCCCTTTTTCGGGCATTACCGTGCGGCCGGCTGTTTGCGCAAAAAAAGGACAGAGAGTCTTCTCTCTGTCCGTTCTTTTTAATAGCTTAAGCTGTTATATATATCGTTTATATACACGTCGTAAAGCTCGTGCTGAGAAGCGGGCGAATCGAAATCGAACCAATAGAGATTGCCGTTCGCGAATTTGCAGAAGCGGTAATATTCCATCGAGCCGTTACGAACGTTGCAGGCGTAATAGTCGCTTCCCGTCGCTTCGTATATTATGGTTCCCGGGTGCTCTGAAAGATACTGCGCGCGGGACGAGCTTACCGTCTCGCCCTGATTCGGCTTCGCCACGATTTTCTCAACGGCTCTTCCGTCCTGAGAACGAACCGTGTAGAGCGTCAGCGTACCTCCGTCGTTATATACTGTAAAGTCCGCCGGATACGCGCACGAGAAGTCATACGTCTCGCTGTAATACGTCTTATAACCGCCCGACGACGGCTTACTTTCCTGCTTTGGAGCAGGAGCCGGAGTACCCTTTTCTTCCTGCACCGGCACGTACACTATCTGCGGCGTGGGCGCGGGCGGCGCGGGTGTGGCGGTGGGAACCGGCGTGGGCGCGGGCGTGGGCGTCGGCTTCGGAGCAAAAGGTGAATTGTCGCTTACGACCAAAAACGTCAAAATCATCACGACCGCAAAGACGAGTACAGCCGCGCCGACACATACAGCCACGATAATGCCCTTGTTATTGTTGTTCCCGTTATTGTTTGGCATCGGGGGCGGAGGTACGGGCGGCATACCGTTCATACCCGTCATCGGAGCCATAGGTTCGCCGTTCGAGATCGCCGTTCCGCACTTCGGGCAGAAGGTAGCGTCATCGTTTATGTACCCTCCGCATTTCGGACACATCATAATTCATTCATTCCTTTCAAAATTTTATTTATTCCAACCGCTTTCGCGCGGTTTTGATTTGTCAAAAAATCAGCTTGAATTCCTCGCTGCCGAACATGATCGAATCTCCGTTCGAAACCTCTGTCGGCGAGTTTATGAGTCTGCCGTTCACAAGCGTTCCGTTTACCGAGTTTAAATCCTCAAGATACAGTTTTCCGTTTCTCAGCGACAATGACGCGTGTGTGCCGGAAATCGTCTGCGCGCCGAGCGCGATCGCGCATCTGCCGCTGTTTCTGCCGATGATTATACTGTCGGTTATCGTCGCGGTATAATTCTGTCCCGACGCGGAACGCAGCGTTACGCCTACGCCGCTCACAGTCGGAGCGTATTCCTGACCGACGGTGTTATATGAATTGTCATAGGTCGAGGTATCGGCGGTAAAATTATTATATGTTTCGGGCTGAATATAATTGTCCTTTTTCTTGCTGAGAGCTATCGGGATTATGATAGCCGCGGCGATGAGAGCCGCGCCGAGCGCGGACAAAAGGATTATAAGACGCTTTTTCTTCGCCGCGTCGTTCGCGTCGTTCTCCTCCTCGTTCACCTTCTGCGACAGCGTCGAGCTGCCTGACTCCTCGTCCGTCTTGCTCATTACGAACTTAACGCTGTCCTCGGCGACCTTGTCGCCTTCGGCTACGCGTACCTTGAACGTATGCTCCGCGTTGTCCGCGGCGATCGAGCCGAGCGGGAAATCAACGGTATACGTATTTTGTATACTGTCTTTTATCCAGCCGTACACCGTATCGATATTCTTGTTTGACATATCGTATATCGTGCCGCCGGAATACTCCGTAACGGAATTGAGCGTGGCGCGTCCGCGTTCATTGTCGGAACCTGGCATCTGCATACTGTACACGGGTATGAGCGCGGCTTTCAGCTGTGCGTACACGTCGTTTTCGCTTATACCGCCCGCGTAATCGTTCAAGCCGTCCGTAATCAGGATTATGTTTCTTCTTTTCGGCAGACCCTTGTCGTTACGCGTCGCGAGTTTCAGAGACTGCGAAAGCGCGCCGTAAAGCTGAGTGCTTCTGTCGTTGTTCGTAATACTGTCGACGGCGGCGTTCACGGCGTTTTTATCGCCCGTAAAATCGGTCAGCGTCTTTACGTCGTCGCCGAACGTCATAACGGCTATTCTGTCCTTTTCCTTCATATTCGCAGCCCATGTCTTGATAGCCGCCTTTACCTTGAGCATCTGCGCGTCGGCAACGGAGCCGGAAATGTCTACAAGGAATATGTCGGCTACTCCCTCGCCCGTATCGGCAAAGCGCGACACGTCGGACGTTGTGAGCTTTGTTCCGTCTATGTAACCGACAACCGACGACCTGTCGGGTTTTTTGACGGGCGCGTCGTTCTGGTCCTGAATATCTATATACGCGCGCGCTATATCGGAAAAGCAATAGATCTGGCGCGTCTGCGTTTTATACAGAGGTCCGGCGTAAGCCGTGACCGTCATCATGCACATGAGAGCGGCAAGAACCGCTCCTATTTTCTTTACCATGAGAAATCCCCCCCGCACAGCGGTATGAACATCAGCTTTGTCTGACCAAGCTCTATGATGTCGCCGCGATTAAGCTCTACGGGTACAAATACCTCCTCGTCGTTAAGGAACACAAGTCCGTGTCCGTCCCCCGGTACGAGACGGAAGCTGCCGTTCTTCGGATTGAAGCTTATAACGGCATGATTGTTCCGCGAAATACTCTCATCCCCCATGATGGAAATGTCCATGGAGCGGTCGCGTCCTATAAAGTTGCGTTCGGATTTTATGCGGTAATCCTGTCCCCTTGAAGGACCGTCCACACATACCACCCAGCCGACAACGGGATCGATACCTGTTTTCTTTTTCATGATACCTACCGTTTTGCCGTCGTCTCCGGCGGCTGCCTGCCGTTTTGCGATCTCCTCCGGCGACATCGCGACGGTACGTCCCACGGTCGCGTCCGCGGACGCGCCGGGCTGCGACTGCATAATTATCGGCATAGTCTTGGAGGCGTCCATGTTCGAAATACCGCAGTAGGGACACTGTTGATATTTCATGTCGTCATAGAAGTGTCCGTTAGAGCATCTTTTCATTCCCATTTTTTAATCATCCTTTCTGTTTTATTATAATAATAAATTACATGAAAATTACTATCGCGCTGTAATTGTCCGAATCGGACGGAGCGCGTTTTTCCCTGCGCTCGACCATTTTATCCAGCCAACGTCTGGGAGATGTGCAGCGTTTGAGCGTTTTTTCCATAAAATCCTCGTCGACGTATTCCCAGAACCCGTCGGTGCAGAGCATGAATTTTGTATCCTCGTCCACTCTTATCGGTTCGGAAATTTCGGGACGGAACTTCGAGCCGTCGCTGAGCGTGCGAAGAAGCTTATTCTGATCCGGACTTGTGCGTATATCGTCATAGCTTATCTCTCCCGACATAAACTCCGCGAACGCGACGCTGTGGTCGTCCGTAATTTCCTGTATCAGATGTTTCTGTATTCTGTAAACACGGCTGTCGCCGCAATGCGCCCACAACGCTTTTCTGCCGTCGGTGAGAAGCAGGGCGACGGTCGTTCCCATACGCGAATACTGCGGCGCGGAAGCGCGTTTTTCCGCTATCGCGTTTTGAGCGGCTTCAAGATACGCATAAACAACATCTTTCGATATTTCCGCCTGAGCGCGGAAGCAGTCGGTTATCGTTTTTGCCGCAAGCGCGGCGGCAGCGTCGCCGCTTCCGTGACCGCCCAGTCCGTCGGCAATAACGAAACAGCATATGTTATTCTTCCTTACGCATCGTATAGCGTCCTCGTTGCGCGATCTACCGCCTATGTCGCTGACAGACGCGTATCTCATTGTTCCGCACCCCCCTCGACGGTCATAAACGCGGTATTCCCCGTACCGACGTTAAACACCGTGCCGGAGGGTATGTACTTGGGGACGTTCGGTTCAAGCTTTTCTCCGTTGACATATGTGCCGTGCGTTGACGAGAGGTCCGTAATAATAAACGAGTGCTTCATTTCGTCGTAACGCACTCCGCAATGACAGCGGCTCACTTTTGTGTCGCTCAGTATCACTACCTGGCATATTTTCGCGTCGCGTCCTATGTTTATCGTCTCCGAGGTCACGGGGATCTCCTGTCCGTTGAAATCTCCCGCCGTACCGACAAGACGCGGACGGTTTTTCTTTTTCTTGTTGAACGACGATACCGCAAATATCACGGCTGCCGCCACTATTGCAGCGATAAGCGCGGCTGCCAAAAGCGTGTAAAGGATCGTCGCCTTCTTATATTCTATCTGATTGTTCGTCAGCATCTCCGAGATCGCTTCGCCCGTTATCGCCTTGTTCGCGCCCGCGTTACCGTCGTAATAGCATATGCCGACAGCGGCTCCGCTCCTGTCGCACAGCATACCGCCGCTGTTGCGCTCGCTTATCCGAGCCGAGGTCTGGTACACTCCGACCTCTATGCCGCCAGACGAAAGATCGCTTTTCGCCATTATCGTTCCTTCGGTCACGGCGGTCTCGTCGTCCGACGCGTAATAACCGACGGCGTATACCGGCGCGCCTTCTTTGATTTCCTTTATCTTTATTTTTATCGGTTTCACGCCGACGAGCGGCTCGCTCAATTCAAGCACGGCGAGGTTCGACTTTGCGTCCGACGCTATCACGCTTGCTTTAACGTTCTGCTCGTCGCTCGTTCCGACAAGTATCTCGCCGTTTTCTACGGAGCGCAGACACGTCAGAATATACTTCGCGTCCTTGTCCTTACCTATCGCTATACCCGTTGTCTTTTCGGTCCCGAGATTTGTTTTCACGGTCAGCCTGACAGCCGAGGACGCGGCGCGGCTTACCGCTGCCGGAACATCGGCGGCAAACGCCGTGACGCACATGACGAAAGCGGCAAGTACAGCCGTTATAACGCTTAAAACTCTTTTTTTCATACCAATACACATCCCTTCATCAGTCTATGTCCATCAATACCACCGTTATGTTATCCTGAGCGGCAATATTCTTTTTCATTGCGGCTTCAACGAGCACGTCGCACACGTCGTCGTCCGCGTCGTATATTATTCTCGACATCTCCGCTTCCGAAAGCGAACGGTAAAGTCCGTCGGAGCAAAGAAGTATCGAATCGCCGGATATAAGCGGGAATATCCCGGGATTTATATCCATTTCTTCAAGCTCGTTCATACCGATATAGCTTGTCAGAGCGGCTCGGTTGGGGTCGGAATACGCCGCCGAACGCGAGATCTCTCCGTTTTCCGCCATTCGTTTGAGTACCTGCTCGTAATTATGTTCTATATTTATACGTCTGACGCTGCCGTTACGGTAAAGATAAATTCTGCTGTCGCCTATCGAGAGCCAGTACAGCCGCCACCTCTTTATCACAGCCGCGCACAGCGTCGTACCCGCGCCCTCTATCGAGAGTACAGCCCTGTTTGCCGCGTGCGCCGCTTTTACGAGCGCGTCGTTTACTTCAAGTCCGCGAACCATTCCCGCGCGGTATTCGCGCAAAAACACTTCCGTCGCGGTCCTGCTTGCTTCTCTGCCGTTCTCAAGACCGCCCATGCCGTCCGCAAGGACACTTACCGCGCCCATGAGCATACGCTCCTCCTTGTTGAATATATCGGAATACGCAAAATAATCCTGCTGCTCCGCGCGACGTCCGATATGCTGGGCGTTATACGGCGTTATCATTTGCGGACGTTTCATATTAACCGTCTTTTTTTTATTCATATATCCGTTACCTTTCCGTTAATATACCTGAACTTCGCTTATACAGATATCCTCCCAGTCGCCGTAATATGTTTCAAGGACGTGAATACTTATATAAGTCGTGTCTACGGGCGCGTCGAAACGTATGTCCTGCATTATGCCGAACTGATCTATTCCGAATTCCTGCGTTTTCTGACCTCCCTCGTATTCGACCATTACTTTTGTGATACGTCTGTTCCTTGTGTAGGTCTGCTCGGACTTGAAATATCCGTTTGACATTCTGATACCCGTCACATGCTGTCTCGTTTCGGCTGTGAGAGTGAGCGTCGGCTTCAGACTTATGTTTCTGTCGGCTGACCATGCGGTGGCGGGATTTCCGTCGATCGCGTAAACAGGGAAATATTCCACAGGCGAGCCGGACGTCATATCCGTGTCGCGTGTTGACGACGCTTCCACTCCCGTGAATACGGGAGCGGGCGGGGGCGTCGGAGCCGCCGTCACGGTCGGCGTAGGCTCGGCCGCCGCCTCCTCCGGCTCTGACGACGTATAATTCATAACGAAGAAGAATATAACCAGCGCGATAAGTATCGCCGCTGCCGCTCCTATTCCCGCGATAACAAACGGGAGAAGCGACTTCTTCTTTTGATACTGCATTGTATTATTATATTGAACCGTGTTGTAGGGCGTCTGCGTCTGCGTGCCGTAGGCGTTGTTAAACGTCTGAGAAACGTTCGGCGCAGCCGTGCTTGTCTGTCCCGCCGGAATAGGCGTGTACTGTCCGTTGTAAAGGGCGTTGTAAAGCTCCGAAACGTTTTGGAATCTGTTCGACGCAACGATCTCCATTCCACGCATGAGCGCGGCTTCCTTAATAGGGTCTATCTGCACTCCGAGCGCGGACGGACGCACAAGCGTGTCGCGCTGCATTCTTTCGAGTGCTTCAACGGGCTGCGTACCCGTGATCGCTCTGTACATAGTCGCGCAAAGCGCGTATATATCCGTCCAAGGTCCCTGCTTTCCGTGGCTTCTGTACTGCTCCTCAGGCGCATAACCCGGTTTTAACTGTATGGAAAGGCTTTTCTGACCGTCGGCACTTATGTCACGCGCCGCGCCGAAGTCGAGAAGCTTTACCTTCGAATCGGCTGTTATCATTATATTGTCGGGACTGATATCACGATGTATAAGCCCTTGGTTATGTACTTCAATCAGCGACTTCATGAGCGGCTGCATCATCGCAAAAATATTTTCGGGCGGCGTCTTTCCGCCGTTACGCTTCAGGAAATCCTTGAGCGTTTCTCCCTCGACGTATTCCATTACTATATACGCCGTGCCGTTCTCCATGAAGAAGTCCTTCACCGACACTATTCCCGGGAGATTGTCGAATTTTGCGAGCGTCTTTGCTTCGTTGATGAATTTGTCGCGTCCCTGAATGAACATGTCCTGTCCTGTCCCTGAAAACACCGTTACGGTGTCCGTTCCGCTCACGTCGCGCGAAGCAAAGCCGTTCGGGAAATACTCCTTGATAGCAAGTTTTATCTCAAGATTAAGCTCGTATCCGACATACGTTATGCCGAAGCCGCCTTCTCCTATCGCTTTTCCGACAAGATATTTTCCGTTAAGCAGCGTGCCCGGGCGCAGATGATGCGGCGGAGCGTCGTATGTCGACTCGTCAAAGCCGCATTTCGGGCATATCTTCACTCCTCCTCTGTCCGCCATGCACGCAGGACAAAAATTATTGATATCCTTCATTTACAACTCACCATTCCTTATATTTGTTAAAAACGGTACGCCGCCGTATCGTACGGCATTATATTCCGTTTTCGGCTGTTTTATGTGCGATCCGTATATTTTATATCGTTTTTACCCGTAAAATATATCGGTCAATACCTCCTCGGGAGTGAGGTGCGTATAATCGTCGGGGTCCGTCAGCACGCCGCGTCCGTCGGTATACCATCTGAAGCGGTCATAATTCGTCAGATACGAGATGTTTTTAAGGCAATCGCTGTACTTGGAGTACCATTCGGGGAAGCGTTCGCTCATAAACTTCTCCGCTATTCTGACCGCTTCGCTGTCCGCGCCGCCGTCCGGCGTGACCGTTCCGCATATCCTTACGCCCGGGGGACTGGAGTTTACCAAAACGACGCTTCCGTCCGAGCATTGTCCCAGAGATATCCACACGTGCATATCGCTCGGAGAACTCATTATATCGCCGGGCGCGTAATCGTTCACGTTCACGTTATCCGTTTTCTCGCCGTATCCCATCGCGGCGAGCTTGTCGGCATATTCCTGCGCGTAAAAAACGTATCCGTCGCGTCCGTTCTCGGTTTCGAGCGTATTATATACGACCCAGCCGAGATAACCCGAACAGTCAAGCCCCTTTGTTATTTCGTAACGATGCAGGGAATTGTCGTAATCGGCTGTCTGCTGCTCGTAAAACTCGCGCCACTCGTTCGGAATACCCAATGTGACGGCGTATTCGCCCGCGCCGGTGTCTTCCTTGTTCCAGCCGCCGCCGTACACGTACATTGTGGAGCCGACAGGCTGCATCGACGTTTTTAAGAATTTCTTTATCGTCGCGCCGGCTGTCTCCGCATCGTCGGTCAAAGCCGGCGTTTCAGCCGGAGGCTGCGTCTCGGACACGGCTTCCGTCGCCTGATCGGGCTGCGTTTCGCGCGTTGTTTTCAGTTTTATGATCACCGCCGTAAATGCAAGGAGAACCGCAAGCATAAAGCATACGACGGCGGAAATAAGTATTATTGTCTTTCTGTTGCTCATGGCGTTATCTCACAAAAAAGCTTATTGCGTCCGTTCCGAGATAAAAGCCCGAGCCGGCGGGTACGGGTGTTCTCTGTCCCTGTACGAGCCTTGTACCGTTTGTAAGGAACGTGCCGAAGCTCGAACCCATGTCGGTAACGTATACGCTGCTGCCGTCGAAGCTTACGGCACAGTGACGGCGGCTGAGATTCGGCGTGTTCGAATTGAATCTTATGTTACAGCTGTTATCTCTGCCGATTATGATATTTTCGCCGGAGCGTATCGGGAACGTATTTCCCGCAAACTCGCCCCTTTCGCAATAGATATTCGCAACCGACTGCACGGGGATCGACTGTGCGGGAGGAGCGTACGCTTCACGCTGCACGTTAGGCTGTCCGTTTCCGCTCTTTCTGTTATACGCGTAAGCAAGAGCGTTCATGTTCTTTATGATAATATACATGGCGACGAAATAGCCCACAAAGAAAAACCACGAGCCGAGAATGAGCCATATGAGTACGGTCGTGCCGTCCTCCTGTATCTGGATATTATAACGCTGCGCGTTCGCTGCCTGACGGTGTCCGACCTTATAATACGCATATAAAGAATAGAATCCGCAGGTCAGGATCGAAAACAATATGTACGTAGTAAGATCGGACGTTTCGTCGCCGTCACCGTAGCAGACGATATTCATATCGTTCGCAAGCTTATAATAAAAATACCATGAATAAAAACCGCAGGTGATAATATTCATCAAAATCAGAAAACCCAAACTTCTTTTTTCTTCAACCATTGAAAAGTCCCCTCACATTCGTTAATATTTTAAAAAGAAATCCGCTTTTTACGTCAAATACCACCACCGTGTCGCGCGGGTCCGCAAGGCGCGCGGCGTAAAGTACGAGAAACGCTCCGACAAAAACTGCCGTAACGATTTTAAAAAGGCGTTCTCCCGTTTTTTTCCTCAGCGCGTAAAAAACGCAGTACACGGGAGGCAAGAGAAAAAGCGGATGATAATAAAACGCTTTTTCGAGGTCGAACGACGCGAGACTTATGTATGCTCTCGTCATTCCGCAGCCGCCGCATGAAATTCCCGTAAGGAATTTTATCGGACAGCCTATTCCCGTGAAATGCAGCGCGGCAAGCAAAAACAACGCCGCGGCGGCGGGAACGATGATTTTTCTTCCTTTTTCCATTTTTCCCTCGTCCAGTGAATATTTGACATACCTGATTTATTATAACAAATTTTTTTCATTTTGTCGACTGTTTTACAAAAAATTTTCCGTTTTGTGATAATTTTATTCCAAAAGAACCAAACAAACGCGCCGCACTTGATTTTTTACGTCCTCTGTGTTATGATAATTTATAATATTTACATAGCGACTGTTGAGGGAAAAAAATGGATTATAACAAAATACGGAACACAAAATACATAAACGGAGGACGACCGTCCCCGCACGGTAACCGCCGAGGGAAAAATTCGGGCGTGGTTCTCGCGCTCGCGATAGGCGCGCTTATCCTCATTATGATCGCCGCGCTCGCGACAGCCGGCGCAGTCTATTGGTCAAAAGCGCGTAAAAAAGACGCGCCTGCGCCTTCTCCCGAGCCTACCACGTCATACGCGGCGCAGGAGAACGCGGAGGAAACGCCTGCTCCGACGCCGGAGCCGACGCCTACGCCCTCTCCCGAGCCGACGCTTTCGCGGCGCGGAACGGCGCAGCCCATTCCCGACGAGGTGAGAGCGGAAATGGCGGGAGTTTCCATGCCTGCGGACGCGTCGATAGGATACGACGACCTCGCTTATCTGACGATCCCGCACTATGATTTCAATTACAATGTGGTCGAGGGACACTTGATCATGAGCGCGTCCATCGCCGAGGAGGTCCTCGATATCTTTGCCGAGCTTTACGACATACGCTATCCTATCGAACGTATGGAGATAGTCGATAAATATAACGGCAGCGATTACGATTCCATCGACGCAAACAACACCTCGGCGTTTAATTACAGACTGTCGACCGACGGCTCCGGCAGACTTTCCAACCACGGACGCGGACTGGCTGTCGATATAAATCCCCAGATAAACCCGTATGTAGACGGCGACGGAACGGGTTCGCACCCGAACGCAAGAGAATATTGGTCGCGCGATACGGACACGTGGTCGAGCGAGATCGCAAAGGCGGCATACATAGGTCCCGACACGCAGATATACGATATATTCGTCAACGAACACGGCTGGGATTGGGGCGGTTCGTGGAGCAGTTACAGAGATTATCAGCACTTCGAAAAAACAAACTAAAAAAATATACCCATGTTCCCATGGGTATATTTTTTTTATTTTAAATCTACCGTGATCGCTTTATCCTCATCGAGCACATAGCCGTTTACCGTGGTGATTTCGAGGGTGGTGAAATTCTTCTTTATCGCTTCCGCACTCTCGCTCTCACCCATTGGTATCCTGTTGCCGTTCTCGTCGTGCGCGTCGTAGGAGAACACAGCGGTGTAGGAATCGTCGTCGTGGTGCACCTCGGTATTGAGCAGGCAGCCGAATTTGCCGCCCGGTTCCGCGCTTTCGCCCCTGTCGTTTAACGGTTCGAAGTACGGACCGTACTTCACGTAGCCGTCGATATGATAGTCCACCTCAACGCGTCCGTCGTATACGCGCACGTCGGTTATCACCGTCTTGCCGTGCTCACTATCGACCGTGAACGGGTACGTTACGTCAGCGAGCTTTACCGTCGTTTTCGTCACCATTTTGTCGCTCGGCGGCTCCTCGTAATGCGTCGGCACGATTTTAAGCTTTTTCGTGTCTGCGTCAGCCTTCAAGAACTCAAACGAGTTGAGAGACGAGCCGTCAGCCGCCATACTTGCTCCCGCGTTCAGCATATCGAGGCACGTTCCGTTTTCGTCGAACAGGGCGAAATCGTCAACCGCGCGCAGCAGGTAATCGGATCTGTCCTCGTCAGGCTCGCCGCCCGCTTCAGTACGGACTATGATTTGATTTCCGAACGGTGAGAACACCGCTTTGTCAAGTATTATTCCGCTCTCAAGCGTAACGCCTATGTCGCGCGACGCGGTTTCGACCTCCGCTGCCGACTTGTCGACGTCGGCGCACACATACCAAACGCTCGCCTTCTGCTCGTCGGTGATTTCCGACGCTATGTCCTTCCAAATGAGGTTAAACGGCGAATCGTCGGGCAACGCGGTTTTAAATGAGGAATTTGTTTCACCGAAAAGCTCCACCTTGAAATTATCGGGTATTCCCTCGGTCGATACATTGTATTTCCTCATAGCCTTATACGTATGCTCGTCGGCGAAATAGCCGTCGGAGCTGTTATTGTTGCCGAAGCCCGCGACCTTTCCATTTATCACGCACTCCGTCCACAACAGCTTATCCCAGACCTCGTTAGAGTATTGATCATCTCCCTCGTAAAACGGCGTGTCGGACGTTATCGTGTAAAATACGTGAACGAAGTTGTCGTCCGCAGCCACGTTGTCAAGCGTAAGCGTTATGCCGTCCTTTGTCATGCTCGCGCCTATCTCCTCGTTGAATTTTGCAAGCTCCTCAAGGCTCGTAAGCCGGTTGGACTGCTCGTTTCGGAAATACGCCATAATACTCGATATTGCTTCCTGTCCCGCGGGCGACGCGGCGAACGCCGTCGTTATTCCTATCACCGCCACGCACGCTGCCGCCGCGGCTGTTTTAATTACCCTATACTTCATGTAATGCTTCCTTTCCGAAGGCGCGGCGTTTATTTTTGACACTACCCTTTTCTTTACGCCGTCCGTATTTATTTTTATATCATACGACGGCAGACCCGTCTCCTCCGCGAGCCTTTTCAGTCTCCTGTTCATCGCCGTACCCCCTTTCAACCAGTATTTCTTTTATCTTTTTCCGTCCTCTTGAAAGTCTCGTCTTGACATTCGCCGTATGCAGTCCCGTCGCTGCGGCGATTTTCGATATTTTTTCGTCATAATAGTAATATCTGATGAATATTTCGCTGTCGGGTTCGCCAAGACTTTTTATTATGTCGATAATGACCGCGCGTTCCTCGCGTTTTTCTACGTCCTCCGATATGTCGCCGCAGGTACCTACGTCCGCGTCGTCTATCGGGTCGTGGATAACGGTACGGCGAAGCTTATTCTTCGCCGCGTTGCGCGCCGTCGCCGCCAGGTACGCGCGCAGAGTACCCTTATTTGCGTCGAGCGCGCCGGCGTGCCGCCATAGCGATAAAAACACATCGGAGACGACCTCCTCCGCGTCCTCCCGGCTCATCGCGGTACCTATCACATTATATACGATGACCGACACATACGGCGTATAAAGCTCGATCAATTTTTCAAGCGCGCCGTAGCTGTGAGCGCGAAGCCTTGCAATAAGCTTTTTTTCCTCCGTCAAGCCGTCTGACCTCCCAAATCAAGAACTATAACAACGTCGTTACAATATTATATACACTTAAAACCGACGTTTGGTTTCAAGAGCAAAAATAAACCGCTCCGAAAAGGGGCGGTTTATTTTTTAAAGAAGTGATTTTTTATAAATTTCAAGTATTTCGTCTCTCTCGGGACAATGGAAACTGTTTTTTGTGCCGCCCGCCTGCGACGCGATGTCCGCGTACATATCAAGCTCCTCCACGGCAAAGCTTTCCTTTTCGCCGAGTATGGACGAGAGAACGTTTTTAAACTCCTCCGTTTCGCTCATACCCATACATGACAGTATATCTTTTATTCTGTCGGGCGCGAATTTTTCCGTGTACTCCGTAAATTCGCCAAGAAGCAGTCCGTTCGCTCTGCCGTGATCGATATTTTTAAAATAAGTGAGAGAATATCCCATGGCGTGTACCGCCGTCGTCTTTGTCTGGGAAATAACCGTACCGCCAAGCATGGACGCGTAAAGAAGCTTCGCTCGATCGCCGTCGTCAAGGCCGCCGTGCGCAAGCTTCGGGAACAGTCCCGAAATAATACGTATCGCTTCGCGCGCTATAACGTCAGCCATAACGTTTGAGCGCGCGGACATCATTCCCTCCACAGAATGTGACAGCGAATCTATCGCCGTATTGACGGTCGTCTTTTCGCTCAGCGAACGCAGATATTTCGGGTCGAGCAAGGCATACGACGGAAACAGACACGGCGCGCTTATGCTCGTTTTGGTCTGCTTCTCGTGGTTTGTGAGTACCGAATACGGCGTGACCTCAGAACCTGTTCCGGCGGTGGTCGGTATATGTATCATCGGCAGCGCGGTGGTGCCGGTACGTCCCGCAAGCAGATCCTTCTTTTCTATATCGTTCACGGCGAGAAGCGCGATCGCCTTCGCCGCGTCCATCGGCGAACCGCCGCCTATCGCCACGATGAAATCCGCTTCCTCCTCCATCGCCGCTTCCGCGCCTTCATACGCACATTCCACCGTGGGATTTGTCATTACCTTATCAAACACGGCATATGACGCGCCGTTCCTGCCAAGTACCTCGACTACGTCGGCAAGCGCGCCGTTTTCCTTCGCGCTCGACTTCCCCGTAACGATGAGTGCCTTTCTTCCGACAGCGAACGCCGCTTTATTTCTTTTTACACATTCCTCGTCCATGATCACCCGCGTGGGCATATAAAATCCAAGTCCCATAAAATCACGCCTTTCCGCAAAATCTATATACAGTATACCACCGACGGATAAATTTTACAATACTTCGCCGTTCAAAAATAAAAAGCCGCGCGGTGCGGCGCGGCTGTGAATATGTTATTTTTTCAGTTCGCGTATCTCGTTTTCCTCGCCGAGGAAGCAAAAGCCGAAATAACCCTTTGACTGTATTTTATCGAGGAATTTCGAGAGCTTTTTCGGTTTCTCGTAAATTACCGTATCATATTCCTCCCGAAGCTTCTCAGCCGCGCGCAGAGCGTCTGCGACGTCGTCCGCGTCGTAGAAAAGCGCGATTTTTTTCTTTAAGTCGGGAAGCGTGCGTCCCGCTTCCGAAAGCATTGTGAATATACGTTCAAAGCCTATCGAAAAGCCTACCGCCGGTATATCCTCGCCGATAAATTTACCGATAAGATTATCGTAGCGGCCGCCGCCCGCGATCGAGCCTTTGAAGCTGTCACTTACGATCTCAAAGACCGTGCCGGTGTAATAGCCCTGACCTCTCACGAGCGAAATGTCAAATTCAATTTTGTATTTGCCGTCCGAGAGCGCGTTTACCGCGTCCGTTATCTTCGCGACGTTGGAGACCGCGACGCTGCTCATTTCCTTTACGTTTTCAAGCGTCATCGGTTTACGGATTATATCCGAAAAATTATTTATCGCGTCCGAATCGAAGCCTTTTTCAAAAAGCTCCGCGCACACTCCGTCCGCGCCGATTTTATCGAACTTGTCAAAGGATATGCAAACGCTGTCCAGTTCCGACGGCTTAAAGCCCGCGTTTGAAAGCACGTCTCTCAATATCCGTCTGTCGTTTATTTTTATTTTGAAATCCTTTATGCCTATCGCGTCAAGTGCCTTTGCGGTGGTATGAATAAGCTCCACCTCGGCGGTAAACGACGGCGAACCGATGATATCTATATCGCACTGGACAAATTCCCGAAGTCTGCCCTTCTGCGGACGTTCCGCGCGGTACACTCTGTCTATCTGTATGCACTTCGCCGGCAGCGGCAGCGATTCTCTGTTGTTCGCAAAATAACGCGACAGCGGCAGCGTCAAATCGTAACGCAGACCCATATCGCACAGCTTGTCCGTATCGCCGGAGGAGAGAGCCTTTTGCAGCTTGTCGCCGCGCTTTAGGATTTTGAATATAAGATTCAGATTTTCTCCCCCGTCGCTTTTGTCAAGATTTTCCGCGTCTTCGACGGCGGGCGTCATAATACGCTCAAAGCCCGCGTCGATATACGTGCCGAGAATTTTATTCTGAAGATAATCTCTCAGCCGCACCTCGTCGGGCAGGTAATCGTTCGTACCCTTTACCGTTGTGATCTTCATTTATTTTCTCCTTTTTCAGACATTTTTATCATAAGGTCGTAAAGCTTCGGGAGAGCGTCCGTCTTTGCAAGACGCTTGAGATTTTCGGACATGGCCCTTCCGCGTTCAACGTCGCCTGTGACCGCCGTTATTTTTTCGTACAACACGTCTGCGTTAAGCTCGTCTTCCGTTATGACCTCCGCTGCGTGCGCGCGTTCAAATTCACGCGCGTTCTGTTCCTGATGATTTCTTACCACGTTGGGCGACGGGATCAAAATCGACGGTTTCCCGAGCGCGGCGATCTCGCTTACCGTTATCGCGCCCGCGCGCGATACGACGAGATCCGCCGCCGCCATACACTCCGCCATATTGTCGATATACGGAACGACCTTTACGTTTTTACCCAAATCTATATTCCTTTCGCGTATCGCGTTCATTACCTTGTCGTAATTTCTGTCGCCCGTTCCGAACAAAAGCTCTATCTTGCCATCCTCCACTATCCTCGGAAGCATATCCGTTACGGTGTCGTTTATCCTGTCCGCGCCGAGACTGCCGCCGAAGATAAGCGCGAACGGTTTTTTTATTCCGAGCTTTTCGCGCGAAGCGGCGTGATCCGCGCAAAGAATTTCCGCGCGCACGGGATTGCCCGTAACGACGCACTTTTCCTTATGCTTAATATGATTTATCGTTTCCTCGAAGCTCAGAGCGAGATACGTCACGTAACGCTGCGCTCCGTTCACCGTAAGACCGGGATATACGTTCTGTTCGTGAATAAGCGACTTCACGCCCGCCTTTTTCGCCGCCATGGCGACGGGTCCGCTCACG
The DNA here is from genome assembly GCA_947624165.1 of uncultured Clostridia bacterium. Taxonomy (GTDB): domain Bacteria; phylum Bacillota; class Clostridia; order UBA1381; family UBA1381; genus Hominilimicola. Next base: position 60,367 of record CANQJC010000007.1, read on the forward strand.
TAACCGCCGGTGCATACAACGCAGTCGGGCTTAAATTCCTTTATTATCCTCACACAGTCGCGCCGAGCCTTCAGAAGCTTTGCCGCGACGGAAAAGTTTTTCAGAAGATGTTTTCTGTCAAAGCCCTCTATATCAATAAATTCAAGCTTATATCCGGCTTTGGGGACAAGCTTTTTTTCCATACCGCTTTCCGTTCCGATAAACAGAGCTTCGAAATTATCGTCCCGCGAAGCGGCGTAATCCGCTATTGATATCGCGGGATTTATATGTCCTCCTGTTCCCCCTCCGGCAAATATAACTCGCATATTATCAATCCACCTTTTTTCATTTTTCGGTTTATCCTCTGACGGAATATCTCGAAATATTCAGAAGCACTCCCATTTCCATGAGAAGCGTTATGATCGCCGTACCGCCGTAGCTGAAAAACGGGAGCGATACGCCGGTATTCGGTACGCTTGAGGTCGCGACCGCTATATTAAGTATCGTTTGTATTGCCAAATGCGCCGCTATTCCTATCGCGACAAGAGAGCTGTATGTATCGGGCGCGGTCATCGCTATTCTGACAGCGCGTACTATAAGCGCGGCAAAGAGCAGTATGACCACCGCCGCTCCGACAAGTCCGAGTTCCTCGCATACGATAGTGAATATGAAATCGTTATACGGTTCCGGCAGATAGTATTTTTGCACGCTGCGTCCAAGTCCCAGCCCAAATATACCGCCCGAACCTATCGCGTAAAGTCCCTGCGCCACCTGATAGCTTTCGTCGCGTATATCCTTGAACGGGTCGAGGAAGCTCGTGACTCTCGCCCAGCGCACGTCGCTCATGAAATATACCGCTATAATTGCAAGCGGCAGCAAAACGAGCGCGCCAATGATGACCGGCTTTACGGGCGTTCCTCCCGCAATCATAACGCTTACGCCTATACCGGCTATAACTATCGCGCCGCTCAGATGCGTTTCGAGAAGCATAAGCCCCAGAACGACGAGCATAACGCCGATATACGGTAAATTACCGCCGAATTTTTTCAAATCGTATTTGCCGCTGTCTATCATACGCGCAAAATACATTGCTATTACGGGTTTCATAAATTCCGACGGCTGAAGCTCGATGATAGGAGTGTTGAGCCAGCGTCTTGAACCGTTATGCGACGCTCCGATACCCGGGATAAGTACGCACACGAGCAGTATGACGCACACGAACATCAGCTTCGGCGCGAATTTTTTATAGAAATTGTAATTTATTCTTGATATAAACCACATCAAAACGAGACCGATCACGGCGCAGGCAAGCTGCTTCAAAAAGAAATAATATGAATTGCCGTATATTCTGTTCGCGCTCGGCGCGCTTGCCGACAAAAGCATTACAAGTCCCGCGGCAAGCAGCAGCACTACTATAAAAAGAAACGTATAGTCGATATACATGGGGCGGATCATTCTTACGCTCTCTCCCATGATCTTGCGCGGCGCGGCACTTTTATTCTGTTTTGCTCCTCTGTTTTGATAAGCCGTTGAAGCCATAATGCAAATCTCCCTTTCAAACGGATCCGATTACAGACCGAACCACGCCGCCGCGCTCAGCACAACGGTAACGAGCGTGAATACGGCGACTATTTTTTTCTCGCTCCAGCCGCACATTTCAAAATGATGATGCAGCGGGCTCATCTTGAATATTCTCCTGCCCTCGCCGTATTTTTTCTTCGTATACTTAAAATATGCCGTCTGTAAAATTACCGACAGCGTTTCGGCAAAGTACACGAAGCCGACGAGAATTAGTAAAATCGGTATTTTCAAATCTATCGCCATAAGCGCGACCGCGGCTCCCAAAAACAGCGAACCCGTATCGCCCATGAATACCTTCGCGGGGTACTTGTTGTAGCAAAGGAAGCCCAAAAGCGCGCCGAAAACCGACATCGAGAAAACCGTCACGCCGTACTCCGAAAACGCGATATACGACGCGAACGCGAAGAAGAGACTTACCGCCGCCGTTACGCTCGACGCAAGTCCGTCGAGACCGTCCGTGAGATTCACGGCGTTTACTACGCCGACCACGACGAACATAACAAACGGTATATACAGCCACAGCGGCATCGTCCATTCCATGTCCGTGAACGGTATCTTTACTGCGGTGTCGAGCGAATCCATAAGATAAAGGACTATAACGTAGACGGCGGCAAGCAATATCTGCATGATGAATTTCTGCGCCGCCGTAAGTCCGAGATTCCGCTTCTTTACGACTTTTATATAATCGTCGATAAATCCTATCATTCCGAACGCGAGCGACACGAGAAAGAGCAGCACGCATCTGCCGAATGTAGTGTCAAAATTGGATTTTACCGCCAAAATGACGCTCATCACGATTATCGACGCGGCGATACCCGATATGAACATTATGCCGCCCATCGTCGGCGTACCCGATTTTTTTTGGTGCCACTTCGGTCCCTCCTCGCGTATTTCCTGACCGAATTTCAGCTTTCTCAGCCACGGTATGTATACCGGTCCGATAACGAGCGTGACGACGAGCGCGACCGCGAACGCGAGAAGCGACGACGTCAGCATTTCCTTTAAAATTTCCATAACATGATCCTCTTTCTCTTATTCGTTATTCTTAACGGCGTCGTAAACCTGTTCGAAGTGCATACCGTGCGACGCCTTTATAAGCGCGGCGTCGCCGCTCTTTATCTCGTTTTTGACATATGAGCAAAGCTCCAGAGTTTTGTCGAAGCTTACGACGTTTTTCATTCCGCTATCCTTCGCGCCGCGCGCGAGATGCTTCATGTTTTCGCCCGCGGTCAGAAGCAGATCGCATCCGCTTTTATAAACCTCCGCGCCAAGCTCGTAATGCGCTTTTTCGGCGTAGCCGCCCATTTCGAGCATGTCGCCGAGAATGGCTATCCTTCTGGTACAGTCTACTTTGGCGAGTACCTTCAGCGCGGCTTTTATCGAGTCGGGCGAAGCGTTAAAGCAGTCGTTTATGATAGTTATTCCGTTATATTCCTCTACCGCCATACGCATTTCGGTAAGTTCGAAATTTTTTATTCCCTCGGTTATATCGTTCATGCTTACGCCGAATTCGCGTCCGACGCATATGGCTGCGAGCGCGTTGTAAACATTATGTTCACCCGGCACGTTTACGCGTATTTTGTACCTTTCGCCGTCCGCGACCGCGGTAAATTCTATTCCCCGAAGCCCCAGATCGCGCACGTCCTCGGCGTACACGTCGTTCTCGGGATTCTTTATTCCGTAATAAATAATCTTACAGGGGAGCGTACCCTTAACGGTCGAAAGAAGGTCGTCGTCGCCGTTCACGATAAGAGTATTCTTCTCGGTAAACAGCTTCGTGATCTCCATCTTCGCCTTGAATATGCCCTCGCGTGAACCGAGATGTTCTATATGCGCCTGACCGATATTTGTGATAACGGCGACGTCGGGCTTGCCTATCGAGGCGAGACGCTCGATCTCGCCGAAATGATTCATGCCCATTTCCAGCACGATCGCTTCATGTTCCTTTTCAAGTCTGAAAATCGTGAGCGGAAGCCCTATCTCGTTATTGAAGCTGTGTTCCGTTTTAAGCGTGTTATATTTCTGTGAAAGGACCGACGCGAGCATATCCTTGGTCGTCGTTTTTCCCACGCTGCCCGTCACGGCGACGGTAGGAATGCTGCAAATCGCTTTGTAATACGCCGCTATGTCTCCGAGAGCTTTAAAGGTGTCTTTTACGCGTATAATTGTTTTTCCGACAAGCAGCTCCGTCTCCTTTTGCGTAAGCGCGGCTGTCGCGCCCTGGTCGAACGCGGCGCGGAAGAAATCGTGTCCGTCGAATTTATCTCCGATTATCGGTACGAAAAGCGCGCCCGGCGCGCTTTGGCGCGAATCGGTCGTTATGCCGTTTATGATCAGGTCCTCGTCGCCCGTTAAAAGCGTGCCGCCGGTAGCTTTCAGTATATCTCGTATTGTTAATTCACGCATTGTATTTATCCCTTTCTTAAAAATAAGGGCGGTGTGATTGCTTCCCCCGCCCTTCTGTTTACTTTTTAAGGCGTTTATACACCTCTACGCGTTCGTCGAAATCGTGCTTTTCTCTTCCGATTATCTGATATGTTTCCTGCCCCTTTCCAGCAAGAATGATAACGTCGTCCTTTTTCGCGTGGTCGAGCGCGTAACCGATCGCCTCGCGTCTGTCAACGATAACCGTGTACTTTCCGTCCGTACGCTTCATGCCCTCCTCTATGCGGCGCACTATCGCTTCGGGATCCTCCGTGCGCGGATTGTCCGACGTTATGATACTGAAATCGGACAGTCTGCCCGCCACTTCACCCATAATGTCGCGCTTCGTGCTGTCGCGGTCACCGCCGCAGCCGAACAGAGTTATCACTCTGCCCTTCGCAAATTCCTTCACGGTCGAGATTATGTTTTCAAGTCCGTCGGGAGTGTGAGCGTAATCTATTATAACGGTGTAATCCGTATCTGTCGGCACTACCTCCACGCGTCCGAGAACACCCGACGCGTTTGCAAGTCCCTTTATTGCCGTCTCTATGTCTATTCCGAGCTGGAGCGCGGCTCCGAGCGCGCATATAGCGTTATAAACGCTGAACATACCGGGTATTACGATATGAACGGGGTATGTTTTGCCCTTATAATCGACCTCAAAATCCGCGCCGCGCGCGTTAATGCTCACGTTCTTCGCTTTGAGATCGCATTCCTCGCTCATACCCACGGTGAGTATATCGCACGCCGATGACGACACGATTTTTTTGCCGTTCTCGTCGTCCGTGTTTACAACGCCTTTTTTGCTGATGTCAAACAGCTTTGCCTTCGCGCGGAGATAATTCTCCATCGTGCCGTGGAAATCAAGATGGTCGCGCGTGAGATTGGTGAACACGCCGACGTCAAAACGGCAGCCGTGTACGCGTTCAAGCTCCAGCGCGTGGCTCGAAACCTCCATAACGACGCACTGTGCGTTACCGTCCACCATTTCCGCAAAAAGCTGCTGAAGCTCAAGGGCGTTCGGCGTGGTCGGGGTCGTGCTTTGAGTGACGAGCACCTTGTCGCCTATTATATTCTGATTTGTACCGATAACGCCGACGGTCATTCCGGCTGTTTCGATTATGCTTTTTATAAGATAAGTTATGGTAGTCTTTCCGTTCGTTCCGGTAACGCCTATAAGCTTAAAATGCTCCGAGGGATTACCGTAATATCTCGCCGCCAATTCGGCGATTGCGATTCTCGAATTTTCAACATACCACACCGGCACGTCGACGTCTATCTTATCCTGCGCGACAATAAGCGCGGCTCCGTTCTCGGCAGCCATACGCGCGAACTTGTGTCCGTCGGTCTCGTAACCCTTTATGCAGACAAAGACGTTTCCTTCGCCCACGTTACGGGAATCGTATGCGATGCCGGATATGTCTATATCCTCATGCTCTTTAAGCCATTCCTCGCCAATAAGTTTACTCGCCAGCATTTCACTTTCCCCCTAATCTGTTTAGTCTGAAGTTACCTGTCGGAATTCCACTCCGATAACGGTCGCAGGGGCGACGCTTTCGCCCGCTTCTATGCTCTGACTGACCGCATACGCGCTGCCGACCTCGCTGTGTCCCGCGCCGACGACCTCAAAATTAAGCCCGTACATTTCAAGCGTATCCTTGGCGGAGCTTACGGACATACCGCTCAGATCCGGCACGGTCACGGTATTTGTCTCGTCCGACTTGCCGTCCCCGTCGCTATCCTCGCTTTCTTCCGTATATATGATCACGGTCGATTCCTCGTTAAGCATAATACCCGGCTTTGGAAGCTGGTCGATGACCGTGTCGCCGTCGCCGACGACCTTCACATACAGGTTTCTTTCGTTTATCGCCGTTTTTGCGGCGTCCGTTTCGAATGTACGCACATCGGGGACCTCGGCTTTGACGTCGGGTTCCTCGTCGGCGGTGTACTGCTTTTCAACGCCGAGATAATTCAATACGTCCTCTATTATTTCGCCCACGAGCGGCGCGGCGATCGTACCGCCGTATTTATTATCCACCTGCGGCTCGTCGAGCATAACGAGACATACAAGCTCGGGATCGTTTGCAGGCGCGAAGCCGATAAACGACGCAATACGATTTTCTTCGTCGCGGTTTCCCTTCTCGGACGTACCCGTTTTGCCGCCTATACGGCAGCCCTTTACGTATGCGTTTTTACCGGTAGCGTCGGGCATTGCGACGACAGATTCGAGGATCTCCCGCATCTGCCGCGACGTTTCCTCGGATATGACGCGCGTGACAGTTTCCGGCTCGTACGTTTTTATGATCCCGTTTTCGTTTCGTATTTCCTTGACGATGTGCGGCTTCATACGCACGCCGCCGTTGATTACGGCGGAAACGGCTGTTATAAGCTGCATCGGCGTGATTTGGAAGCCCTGTCCGAACGCGCTTGTCGCGAGATCGACTTCGTTCATTCCGTTATGATAATATATGCTCGACGACTCGCCGACAAGCTCCACGCCCGTTTTTTCGGTAAGTCCGAAAGCCGTGAAATATTCCATAAATTTATCGCTGCCAAGTCTCTGAGCCGTCTCCATAAACACGGGGTTGCACGAGTTCCTTACGCCCTCGACGAACGTTTGCGCGCCGTGTCCGTTCTTGTTCGCGCAGCCTATCTTTCTGTCTGCGACTACCTTGAAGCCCGGGCAATAAAAATTTGTGTTAAGCTCCACCGCGTGTTCCTCGAGAGCGGCGGCGGCTGTAATTATCTTAAACGTCGAGCCGGGCTCATATGTATCCGAAACCGCTTTGTTGCGCCACATTTTATTACGCATCGCGGCTATATATTCATCGCTCGGAGCGTCGGGATTTTCGGTAGGCTTCGGCGTTGCTTCGCCGTCCTCGTTTTCCTCTTCGTCCTCGCTCTTATATTCAAAATTTATCGCGTATTTTTTGAATCGCTCTATGTCATAAGGATTATTAACGTCAAAATCGGGCTTTGTGGACATGGCGAGTATCTCGCCCGTCTTGGGATTCATGATGATCCCCGCCGCGCCTTCCTTAAGTTTGTTCTCAACGACCGCCTCCTCGAGGTGCTTTTCGAGAAAATGCTGTATCGTTTCGTCGATAGTAAGCACTATATCGTCGCCGCGCACCGCGCCGTTCACGCTTTCCTCGCGCTGCTCCTTGAGCGTCGTACCGTCCGCGTTCTGATTCGTCTCGACGCTTCCGTTACGCCCCGTAAGCTCGTCGTCGAACGTAAGCTCTATGCCTTGTATTCCGTTATTGTCATAGCCTGTGAAGCCGAGTATGTGCGGCGCGACGTTGAACGGGTAGTAACGCTTGGAGTCATCCTCAAAATATATTCCCGAAAAAGCCTTCGCAACGGTCGCGTCGACCTTGGGGTCGAGAAGACGCTTCACGTTCTCCGCTTCCTCGGTCGTCAGACGCTTTTTTATCACCTGGTAACGGTTATCCTTGGTGATAAGCTCCGTTATCTTGTCCCTGTCCATATCGATAACGGGAGAAAGTCTCGCCGCGATAACCTCGGCGTCGCCGTCCTCCTTGATATCCTCGGGATTGCAAATAAGCGTGTTGACGGACGCGCTTTCCGCAAGCACCTTTCCGTTTCGGTCGTATATATTACCTCTTGAAGCCGTTATGATACTGCTCCCCTGCTGCTGCGCCTTTGCCTTCGCGCTCAGTTCCTCTCCGCGTATTATCTGCCAATACGCGACTCTTACAACAAGTGCCGCAAGCACAACCGTTACGGCGAGCATCATAATAACGGTTTTTTTTCTTATTTCATTTAAAGATGGCTTCATTTTGATTTCTCAATTCCTTCTAATAATTATACCCGCACATCCGCATAACTTTACAGACTTTATTTTATGCTGAAAAATTGTACAATATTACCGCCGATTTTTTTTAACGCGGACATTATGCTGTGTCCGAGACCTTCCACCTCGCCCGCTGTTTTTTCCGTGAGGTCGTTCTGCTTTACGTTAACGTATATCGTCTGATATTTTTCGGGTCTCTGCATACCGAGACGTGTCGTCGCTTCCTTTTCTATCTCCGTCAAATCGACGCTTTGCTCCATGTCAAAGACCATCTGGCTCGTCGCCGATTCGAGTTCCGTAAGCTGCTTTTGCAGCGACGCGATCTCCTGCGCGTTTTCGTTTACCGATACAAACTGAGAAATCATAAATCCCGCCGACAATGCTATTACGACAATTGCGCATATCCTGCGCATATTTTTACTTCTTATCAGCATTTGTTCACGATTCCTTTTTATTAACTTCGCTCTATTTACTTGTGGTTTTCTTTTTCTTACAGGCTCCTCGTAATCCTTGGGCAGCCTGTACGCCAAATTTCCGTATTCCACAATAACCTCTCCTTAAAGTTTTTCGGCAATTCTGAGCTTCGCGCTTTTCGAGCGCGGATTCTGTTCGATCTCGTCCTGCGACGGCAAAACCGGTTTTTTTGAAATCATCTTTATTTCCGGCTTTCTTCCGCATACGCATATCGGGAATTCCTTCGGGCAAACGCAGCCTTTCTCGAGAGAACGCAGCGTCTGCTTCACGATCCTGTCCTCGAAAGAATGGAACGTTATCACGGCGATCCTGCCGCCCGCCTTTAAAAGCGACGTGAAATCGTTCACCGCGCCGGCAAGTATGTTAAGCTCGTCGTTCACCTCGATGCGTATCGCCTGAAAAAAACGTTTCGCGGGGTGTCCTCCGTCCGAACGCGCGCCCTTGGGTATCGCGGCTTTTATCACATCGACAAGCTCATACGTCGTTTCGATAGGCTTCTTTTGCCTTTCCCGACATATGAACTCCGCGACGCGTTTCGACCATTTGTCCTCTCCGTACTCCCAAAAGATTTGCGCAAGATAGTCCTCGGAGTATGAATTTACAACGTCGTACGCCGTTTTTTTGTCCGACCTGTTCATCCTCATGTCGAGCGGAGCGTCTTTCATGTAGCTGAAACCGCGTTCGGCGTTGTCGAGCTGGTATGAGCTTACGCCCAAGTCCATAATAACGCCGTCGAGACTTGTCACGCCGAGATCGGAAAGTATGCTCTTTGCTTCGCTGAAATTTCCGTTCACGGCGGTAAACCTGTCCTTAAACGGTCGGAGCCGCTCGGCTGCCGCTTTTACCGCTTCCGCGTCGCGGTCGATACCGATAACGTTGCTGCTTTTGCTTTTAGATAAAATCCCCAGAGAGTGACCCCCGCCGCCAAGCGTCGCGTCGGCATATACGCCTCCGTCCTTTACGTTGAGCGCGTCTATGCTTTCGGAAAACAAAACGGAAATGTGCTTAAACTCCATATCGGATCCCTTTCCCATATTATATGTTCAGTCCGTATTTTAAAATACCTTCTACCATAATATCGTCGGAAAGTCCGTTCTGGTAGTTTTCCCACTCCACGCTGTCCCATATCTCAAGACGCGTATTCGCTCCGACAAGCACAACGTCCTTTTTCAGTCCGGCAAAGTCGATAAGCCGTTTTGATATCGGCACTCTGCCCTGCTTGTCCACGTCGGCGCAGCTCGCCTTACCGAAAAACAGACGCGCAAAAGCCGCCGCGTTTCTGTCTGTCGCGGTCGGAAGCTGATTCACCTTCTCGGAAATTTTATCCCATTCCTCACAAGTGTAAATATGCAGGCATTTGTCCGAAACGGAACGCGTGACATAAACGGTACCCGTCATCTTGTCTCTTACTTTCGCGGGAAGAATGATTCTGCCCTTCTCGTCAAGCTGACGCGGATATTCGTCAACGAAATTTACCATTATATGTCACCTGCCTTTTCATTCATTTTGGGAATGGAGTGTCATCAGATCGAATTTTCTAACCAAAATACTCCAATTCGCTCCCATTAACTCCATTTTAACCTAAATCAATGAAAAATGCAAGTGTCTTTTTTATAAAGATGCGTTCTTTTTGCCCGATTTTACCGTTTTACTTGTAAATTTTAAGCAAATAGGATATAATTATTGCGGAGGGCGGCTCAGGTAACAATATATATAGTCCCTCACAGTCGTCCCATACCACTATATATCGTGGTTGTTACTATTATATCACAAATATTTCAATTTGTGAATAGTTATGTTAAAATTTCTTTGCCGTTATATTACAGAAATATTTCAAATATTTCTCGTGATTTTTGGGGATTATTACAAGGAGGAAAAATAATGAACAGGATTTCGTTTCCAAAGCTCGGAATAACATTTAATATCAGTCCGACGGCGTTTTCGATAGGCTCGAAGGATATATACTGGTACGCGCTGATCATACTTTCGGGGTTTCTGCTGGGGCTTTTTTTTGTCTGCCGCACATGCGATAAAAGAGGAGTAAGCCGTGAAACCGTCTGGGACGTCGCGCTTATAGGCCTTGTCGCGGGTATCTTGGGAGCGAGGATATATTATGTTCTTTTCGCGCTCGACGAATTTGACACAGTAGCGGATATGTTTAAAATCTGGAACGGCGGTCTCGCCATATACGGCGGCATAATCGGCGCGGTGATTTCAACGTTTGTTTACTGCCGCATAAAGAAGCAAAATGTTTTAAAGGTGTTCGACGTATGCGTTCCCGGACTGTTGATAGGTCAGGCGGTGGGTCGCTTCGGTAATTTTGTGAACGCCGAGGTATACGGCAGAGCGACCGACGCGTTTACGGGAATGTCGATAAACGGCGCGCCGCCCGTGCATCCGTTGTTTCTGTACGAATCCCTGTGGAATCTCGCCGGTCTTGCCGTACTGCTGATTTTTCGCAGAAAAAAAAGAGCCGACGGGCAGGTGTTTTTTATGTACGTATTCTGGTACTCGCTCGGCAGACTTTTTCTTGAGGGTATGCGCGACAGCAGGTATATATTGTATGCGATACCGGGAGTGCTCGGAATTTCGCAGCTCGTCGCGGCGGCGGCAATCGTCTTCTCCGCACTCGCGTCCGTGTACATCGTCAAGCATAAAAAATAAACCGCCAGGGGGCGGTTTATTTTTATCTTATAATACTTTCATCTCTGCCGAACATGCTGCCGATGTTTATATTTCCGAACATATTTTCCTTTTTGCCGTCCATGAAAAACTGAACGCGGTCGATCGTGTCAAGCTCGGTAAGAGAATCGACGATCGAGAAAATAATCATTTTTTCTTTTTCCGCGGAGCCTGAATTTTTGTCCAGGAAATTTGATTTAAAATTCACGAAGCATACGTTGTCGGCAGTCTCGACGCTCAAAAGCACCGTATCCTTACTCAGTGCCGACGCCGCTTCGGCATTTTCGCTGCCTTTAATAAGCTCGTTTATAATATACTGCGCCAGCGGCTGCTGATCCGTGACCTTTATACTTCGCGCTTCGCGGATAAGACTTTTCAGTTCCTTATCGGGAAAATACAATGTCAGCTCGCGCGTTTCGCTGTTGTATGCATCCGTCGGCAGGTTTATATCCTGGTCGGTCAGATACCCGATGATAGAGCCGTCGCTCGTTTCGATATCCTTTCCCTCGATAACGACCTTGACACTGTCGATTATATGCGTCATGCACAGTGACTTGACGACCGCGTATACGGCAAGCACATCCTTCGTGTTGTCACCCGTTATAAATTCCGACGAGAAATTGACGAGCGCGTTACGCGTATCGACGCCTGTGACGGATATCAAGTCGGCTTTCCTTTCTATTATGCGCAGGTGTCTCGCGCTTTCGGGTCCCTTCATGAGCGCGTGTATTACCGACTCCGCAAGCTCCTGGTTATCCTTATATTTTATCTCGCGCGTTTCGGCTTCTATCGCCGTCGCGGTATCGTTGAAGAAATACAGCTCGCCGCTGTAAATTTGGCTGCCGTAGTCGTCCCTGACGGTGAAAAACACAAACGCGGCGATAACTGCGGCGATGATCAGCGCGGCGGGTATGAGTGCCTTTTTCGTTTCCATAAGCTTCCCTCCCCCGTTATTCTTCCGTTTCGGCTTTCGGCTTATAATGAAGCCTTACCGTGAACATACTTCCGACCTCGGAGACGTTCGTTACCTCGATCGTGCCGCCGTGCATCAGGACGGCTTCCTTTGTTATCGCCAGTCCCAATCCCGTACCGCCCGTATCGCGCGCGCGCGAATCGTCGAGACGATAGAAACGCTCAAAAATTCTGTCGCGTTCCGTCTCGGGTATTCCCGGTCCGTTATCCTCTATGCGTATCGTCATATATTCGTCGTCAACGGTAACATCCACGTGTACAAAACCGCCTTCGGGCGAATATTTTATAGCGTTGTCGAAAATATTGTATAACGCTTCGTACATCTTGTCGTAATCCAGAAGCATCGGCGCGAAATCGGTATCGTGATAATCCGTATACATTACGATATCCTTCGCCGTTGCGATAGGCGTAAGATTCTTGACGATTCTGTTTATCAGCGACTTTATGTCCACTTCCTCGACCTTCAGCGACGACGCGCCCACGTCAAGCTTTGTAAGAACAAGAAGCCGCTCCACGATTCTCGTGAGCCTGTCGACCTCGTCCGAGAGGTCTGAAAGAAATTCCTTGACGGTGGCAGTATCCGTATTTTCGGCGGATACGAGACTGTCGCATATCAATTTGATACCCGCCATCGGCGTTTTCAGCTCGTGCGACGCGTCGGAAACGAACTTGCGTCGTTTTTCTTCGAGAAGCTCCAGCTCGTCGCACATATAGTTGAGCGTCTCGCCCATTTGGACTATTTCGCTGCGTCCGCGGGTGTTTACGCGTTTTGAAAAATTACCCTTCGATATTTCGCGCGCGACCGACGTGAACTCCTCCAGCGGCGAGGTTATTATGTAGCTCATACCGAGGCTCAGCATACCGATAAGAATTACTATAAGCACGCCGAACACGATAAGACTTGTGCGTGTGGAATTTATCGTGTCGTCTATCGTGTTTACCGATTCGGCGAGGTACACCACTCCCAGTATATCGCCGCCGCGCGTCACGGGTACGGCGACGCTCACAAGGCGCATATCGTTCGCCCCGTCGGAAATTATCTCCGCCTGCTCGCCGTCAAGCGCGCGTTTGAGTACGTCGCGCATAAAGACCTTGCCGATAAGCTGAGAATCCTCGTTCGTATCGTAAAGCACGGTATACGATGTGTTTGTCACAACTCCGCGTATGTTCGTACCTGCGAGAGAACGCTCGACGATTTGAGCAAACTTGTCCGTCGCGGTCGCGGACGGGTTTTCGCCCCACACCTCGGAAACAGTCTCGGAAATGATATTCGCTTTCGCGAACATGTTTATCGTTTCGCTGCTGTAAAGGTTTTCGCTCAGCAGTCCTATAATATATATGGACATGAGAATAAGCGTTGTAACGATGATGGCGAGATAAGTCGCGGTCATCATAAAACGCATCGAGCCTGTTACTCCTTTGATTTTTTCTCTGAGCTTAGTCCTTTTTGTAGTAATATCCAACACCCCATTTTGTTCTTATATAAGTCGGTTCCGCGGGATTTGTTTCTATTTTTTCACGAAGCCTTCTTATATGCACGTCCACTGTACGCACGTCGCCCGGATAATCGAAACCCCATGCTATGTCAAGAAGATTTTCTCTTGTGTATACCTTACCCGGATTACGCATAAAAAGCTCAAGCAGGTCAAATTCCTTGCTCGTAAGCTCAATTACCTTGTCGTTTATTACGACGCGTCTGAAATTATAGTCAAGCGTTATGTCGCCCGAAATTATCAGCTTGTCCTTGCCGTTTTTCGGCTCGGGATTCACTCTGCGCAGTATCGCCTTGATCCTCGCCGTGACCTCGCGGATATTGAACGGCTTCGTTATATAATCGTCCGCGCCGTATTCAAGCCCCAGTATCTTATCTATATCCTCGCTTTTCGCCGTCACCATGATTATCGGCACGCTCGAAAAACCGCGCACTGTGCGGCATACGGTAAATCCGTCGACCTTCGGCAGCATCAAATCGAGAAGTATCAAATCAATTGTCTCGTCATGCGCAAGTCTTATGGCTTCTTCGCCGTCGAACGCGGTCACAACGGTGTAGCCCTCCTGTTCAAGATTAAATTTAATTCCCTTCACAAGAAGTTTTTCGTCGTCCACAACAAGTATTTTCATTTTATCCTTCCTTTCATTGTGCGCATATAAAATCTTTTATCGCTTCATATTTGTTTTGGTTTATTCCCGGCACGTTCATTATTTCCTCTGTCGTTTCAAACGCGCCGTTCGCGTCGCGGTAGTCTATTATGCGCTTTGAAAGTGCTTCGCCGATACCCGAAAGCACGGAAAGCTCCGTCACGCCGGCTGAATTTATGTTGATCTTTCCGTCGGATAGCGACGGAGCGTCCGACGAATACGACACGGCGTCATCCCGCGCGACCGTTTCAGTCACAAACGCGTCCTTTTCAAGCTTTTCAATCAAAAACCCCGCCGCGGCAATTGCCGCAAACGCGGCGACCGCGATTATTACCTTTGCCCTTTTCTTCAAAATAAGCATATTCTTACCTCTGTTTTTTCATATATAATAAGCGTTATATTTATAGTATAACACGTTTTTTAATTTTTTCAAGTACGGACAGGCTATTGCGGCGTGATTTTTTTATCGAGCGGCGGCGCGGCACAGGCGGCGTTTTACCCTTCCCTTCGGAAGTCCGATTCGTCCGCGCGGCTTGAGACGGCAAATTTTCAAAACATTAAAAAAAGTGTTGACAACGCCATGTGTTTTTGATATAATGTCTTTCGTCAGTTGCAGAGAAACTGCGCTCGGAGAGATGTCTGAGTGGTTGAAAGAGCCGGTCTTGAAAACCGGTGACGGTTCCGCCGTCCGCGGGTTCGAATCCCGCTCTCTCCTCCATTTTAATATACGCACAGTCGCAGCGGTATACGAGAAGGCAGCCGCGCGGACAACCTGTGCGGACTTCTGTGGAGAAGTACTCAAGTAGGCCGAAGAGGCGCCCCTGCTAAGGGTGTAGGTCGGGAAACCGGCGCGAGAGTTCGAATCTCTCCTTCTCCGCCAAAAAAAACACCGCAATTTTGATACAAGGTTGCGGTGTTTTTTTTATAAACGAGGTGATAATACGGAAACAAACCGCATGGTTATGCGGTTTGTTTATACACAAAAGTCACTAAATTTTATGTTTTATTCGCTTTTTGTATCATTATCCTTAACAAACGTCATAATATCCGATACTTCACATTTAAAAATATTGCACAGGGAGTTTATTGTATACGTTGAAACCGATTCGTCGTTCATAAGCCGCTTAATTGTTTTGCTGTCAAGATTATATTCAGCGCACTTGTTTCTTAAATAATATGTGCTGACATTTTTCTCTTTTATCAGCCTTCTGAAAGGGGCAAAGGAAATCACAAAAAAACACCTCTTGACTTTTTATATATTATCTCATATAATAATAATAGATAATATGAGGAATATTCCTCATATTATGTCAGGTATATTTTTTCGTAAAATTTTCAACCCAAAACACGCGAAGGAGATGGTAAGGCAAAAAATACAAGAAAAACACAGCCGTTTCGGCAAAAAGTATGATTATTCGGAAAAGCTGTACGCCGTATGATCAGAGACAGTGCAAATAGGTACGGTAATAATTCCAGGGAAAGGATAAGTAAAATGGAAAATAACACTCAAGGAAATGTAAACAATGTTCAAAATCAGGGAATGCCAAATCAGCAGTATCAACAGCCGCAGCAATATCAGCAACCTCCGCAGTATCAGCAGCCGCCGCAGTATCAGCAACCTCAGCCGTATCAGCAGCCGTATCAGCCGATAGCGGTAAATCCGTGTCCGAGGTGCGGTGCAGAAATGAGGGTGAAATATCGCGGATGGCAGATCGCAATATCGATAATATTTTTCCCGATAGGACTGCTTTCATTATTGGCGGGAAAAAGAAAGAAGTGTCCGAACTGCGGATATGAAATAGACTAAATCAAACATAAATTCAAATATACGCACTTTCTCCGCCAAGCCGCCGTAAGCTTACGTTTACGGCGGCTTTTTATGCGTCGTATTTTAATTTTTCCACGGAAAAAGCGTATACTAATAACAAGCCGCGCAAAATTATATACAAAAACACAGCGGCATTTGAGAGAAGATTGGTTAAAGTTTAATATTGTATCTTTACGCCGTCTATGGTAAAATAATACGTAAGATTGTTAAATAATTATCAATCGCTTAAGGAAAGGAAATGGTAAAATGGAAAAATATTTGGTTGACAGCGTGGAAACGCTTGAAAAACAGCTTGCCGAGGTGAGGGCGGCGCAGAAGGAATTCGCCGCTTACCCGCAGGAAAAAGTCGACAAGATTTTCAAGGCGGCTGCGATCGCGGCGAACCGGGCGAGAATACCGCTTGCGAAAATGGCTGTCGAGGAAACCGGCATGGGCGTGGTCGAGGATAAGGTCATAAAGAACAACTACGCCGCCGAATACATTTACAATAAGTACAAGGACAC
>CANQJC010000008.1 GCA_947624165.1 uncultured Clostridia bacterium
GTCAAGATTTATAAGACGCCGACTGAATAATTCCACAACAGAGAAAATTGTATAACAATAAAAAAAGGAACGGCAATTGCCGTTCCTTTTTTTATTACTGTTTTGCGTTTCGATTATTACTCAACCCAGCCTGCCTGAGCCTTGAAGTTATCGAACGAGATATAGCTTGTATCTGAACCTGTCAAACCTCCGGCACCCATGTCATGGAAGAAGATCACAGACTTAAGATCTCTCTTAAGTGCCTTCTTGTCCGTCAGGTCAAACGTCGCCGAGCCAAGCTCATCGCCGCCGTCTTTTGTCTTGATGGTTACGTCGATCTTCGTATTGGTGAACGTAACTTCAGCCGTGTACCATGTATCCGCCGCAGGTACTACGTCAGCTTCGGTCTTCTGAACCTGAGCAGGTGTAAGACCCGAAGTCATTACAAATGCGTTGGAACCCCATGCATCCTTATTGCTGTAAACACCGTCCTCACCACGGTAGCTAACCTTATCAATATTCAAGTTAGCAGGTTCGGTAGCATAAATCTGGAGCATATGGTCTACCGCAGTTTGACCCTGCGGCTTCTCACGGCTCCAACGGAGTGCGAAGAGAGTATCGTTTTCGCTGTTGGCAAACGAAATTTCCTCGGTGTAAGTTCTCTTATCGTCACCCATGGGATATGTGTTGTTCATCTTGAAATCAAACGACATCTTGGTCGACTGTGATTTTTCGAGAGAAACGGGCGTATCAATACTGTAAACGCTCTTTGAACGATTCAGCTTGTCGGCAGGGGTAGATTTACCGGGGGTAAACTTAAGTGCCATATCGGCTGCCGAACCAACCTCCTCGGCATTTATCGTAACCTGTCTGTTCGTTGATCCCCATGTACCCTTAAGAGTACCTTCGTCTGTGCTGTCAAACGCTTTATTCTGCTCGGCTATCTTAAACGGATGATATTCCGTCGAATCGTCGGTCGCCTGCGTCGTTACATGGTTGAAGTCAGCCGTGAAATACTGACCCTCCCACGAATCGGTAACTGCCGAAACAGTTACATTCTTGGCGGGCATCGTGAAGGAATTGTCGCTGTTCTCAACGGGTCCTTCATCTGCGTCTTGAACCGTAAGAGATGTGATCTGCTTGTTCGCCTTCGCGTAAACATTGATCTTATCGCCAACGTGAACCTTTGAAAGCTCCGTTGTAACCGTTCCGTTTACCGCGATTTCAATGTCGTCGGAAGAGCTGTTTTCAATTGTCAGATCCTTAGCCTTGAATACAACGTAAACCGTTATATTGCCGGTTATGCTTGTCATGTCAAGCTCATAATCGGGATCCTGCTTGGTGATATCCTGCTTGGTTTCCGAATCACTGTCAAGCGCGTACTTGACCGTATCCACTTCATAACCGTCGTTCGGAGTAACCTTTACAACGAGCGTCTTAGACTGACCGATCTCGGTAATATTCGTGCCGCCGTTCTTTTCGTCAAGCTGTACGGAACCGCCTTCAGCGGGCGTAACGTCCGTCGATACCTGATAAACAGGCTCCTGAGAAAGCTTAACTGCAAGCTCGCCGTCCTTAGTCGTTTCGGGAACCTCTACCTTTTCCTGAACCTTCGCGTATATCTTTACCGTCTTGGCTCCGCTGAGCGTCGAAGGAACGGACAGCGTAGCCTGAAGCTCGTTATCCTCGTTCTGCGCAAGAGTAGCGTCGGTCTCTGAAACCGTACCCGATCCGTCATCGGCTTTAAGCTCCCATGTAACCGTTATATTATCGTCATTTGTGAACTCATAACCCGCAACGTCCTTAACGGTTGCCGTATAAGTGTACGTTGCAGCCGCGTCTTCACCCATCGCAACGGTAGTGGGACCTGTCACGGTTACCGAATCGATATCGTTTCTCGCATATTCTACCGTAACGGCAATCGATTCTTCATTACCGGTGGTCGTGTACTTATAAGTACCCGAATCCCCGGGTTCAACGCCTGTTTCTTCGCCGTTTACCTTGACAGCAGTCACCTTCTGACCGTTCTTCTTGGTAGGTGTGATAGTTATTTCCTGTCCTGTCGTAGCCTTATCTTCTGTTGTATTTACAAATGCCGGTGATACCGTAGCGTCCGTCGCGTTTACTGCGATGGGAACGTTGAAGGTATCGTCGTTCATATAAATGTTATCTATATTGACAGTTGCGCTGTTCGTGTCGCTTGCAACAAAGATACCCGAAACACCCGTCAATGTCGCGTCTCTCCAGCCGACAGGTGCCGATGTGGTATAGAGCGGCGTAGCGGTCGCATAGTTATTGTTTGCCTTGTAGTCGTATACCTTAAGTGAAACCTCCTTATTGGATGCGTTTACAACTGCTTCGATATGATACCACTTGGCAGCGAGATCCGTTCCCGCAACAGCAGTAGCCGTTGCATCCTCCGTGCTTGTGTATACGTTAAGCGTCGCGCCGGTATCTCTGCCGACAGATATAATTCTTCCGCCGGGATTATTATTTCTGTGATCTGTTGCAACAATAGGAGTATTACCCGCGATCGCGACCCACGTTTTATCATTCTGGAGGTTGATATCAAACGAAACGTCTATAGCTTCGCCCGTCATCGTATAAGACTCTGTGAACGGTATGAACTTAGCACCCGCAGGATGATTGTTTGCGGCAACAAGTCTTTCGAACTTCGTTTTGTTTCCGTTCGCGTTGCTCGCCGTGCTCGGTGTAAATCTACTGAAGTCAACAAAGTTAGTCGTAGCGTCTTCCTCATCATATGTGATAGTGCCGACTTTACCCTTCGGATAGTCGACCGAAGCTTCTGCAACTTCACCTGTTTCTGCCGTAACTGAGCCGAGAGGGGCGCGCAAAAAATACCGCGCCCCCTTGACACAAGCGAGTGGTGAATGATATAATAAAAGCAGTAAGGGAGTAGATAATATGCTGCAAATTACATATACTAAGGATGCGCGCAAGTTTCTTAAGCGTCAGCCGCGCGACGTCGCGAACCGTATTTTGGACGCGATAGAAAATCTGCCGTTCGGCGACGTGAAGAAACTGAAAAATTCGGACTTGTACCGTCTGCGCGTCGGAAAATACAGAGTAATATTCGACCGACGCGGCGTTGTTATCAATGTTATCGAGATCGACAGCCGCGGTCAGATTTATAAGTAGGGAGTGATTTATATGTCGGAGATAAAGGAACGCATTGTCGGCGCGTTGTCGATTATGAGCGACAAGGACGCGGAATCCGTTTGGGCGTTCATACGCGACGGGTACGTGATAAAGACAAAAACATGGGCTGACGTTGAGGACGACGAAGCGGACGCGGAGGAGCTTGAATTGATAAAAAATTACAATTCCAATCCCGAAAATTACGCTCCCGCCGTATCTCATGAAGATTTGCGTAAGGAAATAAACTCCTGACGCGCCGAAAATAATGTACGCGAAGCATACCGCGTCCCGTCAAGGGGGCGCGGTATTTTTTGCGCGCCCCTCTCGGCTCAGTTACGGCAGAAACAGGCGAAGTTGCAACGAATGCGATAGGCGTAACGTCGGTTGAGAAGGCGACGGGTGCTCTGTATGACGGTCTTGTTGACACCGACTACAAGGTACAGCTCGGCGCGGACAACAAGATAACGGTTACGGGTACGCTTATGTACCAGAGTGCTAACCCCTCGTTCCCCGCGAGAAACAACACGGGCTACTACGTACCGCTTAAGTTCAACGGCAACGGAACATATTATGTTGAAATAACCGAAGCCGTATACAACGCTGAACACGAAACCAATCCCAACTTGATAGAATATCCTGCCGAGTCGGGCAAGTACGCGAGAAAGGTTACCGTAGACGACGGTTTCTTGAACGTACAGACAAAGGTTAAGGCTAACTCGGACAGCGAAGGAGAAGGCTTCAAGCTTGAGGAAGGCTTCAAGGTATACTATGATAAGGACGGCGACGCGACAGTATACGCGCCCGTTACATACACTGTTGACGCAAGCGCGCTCAAGTTCCTTGTGAACAGAATTTCGAACGGTCCCGTATCCGTAAGCGGTACACCGACCCAAGAAGAAACCTACACCACTCCGGCGGTTACAACTCCGATAACGGCGTCTCAGTGCGCTATCGGCGGACGCTCGGTAGACAACAAAAACGATCCTCCGGCAATCGGTGCAGAGGGCGAGTTTGGATTGACCGGAAGTGCCACCGACGGTGCGCGTTCGGCTGCGGTATTCACCGTTAATGCGGGTCTTGCGGCGAACAAGATCGCGAAAGCTACGCTTACCTTCAACTCCAAGTGTATAGAAAAGAATTCCGACTTGTGTCTGTTCAGAATAACGGATTCAGGCTTCACGCAGGGCGGCGACCTTACGTCGATCAGCATACAATCACTCAACGGCAAGACCATCAAATATATTGCGAATATGGGTAACGCGACCGACGCCGGCGCAACCATTACATATGATTTGACGTCGGATCTGAGAGCTGCGAACGGTCAGGCGACTTACATCATATTCACAAAGACAAATCGTCAGCAGACCATAACAAACATGAAGGTCGCTGTTGACGAGGCTGATCATGAGCTTAAGAACACCGTAAAGGCGACCGTTAAGAAGGTCGTTGACGGTGCGGAACCCGAAGAAGTAATCGAAACAAAAACTGAAGAAAATCTTTGGGAAGGCGACAAGTTCGTTGCGACATACGAGAAGGCATTTGACAAGGGCGATAGTGTTCCCGACAAGTACCACTATGTATACACGGGTGCTGCCGGCGACGACACGATCAACTCACTTTCGGCTACGGACGATGAGAACGTTATAACGCTCAAGTATTCAAAGACGCCGTATAAGACAGCGAAGTTCGTAGTTAAGGTTGGCGACGACGCCAAGGAGGGTATTCCCGTTGTAGTTTCCGGCGGCGCGCTCACAGCTGCGCAGACACTCACCTCGGCTGAAACAACAGGCGAAGCTACGATAGACCTTCTCCCCGGCAACTACTCATGGTCAGTTGCCAAAGACTACCAGAAGGGCTACGGCGGCGCGAGCGGAACATTTGAAATCAAGGCTACGGAGGATCCCGCTGACATCGCGGTCAACCTCGAAGAACACACACCGATATTCACATCTATAAAGATGGATACATCGAAGCTCAACGGCCCGACCATCATCATAGGCGAAGCTCGTGAAATTGGTACGGTTTCGACTGTACAGCTCGATACCGACGGTGAAACACCGATGCTTGAGACAAAGCCTGTAACATACTCAGTTGCGGTTTCTGACGGCGGTACCGCAGATAAGGTAACGGTAGACGGTACAGGTAAGGTATCTATAGAAGCAGATGCTACCGCAGGCACATACAAGATTACAGCTTCCTCGACGCAGGGCGGTGCGGATGGTTCAACAACTGTTACATCTAATGAAGCAGTTCTCACGCTCGCGGCAACGGGTGAAGAAAAGGTTGCGGCTGCTTCGGATGACTTCAGCGGCTCGACGAGCTTGTTCACCGCCTTGAATTCATCGGGCGCGGCAGTTGGATTTGGTAAGAACTATCCCGGTAACCCTGTATTCAAGTTCGGCGATGCGGGTAAATCAAACACAGCTCCCACAGATGTTGCAAACGCTGTATTTGAGACGCCGCTTGCTCCGCTTGCGGACGACCAGACAGTCGAGATATCCTACGACCATTACGCAGGTTATATAGACAACGTCAAGAGCGGTGCTAACAGAGAAAAAGTTATCATCAAGGCACTCAATGCTACTGATGAGGAGTTATTCTCTTACACATACGAGTGCTTTAGCACTAACGTAAGCAGCGTTAAACTGTTCGGCACAGAGAAAGTTACCGAGGCATTTGCCGGAGGAATGGGCAAAGGTCAGAACGGCTGGGATTCGTTCTCAGCCACGCCTACGAAGGTTACGGTTACGCTGACCGGCGGCGCGACGCCGAAGCTTACGGTTAAATTTGCCGGAACGGCTAACAAGACCTTTGAAGAATCTGCGCCGGTAAGCATAACAGGCGACAAGAAGATTTCAAAGATAGTTGTTATGGGTAATGTTGGTAACAGCGACCGTTCGGGCGGTATCGACAACTTCCTGACGAAGTATGTCAAGGCTGCTCCTGCGGAATAATCGATATTACATAACAAAAGAACAAAAAAAGGAACGGCAATTGCCGTTCCTTTTTATTATACGATTTACCGTACCGCGAATCACGCGCCGGCAGCTTCGCTCTGAATAGCGAGGTTGTCAACGTTGATCGTTGCGGCGGCGTCTACTCTGTTGCCGGAGAACGTAACCTTACCTACCGCAAGTCTGATATATTGAATATCAGTTACGCTTTCAGGTACGGCTACCTCGGAAACTGTCGCCGTGTCCTCCTGACCGACAGTGTTAACCTTAATTGTCATTTGGTTATTCTCAACAACAATATTTACATGATACCACTCTGTGCCATCAGCCTTGTTGAACTTACCGTCGGATATAGCCGTTGCGCTGAGTGCCGAAACCGCATCGCTGCTGACAGCACCCTCCGCGATGTCACGGCAGGAGCCGTAAAATGTCGGGTTGTTACCCGCGAAAGGACAACCGCCCTTTGCATAGTACGAAAGGTCAAAATCACCGTTTTGTCTGTACATTCCCAAGGAGACAAGATTTCTGTAAACCGTGTCGTCATTCGAACCTACCGACGCAGAAGATACAAAGTTGATCTCCGCTCCCTGCGTGTCGCTGTCCGAAAGACCCGATACAGACATATCGAAATCGATCGTTACCTTCTTGCTCGCAAGCTCTATCGGTGTTTCAAGGTTGTGGATCAGGTTTCTCAAGCCGTTATTGCCGTTCATGATAGCACTTATGTACTTGGTGTCAAATACCTCTGCATCCTGCTTCGGCGTTATGGTAAACTTCGAGTTTCCGTCCTGTCCCGTCTTACTGTCGCCATTCGACCAGTAAGCCTTGGGAGTATCCTCCGCGGTTACACCCGAGAAGTCCTCATAGTAATCGAAGTGCTCGCCCAGATCCTCATAAACGAGAACGATATCCGTGGTCTCGCCTTCTACCGTCGTGTCCTGCGCTCCGCTCTTATACTTGTATATATGCTTCTGAGCACTGTTATCGACGGAAATGATTTCCGGCAAGTAATCCTTTTTAAGAAGCTCATCTACGGTAATCTTGTCGTCAACGAATTTGCTTACGTCAAACGTAGCACCGTTCACCGTTTTACCTTCAATTACGCCGGTATTCTTATCCTGAGTTGTGTAATAGATATTTACGGTAGTTCTCTGCTTGTTATTAGGCTGAAGCACGATTTCGGGAACGGACAGATCAGCGGCTTCTATATCGAATGAACCGTTGGTCGCAAGATAATCGTCCGTAGCGTCTATCGCATACGTATAGCTTCCGGGGAGAAGCTTGATCGTAGCCTGACCCGTTTCCGCTTCCGTCGTGATAGTCTGCTGTTCGATAGGTTCGCCCTTTACTGTCGGAGTTCCGTTTATCTTGATCTGAACGCCGTCCTTAGGTGCTTCGCTAAGCTTTGTTGTAAGTGTAGCCGTATACTTCGGCGTCTTTGTATACTTCAACGTGATAACGTTATCCTCTGACGTCGCGCTCAATTCGTTTATTGTAGCGTTTTCGGGATCAGCCGACGCAAACTGGAAGTAACCCGCGTCGGTTTCGATCGTCTGCTTTTCGCTGTAATCGTAAACGAACTTGTCGCCTTCCCACAGATTTTCGATTGTTTCCTCTGCTTCAACATTTTCTGTTTCAGCACCGTCAACGACCTTCTTAACCTTTACCGAAACATTATTCGCAAGATCTTCTTCCGCTTCATCTATTGTAACCCTTACGTCTGTTATCTTCTGTTCACGTCCTGTCGCACATGCCAGGAGGTATGTCGCCTTACCCTCAGCCGTTCTGAGATCGGACGTAACGTCCAATGTGAACGTTTGAGCAGCGTTGGCGTTACTGTTGCCGGCCTTTACAACTGTCTTTGCAGTCTTGCCGTTAACATCGTCATATGTGGCGTTTGCCAAATCGTCGCCGCTTGTGAAGGATTCGTCCGTTACTCTGACAAGCCATATATCGGAATTCTTGTTAGCAACGGTACACTGAGCGGTGAAGGTGAGCGTCGCCTTCTTGATTTTGTTCTTTATGGAGGCTGCGTCTACCGTGAACGCAAGAAGATTCATATCATATTTTCCGTCGCCGACTGTGAGCGCGCCTTCCATATCAACTTTATCCATGTTCTTATTGCCGAGCTGGATCTGGTTTGTCGTCAGCTGGGTAAGATCTGTTATTGCGGGGTTATCATACTTCGCGTCTTCTTTTGTTTCGCTGTGACCGTCTTTAACGGTGTACTTGAACGATACGGGACCGCTTGTGATTCTGTTCTTTTCAAGAACAACAGCCGTCGTCGCGCTCAAACCCTCGTAACCGTCAGCCGATACAGTAACCTTTATGAATTTGCCTACCTTATCGTTGGGGATTACATATGTCGCGCCGCTCGCGTCGCCTATCGGCGTGAATTCGCCTTCGGCTGAGTCGGCTGCCGACCAAGCGTATGTAACCTCTACCTCGTCTTCGCCTTCGGCAGCCTTTGCGTAGTTCGCCGTAAGCGTCTGTCCAACCTCGGGCGAGGTCTTTGTCGAATCGGTCTCATCTACCTTCAAAGTAAGCGTACCCTTGAGTTTCGGCTGTACAACAGCACCTGTTTCTGCCGTAACTGAGCCTTTGAAGTTAGCGTCAGCTGCGGGAGCGGTGATCTCAACGGTGTAGGTCTGGCCTATTTCGTTAGGTGTGAATGTAGCAGATGTTGCTTCAGTAATTATTTCCTTATCATCGCCTGTACCCTTGTACCACTGGTATGATACGCCTGTGGGTATGTCGTCGGTTACTTCTGCAAGCTTTTCAAGCGAAGCTGTAAGTTCCTGATTAACGATAGCCGTGTTCTGCTCTGAGAGCGCGCCTGTCTCATTCTCGATAACAGCCTTAAACTTAGAGCTGAGTTCAGCCTTTGTCTTAGCAGCCGTTACTTCGAACGCATTTTCATTAACATCAGCCGAAACGATGATCGAAGATGTCTCCGAACCGCCTACCTTAATTGTAGGAGCGTCATAACCCTCCGATGCGGTAGCTACTATCGTGTATGTACCCGCGGGAACATCAGTTACGGTAGCTTTACCTGCAGCAATCGTAGCATTATAATTCTGGTCGCCCTGGAGTGTAACAGTAGCTACGCCATCGCTTACGTTACCGACAATCGTGTATGTCGGAGCGGTCTGCTCTAAAGTCGTGATAGTAACCGTTACGTCCTCAGCGGGCATCGTGAACGACTTAGTTGATGTGATATCAGTCTCAGCCATAGTCGCACCCTGAACCTTAATGCTGTCTACTACTCTGCCGGGAGCAGATACTTCAACAGTAACTGTCTTTCCTGCAAACGACTTGTTGTCCGTGAGAGCGGTATCCTCTACCTTATATGTAGCGGTCGCGCTGCCGGCGGGATCTGCAACAGTCGTGATACTGTACTTCTGCGCCTCTTCGAACGTAGCATTTACAGTTACGTCGCCGGCGGGCATTACGAATGTATACTTGCCGTCTGTTCCGAGCGTCGCATTCTGAGCTTCACCCGAAGCAGTCTTATATGTTACAGTCTTAACAACCTTATCTGCGGGAGCTGCTACGGTAAGAGTTACCGTATCGCCCTTTGCAGCGGTCGTGGGTTCAACAGTGATCGAACCGCCTGCCGAAGTAACGGCGGGGTCAACCGAAATATTATACTTAACAGCATCAAACTCAGCAGTAACGTTTACGTTCTCAGCAGGCATGGTGAATGTGAACGTACCGGGTGCGGAGCCGGCCTGTGTAGGAACTACAGTACCGTCCGTCTTCGTTACCTTGAGTGAACTGTCTTTATATGTATAGCCTTCGTCAGCCGTTACGGTAAGAGTTACCGTTGCGTCAGCCGCAGCCTTCGCAGGCGAAGCTGTAACGTGACCGCCCGTAAGGTTACCTATAACGATGTCATAATCAACATACGAGCTGTTCGTAACGGTTACAGCGGAGCAATACGGGAGAAGCGTTTCAACGCCGCCCCATACCATGAGCTTGTCGCCGTTGGAAATCTTATCGTCAGCCGCCATATTAACCGTCTGAGGAGCATCAGCAGAGATACCGCCTACGGCGTATGTCTTAACGCTCGAAAGCTCATCATCCGTATACTTGGCATGAATAAGAGTAGCCGCAAATGCATCGGTCTCGTCTGTCTTTACAACAGCACTTGTACCGTCAGCGGACGACTCAACAGTTACCTTGTGCGCCGAAACAGTCGGAGCGGTACCTTCAACAACGTTGGGGAGGATGTTCGAATCAATCGGGTCCTCCGTAGCGTAAGCTATGATGTTGTCCAAAAGGTCTGTCGAGTTTGCAGCACTCGACGAAGCGCAGTTGTCAAGGATAAGCGCGGGAAGCTTAACGGGCAGATATGCACCCGAGGCTTCCGTCGAAACCTTTGAACGCTTTACCGGCGCAGAAAGCTCGCCGTCAACCTTATAACCTGTCTCGTCGGGGTCTACCCAAATTCTGTAATTGTCGCCGCTCGTGATAGCGAGAACAACGGTATGCCACTGATCGGGCTCTACCTGAATGAGGTTGTTGTCGCTTCCGTTAGCCGCGAAGCCTTCATTTTCCTCGTCAGCGGAGATACAAGCAAGGAACGTCTTGTAATAAGCCGGAGCCGTTTCGGAATTATCTACGAACGGAGCCGCGCCGAGAGACTGACCTGCGTACTCGCCCGCACCGTCGGGAGCGTTACCCTGCGAGTCAACTATCCAAAGTCTGGACTTACCCTTTACGGCATTCTTTGACAGATATACCGAGAACGCCATAACAGCCGTGCCGTCGCCGACCTCGATATCAGGGTCATAATAGAATCTCGGACCTCTGCCTGCCGTCGCATAGCCGCCGCCGTTAAACTTAACAGCCTTCGTGCCGTTTGTAACGTCAACGATCGAAGCATAGGAGTTCGGGTCGCCGCCGTCTCTGTCGGCAATCGAAATATGAGCTTTTCCGCCGCTGAGATCATAAGGCTCAGTGGGGAGATATTCGGGATTTGTAGAGGTATTCGAGTTACCTATCTCAAAAATCTTACCTGTTGCTTCAGCTTCGAAGTCAACCTTTGTTACATCACCTTCGTCGATTCTCTCGGGAAGCGTGAAGTCGGGAGCCATACCCGCAACGGTCTCGGGAGCCGGAGGAGGTGTAACAACAGCAGCCGCACCTCTCAAGCCGTCCGTGCTGAATGCAGGAAGACTCGTCGTGTCGTCATAAATCTTTACATTGTCTATCAATATCGTCGGAGGACCCGGATTGTCTATCTTGCCCGGAACTACGAAGTTATTGTCGCTTCTGGGCATCGTAAGATAAAGACAATTTACGCCTTCCGCGTCAGCGGGGAATTCCTGTCCGTTAAGATACTGTGTCGACTTCGAAGAAGCCGTAACGGTAGCTTTACCATTGGAAACAACGGCACGAACTCTTACCCATTCAGCGGGCTGTGTCTGGAAGTCGCCCTGTTCCATCGACAGATCCTCAGTACCGTCGTCGTTTATGAGCCACTTATCGAAAAGCTCGATTCTCGACGTAACGGACAAGCCGATGTCGGAAACCAGACCTTCGCCTGTGTGCGAAGAAGTATTCCAGTTGTTCGCACTACCGTTTGCCAAATAAGGCAGATATGCATCTGTTACGGACTGAGCGTACTCGCCGCCGTAATCACGCGAATCTTTCAGCGAAGCATCATAAGGTTCGCCGATAAACGCAGCCTGGGTGTAACGTCCGAGACGTCCCTGACCTGTACCCGCCGTTATCGACGTATCAAACTCGATAGCGTACTCGCCGCCCATGTCTTCATAGTCGCCGTTAGCGAACGTATAAGACGCATAACCGTCGTTCGAGCCGCCGATAAATTCGAGATACTGGTCGGACGAGCCTTCCTCGGTTTTAACCACAGGAACGGCGGAGCCTTCCCAGCCATCAACGGTGGAGCCGTCAAGAGTTACGACCGGAGCCGCCGCGCTCGCGGTAATCGTCATGCCGGCAAATGCCGATGTGGTCATAGCCGCAGCGCAAAGTAATGAAATCAGTTTTTTAATTTTCATTCTCTCTCTCCCTTTCCTTTTCTTTATATAATATATTTTTTTTGCCCGTGCCCGGGCGTTTTGTTTTTCGGGCGCAGCGCGGGTCACCATGCCTGCGTTACCCTTGCGCGCTCGTCTACATGGTATATATTGTAGCACAATTTTAAAGATTTTGCAATACCCTTGATAAATATTTTTTCGGGATTTTGCATAAATTTTTCGGTCGTTTTTTGGGGAAATTTACGAATACGGTTCTGCGGGGCGCGCGGACGGCGGCCGCAGCCGCCATACGGGAGCGTGCGGCGGGAAAGAGAAAAGGACCGCCGAAGCGGTCCCCTTCCCAAACGTGTTGCTTTAATCCAAATACTCTGCATAAATGTTATCAATGGCGAATTTTCCGTAACTCCAATCGCCTACGAAATACATTCTGTCGAGGTTCGCCGCAGTCAGAGCGGCGTCGCCCGTGGCAAGTACCTTGCCAGCGGCGTTCGTCAGCGTGTATTTCATCGTCTTTGCGGTAAAGTCAAGCTCGGTGTCCACGGCAACAAGCATTGCGGTGTTGAAGCCGGAAACCGCTTTTCCGTTGAAGCTCGACGGCGTAGTCTTGTCGCCGGTTCTAAGAAGCATACTGAAGACGGGAACAGGATTTGTGCCCTCCACGCCGGCGTATGTATCGTCTATAAATTGAAGCGTGGTGGAGGCGTCTTTGCCGTCGTTTCTGGATTTATGTACTTCTATCTCGAAGCCGAATTTCATCTTCGTGTGCGTCTTGAAGCCGTCGAAGACCTTGTTGTAGGCAAGGTTGTTGCCTGCGGCGTTACCGCCGTTTCCAACAACGAGAGCCTTACCGTTGCCGACGCTGCGCATCGCGGGGAAGTCGTCAATACCTTCCTCGGGAATTATCGTGCTCAGCGGCACGGCCGAGGTGTCTTCGAACCAGTCTGAGGCGGACGCAACAGCCGAGAAGTCCTCAAAGTAATCGCAGTCGTAGAGAACGACTGAGATACTCTTCTTTATGCCGTTCAGCTCAGCCGTAACGGTAACGGTCTTCTTCGGCTCCGAAGAAGCGTAGCCGTCGGGGATAGTGAGAACGCCGTCGGTAAGCGTCAGAGCGGCGTCGTCGCACGACCAGGCCGCGGACGCGTTGTTAACTTCGTCGACGGGGGTCTTGTACTGGTCTACCGCGTCGATGATACCGAGGTTTATCTGCGTGCCGGAAGCGACCTTCACGCGCGTCTTGTCGGCACTGAGCGAGAAGGACTTCACGTCGTCTACGGTCGGCTTTATAACAAAGCGCGCGACGATGGACGTGTCCTGACGTATACGGAAGGAGTATTCCGCGTCTGGGGAAATGACCTTCGAGGTATTGCCCTCCTTGTACCAGCCCGTGAATACATAGCCTTCGTTCGCGGTCGCTTTGGCGGTTATAACCGTGTTGAGCTTTGCCGTCAGTGATTTCGGTTCGCCGTTGCCCGCGATGATCGCTTCGGTAAGGGGCTTCATGCCGGAAACGGAATCCCAGAGCATGAGCTTGTTGCCCGCTTTCGCGCTTATCTGCTTCGTACCGGCTTCTTCAAATACAACGGGCGTTGATTTGACCGATTTGAGCGTGCCGTCGGTATTGTAGGCGACTTCGAGAAGCGTCATTTCGGCGGGGTTGTCGGACGTTATCACGGCTTCGTTAAAGTTGAAGGCAAGCTTCACGCCGTCGCCGAACAGTACGGGTCCCAGACCCGTCAAGCCGCCGCTGCCCGCCGCTGCGGCGGTTATCGTGACCGTACCGCGCTCGTCGTTCGAGGACGACGCTTTCGCGGTAAATTCGGGTAACTCCTCGGTCTTGAGCGCGGTCACGCTGAGGTTCGCGATTTGTATACCCACGGGAACCTTTGAGGAGTCGAATAATATAGAAGTAATTTTTTCGGGTTTAACGACGGGGTCGGTCGTCGTATACAAGTCGCAGTCTACCGTCACGGGGTCATAACCCGCGAGGTGAAGCGTCGCGGTACCGAAATCCATGTCGAGGACAAAGCGTACCTTGGCGAATCTGAGGGACGAGATCTGTCCCACGTCCTTGCCGCCTACCTTCAGCATACCCTCGTCGCCCACGGCGAATACGGGTACAACGGTGTCCGTTCCCGTAACGTTTGACGCGGACGGGTTAGTGGCGAGTTCGACGTTCATGCCGCCGCCGTTTACATATCTTATATCGAAGGAAACCTCGTATTTGCCCGACGTGCCTATCGGCTCGGAAAGGCTCTTTGAGAGGTAGAACGAGCCGTCGGTGCCGTCGGTTTTTTTACCCGTCGTCACAACGTTGGCGTAATTCATGTTTATGGGGTTTTCGTCGTCGCCGCCCACAACGGTCGTACCGAGCGTCGTTGTCTTTGCCGCGCTTCCGACGTGCTGCCAGCCGCTGCCTTCGGCATTTTCGACAAGCGTCGCGCCCTCGTCCTCGTATACCGCGCCTTCATATGTAAAGTCGTCGGAAAGGTACGAGGACGTCGCGGGTATGTAATCGTATTCAGCCGACAGGCGTTCGCCGCCCTCCTCCTCGGGAAGGAGCGCGAGATCGCCGTCCGTCTCGGTCGCCGTCCAGGTATACGCCTTAAACGTCTCGCCGTCGGCGATTGCCGCCGTTTCGGGGAACGCCACGGTCTGGAAGCCCTTGCCGGTGGAGTTGTCAACGTTCTTCGCGGAGATGTACGAGGCTTTCTTCTCGCCGTCCGCGCCGTACACGTCGACAACGCCCATGGCGTATGTGCTCATCGTACCGATAACGTTTACGGTCATGTCCTTGATTTTGCCGTCGGCGACCGTAACGCTTTCAACGTCGGTCGGGTATTTATATTCGGGTCCCGAAACGTACTGGGGCCACGCCGAGCCGCCGAGCGGAGTGGACGTTATGGATTCGGGAATAAGATTCGGCTTTTCTTCGGTAATATTGTCAAGGAAACCGTTGAGGACAGCCTTTTCCGCTTCGCTCGTCGTCTCCTCCACTCTCGCCTTAGCCGATTCTATAAACTCGTACGCGAGATTTTCCGCGCCCGCGTCGTTCGGGTGCGTCGTGTCCGTCGCGCCGCCCTGCGCCGTCTGGAAGTAGTATTTGATAGCGTTGGGATCGTCGCCGTTTTCTTTTACTATTTTATTGTAGAAATCGAGACTGCGCTGCGTGAGTTCGACGAACGCGATATTTTCCGCGCCGTCGTCGGCGATTTTATCCTCGACGTATTTCTTACCCGCCGCCGAATAGTCTGTATCGTCTGTCTCGCTTATCTTTACAAACGAGTGTTCGTACTGCTTGGAACCGCTGTCCCATTTATTTATTCTCTCGATCGGGCTTACGATGAGAAGCTTCGCGTTCTTGGTCTTGCAAAGATTGTAGTATTTTGCGAGATTGGAAATGTAACCGGGGACTTTATCGTCCTTGTGGTTGTGACCGTACTCAACGTAGAGGTAGTCGCCCGCCTTTATTCTGTTCGCAACCATGTCGTAGTGGAGACTGTCGGCGGCGTTCAGACCGCCCTCGCCCTCGTTCACCATGGCGATGTCGCGCGGGAGATATTTGGTAAGTCCCGTGCCGACGCCGGTGTAGTTCTGAAGTCTGAAGAACGGAAGCGAGCAGTTGCCGTCCGTAACGGTCGAGTCACCGAGTACCCAGAATACGGGGTACTCCGCTACCTCCTGAATGATTATCGAGGAGATCGCCGAGTTTTTGCCGAGCGCGCAGACGTTTACCATTTCGTCCTTGATCGCACCCGTCGGAGTTGATTTCTGATAGTAAATAGGAGTCGGTCTTACGGAAAACTCAACCGTCTTCTTTTCGCCGGGTTCGAGCTTCACGTCGGTGTAGAGCGGGTGTTTTCTCTCCGTGTAAAGCGAGACCTCCGCTTCCTTACTCGTGTCAAGCGTCGTAACGGTGGCTTGTACGCGGTAATAGTGGTCGTCCTCGGCTTTCAGGGCGAAACGAACGGGATAGTAGAGGTCTCCGGCGTTGCCGTAGAGGTCCTCGCCCGACGAGCCGATACCGTCGTCAAGACCCGTACCGCCGCCCGCTTTAAGCGTGATGACTTTATCGTCGTCGTTTTCCATCTGTTTCTTCTGTGTGCCGAAACCGTCGTAACGGTCTCCGAGCAGATAGTCGGATTCCTTTGTGCCGAGGAATCCAAAATCTGCGTCGCCGCCCTTTTCATAATGCATGTCGGGGGTCACGGCCGTCCAGCCGTCCTCGGCAGCCGTACCCGCCGCGCCGAAGTCAAACTTCCATTCCTTTTTGACTTCATCGCCTGGGAAGATGGGCGTCGTTTCGGCGTTCGCGGTGGTCGCGGGTAAAACTATCGTACCCGACGCCATCGCGAGCGTTAGAGCCGCGCAAAGCAGCTTTTTAAATTTTTTCATGGTTTTCTCTCCTTTTCTTTAAAATTTCGGACCATATTAAAGATAAGTAATTATATCATAAAATAACGAAAAAGTAAATAATTTTGGATTATTATGTGAATATTTTAAACAAAAAAATCGGGATTTTAATCCCGATTTCGATTTATTGTAATTTTGTATCATTTTGTTTTGCTGTTATCTTTTTTTCCTTAACATCGCGCCCTTGACTACGCTCTGTGAGAGCGGTATGAATATCCGCTGCTCGGCGTGGTTCGCAACCTCTATCTCCCCGCCGTTTTCGTCCGTCATTTTTTCGATTTTCTGCGTAAAATACGGCTTCATCGGCTGTATTATCTCCGCTTCGTCACCCTTAAAAAAGCGGTTGCGCTGCGTTATCTGCGCTATGCCGGTGCTTTCGTCGTACTCCTCGACTATGCCTATCAAATCGTAATCGCGTATATACGAGCTCGACTCGTATACCTGCGCGTCAGCGTCAGGCTTGGAGAAGTAAAAGCCGGTCGTGTAGGGGCGGTGGCTCACCTTGCAAAGCTCGTCGTATTCGTCCTCGTTGAAAACGTAGTTTTCGGGGTCGGCGAAATAGCGGTCGATCTCGCGTCTGTACGCGCCCACGACCGTCGCGACGTAGTACGAGGTTTTGACGCGTCCCTCGATTTTAAGGCTCGAAACGCCGCTTTTTACCAATTCGGGTATATGGCGTATCATGCATAGATCCTTTGAATTGAAAATAAACGTGCCGCGTTCGTTTTCGACAACGTCCATGTATTCGCCCGGGCGCGTCTCCTCGACGAGGCTGTATTTCCAGCGGCACGGGTGCGCGCACGCGCCGCGGTTTGAGTCGCGTCCCGTCATATAACTTGAAAGAAGGCAGCGTCCCGAATAAGATATGCACATCGCGCCGTGAACGAATACCTCAAATTCGAGGTCGTCCGGCGTATTTGCGCGTATCTGCGCGATCTCGTCAAACGACATTTCGCGCGCCAGCACGACGCGCTTCGCACCCAGCCTGTGCCACATCAAAGCGGAGCGGTAGTTTACGTTGTTCGCCTGAGTGCTGACGTGTATAGGGATATTCGGCGCGTTTGTACGCATCAGATCGAACGCGCCGAGGTCGGCGACAAGCGCGGCGTCGAAGCCGTAATCTTTTATCTCGCCGATATATCGTTCAAAATCGGATAAGTCGGAATTATGCGGGATTATATTCGCGGTAAGATACACCTTTTTCCCGCGTTCGTGCGCGAAGCGTATGCCCTCGGTCATTTCTTCCTTCGTGAAATTTTCCGCCGCGGCGCGCAGAGAAAACGCTTCGCCGCCGATATATACCGCGTCCGCGCCGTACTCGATCGCAGTTTTCAGTTTTTCCAGGCTCCCCGCGGGAGCGAGCAATTCCGGTTTCTTCATGATCTACGTCCTTTAATATTGTATTTCTCCGACACATTCGGCGCGCGTTACCTTTTCAAATTTTCACGGAAACCGTCACGCCGTCGCCCAGCGGAAGTATCGCGGTTTCAAGCTCCTTGTTTTCCATAAGCATATCAACGTAGCGTCTGAGCCGTTTCACTATCGTGATTTTACGGCGCACGACATGGCCGTCGTCGGCGGTCATACCCTTGTAGAGAACGTTGTCCGTTACGATTATCCCGCCCTTTTTCAAGAGACGCACACACTCGTCGAGCATATAAATATAATGCGCCTTCGGTCCGTCGAGAAAAATCATATCAAAAATTTCGTCCTCGTCAAGGTAAGCCAGATAGTCCTTCGCGTCGGCTTCCGCTACCTTGATTTTATCCGTATATCCCGCTTTTTCGATATTGTCCCTCGCCATACGCGCCATATCCGAGTTACATTCCAGCGTCAATATCTCGCAGCGCGCCGCTTTCTCCATGAGTATCGCGCTGTATCCTATCGCCGCCCCGACCTCCAATATCCTTTTCGGTCTCACGGCGCGGCACATCACCGACAAAAAGCGCGCCGTCTCCGGCTCGACGATAGGCACGCTGTTTTCGGCGGCGTATTCCTCCATTTCGTGAAGGAGCGCGTCGCCGTGAACGGTCTTTTCGCGCAGATACTGCGTTATATACGGCGGTACGATCGCGTTTTTGTCATATTCTATCATTTACGTTTCCCTTTCAAAAGCGGCTCACTGTTTAAGTCCGTCCTGATTTTCGATCGCGCTTCCGTCCACGCTCATCGTCGGATCCGCGCTGCCCATCGCCGCGAGATGCTCCTCATACGTATTCGAGAACACGTGCGTGCCGTCCTTGCCGAGCACGAAATAATACGCGTCAGTGACCTCGGGATAAAGCGCGGCTTTAATGCTTTCTATCCCGGGATTGCATATCGGTCCTATCGGGAATCCCGGGTAGATGTATGTATTGTACGGGGAATCTATCTGCGTATCGGCAATCGTCAGCACGGGCTTTCTTTCACCAAGAATATACTGCACGGTCGCGCATGACTGGAATTTCATACCCGCATTACGTCTGTTGTAGAACACGCCCGCAACCTTAGCTCTCTCTTCGTCGTCGCCCGCTTCTCTCTCGACTATCGACGCCATTGTGATTATCTCGTCGACCGTCATGCCAAGCTCGGCGGCGCGCGCGTAATATTCGTCGGTAAACTGACTGTCAAACGCGGACAGCATCAAGTCGATTATATCGTGCGCGGACATTCCCTCGGGAATATCGTAAGTCGCCGGAAACAGATATCCCTCCATCGCGCCGTCGCGCTGGGGCAGACCGCTCAGGAACGGGTAATCGTAATCCTGCGGATTGAGCGCGGCGTAAAAATCCTCCCACGCAACGATACCCTCCTCGTTAAGCTTGTCCGCAATCTGTTTTATCTCATAGCCTTCAGGTATGGTCACCTTCCTCATTCCCCTGTTGGGCGTTATCAGCAAATCGAGAATCTCGCCGTAGCTCATACCGTCGCTGACCGTTACGGCTCCGGGCTGAAAATTGCCGTCGTAGCCGCCGAGCTTAGACTGTATTTTAAACAGCCACGGATATTTTATTATGTTCTCGTCGTGCAGCATGTCGGCTACGGCGGACGTACCGTCGCCCTCCGCGACTTCGGTTTGTCTCGAACCCTCCGGCACGCTTACTCCCAGACTGTCCTTTAACAGTATTCCCGCCGCCGCAAGACATATAACTATAACCGCCGCGGCTATTATAACGGGCGTTTTCCATTTGCCGTATCCCGTTTCGCTTACCTTGACTGCCATATAAAGGTCCTCCTTTTTATATGTTTGGTTTATTGTACAACAAATTCTTATTTTCGTCAAGCTTTGCGGTTTTTTTGTCATTTTATACTATTAACACGCTTATAATTTTTGCATATTACTGATTGAAAAAAGCCGCGGATTATTGTATAATGATTCTATCAGATTAAATTACTCAAGGAGGGTTTACCAATGGGTTATAAGGAAACATACAACCGATGGCTTACGAGTCCCGTCGTTGACGAGGATACGAAAGCGGAGCTTCGGTCCGTCGCCGGCGACGAAAAGGAGATCGAAGAACGTTTTTACCGCGAGCTTGAATTCGGCACGGCGGGTATGCGCGGCATAATCGGCGCGGGTACGAACCGAATCAACATCTATAACGTGCGCCGCGCGAGCCAGGGCGTCGCAAAATATGTAAACTCAATGGGCGCGGACGCCGCGAAAGCGGGCGTTCTTATCGGCTACGATACGCGCAATTTCTCCCGTGTGTTTGCGGAGGAAACGGCGAAAGTCCTCGCGGCGAACGGCGTTAACGTGCATTTGTTCCCGATAGTTCACTCCGTCCCCGAGGTGTCGTTCGGAATACGTACTCTCGGCTGTGCCGCGGGCGTTATGATAACGGCGAGCCACAATCCGAAGGAATACAACGGATATAAGGTATACGGCTCGGACGGCGGTCAGCTCCCGCCCGACGCGGCTGACGTTGTCGTTGCGGCGATAGACAGCTACGACATTTTCGACGACGTGAAGTTCATGGATCTTAAGGAAGCGATGGATAAGGGTATCGTCACCGTTATCGGCTCCGACCTCGACGAGAAATTCCTCGAAACGGTCATGACGCAGCGGCAGAATCCCGAAGCCGTGGAAGCCGTCGCGGATACCTTTAAGCTTATATACACGCCGTTCCACGGTACCGGCTCGCGTCCCGTGAAGGAGATTTTAAAGCGTATCGGTTTCAAAAATGTGCTTGTCGTTAAAGAACAGGACACCGAGGACGGTAATTTCCCGACGGTCAAATCACCGAACCCCGAAGATAAAGAGGGCTTCGAGATAGCCATACGCATGGCGAAGGAAAACGACGTCGACGTTATAATCGGCACGGATCCCGACTGCGACCGCGTAGGTATCGTTGTCCGCGACGCGGACGGCGTTTACAGAACGCTTACGGGAAACCAGACCGGCGCGCTGCTCGTGGAATATATCCTGAGATCAAAAAAAGAAAAAGGAACGCTTCCCGACAACGGCGTAGTTATAAAGACTATCGTGACTACGGAGCTTGCCGCCGCGATCGCGGATTCGTAC
The DNA here is from genome assembly GCA_947624165.1 of uncultured Clostridia bacterium. Classification (GTDB taxonomy): domain Bacteria; phylum Bacillota; class Clostridia; order UBA1381; family UBA1381; genus Hominilimicola. The sequence goes on from CANQJC010000008.1 coordinate 21,018, forward strand.
GGCGTTGAAATAATGAACGTACTGACCGGATTTAAGTACATCGGCGAAAAGATGACCGAATTTGCCGAAAAGGGAAATCACACGTACCTGATCGGATTTGAGGAAAGCTACGGTTACCTTGTCGGCACGCACGCGCGTGACAAGGACGGCGTTGTCGCGACGATGCTTATCGCGGAAATGGCGGCGTATTACAAGACGAAGGGCAAGTCGCTTTACGAAGCTCTCATGGACATTTACGAAAAGTACGGCTATTATGCGGAAAAGACCGTTTCGTTCACGATGCCCGGAAAGGACGGCATGGAAAAGATGTCGAAGCTGCTTGCGGACCTGCGCGAAAATCCGCCCGTCAAGGTCGCGGGTATGGATATCGTGCTTTACACGGACTATCAGTCGCAGACGGTGAAGGATACAAAAGGCGGCGTGTCGCCGCTTAAGGGGCTGCCGAAATCAAACGTGCTGAAATATAACCTGTCGGACGACAAGACGTATTTCATCGTGCGTCCTTCTGGTACCGAGCCGAAAATCAAAATTTATCTCGGCACCTTCGCGGAAAGCTTTGAATCCGCGACGGCTGCTATCGAAAAGGTCCTTGCGGACTGCAAGGAGCAGTTCGGACTTTAAATACCGGCAACAAAAAAAGCTTCCGCTGATTTTATATCGCGGAAGCTTTTTTATTATCTTTTTTGTATTATGCTGCGGGTGAAGCTGCGGGTGAAGCTTCGGGTGAGGCTTCGGGCGAAGCTTCGGGTGAAGCACTTTCCTCAGGCTCCTCCTCGGCTTCGGAAGCCTGCTTGGCTTCTTCCTTCTCGGCTTCTATTCTCGTTTCTCTGTCCTTTTCGTCAACCGTCTGTCTTACCTCGCCCCAAAGCGTATCGGCGGTGACGTCGTCTCCAAGACCGTAGTATTCCTTGAACTCGCCGAGGTTATCCTCGCCGACATACGCGCCGAGCGTTACCTTGCCTATGGCTTCGCCCCAGGGTGTGTCGTCGGTAACGTCATCGGGCATCTTGAGTATCTCCTTCATCTGACTTACGTCCATGCCGTATGTCTTAGCCATGCTCGAAAGGGGAATGTTGTTATACGCCGCGCTTTCGGTCGTGTTCTCCGGCATATCGGCGGGCAGACCGAACTGTTCGAGGAAAGCGTCGTATTCCATACCCGCTTCCTCGGCGACCTCGCCGACAGTACGTCCGCTTACGTCCACGTAACCCATTCTGTTATACTTGTTGAAGATAGACGAACCGAAGAATATGAATATAAGAACAAGTGCGATAACAAGCACCGCCGCCACTATAACGGCAATGATCGCGCCCTTCTTGGACTTTGAGTCGTTGTCGTTTACCTTGTATGAGGACGCTATGTCCTGCACGGTGTTTTCGGTCGTCTCAGCCGCGCCTTCAAGCGTGTCGCCAACTTCGGCGGCTGCCTGTTCCACGGCTTCGCCGCTCGCGTCCTCGGTCGTTTCGCTTACCTCGTCCGCAACGTCCTGCGCGCCGTCCCCGACTTCGGCTTCAAGCGATTCCACGGTCTCGGGAACCTCGCTGTCCTCGGTCGGAACGGAGTCAACGACGTTCTCCTCCGTCGTCTCCGCAATTACGGCTTCCTCTGCGGCTTCTTCGATTTTTTCCTCTGTGGTTTCCGCCGCGCTTTCCACCGCTTCGTCAACGGTTTCCTCAACCTCTTCGGGAACAGCGGTCACTTCTTCGTTTTCCTCATTGAAATTCTTTTCGTCATTCACTTTTATCAATCTCCTAACATAAATAATTTACAAATATTTAACCCTGCGGCTGCTGCGCTTCGTCGGCGGCAGCGGTTTCCTCGGGAGCCTGCTCGGCGTCGGGCGCGGCAGTCTGAGCGGTTTCTTCGGCGGCAGCCTGCGCTTCATTTGCCGCCTGCTCCAGTATCTTCTCAAAGTCGCCGTAGGACATATCCATCGTCACATCGTCTCCGAGAGCAAGCTGTTCCTTGATCTGATTGAACGTCGTCTCGTCGTACACCATCTTTACGGGCATCTGCGGCATAAAGTCTTTCCAGAGTGTGTCCTTCGTCACGGTATCCGTAAGTCCCGCGTCGGAAATGACCTGATCCGCGGTCTGTTCCATTCCCGTATATTTCAGATAGTTTTCGATAGTCATGTTGTCGGTCATGTCGCTTTCAGTCGAATCTTTTGTTACGGTATCGGAAAGCGTAAGCCCGTACTGCGCGAGATAGTCCTCCACAGTCATGTTCGCCTGTTTTGCGAGGTACTCTACGTCGGCTTCCTTCTCTCCGTTCGTTATCGCCTTTTCCTCGATACCTTCAGATATTTTTCCGTATGTCGCGTACACGCCCGCGCAGACGAACGCCGCGATCGCGACCGCGATGACCGCGTTCACCAGCTTATCGGTGCCGGACGCCTTTTTCTTTTCATTCATAACGCTGTAAAATCTCCTTTCGTTTGACGCGGAAGCGCAGCGCGCTTATTCCGCATTTTACATCATATTCTACAATATACCACTTAAACACAAAAAAATCAATACATTTTTTATGAATTTTTTTTTGAACGTCGTAAAATACGTAAAAAGAGCGCGGCGGCGTTTGACTTATAGGCGGCAAAGAGGTATAATAATACAAAAAATATATTGGAGAAAAAAATGAATTATACCGAAGCGTTAAATTATATACATTCCATACCGAAATTCAGACGACCCCTCGGCAACGAAAATCTCGAAAAGCTCCTTTTTTCTCTCGGCGATCCGCATAAACGGCTTAAATACGTGCATATAGCGGGTACGAACGGAAAAGGCTCGACGGCGGCACTCATCGAGAGTATCCTGCGCGCGGCGGGATATAAAACGGGACTGTACACGTCGCCTTATATAGAGACGTTCAACGAGAGAATACGCGTAAACGGCGAAAACATTCCCGACGACAGCCTCGCGCTGTACGCGTCGCGCGTTAGACGAGCCATGGAAAACGCGGACGCGCCCGTTTCGGAGTTTGCGTTCGTCACCGCGCTCGCGTTTTTATATTTCGACGAGCTTGACTGCGACGCGGTAGTGCTTGAAGCGGGCATGGGCGGCAGGCTCGACGCGACGAACGTCATAGAGGACAGTCTCGTGAGCGTAATTTGCAGCATCGGTCTTGACCACACGCGCTATCTGGGCGATACCGCAGAGGATATCGCGTTCGAAAAATGCGGGATAATACGCGAAGGCTCCGCGGTCGTTTCATATCCGAACGACGCGGCGGCTCAAAGCGTGATACGCCGCGCGGCAAACGAAAAAAAGGCGCGGCTCATTGTCGCGGATAAGGCGCGCGCCGCCGAAAACGGATTTATATATAAGGGAAAAACGTATCCGCTTTCGCTTCGCGGCGCGTACCAGCCGCAGAACGCCGCGTCCGCTCTCGAAGCGGTGAACGTTCTGCGCGCGCGCGGCTTCGATATCAGCGACGAAGCCGTACAAAATGGATTGCAAAACGCGCGCTGGGCGGCGAGGTTCGAGTTTCTGTCGGAGGATCTCGTCATAGACGGAGGTCATAACCCCGACGGCGTAAAGGTCCTGCTCGGCTCCCTGCTCGCGCTTAAACGTCCTTTTGTGCTTGTGACGGCGATGATGGAGGACAAGGATTACGAAAGCTGCGCGCGGATAATCGCGCCGTATGCGAGAGCGGTATGGACGACCGAGCTTGACATGCCGCGCTGCCTGAGCGCGGAACGTCTCGCCGACGCCGTGAGAAAGGTAAATCCGCGCGTCACGGTAAACAAAAACGCGGTTTCAGCGGTCGCCGACGCTTTAAAAGCCGCAGACGGCGCGCTGACCTGCGTATACGGTTCGCTTTACCTCGCGGGTGAGATTCGAAGGCATTTTAAGCGCGGCGGTGAATAAAGACGGCGCAAATGCCGAAAATAAAGAAAAAAAGTCTTGCAAAACAAAAATATTTATGTTATACTACATCATGGTATGTTTTGTACCGAGAAAATACAGAAGGAGGTGCGGAAAGTGAAAGAGGGTATCCATCCCGATTACAAGCAGACTACGATAACCTGCGCGTGCGGAGAAGTTATAGAAACGGGTTCCACGAAGGAAAATATCCAGGTTGAAATTTGTTCGAAATGTCATCCGTTCTTTACGGGTAAGCAGAAGCTTGTTGATACGGGCGGTCGTGTTGAAAAGTTCAACAGACGTTTCAACAGAACGACAAAGCAGAGCTGACACGCTCGGAAAAATTGTTTTATTTAGATTCAAAATTGAACCCTTGGCTTGGAAAACCGAATCACCAACGGTATCTCGGCAGCGGGCGATGATTTATCATAGGAGGTGAAATCATGACAAAGGAACGTAAGGCGGAAATAATCAAGACGTTTGCAACTCATGAAGGCGACACAGGTTCGCCCGAGGTGCAAATCGCGCTTCTCACGGAGAGGATCAACCATCTCAACAACGAGCATCTTAATATCCACAAGAAGGATCACCACTCAAGAAGAGGTCTTCTTATGATGGTCGGTAAGAGACGCGGTCTTATGAATTACCTTAAAGAGCAGGATATCGAAAGATATCGTGCGCTCGTGGCTAAATTAGGCTTGAGAAAGTAATTTTGTTATATGGGGCAAACCGACGCGTTCGGTTTGCCTATATATATTTACGGAGATATTTGTTTAGCAAATAAACAGAGGACGGGAGTATCTCCCCTCTTGTATTTATCTGCTAAAACATATCTCCGAAAAAATAAAGAAAAGGAGAAAAAACAAATGTTTAGAACATTCGAAACAACACTTGCGAACAGACCTCTTATCATAGAAACCGGTAAGATGGCTCAGCTCGCCAACGGAAACTGCCTTGTCCGCTACGGCGACACGGCTGTAATGGTAAACGTTACGGCGTCCCGCACGCCGAGAGAAGGAATAGACTTCTTCCCTTTGAGCGTCGACTATGAAGAAAAACTCTACTCGGTAGGCAAGATCCCCGGAGGTTACATCAAGCGCGAGGGTAAGCCGTCCGAAAAGGCGATACTTACGAGCCGCGTTATCGACAGACCGATAAGACCCCTGTTCCCGTCGGATTTGAGAAACGACGTGACGGTAGTCGCCACGGTCCTTTCGGTCGAGCAGGACAACCCGCCTGAGGTAGCGGCGATGATAGGAACGTCGATCGCTCTGTCAATATCGGACATTCCCTGGAACGGTCCGATAGGCGGCGTATGGCTCGGTCTTGTTGACGGCGAATATGTTATAAACCCGACCGTCGAGCAGAGAGAAAAGAGCGAAATGCTCGTTACCGTAGCCGGTACGAAGCAGAAGGTCGTTATGATCGAAGCGGGCGCGAACGAAGTCGAGGAAAGCGTCATGCTCGAGGGTATCAAGTTCGCCCACGGCGTTATAAAGGAATTATGCGACTTCATCAGCGGCATACAAGCCGAAATAGGAAAAGAAAAATTCACATACGAAGCACACGACGTAGATCACGACCTTTACGACAAAATAAAGGAAATGGTATTCGATAAGCTTCAGTACGCGCTCGACACCGACGACAAAAACGAGCGCGACGCGAGAATAGGCGTTATCACGGACGAAATCACCGAACAGCTCGACGAGGAGTATCCCGACCTTTCGGAACAGCTCGGCGAGATACTTTACAAGATGCAGAAGGAAATAGTACGCGCATGGCTTGTGCAGGGCAGACGCGTGGACGGACGAGGTCTCGACGAGATCAGACCGCTTTCCGCAGAGGTAGATCTGCTTGCGAGAGTACACGGCTCGGGTCTCTTCACAAGAGGACAGACACAGGTCCTTTCCGTGGCGACGCTCGCGCCGCTGTCGGAGCATCAGCGTCTTGACGGCATAGATACCGAAGAAGAAAAGAGATATATGCACCACTATAATTTCCCGTCGTATTCGGTCGGTGAAACAAGACCGTCAAGAGGACCCGGCAGACGCGAGATAGGACACGGCGCGCTGGCTGAGCGTTCGCTTGTTCCCGTACTCCCGTCAGAGGACGATTTCCCTTACGCGATAAGAGTGGTATCGGAGGTCCTCTCCTCAAACGGCTCGACCTCGCAGGGCAGCGTATGCGGCTCCACGCTTTCGCTTATGGCGGCGGGCGTACCGATAAAGGCTCCCGTTGCGGGTATATCGTGCGGTCTTATCACGACAGACGACGGCTTTACGACTATGGTCGACATACAAGGTCTCGAGGACTTCTACGGCGAAATGGATTTCAAGGTCGCCGGTACAAAGAAGGGTATTACGTCGATACAGGTCGATATAAAGAACGACGGTCTCCCCTACGAGGTTATCGAGGAGGCTCTGCGCAAGACGAGAGACGCGAGATATTACATCATTGACGAGATACTCTTAAAGGCTATCCCCGCGCCGAGAGAAGAGCTTTCACCGTACGCGCCGAAGGCTGAAACCATGAAGATAGACGTTGACAAGATCCGCGACGTAATAGGTCAGGGCGGCAAGGTTATCCAGAAAATCGTCGCAGAAACAGGCGCGAAGATAGATATCGAGGACGACGGTACCATACACATTTTCGCCGTTGACCAGGAATCGGGCAAGGCGGCGAGAGACGCTATTGAAACGATAGTCAAGGAACCCGAAGTGGGCGAGATTTATACGGGACTTGTTAAAACAATACAGCCGTTCGGAGCGTTTGTTGAAATCCTCCCCGGCAAGGACGGTCTCTGCCACATTTCAAAGCTTGCCAATCACAGAGTTGAAAAGGTCGAGGACGTTGTCAAGGAGGGCGACTGGCTCAAGGTCAAGGTCATGGACGTCGATCCCAAGACCGGCAAGATATCGCTGTCGCACAAGGACGTCGCCGAGGACGAGGAATAATAAATCAAAAACAAAAAAACCGCTTTTTCAAAAAGCGGTTTTTATTTTTTTAAAATCTTTCGCACCTTCCGTATGTACGCGTCATATCTGCAATTTTCTGCGCCAATTTCTTTGTCGCGTCTCTTTTCGTCATTCGCCATGTCCAGTTGCCGCCCGTAGTGGACGGTATGTTCATTCTCGCTTCGCTTCCCAGCTCCAGATAATCCTGCATCTGTATTATCGCCGTATCGCTCACGCTTGCCAATGCGGCGCGTATCATTTTAAATACGAGATCGCCGTCGTCCGCGTCTATATATTTTTTGCAGAAATCGAGAGTGTCCTTGTCAACCTCCTTTGCCCAGCCGGCTATCGTGTCGTTGTCGTGCGTGCCGGCATAAACGACGCTGTTGTACGTGTATGTATGAGGCAGATAATTGCTGACCTCTCTCGGATCAAACGCAAATTCGAGCACCTTCATACCGGGGAAGCCCGACGCTCGCAAAAGCTCGCGTACGTCCTCGGTCAAAAATCCCAGATCCTCGGCTATGATAGGCGGCTCTCCCAAAGCGTTCCTGACCGCTCCGAAAAGCTCCATACCCGGACCCTTCAGCCACTGTCCGTGTTCGGCGGTCTCATCGCCGTAGGGAATGGTATAATATCCTTCAAAGCCGCGGAAATGGTCTATCCTTACAATGTCATACAATTCCGCCGCCGTTCTTATCCTGTCTATCCACCAGCCGTAGCCAAGCTCCCTGTGACGCTGCCAGCGGTATATCGGATTTCCCCAAAGCTGACCCGTCGGAGAGAACGCGTCGGGCGGGCATCCCGCCACAACGGTGGGATTCAGATCCGCGTCAAGCTCGAACAAATCGGGATATACCCACACGTCCGCGCTGTCGAGCGCGACGTATATCGGTATGTCGCCGATTATTTCTATCTCTCTGTCGTTCGCATATTTTTTGAGCTTTTCCCACTGTTCGAAGAATTTGAACTGTACAAATTCCCAGAAAAGTATATCGTCGCCGTGCTTCGTGTTAAACTCCCAGAGCGCGTGAGGATCGCGTCTTCTCAGCTCTTCGTCCCATTCAAGCCACGACTTGCCGCCGTTCGCGTCTTTGATGCTCATAAACATGGCGTAATTGGATATCCATTTGTCGTTTTTACTCAAAAACTCGTTAAACGCCTCGGGTATGTTTTTTTGAAAAGCCTTAAACGCCTTGCGCAGCACCTTGAAACGATTCGCGTAAATCGCTTCGTAATCGATGCGCCTTATATCGCCGCCCCAGTTAAGCGTCGCGTAATCGCTTTTCTTGAGCAAGCCCTCCTCGCAGAGAATGTCGAGGTCGATAAAGTACGGATTGCCCGCGTTGGTCGAAAACGACTGATACGGCGAATCGCCGTAGCTTGTCGGTCCTATCGGCAGTATCTGCCATCTTTTCTGCTTCGCTTCGCATAAAAAATCCGCAAATTTATATGCTTCCGCTCCCATTGTGCCTATGCCGTAATTCGACGGCAAGGACGATATATGCATAAGTATTCCGCTTGTTCTCATTTTACAATAACCTTCCTGTCCTTAAAATTATGTTCTCCGCGCGCCGAAAACGGCGGCGCGTTTTAGTGTCCCCATAAATATATTTGATTTAGTGTCCCTTTTATTATTTAGTGTCCCCGTATCGTTTTAGTGTCCCCAATTATTTAGTGTCCCTTGACGGCTGTTTTTTATCCGGCACGAGCTGGAGCAGGGCGTGCGGCTCGGATATTATATAATCCGCTCCCGCGCGGACAAGCTCCGTGCGCGAACGGAAGCCCCACAATACGCCTACCGATATCATCGACGCGTTCTTCGCCGTGAGTATGTCCACATTAGTGTCCCCGATGAACAAACATTCTTCGCTTTTCACTCCCAGAGCGGACGCAGCCTTCAGGGCGGGGTACGGGTCCGGCTTTACGGGATTGCCGTCCAGCGCGCCGCTTATCGCGTCAAAGCAGTCCGCGCCGAAAATACTTTCTATGACAAAATGCGCCACGTTCGAGGGCTTATTTGTGCATACGGCGAGCTTTATCCCCCTGTCCCGAAGCTCCGAGAGCAATTCGCGGACGCCGTCGTACGCGTCGGTATCGTAGAGGTAATCCTTTTCATAATTGTCGTCATAAACGCGGCATACCTTTTTGAACATTTCCGGCGTGTCGTTCGAGCGCGCGTTTAAAATCCTATGTATCAGCTTATCGCGTCCGTCGCCGACATACATTTTGTAATCCTCGACGTCTATACTTTCCATTCCGTAAGCGTTGAGAGCCATATTCCCGAAATGAGCGATAGCGTATATGGTGTTTGTCAATGTGCCGTCCAGATCGAACACGCATGCTTTTATATCAGACATAATAATTTTTCCTCCGATGTTTTAAAATTTTCGGCTTTTCTATTATATATCGGAAAAAGTATTATGTCAATGTGAATAGATTATGAATTTTTTTCTCCGCGCTTGATTTTTTTTGACCGCTGTGTTAGTATATGTGTGAAGCTTATGCTTCATGCGGGACGTTCGGGCATATTGCTCCCTCTCCCGTATCCCGCGCGCCGAACGTCCGCGGCGGCGCGGCGCGGGAATTTACCGTTAACGCGGACGGAAAGGCTATGGAAATTGACATGAACAAGAAAATTATAACCGTTCTTCTCGCCTGCGCGCTCGTATTGCCGGCGGCAGGCTGCGCAAAGAATGACAACGCGGGCGGCGCGCCGCAAGCCACCGAACGCACCGACGCTTCGGGCGCGTATGAAGGCGCGGCTTCGGACGCAAATCCCGTCCCCGCGGACGGAGATTACTCCGAGATGGTCGATATGGAAAAGGTAGAGGGCGAGGAAGCGTCATCGGATTCCGACAAGGACGACTTCAAGGGCGATTTGAAAAATGCCGAAGTGACGATAGAGGACGCCAAGGTCATCAAATATGAGGATTCCGACGTTGCTGTGATTTCGCTCAAATACAAAAACAATTCCTCCGAACCGCAGGCGTTCACAAGCTCGGTTACGGTGAACGCGTATCAGAACGGCGACGAGCTTCGTCCGGCGGTCGTAACGGATGTTGAGGGTGTGGAAATGCTCGCGCAGACGCAGTTTGTCGAGTCCGGCGACACAATAACGGTCCAGAAGGCGTTCGTGCTCGACGACAAGTCGCCGATGACCGTAGAGGCGGTATACGCGCTCGACAAGACGAGCTACGATCCGCTTGTGAAGGTATTTAATTTCTGATCGGAACAAAAAAACGGGACGTTTATAAGGAACGTCCCGTTTTGAATTTTCTTTTTAATTAAAGAGCGGATTTAGCCGTTTCAACGAGCTTTGCGAAAGCCGCGCTGTCGGCGATCGCTATCTCCGAAAGCATCTTTCTGTTCATCTCAACGCCGGATTTCTTAAGACCGTTCATAAACGTCGAATAGTTCATGCCGTTCTGCTTGCATGCGGCTGATATTCTCGTTATCCAAAGACGACGGAAATCTCTCTTTCTTCTTTTTCTGCCGACATAGGCGTTCTGCATCGAGCGCATAACAGCCTGATTGGCAACTCTGTACTGCTTGCTCTCCGCGCCGCGGAAGCCCTTAGCAAGTTTCAATATTCTTTTATGTCTTTTTCTTGTATTTAAAGCACCCTTTACTCTTGCCATTAGTTTCTACCTCTCTTTCAGATTATTTGTAAGGAATAAGCTTTTTGATGACTGCCGCGTTCGCCTTTGAGCAGTAAGCCTGTTTTCTCAGATGTCTCTTTCTCTTTGTCGTTTTCTTGTTCAGAATGTGTCTTCTGAACGCTCTGTTCATCTTAACCTTACCGTTTTTTGTAAGATTAAATCTTTTTGCTGCGCCTCTGTGTGTCTTTATTTTAGGCATGATTTACACTCCTTCCGAATTAAAAAATCGTCTTATGACAGCGGAGCAAGAAACATTGTCATGTTTCTTCCCTCCAGCTTCGCGGGCTTTTCGACGCTGCCCGCTTCCTTTGCCTGCTCGGCAAATTTTTCAAGCAGGGTAAAACCAATCTGCGAATGACTCAGCTCGCGTCCGCGGAAACGCACAATGACCTTAACTTTGTCGCCCTTTTTAAGGAACTTTATCGCGTGGTTGCATTTTGTGTTGAAATCGTTCGTGTCTATGGAAGGAGAAAGCTGAACCTCCTTGATGTTAACGACCTTTTGATTTCTTCTGTTTTCCTTTTCACGCTTATTAAGCTCAAATTTGTACTTACCGTAGTCCATTATCTTGCACACGGGCGGTTTCGCCTGCGGCGCGATTTTGACCAAATCCATTCCCTTTTCATATGCGATCTCCTGCGCATCGCGCGCGCTCATCAGCCCAAGCTGCTGACCGTCCGCGGATACGACGCGTACCTCGCTGTCACGGATTTGCTCATTGATCTGCAAATCATTCTTACTAATTGTTAATCCCTCCCTTTGAGCGTTAAAAAAACGGACGCAAAACGCACCCGTAAAACACATGATACCATCGGTATCGCTGTATTTACCGCAAAGCCTTCGCCGTACGGTGAGAACGGAGCCGTTCTGCTTGTTTTATTTTCCTGTGTATTATACCATGGTAAAAGACGAGTGTCAAGTGTTTTTTTGAAAAATTTTTCCGCCGCGCGGATCAGGTCGGCGCGCGGCGCGTATGTTACGGAAAAACGGCTTTAACCCGCAAGCTCTCTCCATGATTTTATATAATCGTCCGCTATGTCCTTGAGCGTTTCCGTTTCGTCGGCGTTCGTATCGTCGTAAACGGCGCAGGTCATAAAACCGCCCTTTTTCGCGCCGGATATCCCCGCGACGATATCCTCGTAAACAACGCAGTCCTCCGGCCGCACGCCTATGCGTTCGGCGGCGAGCAGATACACGTCGGGGTTGGATTTGTTGACGCCCACCTCCGACGAAAAGGCGCACGCGTCGATATAACGCCATACGCCCAGGCGCGTGAACGCCTTGCGGCAAAGTTCTTCGTAGCCGGAAGTCGCGATCGCGATTTTTACGCCGCTCTCATGCAGACGCTTCATGTATTCGCGCGCGCCGTCTTTAAGCTCAAGAGACGTTTCGTATTTACGCGCCGCCATACCGCGTATGGTATTCAGTACCTCGTCCTTTTCCTCGGACAGACCGAGACTTTCTATCATTATGGGAATGGATTCGTCGAGCGTTACCTCCTTAAATCCCGCAGCCTCCTCCTCGGACAGATCCGCGCCGTGGTCGCGGTAGAAATCTATCAGAACGTCCCACCACACGCCCATCGAATCGAGAAGCGTGCCGTCAACGTCAAATATCGCTCCGCGCATAAAAATCACTCCTTTGAAATATATCGTTATTCATTATTATCGTCCGCTTTCGCAAGACGGCTTATCGTCACAAGTCTTTCCCTCAGACCGCTGAAACGCTGCTTAAACTGATTGTTGAGCGTCATATTCATCACCGTCTTTTCGCTGCCCACGAGAATAACCATGTCGCGCGCGCGCGTTACGGCGGTGTAAAACAGGTTGCGGCTCATAAGCATGGGCGAAAACGAGCAGACGGGCATTATTACTATCGGAAATTCGCTTCCCTGGCTTTTATGAACGGTGATCGCGTAGGCGAGGTCAAGCTCGTCAAGCGACGCGAATGGATATTCAACAAGCTTATCCTCGTCGAAAAGTATGCTCATATACTTGTCGCGCACCGAGATATTCTCTATAATTCCCATATCGCCGTTAAAAATTCCGGTTCCGTCCTCGCCCGCTTCGCGCGAAAACGCAATATCGTAATTGTTTTTTGTCTGCATCACCTTGTCGCCGACTCTGAACGTTGTGGCACCGTAAACATACTGCGGACGGCGTTCGTCGTAAGGGTTGATGTGCGACTGTAAAAGAGTATTGAGCGCGACTGTGCCGGCGGGTCCCTTTTTCGTCGGGGACAGGACTTGTATCGAGGTTATCGGATCCACGCCGTAGCTTTTCGGCAGACGGTCGCGGAACAAATCCTTTACCGTATACGCGCTCTCCTTCGGCGTTTTGCGGCGAAGGAAAAAGAAATCGCTCGAGCGTGCGCCAAGATCTGGCATTTCGCCGCGGTTGATTCGGTGTGCGTTCATGATAATAAGGCTTTCCTCCGCTTGACGGAATATGCGGTTAAGGTGTATCACAGGTACGACGCCGCTTTCGATTATATCGTGGATTATATTGCCCGGTCCGACGGATGGGAGCTGATCCGCGTCGCCCGAAAGGATAAGACGCGCGCCGCGTTTCACAGCCTTCAGAAACGACGACATGAGATTTATGTCGATCATGCTCACCTCGTCGATAATGATAACGTCCGCGCTCAGCGGGTTTTCCTCGTTATGCGTGAACGAGCCGTAGCCGTCGCTGCCGTGCTGCGTACCCAAAAGGCGGTGTATTGTTTTCGCTTCGCAGCCGGTGACCTGGCTCATACGTTTTGCCGCGCGTCCCGTCGGCGCGGCAAGCGCGACGCTGAGTTTCAGATCCTCCGTCAGCTTTATGATGGTATTTATTGTCGTGGTCTTACCCGTACCGGGTCCGCCGGTCAGTACCATACACCCTTCCGACAATGCCGTAACGACCGCGCCGCGCTGTTCGCTTTCGAGGTAAACGCCCGTCTTTTTTTCAAGAGCGTCTATGGCTTCCTCGGCGCGCTCGGGCGTCATGGTAAATTTCTGTGACGCGGACACAAGCGATACAAGTCTGTGCGCTATATAATATTCCGCGTTGTAATATTCGTAAAGATAGTACGCGTCGTCGTTCTCGACCCTCGAAGCAAAAATCTCCTTCGACGCCATAAGCTCCGCTTCGCCCGCTTCGGCTTCGTCCTCGCTTATTCCGAGCGTGTACGCCGCGTGTTCCGTAAGCACGGTTTTCGGCAGATACACGTGACCGTGCGTATACGCCGCTTCGCGCAGTATATGCTTGATACCGGCTCTTATACGCATGGGGCTGTTCTTCGGTACGCCCATGTTGAACGCTATCGTGTCGGCTGTCTTGAAGCTTATCCCCTCCACGGCGTCCGCGAGAATATACGGATCGGTCTTTATCATATCGACCGCGCCCGCGCCGAGCGCGTTATGGACCTTCACCGCCATATTCGCGCTTATACCGTACTGCTGAAGGTACATGACTATATTCTGTACCGAGCGCAGGGCGGCAAATTCGGCTCCGATCTTTACGGCTTTTTCGCGGCTTATGCCCTTCACCTCGGACAGGCGTTCGGGGCTTGAAGCCATAACGTCAAGCACGTCGGTCCCGAAATGCTCGACGAGCTTTGCGGCTGTCGCGGCGCGTATTCCGTGTATGATGCCCGAGCCGAGATATTTTTTTATCGATTCTTCGTCGGACGGCATAACTCTCTCGTAATATTCCGTTTTGAATTGCTCTCCGTAATCGGGGTGCGTGACCCACGCGCCGGAAAGCGCGACGCTTTCGCCCTCGTTGAGGAACGGCATATATCCCGTGGCGGTAAACAGTCCCTCGTCGCTGCTTTCCACGCCGCAGACAGTATAGCCGTTGTCGGGGTTTGAATATATTATTTCTTCAACCGTGCCGGTAATAGTAATTATCTCGTTCATTTTTTCGTTCCCGTAACCGTAATTTCTCCGTTGTCGACGCCCGTTACCGCGCCGCCGTATCCAAGGATATGTTTTATGTAATCAAGTTTTTCGTCCGTCACCGTCTCTCCGATCGTTATTATCGGTATACCGGGAGGGTACGGCGCGACGTTCACGCACGACACGCGTCCCGACGCGTCGGATAATTTTACCTGTTCTCTCTCCGCGAAAAAGGCGGCGGACGGATCAAGCGTTTTACCGCATATCGGCGGCGCGTCTATATGCGGCAGCGGCGGTTTTTTTTCTGTTCCGACCGCAATATCCGCGACCGCAAAACGAAGCGCGTCTACCTCGTCCTGCGTGTTGGACGGCGTGATTATCGTCACGACCGAATATAAATCAGCCATTTCCGTATCTATGCCGCGTTCGGAAAGCGCGGCGTTCAATTCGAATCCCGTCATGCCGATGCGCGGCAGACCGAACACGACGCGCGTCATGTCGTCGTTATCCGGCATGTCCGCGCCCAATTCGGAAAGATTTTTCCGCAAAACGGCGCACCGCGCGTAATTTTCCTCCCACGCGCGCGCGTCCTCGATATCCTCGCGCGCCGTATCCGCAGACGACGCAATCACGTACGACGGGCTTGACGACTGAAATACGGAAAGCGCGGCGCGCGTTCTTTGAGTGTCGATAAGCGCGCCGTTTATATGAAGGTAAGCCGCGCCCGTGAGCGCGTTGAGCGTCTTATGCGCGCTGTGGCATACCGCGTCCGCGTATTTTACGGCTGTTTCGGGAAAGAGCGCGCTCGCCGCAAAGTGCGCGCCGTGCGCTTCGTCGACAAGAAGCGGAATATGTCTTGCGTGACATTCCCGCGCCGCCGTTTTGATATCCGAGCATATTCCGTAATAATTCGGCGAGACGAGCATTACCGCGTCAGTATCGTCGGTTATGTATTCCGCAACGGAGCTTACGCCGCGCGGTATACAAAAATCCTTATCGAACAGCGTTGGGATAAATCGTATTCTTATTCCCATAACGGCGCACGCGTTCACGACGCTTTGATGGCAGTCCGCGGACGCAAGCAACAGGCCGCCGGGGGCGACCGCGCCGCATATCATGGACTGCACCGCCGCGGTAGAACCGCCGGTCAGTATATAACTGTCCCCGCTTCCGTAAAGGCGGGAAAGGAGCCGCCGTGCCTCGGTCACGTACTCGCCGCCGTGATGAAGATCTTCCGTCCCGTCAAGCTCCGTAACGTCAAGGGACAGTAAATCCTTTTTCAGTCCCGCGCCGCCTTTATGTCCCGGCATTGCGAACGATATTCTGTTCCGGCGCGCATAATCTCCTATACGCTCGTAAAGCGGCGATGACATCACGCGTTTCCCCCTTAAAATAAACTTATCAACGTATATTATACATAATTTTTCGATTTATGTAAAGTAAAAGCCGTCATAAAAATTGAAAAGAGGGGAAAAGTGTGGTAAAATAGCGGTAAGAAATATTAAAGGAGGAAAAGACAATGAATGTGTACGACGCGATAATGACGAGGAGAACGATAAGAAAATTCGAGCAGAAAAGCGTGGGGCGCGAATCTCTTAAAAGGCTGGCGGACTGCGCGAGAGTGGCGGCTTACGGCGCGAATGTGCAGCCGCTGAAATTCATGCTGATAGACGACGAAGAAACGCTCAAGGGCATTTACCCGTTCACAAAATGGGCGGGCGCGCTCAAGGACGGCGCGCCGAAGGAGGACGAACGTCCCGCCGCATATATCGCAGTCCTCGGCGACAAAAGCATAAAGCCGAACGGGGGTTTTGAGGTCGAAGCGGGCGCGGCAGTCACGACGATGATGCTCGAAGCGGTCGAAATGGGGCTTGCGACGTGCTGGCTCGGAGCAATCGACAGAGCCGGCATAAAGAAGCTGCTCGATTTAAGCGAAGTATTTGACGTCGCGTATCTGCTCGCCGTAGGCTATCCCATGCAAAAAAGCCGAATGACAGAAATGAAAAACGGCGACGTGAAATATTTTGAAAGCGACGACGGGACGATAAACGTTCCGAAACGCTCTCTCGACGAGGTATTGATAAATCCGTGACATGAAAAAACGCCGCGATTGAAAAGCGGCGTTTTTTTATGCAAATTACTCATATGTCGAGATTGGAGACGTATTTCGCGTGTTTTTCGATAAAGTCGCGGCGCGGCTCCACCTTGTCGCCCATAAGAATGGTAAACGTCTCGTCGGCGGCGATCGCATCAGCGAGGTCGACGCGCAATATCGTGCGTTTCGCGGGATCCATCGTCGTTTCCTTAAGCTCCGCGGGATCCATCTCGCCGAGACCCTTATATCTCTGAACCTTCGCTCCCGTGCCCATTTCCGCAAGGAGAGCGTCGCGCTCGTCGTCGGTGAAAGCAAATTTTTCAACAAGATTCTTGTTCTTGCCCTTAAAGACCTTATACAGCGGCGGCTGCGCAATATAAATATTGCCGTTTTCGATAAGCTTGGGCATATATCTGAAGAAGAAGGTCAGAAGCAGAGTTCTTATATGCGCTCCGTCAACGTCCGCATCCGCCATTATTACTACCTTGCCGTATTTGAGGTTATTTATGTCGAAGTCCTCGCCTATTCCCGTACCGAGAGCCTGTATGACGGGGAGAAGCTTTTCGTTGGAATATACTTTGTCAATACGCGATTTCTCAACGTTGAGCATTTTTCCCCAAAGCGGGAGGATAGCCTGGAAGCGTCTGTTTCTGCCCTGCTTCGCGCTGCCGCCCGCGCTGTCTCCCTCGACGATGAACAGCTCCGCGTAATCCTCGCCCTCGTCCGTGCATTTCGCAAGCTTACCGAGCAGAGAAGAATTGCTCGCGTTCGCGTTCTTTCTTGAAGCTTCTCTCGCCTTTTTCGCCGCTTCGCGCGCGCGGCAGGCGGTCAAGGTTTTTTCAACTATCGTTCTCGCGACGCGCGGATTTTCCTCAAGGAACGCGGAAAGCTTGTCTCCCAGAGCGTTCTCTACAAGCGTTCTCGCTTCGCTGTTGCCGAGCTTTGTTTTTGTCTGTCCCTCAAACTGCGCTTCGACGACCTTCACGCTTATTATCGCGGTAAGTCCTTCGCGCGTGTCCTCGCCGGAAAGATTCGGATCCTTTTCCTTCAGCAGATTATACTTTCTCGCGTAATCGTTTATCACGCGCGTAAGTCCCGCCTTGAAGCCCGTTTCATGCGTACCGCCGTCGCCGGTGTGGATATTGTTCGCGAAGCTCATCAACGCTTCCGAATACGAGGTCGTATACTGCATCGCGACCTCCACAGTCATGTCGCTGCGCTGAGCTTCGAAATAGATTATCTCGTCGTGAATGGCGTCCTTGTTTTTGTTCAGATATTTTACGAATTCCTTGATGCCGCCCTCCGCGTGGAGCGTTACCGTCTCGGGGTTTTCCACTCTGTAATCGGTAAGCAGTATCTTTACTCCTTTATTCAGGAACGCCTGCTCTCTCAGACGCTTCAAAAGCACATCGTAATCAAATTCGAGGACCTCGAATATCTCTTTGTCGGGCTTAAACGTTATCTTCGTACCCGTCTTGTCCGTGTCGCCGATTATCCTCAGCTTGCACGTCGGCTTGCCGCGTTCATAAGACTGATAATGAACGTGTTCGCCGTCGGAAACCTCGACCTCGAGTTTTTCCGAAAGCGCGTTTACGACGGACGAGCCTACTCCGTGCAGACCGCCCGAGACCTTATATCCGCCGCCGCCGAATTTTCCTCCCGCGTGGAGTATCGTCAGCACGACTTCGACGGTCGGTATTCCCTGCTGGGGGTGTATGCCGACAGGTATGCCGCGTCCGTTGTCCGTTACCGTCACGGAATTGTCGGCGTTAATGTCGACCTTGATTTCCGTACAGTATCCGGCGAGTGCTTCGTCGATGGAGTTGTCCACAATTTCATAAACGAGATGATGCAGACCCGCCGAGGAGGTGGAGCCGATATACATACCGGGACGCTTTCTGACCGCGTCAAGTCCCTCCAGCACTTGTATCTGACTTTCGTCATACGTTGTTTCAATCTTTTCCAAATCATTCATAGCTTAATAATCTCCTTATCCTGATTTTAACCCTTTTCGTTCATCGTAAACCGCGTTTTGCCAATATTTTCGACGAAACGGAGGAGATCAAAACGTCGGTTTTTCCGTCCCTGCTCGTTACGACGAAGGATTTCGGCAAATCTGCGGTTGAATTTATAATCAGACCGTTTTTCTCGGCTTTGGGCAAAAACGTCCGCCCAAGTCTCGATACGGTCGTGTTATCCATATCGAATATTCCTATTATGTCGTTTGTGTTTACAACGAGGTTATCCTCTACCCTCATATACATCATTTGTCCTCCTTGACGACCGAACCGTTTTTTATGTGAATGAGCCGAGTGTTGTCCGTGCTTTTCACAATGTCGGTATCGGTCGAGGTTATAAGCACCTGCTTGCCGCGTATGCGGCGTTCGAGATACGCGCGCCGGTTTATGTCAAGCTCGCTCATTATATCGTCGAGCAGAAGCACGGGGTAT
This sequence comes from uncultured Clostridia bacterium, assembly GCA_947624165.1. Lineage (GTDB taxonomy): Bacteria > Bacillota > Clostridia > UBA1381 > UBA1381 > Hominilimicola. Next base: position 39,925 of record CANQJC010000008.1, read on the forward strand.
TCTCCTTTAATGCTTTTCAGATAGTCGGCTTCCGCTATCTTCATCGAAAGCGCGGCGGTGCGCTGCTGACCCTGAGAGCAGTACGCGCGCGCGTCCGTGCCGTTTACGGATATGGAAAGGTCGTCGCGCTGTACTCCCACCTGCGCCGATGCAAATTCTATTTCACGGCGTTGATTTTTTTCGAGATATCGGAATATCGAGCTTTTGTCGGTATCGTCCGTTTTTATGCCCGGCGAGTATTGTATTTTCAGTTCCTCGCGCGATATCTCGCGCTGTATTTTGGACGCGTAATCGTTTACAAGCTGTATGAAATCCGAACGGTATTCCATTATCTTCGACGCTTCGATCGCAAGCTGTTCGTTCCATACCGACAGCATTACGTCGCTTTTCGCGCCCTTTGCTCTGAGCTCCTTCAAAAGGCTGTTCTTCTGAGCAAGTGCTTTGTGATAGTCTATCAGGCTCGTCAAATAGCGCGGGTAAAGCTGACTTACGGACGAGTCCATATATCTGCGCCGCGCCGACGGCGCGCCCTTTACCAAATCGAGATCCTCGGGCGAGAACATGACCACGTTCAGATAATTCATCAGCATGCTCAGCTTCGTTATCTGAACATGATTTATTTTTATGCTCTTCTTGCCGTTTTTGAAAAGCTGAAGAGTGGCTTTGTAATCGCGTTCCGCGTCGTGAAACGAAAGACGCAGCTTTGCGAAGTCTTTGCCGAATTTTATCAGTTCCCTGTCGGTTTTTGCTCTGTGGCTCCTGCCCAGAGAAAACATACAGACCGCTTCGAGGATATTCGTCTTACCCTGAGCGTTGTCACCGTAAATGACGTTTGTGTACGGCGACAGCTCGATTTCTTCCGAGGAATAATTCCTGAAATTTGAAAGCTTTAAAGAGGAAATATACATTATTCTTTCCCTACCTCGATCTCAACGGTCCCGTCCTCGAAACGCACCGACGCGGCGTCGCCGGGGCGAAGCTTCCTGCCGCGCATCTCGCACACTTCGCCGTTAACGGACACTATCCCGTCTAAAATCATATCCTTCGCTTCCGCGCCGCTTTCGGCGAGAGCGGAAAATTTCAGAAGCTGATCGAGCTTTATATATTCTGTTGTTATGTTTATTTTCATCTTTTCCATAATAATCTCCCGCGGCGCGTTTTAATTCTGAAGTCTTGTCACGGATGTGACGCCGTGTATTTGAATTATTTTTTTTCTCAGAAGCGCGAGGTCGGACGTGTTTCTTATTTCCACGCCTATCTGTATGACCGCTATACCTTTTTTCGTAACGAACGCGTTTACCGATTTGAACGGGATCTTGAGCGTCGCAAGAATATTGGTTATCTCAAGCAGCACGCCGTCGCGGTCGGGAGCTTCGATCTGAAGATTGGCAATATACGAGGTGCTGCGTTCGTCGTCCCAGTATACTTCTATGAAACGTCCCTTGTCCTCGTCCGACATCGCGTCGGGATTCATATTCGGGCAATCGCGTCTGTGTACGCTCACTCCTCTGCCTTTTGTGATGAATCCGACTATATCGTCTCCCGCCACCGGATTGCAGCAGCGCGCAAGACGCACAAGACAGTTGTCGATATCCTTCACGATTATACCCTTGTTCGAAGCGTGGCGTTTCGCAGGCTCGGCGGCAACGGTATGACTCTCCTCGTCGTAGACGGCTTCGAGAGTTTTTTTTGCTTCGAGAGCTTTATTCTGTTTGAGCCATTCGTCACGAAGCCGCACGACCACCTTCTGGGCGGTAAGACCGCCGTAGCCGACGGACGCGTACAGGTCGTCTATCGTGTTAAAGCCGTAGCGGCGTATCAGGATAGCTATCCATTCGGGCTTAAAAAGCTGTTCGTGCGTGTTGCCGAGACGGCGCAGCTCGCGCTCGATAAGCTCCTTGCCGTGTTCTATGTTCTCGTCGCGGCGTTCGCGCTTGAACCACTGATTGATTTTATTCTTCGCCTGCGAGGTACGGCATATTTTGAGCCAGTCGCGGCTGGGTCCGTGCGTATTGGCGGTCAGTATTTCGACTATCTCTCCGTTTTGTACAATGTAATTGTTCGGGACTATCTTCCCGTTCACCTTCGCGCCGCTCATTTTATATCCAACCTGGGAATGTATCGCAAAAGCGAAATCTATTACGGTGCTCTTGGCGGGAAGAGAGATGACTTTACCCTGCGGCGTGAATACGAACACCTCGTCCTCGAACAAGTCAAATTTCAGAGTGTTGAAGAAGTCGTCCGTGTCTATAATGCTCGTTTGCGTATCGAGAAGCTTGCGCACCCATTCAAGCTTGGAATCCATGTCGGTCACGCCCGACACGCCCTCCTTGTATTTCCAGTGAGCCGCGATACCGTTTTCGGCGACCTGATGCATTTCCCACGTTCTTATCTGTATTTCGAACGGCGTGCCGTTCGGTCCTATCACCGTGGTATGAAGCGACTGGTACATATTCGGCTTCGGCATCGCTATATAATCCTTAAACCGCATCGGTACGGGCGTGTAGAGATCGTGTACCATGCCGAGAACGGCATAACAGTCGGCTACCGTATCGACGATTATTCTTACGGCAAAAAGGTCGTACAGCTCGTCTATCGTCTTGTTCTGCGTATACATTTTGCGGAATATACTGTAAAAATGCTTCGCGCGTCCCGTGACCTGTCCTTTGATATTCATCTTTTCGAGCTTCTCGCGTAAAATGTCCATAATATCGCGTATGTACTTTTCACGCTCGTCTTTTTTCTGATTTATGCTCTGCGTTATTTCCTCATACGCGACGGGGTCAAGGTATTTCAGCGCGAGATCCTCAAGTTCTATTTTTATCTTCGACATACCGAGACGATGCGCCAGCGGCGCGTACACGTCGAGCGTCTCCTTCGATATAAGGAGCTGCTTGGCGCGCGGCATGAACTTGAGCGTGCGCATATTATGAAGTCTGTCGATAAGCTTTATCATTACGACGCGTATGTCCTTTGCCATGGCGAGGAACATCTTGCGCAGATTTTCCACCTGCTGTTCTTCGCGCGTATTATATTTTATCTGCTTGAGCTTCGTCACTCCGTCCACAAGCTCCGCGACGCTTTTGCCGAACAGATCCTCTATGTTTTCGTATGTGTACGGCGTGTCCTCGACAACGTCGTGAAGGAGCGCGGCGGAGATCGCCGTCGCGTCGAGCGAAAGCTGCGCCGCAATATAGGCTATCTGTACGGGATGTTCTATATACGGCGCGCCGCTGCGTCTGAACTGATGCTTGTGCGCCGACTTGGCAAGACGGTAAGCCACGTAAATCATATCCGTATTTGCCGACGGACTGTAATCTTTGACCATGTCTATTATTTTATCCACAAGAACATCGGTATCGTCCGCGTGCTGCGGTATTTTCTCCGGGGAAAGAATTACCGTGTTGGTATCCTCCATACGGCTCACCTCCTTTTTATATCCTTTAAAATCAGCTGGACCGACTCGGTCCCCTGATATGAATTGATATCCATATGAAACGCCAGATTTACAACGTCGCCCTTTTCAAGCTCGGACGCGTACTTCCCCATTCCAAAGCCTATGCAATTCAACGCCTTGTTATTCTTTATCGCGCGCAGTCTCAGATGTTTATTGTCCATGCCTATCGCGCTTACGTTCGCTATCTGCGCTCCGGCGATGGCGAACACGGGTTTTTCGTTGCCCATGCCGAACGGCTCAAGCTTTGAAATAAGCTTGGCGTTCGCGATCGTGACGGCGCGTTCCGAAAGAGGACAGTCTATGTCGACCGTCGGTATCATATCGCGTTCTCCGAGCGTTTCGTCGGCGTAGCGGTTTATTTCCTTTATGAATTTATCGAGATCGGACATGTTTATATTAAGTCCCGCCGCGACCGCATGACCGCCGAATTCCACAAGATGCTTTTCACAGTGCGACAGGGCGTCGAACAAATTAAACGTCTTTATGCTGCGTCCCGAACCTTTTCCCACGCCGTTGGAGTGAGAGATCAGTATACACGGCTTATAATACATATCGCAAAGTCTCGACGCGACTATGCCTATAACTCCCCTGTGCCAGTCCTCATGCGCGAGCACGATCACCTTTTTCTTCTCAAAATCGGCGTCGGCGGCTATCATCTCGAGGGCTTCGTCGAATATACGCTTTTCGGTGATTTGACGTTCCTTATTTTCATCGTCGAGCGCGGCGGCAAGCTTTTCGGCTTCTGCGGCGTTTTTTGTGAGAAGCAGCTTTACCGAATCAGCCGCGCTGCCGAGCCTGCCCGCCGCGTTAAGGCGCGGCGCGAGACCGAACGCAATGACCGACGCGTTGACGGGCTTGTTTTTCACTCCGGCAATATCCATGAGCGCGTCTATACCGACCCTTTTCGGGTCGCTCAGAAGTTTTAAGCCTTTGTCCGTTATAACTCTGTTCTCGTCCGTAAGCGGCACTACGTCCGCTATGGTGCCGAGCGTGGCAAGGTCGGCGTACTCCGTGAAAACGTCGTTTGTGTTCATGCCGCGTTCCATGGCGACGGCAAGTATCAGCTTAAACGCCACGCCCACTCCGGCGAGCGATTTGAACGGATATTCACAGTCCGGCCGCTTGGGATTCAAAATCGCCGCGGCTGCCGTGGGCAGTCTGTCCTTACAGGTGTGATGATCCGTAATTATCATATCCATATGCTGGAGCTTGGCAAACTCGGCTTCCCCGATCGCGGTAATGCCGCAATCGACGGTTATCATCAGATTTACGCCTTTTTTCAAGAGCGTGTTGACAGCCATGATATTTATGCCGTATCCCTCGTCCCTGCGGTCGGGAATATAATATTCCACATCCGCGCCGAGACGCGAAAGAAAGTCGTACATAAGCGCGGTCGCCGTTATTCCGTCAACGTCGTAATCGCCGTAGACGGCAATTTTTTCTCCGTTGTCCACCGCGCTGTTTATGCGGCGCGCCGCCTTGTCCATGTCCTTCATCAGCATTGGATTTACTATGTCTGACATTGACTTTCTCAAAAACGCCGCCGCCTTGTCGGCGGTTATGGAACGATTTAAAAGAATGACCGCCAAAACGCGCGGTATACCGTGCGTATCAGCCATATCGTCTATATCGCGTTCGTTAAGCGTCTTGTTCCTGAAATTCCAAATCTTATCTGTCATAGTATACTCCGAAACCAAAATTATACTTCCTTATTATTTTAACATTTTTTCAGGTAAAATTCAAGTAAAACAGGGATTTTTGCATAAAAATATAATCACGGGACAAAATAAGAATACAGAAAGGAGTGATACGGTAATGAGCGGCAACAACAATAACAATAACAATAACAATGGCTTTAAGAACGAAAAAGACGGCGGTCAGAACGTCAACCAAACTCAAAACAAAAAGCAGAAATCGACCGGCAAGAACGAAAAGAGTAATCAGAATAACCAGAATAACGAATTTTAAAAAAACGCGCCGACGCGGCAAATTTCGCGGCGGCGCGTTTTTTGTTTACGGTTTTGACTGCGATCAAAGAGTTCCGAGACTGGCGGCTTTGAGATAAGCGTTTATGAATCCGTTCAAATCGCCGTCCATGACCGCGCCGATATTACCCATTTCAAAGCCGGTACGCAGATCCTTTACCATTGTATACGGCTGGAAAACATACGAGCGTATCTGGCTTCCCCAGCCGTTGTCCATCTGCACGCCCTTTATGTCCGATATCTTTTCCATCTGCTGCTGCTCCGCAATTTCCACAAGCTTGGACTTCAGCATTTTCATGGCGTAGTCTCTGTTCTGGTGCTGGGAACGCTGAGTTTGGCACGAAACGACCACTCCGGTCGGAATATGCGTAAGGCGTACCGCGGACGATGTTTTGTTTATGTGCTGACCGCCCGCGCCGGAAGCGCGGAACGCTTCCATTTTTATGTCCTCGGGACGTATGTCGACCTCGACGGCGTCGTCAAGCTCCGGCATGACCTCTATCGACGCGAACGACGTCATACGCTTTCCCGCGCTGTTGAACGGAGATATCCTCACAAGACGGTGTACGCCTTTTTCGGCTTTTAAATAACCGTAAGCGTTAAGTCCGTCCACCTCTATCGTACAGCTCTTTATTCCAGCGTCGTCACCCGGGAGCGAATCGAGAACGGTTACAGAATAACCGTTCTTCTGCGCCCACATCTGGTACATTCTTATGAGCATTTCGCACCAGTCCTGCGCTTCCGTGCCGCCCGCGCCCGCGTGGAACGTCATTATGGCGTTATTCTTGTCGTAGGTACCCGAAAGCAAGGTTTCGAGCGTCATTGTTTCTATTGTGTTTTCAATCTCCTCAGCCGCAAGCTTTACGTCGGGGAGCATACTGTCGTCGTTTTCCTCGTTCGCGAGGTCGATCAAAACAAGCGTATCCTCCCATTTGCTTTTGAGCGCGTCGAACGACGCGACTTTATCCTTGAGCTGCTTCGTTTTCTGCAAGACCTTCTGAGAATTTTCCATGTCGTCCCAGAAGCCCTCGCTCATGCTCTGCTTCTCAAGTTCCTCTATTTCCTTCAACGCTCCCGCGACGTCAAAGTGAATCCCTCAAATCCGTTATGCTTTTTTCAAGACCCTGAAGTCTTAAGCGGTACTCGTCGTACTCCAACAAATCTATCACTTCTTTCTGAAAATTATTCGTTTTTGCCGCAGCAATGCTTATATTTCTTACCGCTGCCGCACGGGCATGGGTCGTTTCTGCCCGGCTTCTTCTTCGCGCGTTTGGGTTGGCTCTGAAGCGAGCCGTCTCCTCCCGTGTCAAGCGGCTTGGCGACCTGCTCGCGCTCTATCTTTACGCGCGGCGCGGCGGTAAGCACGTATCTTACCGTATCCTTCTTTATGCTGTCGAGCATGTTTTCGTAAAGCTCGCTGCCGACGTTTCTGTATTCCATTACAGGATCGTGCTGTCCGTAGGCTCTCAGACCTATCTCGCGTTTTACGTGTTCCATTTCGTCAAGATGATCCATCCAAAGCGTATCCACGACGCGAAGCATCAGCACGCGTTCAAGCTCGCGCATATTTTCGCCGAAGGTCTCCTCCTGCTCCGCGTAACGCTTCATGGCTATGTCCATAAGCATATCCTTCACGTCCGCACGCGTGATAGTTTCCATGTCAGCCTCGGAAATCGCAAATTCGCCCTTCGCGTTAAGGTTCTGATTCGCAAATTCAGTTACGGCGCGTATGTTCCATTCCTCGGGAACCTCGGAAATACCTATGAAATCGTCAAGCGCGCTGTCGATAGACGATTCGATCATACCCTTGATGGTGCCGCTTATGTCTTCGCCGTCCAGCACAGTCCGACGCTGGGCGTAAATTATCTTACGCTGTTCGTTCATGACCTCGTCGTACTGGAGCACGTGCTTACGCGAATCAAAGTTACGGCTTTCCAGATTCTTCTGCGCGTTCTCTATCGCGTTCGTAAGCATTTTCGCTTCGATAGGTTCGTCCTCTTCAAGTCCGAGCGCGTCGACCATAGCCTTGACCTTGTCGCTTCCGAATATTCTCATCAAATCGTCCTCAAGAGAGAGGAAAAATTTCGACGCTCCGGGATCGCCCTGACGTCCGGCACGTCCGCGAAGCTGATTGTCTATACGTCTCGATTCGTGACGCTCCGTTCCTATGATGAACAGTCCGCCCAGTTCCTTTACTTCTTCCTGTTCGGGACGTATCTGTTCCTTGAATTTATCGTTCAGCTCCGTGAATACTTTTCTCGCGTTTATTATCTCCTCGTCGTCGGTATCTCCGAAGCCCGTCGCTTCGGCGATAAGCTCGTCGGTAAAGCCCTGCTTAGCCATTTCGTGCTTCGCCATATATTCGGCGTTGCCGCCGAGCATGATGTCGGTTCCTCGTCCCGCCATATTGGTGGCGATAGTCACGGAGCCTTTTTTACCCGCCTGCGCGATAATTTCCGCTTCCTTGGCGTGATATTTCGCGTTGAGGACCTCGTGCTTGATCCCCGCGCGTTTTAGGAGCGCGGACAAAAGCTCCGACTTGTCTACGTTTACCGTACCGACAAGGACGGGCTGTCCCTTTGCGTGACATTCCTGTATCTGACGTATCACCGCCATGAATTTACCCTTTTCGGTCTTAAAGACAACGTCGTGCATATCCGTGCGGATAACGGGTTTATTGGTAGGCACCGCCACAACGTCAAGCTTGTATATATGCTGAAATTCTTCTTCCTCGGTGAGCGCGGTACCCGTCATGCCCGAAAGCTTATTGTACAGTCTGAAAAAGTTCTGGAACGTGATCGTCGCGAGCGTCTTGGATTCGTTTTCTATCTTTACGCCTTCCTTCGCTTCGATCGCCTGATGCAAGCCGTCGCTGTAACGTCTGCCCGGCATGATACGTCCCGTAAACTCGTCTACTATCATTACCTGTCCGTCCTGTACGACATATTGCTGGTCGCGGTGCATAACGCCGTTAGCCTGCAACGCCTGATTTATATGATGCTGGAGCTTCATATTGTTCGGGTCGGAAAGGTTCTCTATGCCGAAGCCCTGTTCGGCTTTTTTTACGCCCTTTTCGGTCAGCATGGCTGTTCTCGCCTTTTCGTCGACTATATAATCGGCGTCCAGATCCTCGTCGAGCTGTTTGTCGTCATGCTCCGTAACTACGACCTTCTTAAGACGCTTTACGAACATATCCGCGACGCGGTAAAGCTCGTTCGCGTCCTGTCCCATTCCGGAAATGATAAGCGGCGTTCTCGCTTCGTCTATCAATATCGAGTCCACCTCGTCGACTATCGCGTAATTATGTCCGCGCTGTACCATTTCCTCCTTGTGGACGACCATGTTGTCGCGCAGGTAATCAAATCCAAGCTCGTTGTTGGTTCCGTAGGTGATATCCGCGGCGTATGCTTCGCGGCGTTCGTCGTTGTCAAGGTCATGGATGATAAGTCCCACGCTCATACCGAGAAAACGGTATACCTTGCCCATCCATTCGCTGTCTCGCTTGGCTAGATAATCGTTTACCGTAACGATATGTACGCCGTTGCCCGTCAGCGCGTTCAAGTATGCCGGAAGCGTTGAAACAAGCGTTTTACCTTCGCCTGTTTTCATTTCGGCAATTCGTCCCTGGTGCAGAATAATTCCTCCGACGACCTGCACGTAAAAATGCTTCATGCCCAGCACTCTCATGCTCGCTTCGCGCATTACCGCGAACGCTTCGGGGAGCAGATCGTCAAGCGTTTCCCCGTTTTTCAGGCGTTCCTTAAATTCGGGTGTTTTGGCTTTAAGCTCCGCGTCGGTGAGCTTTTGCATATCATCTTCAAGCGACATTACCTTATCCGCTATCGGATAAACTTTTTTCAGCTCTCTGTCCGAATACGAACCGAACAGTTTCTCAAATAAACCCATTTCCATTTCTCCTCATTTATTTTGTGTATCTGTAAAGCCGCACAATGGGGGATTTTACATTATTATAATCAGTATACCACAATTATCGGTCAATTACTACTATTTTTTATTAACTTTTTGTAAATTTAAGTAATTTAACCAATAAACAAGGACGAGACGCGGTTATTTCCCAAGCCTTTGTACCAATGAACGAACAAGCTCCGATGAAATACGCCGTATAATTTCCCGAAAAAGTCTTGCATTTCACGAAAACATATGTTATAATACCACCGAATTGAATAATTAAAGGCGATGAAGGAACAAAGTAGGGCGCGTCCCGCCAAAAGAGAGTACGGATTATTAAGCTGGAAGTCCGTGCGGTAAGGGTGCGATACCGAAATTTCATTCCGGAGCTTCGCGGGTGAAACGATGCGTTAAGTAGTCCGCGGCGGGTAATGCCGTTATCCATAAATGAGAGCCGAATAAAATCGGAAGTCGGGTGGTACCGCGGAGTAATATGAGCACACTTCGTCCCAATACGGGACAGAGTGTGCTTTTTAGGTTTATTAAAACTGCGTAATTGATGTTGCAGGGGCGAACCGCGTTCGCCCGCCGAGCCGCATCAAAACGGACGACCGCGAAGGCCGCCCCCGCGTGATTTAACTAAACAGTCCGCTATACCAAATCGGAAGGAGAAATATGATGAAACAAAAACTTGAAGAAATCAGAAACGCCGCGCACACTACCCTTGCGGACGCGCTGAGTTTGGACGCGCTTGAAGAAGCGAGAATCAAATTCCTCGGCAAAAAGGGCGAGCTTACCGCCGTTTTAAAGGGCATGGGTAAGCTGAGCGCGGAGGAAAGACCGAAAATCGGCGCGCTCGCAAACGAGATACGTTCCGCAATCGAAAACGAAATCGAATCAAAAAAAGCGGAAATAGCGTCGAAGCTTGAAGAAATCAAGCTTAAAGCCGAGGTGCTGGACGTTACGATGCCCGGCAGAGCAAAGAAAACGGGCGAGATACACCCGCTCACAAAAGTAATGAACAACATAAAGGAAACGTTTATCGGCATGGGCTTCGAAATCGCCGACGGACCCGAGGTGGAATACGATTATTATAACTTTGAAGCACTCAATATACCGAAAAACCACCCCGCGCGCGATACGCAGGACACGTTCTATGTGAGCGACAACATAGTTTTGAGAACGCAGACGTCGGGAATGCAGGTGCGCGTTATGGAAAAGCAGAAGCCGCCTATACGCATAATCGCGCCCGGTAAGGTTTACAGAAGCGACGCGGTGGACGCGACACATTCGCCGGTGTTTCATCAAATCGAAGGACTTGTCGTCGACAAGGGCGTTACAATGGCTGATTTGAAAGGCACTCTCGAAATGTTCATTCATCGGCTTTACGGCGATCAGACGAAGGTGCGCTTCCGTCCGCATCATTTCCCGTTCACGGAGCCGTCTGCGGAGCTTGACATATCGTGCTTCAAGTGCGGCGGCAAAGGCTGTCCCGTATGCAAGGGCGAAGGCTGGATCGAGATTTTGGGCTGCGGCATGGTCCACCCGAAGGTGCTTTCAAACTGCGGGATCGATCCCGAAATTTACTCGGGCTTCGCGTTCGGTATAGGACTTGAAAGAATTGCCATGGGTAAGTATGACATTAACGACCTGCGTCTTTTCTTCGAAAACGACCTGCGCTTCTTAAGTCAGTTTTAATCATGGATAAAATAATGATTTTCGGCTTTTCCGGCTGCGGAAAATCGACCCTCGCGAGACGTTTGGGCGCGACGCTCGGCGTCGAGCCGCTCCACTTCGACACTATACACTGGCTGCCCGACTGGACGGAGAGCAGCGATGAATATAAAATCGAACGAGTGAAAAAGGAGCTTGAAAAAGACCGCTGGATAATCGAGGGCAGTTACAGGCGCATACTCTGGAGGGAGCGCGTCGACGCTGCGGACACGGTCATATTCCTCGATTTTAACAGATTCCTGTGTTTGTACCGCGTTATAAAGCGTCGGATAATGTATGCCGGAAAGACGCGTCCCGACATGGGCGAAGGCTGCGTGGAAAAAATCGATTTCGAGTTCCTGCGCTGGGTGTTCCTGGACGGACGGAAGAAGCGGAAGCGGAAAAGCTATTTGGAATTGATGGAGCGTTTGAAAGGCATGGAAGGCAAAAACGCATACACGTTTAAAAACCCGAGGGAATTGGAACGATTCGTTCGGGAGATAGAGGGAGTGTAAATTGAGATTTATGGGCGAAAGGCCCTCTTGTTAAAGGGGGCTGTCAGCGTAGCTGACCGGGGGATTCCTTCGCTATTTTACAATGAATCCCTCCACCGCCTTCGGCGGTCCCCCTCCCTTTGACAAGGGAGGCTACCAGCCGCTGAATCACAATTTACCGAACCAAAAAAATGAAAGGAATGAAAATAAATGAAACTACCGTTAAGCTGGCTTAACGACTACATGGATATAGACGTTACGCCGAAAGAATATTCCGACACATTGACAATGACAGGCTCAAAGGTCGAGGGCTATGAGAACATGGGCGAGGAGCTGGAAAACGTCGTTACGGGTAAAGTCCTGACGTGCGAACCGCACCCCGACAGCGATCACCTTTCAGTCTGCACGGTGGACGCAGGCACGGGCGAAATACTGCAAATCGTGTGCGGCGCGCCGAACGTAAAGGCTGATATAATCGTACCCGTCGCGCTCAACGGCGCGAAGCTTCCGGGAGGAATAAAAATCAAAAAGACAAAAATGCGCGGAGTGGAATCAAACGGAATGCTGTGCTCGCACGAGGAGCTTGGCATAAGCGAGGATGTCCTGGGCTATGAGCCCGAATACGGCATACTGATCCTGCCCGACGACACGCAGATAGGCAAGGACATACGCGATATCTACGGACTTAACGAAACGGTCGTGGAGTTTGAGATCACGTCCAACAGACCCGATTGCTTCTCGATAATCGGTCTTGCGAGAGAGACAGCCGCGTCGTTTAACAAGAAATTTACCGTTCCCGAAATCAAATTCACGCAGAACGGCGAAAACATAGCCGACACGCTTTCCGTGGAGGTGCTCGATAAAGATAAGTGCAAGCGTTACTGCGCGAGAATGGTTAAAAACGTAAAAATCGCTCCGTCGCCGTCGTGGATGCAGCAGCGTCTCACCGCCTGCGGCGTTCGTCCGATAAACAACATAGTCGACATCACAAACTATGTCCTGCTCGAATATGGTCAGCCGATGCACGCGTTCGACCTGCGCGATATCGAGGATAACAAAATAACGGTACGCCGCGCCGAGCAAGGCGAGGTCATCAAAACGCTCGACGACAAGGACAGAACTCTCACGTCGGACGACCTTGTCATCGCCGACGGAAAGAGAGCGGTCGCGGTCGCGGGCGTAATGGGCGGCTTTAACAGCGAGGTCAAGGACGACACGACGACCGTCGTGTTTGAATCGGCGACATTCGACGCGTCGTCCGTAAGACTGACGGCGCAGAGAATAGGCCTGAGAACGGAGGCGTCGTCACGCTACGAGAAGGGTCTCGACTACAACAACACCGTTCCCGCAGTTGAGCGCGCGTGCCAGCTTGTGGAAATGCTCGGCTGCGGAGAAAACGTGGGCGGTATGATCGACGTTATGGGCAACGTGACCGACATGAAGCCGCTGCCGTTCCGTCCCGATAAAATAAACGCGTTCCTCGGCACGGATATGCCGACGGACGACATGGTTAAAATTTTCAGCGCGCTTGAAATTAAAACAGACCTCAAAAATATGACCGTCACGCCGCCGTCGTTCCGTCCCGACCTGACGGGAGAAGCGGATATCGCGGAGGAAGCGGCGCGTTTCTACGGCTATGACAAAATCCCCGTCACGCTGCTGTCCGGCGAAGCGACGTGCGGAAAGAAAACGCCGCGCCAGAAGGTCGGCGACGACATAAACGACGCTCTGACGTCTCAGGGATTGTATGAAATTTACACGTACACGTTCGTCAGTCCGTCAAGTCTCGATAAAATCAACGTCGCGCCCGACAGCCCGCTGCGGAAAATGGTCAAAATCACAAATCCGCTCGGCGAGGACACTTCCGTTATGCGCACGACGACTATCGCAAGCATGCTCGACATACTCGCGCGTAATTATAATTACAGGAACGCCGAAGCAAGGCTGTTTGAAGTGGGTAAGGTATTCATACCGAGAAACGAGGGCGAGCTTCCCCGCGAGCCGCTCAAAATATCGCTCGGCATATACGGCGGCGGTACGGATTTCTACGACATAAAGGGCGTGTGCGAAAATATGTTCGGACGTTTGCACGTTGAGGGAGTAAGCTACGAAGCCGTCACGGACGATCAGACATTCCACCCCGGACGCTGCGCGCTTATCAAAGCCGGCGGCAAAAAGCTCGGCGTGATAGGAGAGATCCACCCTTCGGTAAGCAAGCGGTTCGGTATAGACACTCCCGTATATGTCGGAGAGCTTGATTTTGAAAACATATTCCTTAATATCAAGAGTGACGTTAAATTCAAGGAGCTGCCCAAGTTCCCCGCGGTCACGCGCGATATAGCCATGCTCGTTGACAAGAGCGTGCCTGTCGCGCAGATAGAAGCCGTCATACGCAAGTCGTCGGGCAAAACTCTCGAAAGTATCGAGCTGTTCGACGTTTACGAGGGCGAGCAGATACCCGAGGGCAAGAAGAGCGTCGCTTACAGCGCGGTATATCGCGCAGCGGACAGGAGCCTTACGGGCGAAGAGGTGCAAAAATCCTTCGATAAGGCCGTTAAAAATCTTGAAGCGCGTCTCGGAGCGCAGCTAAGATAAAATAAAACGTCAAAAAAGAGCGTATCGTTTGATACGCTCTTTTTATGTGCCATCGCGGTATTATCATATCCGTAATGTAAAAATATCGGTCATATGCAAAAGTCAAGCGCGTCGTTTGCCTTTTTTCCCGCGTTTACCAGGTCTTCGAGAGTGATACTGTCCACATAATTGTTTATGGTTTCGTAAAGTCCCTTCCATACGCCGATCGTGGGACACGAAGCGACGCGCGGACATTGGTTTACCTCATCGTCAAGACACGATACGGGCGAGAGAGAGCCCTCCGTTATGCGCAGGATATCTCCGACAGTATATTCGGAGGGTTTTTTCGCAAGACGGTAACCGCCCTGCGCGCCGCGTATGCTTTTAAGATAACCTACGCGCACAAGCATGCTCACAAGCTGTTCGAGATATTTCGTCGATATACCCTGCCGTTCCGATATGCCGCGTATTGAAACGTTGCTCATCTCGCCGTGCTGGGCAATATCCAGCATAAGCCTGAGCGAATATCTTCCTTTTGTCGATATTTTCATGGTTTTCAGCCCCTTTGTGTACGTTATGAATTATATCACCGCGCGCGCGTTTTGTCAATATCCCGCGCGGCCGCCGGTCGGTAATTCCGTACTTGAAATCTATCGGGATATGTGATAAAATATAATATAATCTAATTTGTACGGGGAGTTTTGGAAATGGAATTACACGAATCCGGCGAGATGTACCTCGAAACAATTCTTATATTGAAAAACCGTTTCGGATATGTGCGCTCGATAGATATCGCCAACGAGATGGGCGTTTCAAAACCGAGCGTAAGCAGAGCCGTGGGGCTTTTGAAGGATAACGGTTATATTGCCTTTGACCCCAACGGTATGATTTTGCTGACCGAAAGCGGCAAAACGGTCGCGGATAAAATTTACGAGCGTCACAAGCTTCTCACAAAATTCCTCACCTCGCTCGGAGTAAGCGGCGAAACCGCCGCGCGCGACGCGTGCAAGATCGAACACGTCATAAGCGACGAGACGTTCTCGCTTCTCAAAAAGAAAATGAACGAATAAAAACGGCAGTCCGAAAGGACTGTCGTTTTCAGTACGCGCCCCTTTTGAAAAGGACCGCGAATATTGTTTTCACTATCAATTTTATATCGAGCATGACGCCGCGCCGTTTTATGTACTGCATATCCATGTTCATCCAATCGACAAACGACAGCTCGCTTCTGCCGTACGCCTGCCAGAAACAGGTCAGTCCGGGCTTTATGAGGAGACGCTGCATCTGATATGAGTCGTACTGCTCCACCTCTCCCAAAAGCGGCGGGCGCGGTCCCACAACGGACATGTCGCCCTTCAAGATATTTACAAGCTGCGGCAGCTCGTCTATACTGTACTTCCTGATAAACTTCCCCACTTTTGTTATACGCGGGTCGTTTTTCATTTTAAAAACGGGTCCGTCCATCTCGTTATACTGCATCAATTCGTCTCGAAGCTTTTCCGCGTCGGGACACATACTCCGAAATTTGTACATTTTGAACGTCTTGTTATTTTTACCCGCTCTGTCCTGAGTATAAAAGGCTTTGCCACCGTCGGTTTTTACGGCGATCGCCGTCGCGAGAAAGATTGGAGAAAGCACCACAAGAGCCGCGCATGAAGCGAGTATATCAAAAATACGCTTCACAAACTCATACACGGGTTTATGCAGATCGTCCGAAGTTATTATGATCGTTGATTTTGTTTCTGCGCGCGTCTCTTGAGGTAACATTTAATCCCACTCTTTCATCAATACCATCCTATGTCTATAACCGCGATCTCCGGCTTATTGTTTATCCTCGGTACAAGTCCCGATTTGCCCAGTCCGCGCGTGATTATCAGCTTGCTGTTGCCGATCTCGTGATACCCGTCGCACAGCTCCGGGAATATTCCCTGGTCGGCGGAATACAGACCGCCGATTATCGGAAGTCTTACCTGACCGCCGTGCGCGTGACCCGAAAGCGCGAGGTCGATGTTGTATTCGTCAAGTACTCCCTGGAAGTTTTCGGGATAATGCGTCAGAACAAGCTTGAAATGTTCGGGATCCTTTTCCATCGCCTTGTAGAAGAAACCGAGTCCGTATTCGTAAAATTCCTTGGGGTTTTGCGTCAGACCTATAACGTCTATTAAATTTCCCTTGATCTCGACTGTTTCGGTCTCGTTATTGAAAATCTTTATTCCTTCCTTCTTTATGTCGTCGTATATATTCGAGTCACCGAAAAGCATTGCGTCTATTTCGTGATTGCCGAGACTGTAATATACGGGCGCGGTCTTATTGAGTTCTTTGACGAGAGTCACCACGCAGCCGTAGTTATCCGGCTCCTCTTCCATATTCATATCTCCGACGACGGCAATCAGGTCGGGACTGAGATTTTTGATCTCAGTCACCAGCCGTTCATTATCGGTGCCGAATTCCTTCAAGTGCATATCCGATATGCATACAATCCTTACGTTGTCTACCACTTTATTGGACTGAACCTGATAGAAGCTTTTTTCAAGCTGCGTGTTCTGATATATGGTCCAGACCGTACCGAGAGCGATAAGCAATACTATGATCAGCAGGATAATCGGCAGTTTTCTGACTTTCTTTTCGCGGTACTGTTCGGGTATATCGGTACCGTTCTCTTCCGCGCCGAGCGCGGCTGTTTCGTCCGAAGCGGCTTCGGGCGGCGTTTGGGAGGTTTGCTCCTCCGGTTCCTTTTCGGGTTCGATACGCTCGTTATCAGCCATTGTTCATTCCTCCCTATCGTCAGTTATTTTCGGGTCGTGCGTCCGTCGTCCGCGTCTCTTGGGCGGGTCCGGCTTCTTTCTCGGCGTCGGCCGTTTTTGCGTTCTGTTCCGTTTCCGGCTTCTTTGCCGCGTCACGGTTGTTAAACGACGAAGCTTTTCTGAA
The DNA here is from genome assembly GCA_947624165.1 of uncultured Clostridia bacterium. Taxonomy (GTDB): domain Bacteria; phylum Bacillota; class Clostridia; order UBA1381; family UBA1381; genus Hominilimicola. The sequence continues at coordinate 56,985 of CANQJC010000008.1, forward strand.
GGTCGCGCCCATGAGCTTTCTTATATCGTAAATTTCCTCATCGTTCGTCTCGGATACGGTAACGCTCAGCTGTATGTTCGTATTGGGCGACTGTACGTTATGATAACGCACAAGCTCTTCGAGATACTGCTTGAAGTCGTTCGCTCTTTCGAGAGTACATTCCTCAAACATACCGATAAACTGGTCGCTGCCGTTATATCCGGCGAAGCCGTAGCTTGAAGCCGCGCGTTTGAGTATCTTACCGAACGCCTTAAGCAGCGCGTCGCCGGCTTCTCTGCCGCCCTTATCGTTGACATATTTAAGATTATCGATCTTGATAAGCGCGAATACGAACGAATCCTTAAGCTTTTCGGCGGCGTATTTCTCGATCTCGATATCGCACATCGCTCTGTTGGGAAGTCCCGTCTTTCTGTCGGTGTACATGATGTAATCGAGAAATTCCTTACTTCTGCCGAGAATTATCGCGCCGATGCATCCTCCGAAGAAGAATATTATTATCGCGAGGAAAATATACATCTTTACGTTGATTTTCTCGCTCGTCGAAATGCTTGCAAGCGTGGATACGTTGTACGCGCCGACATATTGGTTATACTCGTCGACGGTATCGGAAACTATCGAGTACATATCGTCAAGCTGCTCCGACAGCTCGTCGAGACTTTTTTCTATCGTCACGGTGTTGCTCTTGTCCGACGGCTCCATATTATCGGTGAATATGGCGAGAATGTTTCTCTTGTGATCCAAATCGACTTGCAGCTTCTGCTTGTCCGCTTCAAGGTAAACATACTCGTTGATGAGCGTGTCATACGTCGTTTCGCTTGAAATCTGGAAGTCCTCGTTATGCTCCTCGTAAACGTCTTTTAAGATGTAGTCGCTCGAATTGTTACCCTCCTCGGTGCTCGTTCCGAAGTGATATTCCGCGCCTTCTTTGTTTTTGTCGGAATACTTCGTGATAAGATCGTTCAAGTCGTTTATTTTGGTCTGCATATTCTGCAAATCAAGCTCGTATGTGCCTATATCGCTTTGATACTTCTTGATAAGCGTGTCGCGGTCCTCCGTGACCTCCTGTTCAAGAATGAGCGAATATATCTGCGGCAGGTCGTAATCCAGATACGACTTGTATATCTCGTACAGGTCGCCGAACGAATAGCCCGTTGCCGCGCTTCTGTAAGTCGGCTGCGTTTCCTGCTTCGCCGCGAGGTAGTCGAAAATATTGTTTACCCACGCGTCGAGTATCTCGGCGCGCTCGATATAATCGTACTGACCGTCCTTACCGCGGACGCTGTTATTGGGAAGCGTCTGCTGGTTTATGTATTTCTCGCCGTATGTCGAGAAATAATTCTTTATAATGGAGTCAAGGACGGTTCTGGCGAAATCTTGATTATACTCGCTGCCGACGGAGAACGAAACGACGTAATCCGTCGGGAAAAACTCGTACTCCTCGCCCTGTTCGAGCAACGCTTCTTTTCTTATTTCCTCGTCGGGAGGAGTTATCGGCTCGACGCGGCAGTTTGAACGTATCGCGTCCGCGCCTATGTTGAGATTCAAGTCCTCGAGCACGTTCGTGATTACCGCCGCGGAATAAACCTCCGTCACGTCGAGGTCGTCGCCGCTCGGCGTTCGTCCGTTGACGGCGTCCGAATTCGTGTAGCTTATTACCGTGCTTGCCGTATATTCCTGATTGTACATCGCGTACTGATAAACCAGAAACGCGCCGAGCACGCAGACGATGAAAATCAGCCATTTCCACTTGCTGAGGTATCTTAGCAAATTAAATTTATTCATTTGCTCAGTCCTCCTTTCTGCGGATATATCCGTCAACCATGTAATACAGGAAGCATAGCAGTACGAAGAACAAAACCGTAAGTCCTATCACGGAACGCAGGATGAACAGTCTGCCGTCCGAATTGTTATACTCCGTAAATGTCAGATAATCCTTTGTCGTATGTTTTATATAGTCCTTATCCGTCGTGTCGGCAATATTGGCGACGTTTTTCAGCTCCGCGTCCACGTTGTCTATAAGCTCCTCCGCCTTTTGATATTCGCTCTCGCCGACCGTCGACGCGGAGACCTTGGCGATTATATCGTTGTTTTCGATTATGTCACGCTCGATCGCGCTTCCCTGCGTCAAGCTGAAGTCCGCGTCGCGCGTCAGATAGTCGGTACCGATATTCGTTCTCGACATGTAGTATTCCTGACGCTCGTTTACGGACGGTACCATGACGGTGCCTATCATCGCGCTGTCGTAATTTTGTACGGTCTGCTTTCTGACGTTATAGTCTATCATAAACTTCTGATATTTTATGTCCAGCATATCGTTATGATAATTCAGAGTTCTTATGTAGTGGTCTCGGTTGCGTGAAAGTCCCGATTCGAGTGCGAACGCGTAATATTTCTTTATGCTGTACGACTGGACGTTTTGTATCATTCTGCGTATGGTCTGGAAGCTCTGTCCCGTCAAGTCCGAACGATACGTCGCGTTCTCGTTTATTCTTTTGTCTATGTAACGCAGCATCTGGTTCGACTTGTTCGTAAACGTTCTCGCGATCTCGATATACTCCATATTGTCTATATCGCCCAAGTCATACTTCAAAACGGAATTTGTTCCGACGTAATTTTGGTGGAACACGTCGTTATACGCCTTGCATATCAGCTCCATCATGTCCTCGGTCGAAATATTTTTGATTTCTCTGTTTCGTCTGTACGTAATGGTGTAGCTTGTCGATATGTAATAAGTATTCTCGTCGAGCGGGTCGATCACCTTTCCGCTGTTGTTTTCGGCGATGTCTATATGGTCCGCAAGCTCGGCGGGCGTAAGCACGTCCTGAAGTCCCGCGTATGCGATCGCCCTTTCCATTACCTCGTCCGACTCCAACTCATAAATATTGTACCGCGTCAAATTCGGGTTCTGACCTTTCGACGCTTCCTGATAGTTGAGCGAAAGTACAAGGGTGCGCCTGTCAAGACTGCCGATATACATCACGACCGTGCAGACCGCAACAAATATACACATCAAAACAAGTATCGTCTTGATGTTGCTGGCGATGGCGCAGAATATCTTTTTGAATATATTCGCGTCGTCTAAGTCTACGTTCGTAAACTTTTCCTCGCTTCGCCGAAACAAACGGCGAAGCCACTTCCTTTCTTTTTTCATTGAAAAAACTCCTCTGTCACATTTTTCCCTAAGCGTTTATATTATCGTCGGGATAAATCGTTACCCCGATTGCAGGCTCTTCTGCGCTCTTACCCACGGCCATAGTCGTATATCCTGCTGCGTTTTCTCGTGAAACGCGTAAGCCATGGGCATAAGACGAAGCACAAGACTTGTGTAGAAATAGTACATCGTGTTATCCGTCATATAAGTAATAAATATATACAGCTCGCTGAAGAAGAACAGCATAGCCACTTTTTCGCCCCAGTGGTTGAGCATCCACCGAAGCTGGAATATCCAAGTGTAAGCCATCCAAGCCCAAAATCCGATAAAGCCCATTTCGATATAAAGCGTCAGAATATTGTTATGCAAGGCAAGCGCGCTGATATGCGCTTCAGGATTCGACTCGATCGTTCTCTGTAAAATTACGGTCGTGTATTCGAAGCCGTATCCGATAAAGCCGAGACTTATCGTATAATATTTTTCGATGTATTTATACAAATCGGTTCGACCCATCGTGTTTATCCCGTATTTGGTCGTAAATTCCTCAAATATACCCGTCCTCGTTGCCACGACGTACGTAAACGCCACCGCAACCAAAATCCACGCCAAAAGCTGCATCAGGCGCACTCTCGATTTTGTACGCATGCGTCCCATTACGAGCGCGAGGAAAATCGTCACGGGCAGCGCAGCCATTGCTATTCTTTTCCAGCCGAGTATGAAATAGAACACAGCCACAAATATATCGAAGATCCTCTCCTTGTTGTGTTGCGCGAAGAACAGGAAATATATTATAAAGAATCCGTATGTAAAGGTTATATCATGTATTTCCATCGAGCGCGCAAAGCCCTGCTGCGCTTCCGCGCCCTGAAACATCGCAAGTATTGAATTTAAGCTCTCGGCGGGGCCGTATCTTGCGATATTCATTATCATTATTATCGTATTCGCAAGCGCAAGCCCGTAAAATGTGGTATGCACCGCCCTTTCGCCGAACATATACGTACCGGCGAACATTATCAGCAGAACAAGGAACTGGTACATGAATTTCATAGTTCCGCGCATGATAAAGTCGACCGTTTCGAGGTTTATTATCCACAGGAATATGGACCATACTATTATGGCGACAAGTATAAAAGCGTACACGCCGACAAATCTCGCGCCGGTTTTGATGCGGTCCATGTTGCCGCTTACGAAAAGCATTGACGCGGCTATAACCACTATAACAAGGCTTATCGCCTTCATCGCGCGCGACAGATCCGCCGAAAACGACGGTATATCGCCTATCGCGGAAGCGGCGAGCACGATTATGTAGATTATTTGCAGAACTACTCTGCGCTTTTCTGCTCCCTCGTCAAACAAAAGTGTCCACTTCCTTTTCCTCTATGTTACGCCGCTCGGTAACTGTCTGCTCGCGTTTTTGTATAATGACCGCATACGGCGGGTACGTTCCCTTTATAACGCTTCCCGCGCCGACGACGCAGCCTTTTCCCAACACGGAACCGCGCAGTATGACGCTGTTCGCGCCTACCCAAACGTCGTCGCCTATCGACACCGCCGCCGTTACAAAACCGCTGTCATGTATTTTTTCACCACAGTGGATATCATGGTCATGATCGTACACAAGCACATTCGGTCCGAACGATACGCGGCTGCCTATCGAGACGTTTTTCTTCGCGACGATCATGGAACCGTTGTTGAAAAAACAGCCGCCGCCTATTTCAAGCGTCCCGCCGTCGGCTTCAAAAACGACGTTGCGCCGCGCATGTATTCCCGCGCCGAGCTTCATTTTGCCGCCGTTTTTTATTGAGATCGAGGCGGACGCCGAAAAGTCCTCCTTCACTGACGAAGAGAACGCGCCGAAATTGAATATTTTGATAAACACTGTGCGCACAAGCGTCCACGCGCAGCGCGCGTACAGTGAAATTCGCGTTTTCAATATAATCATTCCCTATACAATTCAACGGTTTTTTCCGTTATCCTATCCCAGCTGTAATTTCTTTTTATATATTCGATCTGTTCCGTTTTGTCACTTTTCGGAGCCGATAAAATATCGTTAAGCTTCTCCTTAAGGTCGCGCGTGTCCGCGCGTCTGAACGTGCGCACGTAAGGACCGCCCGCGCCCGTTATCGTCTCGATATCGCTTACGAGACATTCGCAGCCGCACGCCATCGCTTCCAAAAGAGTCAGCGGCATACCCTCCACGTCGCTTGGGAGAACGTAAGCCCGGCAGTTGTGGTAAAGCTCCCAAAGCTCCTTACCCTCGACGTAGCCCGTGAAAATCACGCGGCTGTCCGAGGACGCTTTCTCCTTTACGGCGCGCGCGTATTCCTCCGTATGGCTCGCCGCGCCGGCAACGACAAGTTTTATATCCGTGTCGATATCCGCGAACGCGTCGAGCAGATAATGAAGTCCCTTTTCGGGTACTATGCGCGCCAGAAACAATATGTAGCCGTCTTTCGAAAGACCGTATTTCTCACGTATGACGTCGGGCGGCTCGTAATCGCAGACCTCCGTGCCGTTCGGCAGAAATACAGTTTCTCTGCCGTATGTTTCGGCAAAATATCGCTTCGTACCCTCCGACAGCACTATGATTTTATCCGCGTACTTCGCGGCTGTTTTTTCTCCGAATTTAAGGAATCTTGTCGCGAAGCCTCCCCATTTGGCTCTGCGCCAGTCAAGTCCGTGTATCGTCGCCACGGTGCGGACGCCGAAAAGATGCGGGAGCCACAGCATGGAGCACGGTCCCTCCGCGTGAAAATGTATTACGTCGTAGCGTCCGAAAAGAGCCGCCGCAGACGCAAGCACGGAATATACCACGGCGTTCAGCTTGCCGTTTTCGAAGGTCGGTATGTTCTTTATTCTGACGCCCTCATATTCTTTTATATCGATCCGCTTGCCGAGCGCGACGTGTTTACCGCGTCTGTTGTATGCCGTAACGTCGTGTCCCGACTTTGCCATTCTCACGGCAAGCGACTCGACGACGACCTCCACGCCGCCTTCGCGCGACGGTATGCGCTTATGTCCTATCATCGCGATTTTCATTCTATCATTCCTTTATACAGTCAGAATATATTTTGACCAATTTATCGGCGTATTCGGAAATCGTATCGTAGCGCAAAGACGCGCAGTTACTGCTCATGGCGCGGCACAATTCCCTGTTCTCATGCAGATATTCTATTTTCTCCTTCAGCATCTCAGCGTTTCCGCTTTCAAAAAGCATGCCCGTAACGCCCTCGTCTATAAGCTCAGGTATACCGCCTATATCCGCGCCAAGCACGGGAGTACGGAGCGTCTGTGATTCCATTACCGAAAACGGGCAGTTTTCGGACCACTCCGACGGAAGTACCGTGAACGCCGCTTTTTCTATAACGGAATGAAGGGAGCCGCCGGTCAGAAAACCCACGTTCCGTATGTTCGGCACGGCGTCGATCTCGTTTTCAAGCTCGCCCGCGCCGGCAAAAACAAACTGTATCTTCCCCAAAGCCTTTGCGGCTTTTATAAGGGTCCTTATGCCCTTTTCCTCGCTGTAACGCCCGAAATACAAAACGTAATTCTCGCGTTCCGCGCCTGAGGGCTTTATTTCGTCAATAAAATTATATAACTTTTTTGTTTTACCTTCAATGGCAATATTATGAACAAGCTCTCTTTCCATAAATTCGGACGGACAAATCACCGTGTCGAGCAGAGAATACGTGCCGAGACGACGATAAATATATCCCTCCGCCGCGCCGATCGCGCTGCGTAAAAGCGACGAATGGATACAGCGGTTCCCGATACAGTTAATGTACGCGCCGCCGTAGCATTTGCGGCACAGCCCGTCCGTATTTTCGTTCCTGAGCTTGTGGTTTGGGCATACAAGCTGTACGTCATGCGCAGTATACACTATCGGTATGCCGTGTTTTTTTATTTCGTACAATATCGACGGCGTAAGCTGAAAATTGAAATTGTTGACATGCACCAAATTCGGCTTGAAATCTTCAATAACGGCGCGTATCCTCCGCGCCGTGCCGCGGGAATATATTATTCTGAACGGGTACGTCAAATACTTTGGAGACGACTTGTGGAAGTCGATGCACGGCGCGTACGCGCCGATCCTGTTCCCGACGATGTTCCTTTCGTCCTCCATACCGAAATACTCAACCTCATGTCCGAGAGACGAAAGGTATGCGCCGAGCTTTAATACGTAGGTTTCCGCGCCGCCCTTACGCCACAGATATTTGTTTACAAGCAAAATACGCATTATGTCCCCTCCCCTCAAGATATACAAGGACATTACATATATGCTAATTATAACAGATTTTATATTGCAAATCAAATAACAAGACTTGACAATATTGTGACAGCCATTATATAATTATTTCAGAAAGTTTAAGGGGGAATTACCGATATGACAGGTTCGGAACGCGACGGCAGTATCGATATTGCCAAGGGAATAGGTATTATTCTCGTTGTTTTTGCCCATACGATCGTTCCGCAGCTTCGTAATGCCGCGGGAGCGAAATTTATCTGGATATTTATATATAATTTCCATATGCCGCTGTTCTTTTTTATTTCAGGCTATCTGTTTGAAAAAGGGCTTGAACACTATACGAGCAAGAGTAAATTTATACTCGGCAAGCTTAAGCTTCTTATGCTGCCGTACCTCGTATTTTCCGTATTTGCTTACGCGTTTATAGCCTGCGCCCTAAAGATAAGCGTCCTCGCTTCCGTACTGAAAAGCGGCGGTTATTCGGCGGTGCCGCTCGCGGACGCGGCTATGAGCATACTTACATACAACGGTCACGCCGACCAGCATTTGTGGTTCGTATATTCGCTTTTTATAGTTTTCACACTGAACATACTTATGCCGAAAATCATGCGGTCGAAACCAATGCTCGTACTTCTTCTCGCGCTGTATGTCTCAAAAGCGTTCGTTCATTATTACGGCATACTTGATTATACCGCGTCCGATCTGCTGTTTTTTTCGCTTGCGCGCGCCGTTTATCGGCACGGTCCTAACAAAGCCTGCTTCACGCGCGCACGGCTGATCGCGACTGCGGCGGTGTTCGCGGCGACGAACTGCGTATACAGCTTCTTTTACGTGACCGAAATGCCCTCAGGTGTTTTGAAGGCACTTCTTTACGCGGTACGCGCGGCGTCGGCTGTTTCGGGGATAATCCTCGTATGCGCCTTGTCGCGGTTTGTTGAAGGAAAGAAAGCCGCCGCGCCGCTTAAGGAGATCGGCATTTACTCCTACGATATCTATCTAATGCACGCGCCGTTCCTCGTTTCGGGCTCTATGGGTATATTGCTGGCGTATTCGCCGCTGCCCGCAGCCTTATGCTGCGCCGTCGTGCTTGTCGTGGGAATCGTTCTGCCGTATCTGCTTTCACGCTTCGTTATACGCAATATCCCGCCGCTGTCGATCCTTATTCTCGGCGGACGCAGCAAAAGCGCGTCGGTAAGTAAGTAAAAAACCCGCCCCGAAGGGGCGTGAGATAAAACGGTAATATATATTTTTGCGGGATAGAGTCGCGTTATGCGACCCTATCCTGTTTTCATTTTGAAACAATGACATTGGTAGAAATCCTACCAAGTCGTAGTAGATGTCGATTTGCTGCGTCCGTTTGCCGTTAATCTTTTCCGGCGCGTGGACGTAAATCCGTTGAACCATATCGTTTAAGATTGTCGGCGTTAGCTCCTGCAAGTCAAAGTATTTGTGGATTTTTTCGATGAAACGTTCCACATTTTCGGATTGCTCCTTTTGCCTGTCAACCTCGGCGGTCAGATTGTCAATGGATTTTCTCAAATCCTCCTGCTCCCGCTCGTAATCGTCGGCAAGCATTTTGAAGCGGCTTTCGTTGAGCGTACCATTAGCCTTATCCTCGTAGATCGATTTGAATAATCGGTCTAACTCGGCAATTCGCTTCTCGGCTTTGGTTATAGCTCTGCGTTTTGCTGCAAGCTCTTTTTTAACTTCCGCCTTATGTTTCGCGCCCGTTATCTCACGAAACCTGTCCTCGAAACTCGCCACGAAGTTTATCACATACCGCAGATGTTGTAACACACCTTGTTCAAGAACAACCGCTCTGATGAAATGTGTATCGCATACGTCAGTGCCTTGCTTTCGTGAAGTCGAACATACGAAGTGGTCTTGGCGGCTTTCAAAATATTTGCTTGTGCAGTAGTACAGCTTTTGTCCGCAGTCGGCGCAGTAAACTACTCCCGAAAACATATTCGTTTTACCCGTCCTCGTCGGTCTGCGTTTGCTTTTGCGGAGTTCCTGTACCTTTTCCCAAGTGTCAATGTCGATAATCGGCTCGTGAGTGTTTTCAAATATCATTTGATTTTTCTCTGGATTGTCAAGCTTTTTCTTTGACTTGTACGACTTGCGATACGTTTTGAAGTTTACAGTATGACCGAGATATTCCTTTTTGGCGAGAATACCCGATATGGTGTTTGGATGCCATTTGTACGGTTTTTCCGGCATTTCATAGTTGTAAAATTCGTTCTTTACCCAATACGCCCGCGGACACAGGGATTGCTCTTTTTCAAGCAGCTTGCAGATTTGCGATGTTCCGTAACCTGCCATACACAGGCTGTAAATTCTTTTCACAACCTCGGCGGCTTCCTCCAATGCCGTTGTTGATAGCAATAAACCGAACGTCTTTTTCTGCAAACAAGATTTCAGTGAAAAAACCTACCCTAAGATAATCGCGTCCGAGCCTTGACATATCCTTTACGATAATTGTTCCGACTTGATTATCTTCAACAAGAGCAATTAACTTTTCCCAACCCGGTCTTTGAAAATTCGTACCAGAATACCCGTCGTCAACGAAATATTGAATGTTATTACCGAGTTTGTTATCCTTCGCGTACTTACTCAAAATCGCTTTTTGGTTCACAATACTGTTGCTGTCGCCTTGAAGCTCGTCGTCGCGGCTCAGGCGGCAGTATAACGCTGTTATCTTTTCAGACTGTCTGTTCATATATTCCTCACTTTCCGACAGTCCGCCAAACAGGATTGTATCAATAGTATATCACATTTCATTCTGTTTGTCATCGCCTTTTTCGGGATTTTCAGCCATCAATTTTAACAATTTTGACGGCAGGGATTTGTGTCCGGCGTACACACCGCTGAAATGGTAGGTAGTGTTGCCGCTTTCAAAGGTAAGCGTTATCTTTGGAAGCTCAGCAGATAACAGATTTTTAACTTTCATATCGCACCGTTCCTTTCTTTTAGTGATGTCAGTAGATTTTTTAATTCGCTGATTGGAATGTTTGCCTCGTTTACGGCGTTTATGATTTCTTCGTTTTCAAGCTGTACTCTCTTTGTTTCAAGAGCCTTTATTTCAGCTTGGAGTTTTTTACAACAGAGGATTAAAATTTATTTGAACAAATTTTTAATATACAAAAATAAAAATATTTAAAATAGAAATATTCGTTAAAGAGACAAATTAACATTAAAGATACAATTAAGAAAGCATATCATAATAGTTTTACATTATTTAGAGAAAATTATATAAAAAATAATTATAAATCAATTCCAGCGATCCAATCTATAAATTTGCACACAAATGTTTGCTTATCTTCATCAAGTGTACGTATTTTTTCATAAATGATTTGTTCCATATTTGATTTATCGTTTAGACTTAAAGCCCCCATCAAAAGGTGATTCGGAGTCGTATTTAATACAGTGCAAATACGCATAAGAACATCAATGCTTGGTATGGAGCGGGCAGTTTCTATATTTGAAAGATATTTATCACTTAATCCCGCCAGTTCATTTACTTGATATTGTTTGAGTCCAAGTGTTTTTCGCTGTGCTGCAATTCTTTTTCCCAATTCAACATAATCAACAAACATTTTTGTAGCACTCCTTTTTATTTAATTTTACAACAGAAAAACCGAAAATAAAACTTATTAAAAGATGTAATTCATCTTGACATATGAATATTTTTATGCTATTATATAAATATTCCACTACATAATATAATTTTTAAATTGAAAAGGAAGGATGATTAATTAATGAAAAAAATAATAGTAGCAGGACTAATGATAGGAATATTTTTTAGTGGGATTAATGCTTTAGCTATACCTTATGTCGGCTCATTTAACGGAAATAATGGAAAAATAGATGTAAATGTTAATGGCGATTATTTAGATTTTGATGTTCATCCTATAATGCAAAATAACAGAGTTTTAGTACCTATGCGAACAATTTTTGAAAAACTGGGTGCAAATGTATATTGGGATGAGAATTCTAATACAGTAACTGCAAAAAATGATTACACTACTATAAATTTAAAAGTTGGCGAAAACTTCTTTACAAAAAATAATCAAAAAATACCTCTTGATGTATCGGCACAAATCGTTAATGGAAGAACATTAATTCCTATAAGAGCCATATCCGAGGCGTTAGATGCTTCTGTATCGTGGTTTGGATATGATGAACAAATAGTAACAATAAGTACATATCCTATTTCTACTGACGATGCAATTGAGATTGTGCAAAATACAATATCAGGAAAATATGCGACAAAAATCGAACTTAGAGAGATATGCCGTATGCAAAATCAGGAAATATGCTACCATGTACGAATGGATCATAATATGATGTTGGATGATTGGCCAATAGCCAAATCATATTATATCAGCGTAAATAATGGACAAATTATTAGTTCCGCAGGATAAAAGTCAGTCTACATCTAAGTTGTACAACCAACATCAATTTTGGTGTTGGTTGTACTGCATTATATAGTTGATATATAGTTGAGCGAATATTGCGGACGAAATAACTAATAAAAAAGTGTCAACCTTTACCACAAACCCGTCAATCGCCATTTTCCGCAGATACGCGCCGCGATTTGTTACATTAGCCAGCTGGACGCGCCTGTTTATCTGTTCCAATTCTTTCTCATCAACATAAAATTTCATCTGAATATTCCGCTTACGCTTATCCAAAATTTTTGCCTCCCTTCGTGTAGTAAGGAAACTTTTTTGCAAAATCCCGCAAGGGATTTTGGAACACTTTCGGTACTTTGAGTACCAAAGTGTTATGCTTGCTAAATAAGTTTCCACCTATTATTAGCACTGTAAATACGTTATTTTCTTGATCTTACCTGCTTTCAGAGAATATCTGTATTGATAGTACATATTTATTATATCAGCGAACTAATAATATGTCAATAGTATTTTAAAAAATTTTATTTATGCACTTGAAATTCATAAATATATGTGTTATACTGTGTATGAGGTGAAGTGAAGATGAATAACGAAGAAATGACAATAGGGCAGCGCGTAAGAAAGGCGCGCAAGGAAAAAGGGTATAACCAGACGGAGCTTGCGAACGTGCTCGGTAAGTCGCTGCGTACAATCCAAAAGTATGAAAACGGCGAGATTGAGATTTCCATAAGTATGCTCAATGAGCTTGCGAAGGCTCTTGACACGACCACAACCTATTTGCTCGGTTACAAAACAGAAACGGTAAAGCAGCAGATTACCACGTTTGCCGATGTTGCCGTAATGCTGTTTGAGCTTGAAAAGGTGACGGGACTGAAATTTGATATTGATGTAAAGCGTCCGCCGCGAGACGATAATTGGAAGTGCTCCATAAAGTTTGACGGGAAAGCCAAAACCGACCTTAACGCAGATATGTGTCTGTTCCTTGAGGACTGGGCAGACGCAAGGGAGAATTGCTCAACAGAGCGGTATGCGGATTGGAAGGATAAGACGCTTGCGTATTATTCGAGGTTGGCGGTAGACGAACAATCAGATAACGCGGAGGATAATGAGATAAAAGTAAAAATTGTTCCTGCGTGGGATATATAAAATCAAAAAAATTCGCCGCAGCCGTATATCGGAGCAGCGAATTTTTATATTATCAATCCTTATTAAATACCACCGTAACGCTCGTACCCTTGCCTTCGGAACTCTCCAATGTAATTTCGGCGTTATGATAAATCGCGCCGTGCTTTACTATCGCAAGTCCCAATCCCGTTCCGCCGACCTGCTTGGAACGGCTTTTATCGACGCGGTAGAAACGCTCGAAAACGCGCGGCCTGTGCTCGGCGCCGATGCCTATGCCGGTGTCGCGGACGGTGAGGTACGCATTTTTGTCCGCGTCGTTTACGATAACGTCAACCGTCCCGTTTTCCTTGTTGTACTTTATCGCGTTATCGCAAAGATTGTAAATCATCTCGTCGAGGATTTTCCGCACGCCGAGCACCTTTGCGCTGCCGCCGATTATATTCAAGCTCACGTTTTTCTTCGCCGCCTCGCTTTTAAGGCGGTCAATGATTTCGCCGGACAGTTCATATAAATCAACAGCTTCCTTTTCGAGCGGAATATTTTTTTCGTCAAGCTCCGACAACTCTATAATGTCGTTCACAAGCGAAATGAGCCGCTGCGTTTCGTCGTAAATTGACTTTGAAAAATCCGCCGTAACTTCCCGCGGGACATCTCCGTTTTTCATAAGCTCTGCGAAGCCGGAAATCGAGGTGAGCGGCGTTTTCAGTTCGTGCGACACGTTCGCGGTAAACTCGCGGCGCGTTTCGTCGCGCTTTGAAAGCTCCTCTATCTGCTTTGAGATAGTGCGCTTCTGGTCGGATATTTTTCTCAAAAGCGGCGTTAATTCCTCGTATGTTTCGTTGCTTTCGGGATTTTCCAAATCGAGATCGTTTATCGGCTTTACGATCGACTTTGATACCCTCGACGACAGAGCCGCCGTTATTATAAGCACAGCCAAAAGAATAAACAGGATAGGCTGCAAAAGTCCCATAACGATTGTGAAAACGGTGTACTGGTTTGTTGAAACGCGCAAAATGCTGCCGTCGAGCAATTTTACGGCATAGTACAGCGTTTTCTCGGTCAGCGTTTTCGAGTATCTGACGCTCATGCCCGTTCCCGTTTCCATAGCCTGCTTAATTTCCTCGCGCTCGGCGTGATTGTCTAGCGACGACGCGTCGGCTTGATTGTCGAAAACAACAGTTCCGTCGGGATTTACGAGAGTTATTCGCCTGTCTGTGTTATCAAGACTTTCAAGGAAAGAAACACCCTCGTTTTCGACCGCCTGTGCAATATAACCAGCTTCGCTTTCAACCTCAGTCCGAATTTGATTTTCAAACGTATCGAATAAAATTCCTATAACAAATACCGCCGCGGCAATGAGAGCGAACAGCGTTGTCAAAAACGTGAAGCGGAATATTTTTTTATTCATGTCCGTCACCGCCTATCTTGTAGCCGATATTTTTCACCGTTTTAATAAGTGCGCCCGCCTCACCGAGCTTTACGCGTAGCTTGCGTATATGCACGTCGAGCGTCCGCGATTCCGTATAATACTCGCCCCACACCTTCGCAAGCAGCGTTTCGCGCTCCACGACATTTCCGTCGGCTTCCAAAAGCGCGGTAAGCAGCGAATACTCCTTATATGAAAGCTCCACGCTTTTTCTCGAAACCTCTATAATATGCTTCGCGGGATTTACATATAAACTGCCGATTTTGTATACCCTTTCGCGCGGCGCGGTTTTCTCGTATCGGCGCAGCACGGCACGCACGCGCGATATAAGCTCGGTCATGCCGAACGGCTTCGCTATATAATCGTCCGCGCCCATGTCAAGCCCCGTTACCTTGTCAAATTCGCTGCCCTTCGCGGTGAGCATAATAACGGGAATGTTGGCTGTGGCGGGGTTTTCGCGGAGCTTTTTCAAAACCGAAAGTCCGTCCTCGTCGGGGAGCATGATGTCAAGCAGGAATAATTCGGGCGCGGTGATGCTGAGCGCGTCCCAAAGCGATCGCGGCGCGTCAAAACCGCGCACGTCGTAACCCTCGCGTTCTAAGGCGTAGCTCACGAGCTTTCTGATGTTGTCGTCGTCTTCGAGAATGTATATCATTTTCTATTCCTCCCACACATATTTAAATCGGAGCAACGCTCTGCCTTGCTTGCAAGGGGCAGAGCTTGCGAACGATTGCAATCTGCACAGCGGAGCGTTAGCTCCTCAGGGTTTCAGTGGGGGTTATACCCCCACTGAAATTCTGATATGGACCCCGCAGAATATAGAGGCGGGGGACATCTGTGCTTAGATTATACACCTACCGCGCGGGATTTTCAACACGGACGTTTATTCGTTATCGAATAAATCACCCATTCTGCGATATTTTCCGCATGGTCGCCGATGCGCTCAAAATATTTCGCGATCATCAATAAATCAATCAGCGCCTCCGCGCTGTCTTTGCCTTCGCGCACGGCTTCAATAAGCTCGTTTTTTACCTTGTCGAACAGCGCGTCCACCGCATCGTCCTGACCGATAACTGATCTCGCGAGCGAAATATCCTTTTTCACGAACGACTCCACGCTGTCCGTCACCATTTTTATCGTCGCGCGCGCCATTTCGGATATGTGCGTCTTGCTCACCGGCGCGCTGCCTTTGATGTGCTTCACGATCTCCGTAATATCCGTCGCCTGATCGCCGATACGTTCCATATCGGAAATCATTTTGAGCGCGGACGATATTACTCTCAAATCCGTCGCCACCGGCTGCTGCTGCAATAACAGCCGCATACATAGCCGCTCTATATCGCTCTCCTTTTGGTCTATCTGCCTGTCCGCTTCGAGAGCCGCATCGCGCATATCATCGTCGCCATCGGTAAGATACTTCACACAGCCGCTTATCGCTTCCTCACACAGCGCGCCCATCGTCGTAAGCTCGTCGTTAAGATGCGCTAATTGCTCGTCAAATCTGTTTCGCATTATCCGAACCTCCCCGTTATATAGTCCTCTGTTCTCTTGTCGGCGGGCATTGAGAACATCTTTTCCGTATCGTCGTACTCAATGATTTCGCCGAGCAGGAAAAACGCCGTCCTGTCCGCTATTCGCGCCGCCTGCTGCATATTGTGTGTGACGATCACTATCGTGTATTTTTCGCGCAGCTCCGTCGCCAAGTCCTCTATCTTCGATGTCGAGATAGGATCGAGCGCGCTTGTCGGCTCGTCCATCAAAAGTATCTCCGGCTCGACGGCGAGAGCGCGCGCGATACATAGCCGCTGCTGCTGACCGCCGCTCATGCCGAGCGCGCTTTTCTTGAGTCTGTCCTTGCATTCGTCCCATATCGCCGCCTGCTTTAATGACCGCTCCACAATTTCGTCGAGCTTCACGCGCGATTTTATTCCGTGTATTCTCGGCCCGTAGGTGATGTTGTCGTAAATGCTCATCGGAAACGGGTTCGGTTTCTGGAACACCATGCCCACGCGCTTTCGCAGCACGTTCACATTCATATCCTTGTAAATGTCCACCCCGTCAAGCGTGATTTCCCCTTTGATATGACAGCCTTCAACGAGGTCGTTCATGCGGTTGAGCGTTTTCAGAAACGTCGATTTGCCGCAGCCCGACGGCCCGATCAACGCTGTGATTCGCTTTTCGGGAATATCCATATTTATATTTTTAAGCGCCTGATGCGCGTTGTACCACAAATCGAGCTTTTGCGCCCTTAAAATATCAGCCATTTTCATTTTCCTTTCTACGAAGCCTTTTCGCCGCGAGCTTTGCCGCTAAGTTTATGATAAGCGTCAGTATCAGCAGTATCGCCGCGATGGAAAACGCTATATCAAATTCGCCGCGCTCCTTCGCGTACATATACAGCGCGACCGTGAGCGTTGAGCCCGCCTTGCCGGGCATTACGCTTTCCCATATGCCGAGTATTTCATTCGCCATGCCCGCCGTAAAAAGCAGTGCCGCGCTTTCGCCAACGATCCTTCCGATAGACAGAATACAGCCCGTCACGATTCCGTCTATCGCCGATGGCAGCACCGTTGTGCGTATCATATGCCACTTGCCCGCGCCGAGTCCCAGCGCGCCCTCGCGGTAGCCGTTCGGTACGGTTTTAAGGCTCTCCTGTGTCGTTTTTATGATAGTCGGCAGCGTCATTATTACGAGCGTCAGCGCGCCCGCGATAAGGCTTGTGCCGAGCGAGAAAAACTGCACGAATATCAGCATTCCGACAAGTCCGTATATGATCGACGGAATACCCGACAGCGTTTCCGTCGCAAGCTCTATTATCCGCACGATACGCTTGTTTCTCGCGTACTCGTTAAGATAAACAGCCGCGCCCACGCCTATCGGCAGAACGATTATAAGCGTCACGATTATGATGTAGAGCGTGTTTAAGATATTCGGCAAAATTCCTATCGTGTCGTTTATAAGACTCGGCTTTGATGTGAGTAGTCCGGGCGTTATATGCGGTATGCCGCGCGCGAGAATGTAACCGATTATTCCCAAAAGCATAAGACACATCAGCCCCGCGCATATGTATACAAGCGCGTTCAATACCGCGATTTCTATCCTGCGCCTTTTCGATATTCCGCTATTCATCACTTTCACCCCGCTTCACGACGAAATTCAGTATAAGATTTATTATCATAATGAACACGAACAGCACAAGCGCTATCGAGAACAGCGCCTGTCTTTGCAGTCCCGACGAGTACGACATCTCGCTCGCGACCGCCGTTGTAAGAAAGCGCACGCTTTGGAAAAGACTGGGCATATTCGCGACGTTTCCCGCGACCATCATGACCGCCATAGCTTCGCC
>CANQJC010000009.1 GCA_947624165.1 uncultured Clostridia bacterium
AAGCCTCGTCATAATACAGCTTGACCGAAAATGAACTTGACGAGATCGAATTGGTGAAAATATTAGTCTTGCGTCTGTTCCACCGTTCCTCATTGCTTACAATATCGGTGCCGGCACTTGTAACGGTGTGTGAATAATTACCGGCTTCCGATTCCTTTGTCCATTCAATCTGATAGCCGCTGTAATCGTAATGTTCTCCTGTGCTTGCGGATATTTGCGCAAACGGATCAATATTTCCGATCGCATTTAAATAATACATTTTAGGCAAGGTCAGAATGTATTCGTCCCCGCTCTTAATTACCTGTCCGCCGAGGTTTACTTTCATATTGTTGAAAAACGTTTTCATGTCGACTTTATCGCCGAGAATAACATCCGACGCGGTAGCGTCCGCCATAAGTTTTGCGTCGCTGCCGTCCTGTGTTTCATAATCCGTGCCTTTGAAATCGTAGCTTTCGCTCTGTGCGTCGATAATACCGCGCGCAGCGTCAAGATTACCGATTTCGCAGTTTGTCGGAGTGTTGAGCTTCAGCTTAAACGACGCGTTTTCCTCCGCGTAGTCGCTTCGTATCGGAATATTTATCGTTCTCTCGCTCACTCCGTACGGAAATACGAGCGTCGTGTCGACCTGCGAATAGTCGCGGTCCTTTTGCGCCGTCTCGTCCTCCGTAGCAAGCTTTACCGATACCACTTGATTTATCGCGCCGTCTCTTTTTACCGTTACTTTTACGAAGCCGTCCGCGGGGTGATATTCGGCGTCGGAAAATTCAACCGTCGCTTCTTTCTGTTCCTCGTCGTCGATAATCGAAACGTTTACGCCGGACAAGCCAACGACCGCAGTAGGCGTTTCGGACACGAGATTTATCGTAAAAATTCTGTCTCCGTCGCCTTTAAGGTTGTTTTTCGGCTTTATCGCTATACTTTTTTCCGTTTCGCCTTCCGCGAAATTAAGCGGAAGGTACGCGCTGTCGAGTGACTGCGAAAGTCCGTCAAGCATTTGATCCAAAATCATTTGCGACGTATCCTCCGAGGAAATTTCCCCGCCTTCCATAGGTGCTATGTCGTTTTCCATACCTGTGGCAAGGCTCTTTATGCCGCGCAGAGTGGACGGGTCATCTGTCTTGACAGTCTCGTCCTCTTTTTCCTGATCTTCCTCGTCCAATTCCTCAGCGGCTGTTCCGTCGTTTGTTATACCGAACATTTTATTAACGTATTCGATCGCCGTATTTGCGTCCTCACGGAAGGTCTCGATTTCCTCTTCCATATCTACAAATTCGCCGGTAACCAGTCGGTCGGTATCGTTGACCTCCTTGATTTCGTCGGCATTGTCAAGCATTTCATCAATGATGGACTTATGCTCGCGTGAATTTTCCACGTCCGCACTGTCGTCATTGTACAGTTCAAGCTTATAATCTTTGCCGAACGTTGCCGTAATGTCGATCAAATCAAGACGAAGCGTCGCTTCAGGCAGATAGTCTCCGCCTCTTTGCACCTTGAAAATATACGGTGCTCCGGCGTTTTCATCTATTTCCGCTCCTGCGACCGACAGATTGAATGCACCGCTGTTAAGCGCGGCTTCACTCAGCTCCGTCTCCGGCAAATAAATCGGTTCCCCTTCGGCGAAAGCCGGAAGCTGGATCATAGGAGCCGCAAGAGCGACAGCAAGCGTGACGCTTATCAATCGTCTTAAATTTTTCTTTACCCATGATGTCATAAATATACCCCCTGTTCTTTGGTTTTATTTTATTACTTTCCGATTATGCAATAATCACATATACATTATAATTTTGTACGTAAGGCAATATTCATTTACGACGTTAAACAGTTTTTTTGTGTAAAATTAGCAAAAAAAAGAAAGACGTTTTTCGTCTTTCTTTCTCAGTCAAACAGAGATACCTGGTCGGTATCGGGCAAATCGTCCAAACAGCCGCTTTCTTCAAGTATGGCAAGCGGTACCTTGCCTATCCCCGTGCGCAGACGCAAGTCCTCAACATTACGGAATTCTCCGTTTTCTCTTTCCGAGGTAATGCTTTTTGCGTCGTTTTCGCTCAATCCAGGCAGCGCGCTCAGCGGCGGGAGTATTCCGTCGTCCGTTTTCAAAAAATCCACCGCGTCGGATCTGTATAAATCAACGGGAACAAAATTTATTCCGCGCGCGTACATCTCAACGCATATTTCAAGTATGGGAATAAGATTTTCTTCTTTCGGCGTTGCCGTTCCCTCGCGTTTCTTCGAGTTTATTGAGCGTATCTCGGCTCTGACGCGTTCAATACCGCGTGTCATCACAGATGCGTCGAAGTCGTCGGCGCGTACCGAAAAATACGCTATATAAAACGCTTCGGGATAATGTACTTTGAAATATGCGATCCTGACCGCCGACATTACGTAAGCCACCGCATGGGCTTTAGGGAACATATACTTTATCTTTTTACATGATTCAATATACCAGTCGGGGACGTTATTGTCCCGCATTTCCTGTTCGTATTCGGGGGTCAATCCCTTGCCCTTTCTTACCATTTCCATTATTTTGAACGAATGTTCTTCGGGAACACCGCAGGATATCAAGTAAATCATAATATCGTCGCGGGCGCATATCGAGTGTGACAAATCGGTTTTTCCGGCGCGTATAAGCTCCTGAGCATTTCCAAGCCAAACGTCCGTACCGTGCGACAGACCCGAAATTCTGACAAGCTCCGAAAATGTTGTCGGTTTTGTATCTTCAAGCATTTGACGAACAAATTTTGTACCGAATTCAGGAACTCCGTAAGTACCGAGCGACGTGCCTATATCCTCGCCTTGTTTTATCTTTAACGCCTTATTTGACGTGAAAAGGCTCATTGTCTCAGGGTCGTCCATGGGGATTTCCTTCGCCTTGACGCCAGTAATATCCTCAAGCATACGTATAACGGTAGGGTCGTCGTGTCCAAGCTCGTCGAGCTTTAATAGATTCTGGTCGATTTTATGATAGTCGAAATGCGTTGTTATAATGTCGGAATCTACGTCGTCGGCAGGGTGCTGAACGGGACAAAATTCGTGTATATCGTTTTCATGAGGTACGACGATGATCCCGCCCGGATGCTGACCCGACGTGCGTTTTACGCCTTCGCAGCCTTTCGCAAGACGCATCATTTCCGCTTTGCGCATCGTAACGCCTTTTTCCTCGCAATATTTGCGAACATAGCCGAAGGCGGTTTTTTCGGCTACCGTTCCTATTGTTCCGGCGCGGAAAACCTTACCGGCACCGAAAAAGGTCTCTGTGTACTTGTGTATAACGGGCTGGTAAACGCCGGAAAAGTTAAGGTCGATATCAGGCTCTTTATCGCCTTTAAATCCCAAAAAAGTCTCAAATGGTATATCGTGTCCGTCCTTTTTGTACGGCGTACCGCATTTGGGACATGTTTTATCGGGCAGGTCGCAGCCCGAAAGACCGATTTCGGAACTGATAAATTCCACATTTTTACACTTGGGACAAATATAGTGTCCCTGAAGTGAATTTACCTCGGTTATATCGGATAAAAAAGCGACGAAGGATGAGCCGACCGAACCGCGCGAACCGACAAGATACCCGTCGTTCAACGAATGTCGGACAAGCTCCTGAGCTATGCGATACATTACAGAAAAGCCGTACGTCGTGATTGAGTGCAGCTCTTTATCGAGCCGCTCCCGAACTGTTTTCGGCAGAGGGTCGCCGTATATTTCCTTTGCGCGCTTAATTGAATCGTTGACTATTCCCTCCTCCGCACCGTCAATTACGGGCGGGCATTTTTTTTCGGGTATCGGTCTTACGTCCTCGATCATATCCGCAATAAGATTTGTGTTTTTTACGACTACTTCGTATGCCTTTTCCCTGCCGAGATACTCAAATTCTTCAAGCATTTCGTCCGTTGTACGGAAATAAAGCGGTGCCTGGTTATCCGCGTCGGAAAAGCCCTTGTAATTCATAAGTATCTTTCGGTAGTCCGCGCCCTCCTTATCCATAAAATGTACGTCGCATGTGGCGCATACCGGCATTGAACATTTTTCGCCGATTTCAACGACACGTCTGTTTAAATTCATTAAATCTTCGTCCGTGTTGATATTTGAATGATGCGGATCCGTTTTCATATACGCGTTGTTTCCGATAGGCTGAATTTCGAGATAGTCATAGAAAGACGCGATTTCTTTAAGCTCGTCGTCCGATTTACCGTCAACGACGGCGCGGAAAAATTCTCCGGCTTCACACGCCGAACCCAAAATCAATCCTTCCCTTTTCTCCTCAAGCAAGCTTCTCGGTATTCTCGGAGTTCTGTAAAAATAATCAAGATGCGATTTCGAAATGATTTCATAAATATGCCGCAGTCCGATTTGATTTTTTGCGAGAATGATTATATGGAACGCTTTGTTTTTCTTCGCGGCTCCGCGAAGGTCGAAGGCGTTGTTAAGATTTTCCGTATCCGTTATGCCATGCGCAGATAATTCTTCAAGCATCTTTATAAAAATATCTGCGGTCGCTTTCGCATCGTCCACCGCGCGATGATGATTTTCAAGTATCACATGGAGACGGTGAGTAAGCGTATCGAGACGGAAATTTGGCAAATCAGGGTACATACAGCGCGCAAGAATCAATGTATCTATATACGGAAACTTAAATTCAAGCTCACAGTCACACGCCGCTTTTTTTATAAATCCGATATCAAACGCAGCGTTGTGCGCAACAAGCGTGCAGCCGCGGCAGAAATCAAAAAAATCCGGCAGTATCTCCCCTATTTTGGGCGCGTTTTTAACCATATTGTCATTGATACCCGTAAGATTAACAATATTTTCGGGTATCGGACGACATGGGTCAACAAAAGTTGACCACTTATCCGTGATAACACCGTCGATTACCTTAACGGCACCTATTTCCGTGATTGCGTCCCTGTCCTTGTCCAATCCTGTCGTTTCAATATCAAAAACAACAAAAGCGTTGCTTATTCCGTTTCCGTAAACGATTTTTTTGCTGTCGTCGATCAGATACCCTTCAACGCCGTAGAGAACCTTTATTTTTTTGTTAAAATTCGATGCTTTCATCGCGTCGGGGAAAGACTGAACAACTCCATGGTCGGTAAGCGCGATGGCTTTATGTCCCCAATAAACCGCTCTGTTTATCAAATCTTCGATCGGTGAAACCGCATCCATTGCCGACATTTGCGTATGAAGATGAAGCTCAACACGTTTTTCGTCCGCGTCGTCGGTGCGTATGTCGGGTTTGTCGATTTGAGCTATATCGCTAAGCATTAAAATTGTTTCGCCCGCATATTCGTCAAACTGCGCCTTGCCGCGCGCCGCAATATACATATCGCCGTTTTTTACGCCTTTTTTCAATGCGGAGTATAATTTTTTAAACGGCGCGTCATCATCTGTTTTACGAATAAACAGCTTCGCGGATATTGAATCGTCGTTATCGGTGATATCAAGTAATATTAAATGATACTCCTTCCCCGTTTTTTTCGAGGAAATTGAACGTTCGTCAAGAAAAAAAACTTTGCCGCAGACGGCTACCCTACCTGAATTGTTGTTTATCGAGCGTATCGAAACAATGCTGTCGTTAATTGGTCTGCCGTACAGAACATCAACTGCGTCCGTCTTACCCACATAGCGGTTCTCGCTCAGAGAATTATATTTGCCGTTTTCTCCCTTTTTTACGACATAAACCATTTCATTTTCGGACGAATCGGTCTCGTTTTTCTTTACGGCGGCTATCACATCGGTCAGATTGCATACCTTCTTTACCGCGCTTTCCGCTTTTGAAGCAAGATATGCAGATGTGTCGGGAGCAAGTAAAAGCTTTATCTTTCTTCGGTTTTTGGAAACGCTGATTTTTTCCACATAAATTTCCGATATATCGCTGTCCGTTATCTGTGGAAAAATTACGCCCAGTTTAGGTTTCAAGGTTGCCGAACTCCTTTCGTAATTTGTGTGACTAAACAACGGGCGGCCAATGACCGCCCCTACGGTGTCGTTGACATTGGGTTTCGCGGACGGGCGACCGCAAGGATCGCCCCTACGGAAGGCTCCCATTTGCTACGGCGTTTGTTGCTGCGCAACACGCCTACAACACGCTATGCGTGTTGTTCACTTGAGAGGAGCTGTCGCCTAAGGCGACTGAGAGGTGTTTTTTAATTCATTGCCACCTCTCCGTCATCGCTTCGCGATATCACCTTCCCTCAAGGAGAGGCACACGAGATGCGGCGTGCGGACGCGCACGCCTGAATCACAATTTATCTCATCATCTAAAATATCCAACGCCCGCTTCAAAGAGTTTTTGGTTCTTATTACCCGGGACATTGAACGCGGTATTATCAAGTGTGGTACGTTCGCTGTGTCCCATTTTGCCCAATACTCGTCCGTCGGGGCTTGTTATGCCCTCAATCGCAGATACCGAGCCGTTCGGATTCCACGCTATGTCGTAGGTCGCCTTGCCTTCGAGATTTACGTACTGCGTCGCGATTTGTCCGTTTTTCGCCAATTCTGCAACCTGCTCGGGCGACGCGATAAAGCGTCCCTCGCCGTGCGATACCGCGATCGTGTGGATATCTCCGGCGTTCACGTTCGCGAACCACGGCGATTTGTTTGACGCGATTCTCGTCTCGACCATGCACGAAACGTGTCTGCCTATCGTGTTAAACGTAAGCGTCGGCGAATTGCCGTCGAGGTCGCGTATCTCGCCGTACGGCACAAGCCCTAATTTTATTAACGCCTGGAAACCGTTGCAGATACCGAGCATAAGTCCGTCGCGGTTTTTGAGCATATTCATGACCGCGTCCTTCACAAGCGGATTGCGGAACGCCGTCGCGATAAACTTACCGCTGCCCTCCGGCTCGTCGCCGCCCGAGAAGCCGCCCGGGATCATCACTATCTGCGAATTGTTGATACGCTTTTCCATCTCGCGCATCGAATATTCAACGTCGCTGCCGCTTAAATTCCTGATAACGAACACGTCGGCAACGCCGCCCGCATCCTCGAAGCAGCGCGCTGTGTCGTACTCGCAGTTTGTGCCGGGGAACACAGGAATGAATATCCTCGGCTTTGCGAATTTTTCGTTTGCGACCGTGATACCGCGCTTATCGTATGTGTACGTTTCCGGCTCGGACGTGAATTTGCCCGCTTTTGTCGGGAATACCTTTTCAAGCGGCTTTGTCCACGCGTCGATCGCCTCATCGAGCGGGATTTTTACGCCGCATATGTCGATTTGAGCCGTGTCGGTCGTTTCGCCAAGCTCCACAATTTCGGGCATATTATCGTCTGTTGTAAACAGAGCCGCCATATCCTCAACTTCCAAAACTATCGAGCCTATCGGCGCGCCCCAAATGTCCTCCGCGCTTATATTTTCGTTAAACGTAAATCCTATCTTATTACCGAACGCCATTTTTGAAATCGTTTCCGCAAGACCAAAGCCCTTTACTACGCTTGCCGAAAGGATTTTCGCGCCCGCTTTAATTTGCTTGCCCTTTATTTCAACCGTTTCCTGCGGCTGGTCGAGGAAACGTACCAAATCATACATAGCTTTGAGCTTGTCAAAATCAGGCATATCGTTTTCGTCGCGCTCCGCTTTAAGCATGATTACGGTTGAACCCGCCTTTTTAAACTCCTGCGATTTGACCTTGTCCGCCTTTACGGGAGCTACCGCGAACGACGTAAGCGTCGGCGGTACGTCGAGGTCGTTAAACGAGCCGCTCATCGAGTCCTTACCGCCTATCGCCGCGATACCGAGCTCGAGCTGTGCTCTGTATGCGCCCATTAAAGCCGCGAACGGCTTGCCCCAGCGTTTCGGGTCTGTGCCGAGACGCTCGAAATATTCCTGGAATGTTAAGTAAATCTTTTTATAGTCTGCGCCAAGTGCAACAGCCTTTGAAACAGACTCAACGACCGCGTACGCCGCGCCGTGGTACGGGCTCCACTTTGACAATGTCGGATTATAGCCGAACGTCATAACGGTAGCCGTATTAGTCTTGCCACCCTGTACCGGCACCTTCGCAGCCATACCGTCGGACGGGGTTAGCTGGTATTTGCCGCCGAACGGCATAAGTACGGAGTTCGCGCCGATAGTCGAGTCGAACCTCTCGCAAAGTCCCTTCTGCGAGCATACATTCAAATCAGATAAAACATCGAGCCATTCCTTCTTTATATCCGTAATTTTCTTTTCCTTGAAATACCCGTTTTTGCTGTCGGGAAGCTCTACCTCCACGTCGGTGTTCTTCGTTGCGCCGTTGGTATTGAGGAAATCGCGCGAGATGTCGCATACCGTTTTGCCGCGCCAGTTCATCACGAGCCTGTTCGCGCTCGTCACAACCGCTACCTCGGTCGCTTCCAAGTTTTCCTCGTGCGCGTATTCTATAAACTTTTCCGCGTCGGACTTTCTCACAACGACAGCCATTCTCTCCTGCGACTCGCTTATCGCAAGCTCCGTGCCGTCAAGTCCCTCGTATTTTTTCGGCACCTTGTCGAGGTTTATGGTAAGACCGTCCGCAAGCTCGCCTATCGCCACGGACACGCCGCCCGCGCCGAAGTCGTTGCATCGCTTTATAAGCGTCGTGACCTTCTCGTTTCTGAAAAGACGCTGAATTTTGCGCTCAACCGGCGGATTACCCTTCTGGACCTCGCTGCCGCACGTTAAAACGCTCTGCTCCGTATGAGCCTTTGACGAGCCTGTCGCGCCGCCTATGCCGTCACGTCCCGTTCTGCCGCCGAGAAGTATGATAACGTCGCCCTCAGTAGGCACTTCGCGTATAACGTTTTTCTTCGGTGCCGCGCCTATTACTGCGCCTATCTCCATTCGTTTAGCAACGTAGCCCTCGTCGTAAATCTCCTGCACCTGTCCCGTCGCAAGACCTATCTGGTTGCCGTACGAACTGTATCCCGCAGCCGCGCCGCGTGTGATTTTCCTTTGCATAAGCTTGCCCTGAAGCGTGTCCTTTAGTGACGCGCGCGGATCGCCGCTGCCTGTTACGCGCATAGCCTGATACACGTACGAGCGTCCCGACAGCGGATCGCGTATCGCTCCGCCGAGGCACGTAGCCGCGCCGCCGAAAGGCTCGATTTCGGTCGGGTGGTTGTGCGTTTCGTTCTTAAACATTATAAGCCAGTCCTCGTCAACGCCATCCACATCAACTGGAACGACTATCGAGCAGGCGTTGATTTCCTCGGACTCGTCTATTTCCTTTAAAAGTCCGCGCTTTTTGAGCTGCTTTACTATAATCGTCGCCATATTCATAAGACAAATATCCCTGTCGGGCGCGTATAATTCCGCCTTTGCGCGCTTGTATTCCTCATAGGAATCGCGTATAATGTCCGCGTATTTGCCGTCGCATATCGTGACGTTGTTTATGCGTGTCGAAAACGTGGTATGGCGGCAATGGTCGGACCAGTACGTGTCGATCATACGAAGCTCCGTAACGGTTGGGTCGCGGTGTTCGGTGTTTTTGAAATAGTCTTGGCAGAACTTCAAATCGTCCAAATCCATCGCGAAACCCATTTTAGTCAAAAAATTGTTCATAGCCGCTTCGTCCATGCTGATAAAGCCTTCAACAACGGCAACATCGTCGGGTACGATATGCTCCATATCGAGCGACGCAGGCTTGTCCAAACTTGCCTCGCGCGCTTCGACGGGGTTGATAACGTACTTCTTAACGCGCTCAACGTCCTCGTCGGAAACGTCGCCTTCAAGCACGTACACCTTCGCGCTACGTACTCTCGGACGCTCCTTCTGCGTGAGAATTGAAATACATTCCTCCGCCGAAGCCGCGCGCTGGTCGAACTGTCCCGGAAGATACTCGACCGCGAACACCTTTCCGCTCTCTATCGGGATATTTTCGTCATACGCGTCGTCTACGGGCGGCTCGGAAAAAATCAGTCCGCGCGCAGCCGTGTACTCTTCGTCCGTTATACCCTCGACGTCGTAGCGGTTTATAAGGCGCACGTTGGTTAAACCCGTCATTTCAAGGTTTTCGCGCAGATCCTCGAAAATTCCCTTCGCTTCAACGTCGAAGCCGTCCTTTTTTTCAACGTAAATTCTTCTTACCTGTTCCATAAGTCAAACTACTCCTTTTATAAATTAAGCTTTGTCAGCACTCTGCTTTTTTCGTCGATTTCAAGACACGCCACCGCCGCGTTGTAAAGCGTGAACCTCCAGCTTTGCTCGGCTGTGAGGTTGAGCACGTTCGATATAATGTGACGCGCCGCGCCGAGGTGCGTTACTATGAGCACGCTCTTGCCGTTGTTTTCGGCTATGATACTGTTTACCGCGCCGCCGACGCGTTTATGTACCTCGTCGGAGCTTTCGCCGTTCGGTATCTTAAAAGCCGTACCCTGCCTGTCGCTGCGCCACTCCGCGTACAGTTCGGGATCCTTTTGTTTGATTTCCTCGTACGTCATATCGTCCCAGTCGCCGAAGTCGCGCTCTATTAGGTCGTCAACCGTCGTGATTTTAAGCCCTTTCATCTTTGCAGTAGGCATTGCGGTGTCAACCGCGCGGCTTAGCGGGCTTGCATATATCGCGTCGAGCGGCACGTCGCGGAGCTTTTCCGCGAGTTTTTCCGCCTGCGCCCTGCCCGTTTCGTTAAGCGGTACGTCCTTATGCCCTATACACGTGTGTCTTACATTGGAGTTCGTCTCGCCGTGGCGGACTACGTATAATGTTGTCATAAACAGTTGTTCCTCCGTGCAATCTTTATAGAATTTATTTTAACATATGCCGTCCGAATTTTCAACATAAATTCTGCATAAAGAAACGCATTTTTATAAATTTTACATATTTCACGCGATTTGACTTTGACTTATATGCATGATATAATTTCAATTAAACCAAACGCGGAGGTGATTTTATGAAATTTGAGCCGAAAATGCTTCGTTTATACGCCGTGACCGACAGAAAATGGCTTAACGGAAGAACGCTTATGTACGACGTTGAAAGGGCTTTGGACGGCGGCGCGACGATGGTTCAGCTCCGTGAAAAAAACATTGAAACCGACAAGCTTTTGGATATCGCGGTAAAAATGAAAGCTTTATGTGAAAAATACGGCGCGCCGCTTATTATAAACGATAACGTCGAGGTCGCCAAAATTTCCGGCGCGGACGGAGTTCACCTCGGTCAAAACGACATGAACGCGCATGACGCGCGGCAGCTCCTCGGGAATAATAAAATCATAGGCGTGACCGCAAAAAGCGTGCGGCAGGCGCGTGACGCCGAAATGTCTGGCGCGGATTACCTCGGAAGCGGCGCGGTTTTCGGCACATACACAAAACCCGACGCAAAAAGAATTGAGCCGAAAGACTTAAAGGAGATCGCTTCGTCCGTTTCGATCCCTATTGTCGCGATAGGAGGAATAACGGCTGAAAACGTCGAACTTCTCAAAAATACGAATATTGCCGGCTGCGCCGTTGTCTCAGGAATATTCGCGCAGGAGGACATAAGAAAAGCGGCGCGGACGCTGTACGAAAGGATCGGAGAAATAATATGAAAACCGCATTAACAATAGCAGGTTCGGACCCAAGCGGCGGCGCAGGTATCCAAGCCGATTTAAAAACCTTCGCAGCGCACGGCGTATACGGCATGTCGGTTCTGACTTCCGTCACGTCGCAAAACACTTCGGGTGTGTTCGATGTTTTCGATATACCGTCCGCGCTCGTCTACTCACAGCTTCAGGCTGTCTTTACGGATATATTTCCCGACAGCGTTAAAATCGGCATGGTGTCAAACTCGGAGATAATCGAATCGATCGCGCGTTCTTTGTCGGAATACAAAGCAACGAAAATCGTACTTGATACGGTGATGATCTCAACGAGCGGACGACCGCTGTTAAGCGGAGAATCATTGAATACGCTTACGTCGCGTCTCTTTCCTATTGCTGACATTATTACGCCGAATTTGCCGGAAGCGTCCGTTTTATGCGGCTTTGATATAAAAAACGAAAATGACATGCTTGGCGCGGCGAAGGTAATTTATGAAAAATTCGGCACCGCAATACTTTTAAAAGGCGGTCATTTGAATGACGATTGTAATGATTTGTATTTTGACGGAAGAGAAATATGGCTTACGTCGGAAAAAATAAGCAATCCGAACACGCACGGCACGGGCTGTACGCTTTCAAGCGCGATATCGGCGAATCTCGCGTTGGGGTTCGATATTGTAACGTCCGTAAAAAAGGCGAAGGAGTACGTATTCGGAGCAATTAACGACGGCCTTGACCTTGGCAGCGGCAACGGACCGCTAAACCATATGTACAAAATAAAATTTGATTAAAAATATCCGGCTCATAAAATGAGCCGGATATTTTTTACGGAATAGGCGGCGTCCAATAATGTTTATTGTAAATATCCGTGATCCTATATGTCGCCTTTGTCGAACCGCCTACGTCGGTATTGCTTATCAGCATATTATCCGTGACGGTCATGGGTTCACCGAGATAATAGCTGTCTTGATATTCGCCGTTATAGCTGTAATAGTCGCACAGGAAGTCGAGTTTGTCACCGGCTTTAAGCTCCGTTAGACCTCTCGCCACCGTTTCGGTCGTTTCTTCATCGTAATCCGTTCTCGCGCCCAATATCCTGCCGTTAGGATTCTCGCTGTCAAACGATAGAATAAGGTCAACTCTCGTACCGTTAAGCATAGCGGGAACGCGTCCGAGAATCGTGTAACTCTCGCCGTCGTCTATGTCGCTCATAAAATAGTACGCGACGGGCTGACCGTTTATCGAAAGCCATGTGTTGTCATTTTCGCCTATCAGATTACCTTCATCGTCAAATTCGTATACGTTGTCAAGTCCCAAATCAATAAATCCTTCGCCGTCGTCATAAAACATGTTAAGTTCAAGATTC
Organism: uncultured Clostridia bacterium; assembly: GCA_947624165.1. Classification (GTDB taxonomy): domain Bacteria; phylum Bacillota; class Clostridia; order UBA1381; family UBA1381; genus Hominilimicola. Next base: position 12,832 of record CANQJC010000009.1, read on the forward strand.
TGAACGAGATCCCACTCCTTGGAAGTCAGATTCATGACTATTTGACCGTCGTCGTTTTCGCTCCAAACAATATTACTCTCGTCGATCATGTTTTCTTCGAGATATTCAGCCGTATCGTCGATCGAACGACCGCTTCCGAGCAGAGTTGAGAGAAAGTCGACATTAGAGCTTGTGAGCCCCGAAACGCCGCCGTAATTCCCGCCCGCAAGACCGTTTAATATCTGCGTTATGGAATCCGCATTTATACCGCCGCCGGAGGAACCCAAAGTACCCAAGAGCGAACCGAGCGGCGAACCCGAGCCGCCCGACACAGCCTGACCGCTTACCGACATGCCGGCAAACTGACTGATACAGCGCGCATAATTTTCATCCATGCCTATCTGTTCATAGGTTTCAAGCATTTTATCTACCTTGGAGACCGTCTTGTACGGGAAATATATTGATAATCCGTAAGCATGGGTCATGTTTCTCGACGTAAGATTATATTTGATCGCGCTTGTCAGCATTTTTGAGAGCTTCTTGCTTTCGCTCGTACCGATATTATCGGCTAAATTTATCAAATCGACCTGGTCGATACTCTGTGTCTGGGCAAATTCTCTTGTTTGACTTCTTGCGTTCGACACTATTTTATAATCCTTGCTTTGTATCAATTTGCTTGTTTTTTCGGAGAAATTCGAAAGCGCGTCGGGAACTGTCGTTTCAAGCTCAGCCAAATCAACCACGGAAAGCGTTGTCTGCTGTCCGGGGCATCTTTGAGCGCATACGTTCACAAAATCATCCGTTATTTGTTTGCCTATTTCTATCGTCGGAAGCGATGTATTCTGCGACAGAGCCGTGAGCCAATTTGTATAGTACCAGCCGACGCCGGGCTCCGTTTCTTCGGACGCGATCATATAATCCGCATATTTACTGAGCATCATCGCATTTTCAAGCGTAGCCATCAAGCATGCGTCGAAGCCTATAAAATCAAATTCGACTCCCGAACTTGAAAGAGCTTGATTTATTCCCGCAAGCGTCATGGAACCGCTGTTTTTGTGCTTTTCATCATAACCGTAACCCGAGATCGAACCGCCGCCATGATCCCACAGGATAAGCTCGTTCCTGTCGGCGGGAAAATTCTCGGCGCAGAAGCGTATGTAATCCGACAATGTTTTCGGATCGGTCATTGATGAGTTGCCCGCATTTTGGTTAATGCAGGTCAAGCCCCCGTTTTCGATTCGATAAATCTGATTTACGCGATTGCTTACTACATTATTTTCCCAATGTTCACAGCCGCCGGTAAATACGATTAAATTAACGTTGTCCGAAATCTGTGCCGCCGCCATTTCCTGCAAGTCGAATGTTGCCATGCCGCCGTTTGACTCAAGATCCGTTCCGCACATATATACCATGATCGTTACGGTATCGCGTCCGCCGCCTTTTATAACTGTACGCTTCGCGCGTGCACCGTCCGCGACGGAGTAGTTTAGCGTGCCTGTATTACCGCCGTCCCACGGATTTGAAGAGTAGCTGCTTGTATTCGCACCGCCCGTAAGCGATGAGATCAAATCGCCTATCCCGCTTGACTGCTCCGTATAGTCGCCGTAATCATAATAATTCCCGCTTCCTCCGTAATATCCGCTGTACAGCGGCGACGAGCTTGGCACGCCCGTTCCCATAAGCGAGAACATATCGGAAAGCATACTGCCGCCGCCAAGGAATATAAACAGAGCAATAATGATTATTAACAAGCAACCGCAGCCGCTTTTCCTGCGGCTGTTTTGACTAGACATAAGCGAAGACAGCAAACTGCCCATACCTCCCGCGCCGCCCATTGCGGATCCGAGCATACTTTCAAATATGCCCTTGTCGTCTTTTGAAGAAGCGTTGTGCGGCGCGGCGTTGTGACCTGCGTTATGATACCCTCCTTGATTGCCGACAGGCTTTGATGAGCCGAATCCCTCGCCGCGTTTATGTACGCCCATACCGCCGCCCGTAACGTTTTTTTCGCGTCCGCGCGGTCTGTTTGTTCTGTCCATCTTTTTTTTCTCCCCTCAATAGAAATCGTTTGCATAATCGTACCATATTTCCCTGTAAATTTCAATATAAACAGACACGATTTTTATCTCCTCGCGGGACATAATATGAACGTGAGGGAATCGAATGATCCATACGTATTTTCCTCTCTTAACGTCTTGTTCGCCCACGGCAGGCGCGTTAAAATACTTGTGGGCGGAAAGGACGCGTTAGTTTAAATGAAAAAGAAAAAATACGGCGAACATATAATCTTTCACAGTAAAATGTTCGACCTTGACGTTTGCGACGCAATATCAACGCACGAATGTACGGGGCTTATACCTTGGGGACCGAACGCCGAATCACAGCTCGATTCATACGATGAAATTATAAATTATTCGCCCGAAAGCGCGAATATATACAACTACACAAGAGAGCAAACGGATAATCTATAACCCTTCGGCGCGTTAGAACATTCAATAAATTTGTACAAATTTCCGTCGAACGTAACTCTCGGATCCAGTACGGAAAACATACGCATGTTTACCGCAATTCCCTTCCCCGCCGCCTTTGTAAGACTTTCCTTGCGTGTCCAAACAAAAAAGAAAGCGTCGGTCAAATCGCTTGAGGATTCGATAAATGCGGTCTCGTCGGGAGAAAAGAAACGTTTTGCGGTCTTTATGTCACATTCGCGGTACTTTTGAATATCTATACCGACGGGAGACGAAGACGACACGCATGCGGCGTAGTCTCCCGAATGTGACAGGTTTACATAAATATCATTATGACGCGCCAAATATAATTTACCGTTTTTGTCGGTATCCCATAAGGGAATTTCATCTGTTCCCGTTATGTCCTTTACGGCGCGGCGAAGCAAAAGCTCCGCGCCTATGGACTCGGCTTTTTGTTCGCGTCGTTTAAGCTTCTTAACTTTTTCGATTCGTTTTTCGGATAAATAATTGAACCACTTATCATCGTCGGGATTTATCGACGCAACGTTCATTATATATATTTTCATATTTTTAAGCTTCCCATTACCTTGCCTATTGGCTCGTTAATAACCAAATCCGCATTATTGTCGGCGGGCGTCGACGCCTTGTTTATTATGACGAGCTTGCGTCCGTTGAAATAATTGACAAATCCCGCGGCAGGATATACGTTTAAAGACGTACCGCCGATTATCAGCACATCCGCCGCTTTGATATAGGCAACAGCCTTACTTATCGCGGTATCGTCAAGCATTTCTTCATACAAAACGACATCGGGCTTAATTATACCTCCGCATTCGCACCTCGGAATACCCGTCGTATCGCGTATTGTTTCTATACCGTGCGGTTTGCCGCATTTCATGCAATAATTCCTCAGCGTGGAACCGTGAAGTTCTATTACTTCCTTACTGCCCGCCGCCTGATGAAGTCCGTCTATATTTTGCGTTATCACGGCTTTCAACACGCCTTTCTCCTCGAGCTTGGCGAGCGCGATATGTGCTTGATTCGGTTTTGCATCGTTAACAATAAGCTTGTCCCGATAAAACTTAAAAAATTCCTCGGTCTTTTGGATAAAAAATGTGCGGCTGAGAATCGTTTCGGGAGGATAATCGTACTTTTGATTATACAATCCGTCCACGCTTCTAAAGTCGGGTATCCCGCTTTCCGTGGAAACTCCAGCACCGCCGAAAAAAACAATATTATCGCTGCTGTCGATAATTTCCTGCAATGTCATTATAAAACGCCTCCTTTATTTATATCTCCAATTTCATACATTATCATCGCAAGCACCGCTTCGCCCGCAGTTTCCGTGCGCAGAATACGTTTGCCGAGCGTAACGGTCTCGATACCGTTTGCCCTAAGCTTCTCAGCTTCGCTTATGTCAAAGCCGCCTTCGGGTCCTATGATAAAGCCCGCGCTCTTTATATTCCCTTTGGACAAAAGAACGCTTCGAAGCGTTGTATTCTCCTCACATTCGTACGGTGCAAAAAATATGTCAAAATCCTTTGAACGGGAAATTACGCCGTCCAACGAGGTTATTTCCGATATTTGGGGTACAATACCGCGTCCCGACTGTTTTGCCGCCGCTTCGGCGATTTTTCTCCACCTGTCAAGCTTTTTGTCGGCGTCCTTTTTTTCGTTTATTTTTGCAACGCATCTCGACGTCGTAACCGGAACTATCTCGCTTATACCCAATTCCGTCGTTTTTGTATTATATATTCCATTTTTGACGCTTTGGGCAACGCTTGAAAAACAGTAACCTTCAGTTCAGGCTCGGACGAGCTTTTATTCTCGCCGGTAACGGTGCAAACAACGCGGTTCGGCGAGATCTCGGAAATGACCGCCGTATAATCCGTTCCGCTGCTGTCGCACACAGTGAGCGAGTCTCCGGGGCTTAGCCGTAAAACACGCGTTATATGCGTTACGTCGGACGTGTCTATTATGATTTTCCCGTCTGATATTTTATCTCTCGATACAAAAAATTTAGGCATTATAAATTCTCCGTTACTCTTTTAAAATTTTTATGTGTTATCTTTTCTATCACTTCATCGGAATATCCCATATCTTTCAGTCTGTCAAACAGCTTATACAGATCCTGAACGCCTTCTATGCCCTGCGGCAGACAGTCTACGCCGTCAAAGTCGGTGCCGATACCAACGTTATTTTCACCGCCAAGCTCCATAAATCGGTCGATGTGGCGTATAATATCGTCAATACCGCATTCGTGCCGATCGCTCAAAAATACGGGATAAAAATTAACTCCCACGCAGCCGCCGCTTTCCACGATAAGCTTGAATTGCTCGTCGGTAAGATTTCGCGGGTGCGGACATAGACGGTCGGAACAGGAATGAGTGGCTATCATCGGCGCGGACGTTATTTTAGCAATATCGAAGAACGATCTGCGGTTCAAATGCGATACGTCGACGAGCATTCCGATCTCATTCATGGCACGAACAATTTTTGCCCCGAATTGCGTAAGTCCCCTCCGTTCGTCCTTTTCATACGCGCCCGAAGCGATATGATTGGAGTAATTCCACGTGAGCGCGGCGATTCGTACTCCGAGCCTGTAAAAACATCTGAGCGAGGAAATCGAGCGTATACCGTCGCCGCCTTCTATGCTTAAAATAGCATGGACGTTTTTCGGCATGGTTTTCTCCCGGGAGTAAAACGCGTCCAAAAGTTCAACGACGCGCTCGGCGGCGCGGCTTCTGTGCGCCGGACTTACAAAGCATGCGAAAACCTGAGTATAATCAGCATATTCCGACATTCTTGAAAAATCAGCGTGACAATTGTTTTCCGCGAGCGACGCGCCGAAGTCGCGCGCCATACAGAGCGTATCGGAATGTGCGTCAAATACCGAATAATTATGTTTCATAACATTATCTCCGTTAAAAAGCATTTTTTATGTGATTGATCTTGTTTATAACGCTCCCGCCGTTTTTTTCGGCATAAAACACTTCAACGATATCAAATCTTATATCGTTGTTTTCGATGTCGGTATAACATGCCGCGGCTTTCTTTATACGCGACTGCTTACGACTGTCGACATATTCGCTCGGCTCGCCGAATAAGTTGCTCCTTCTTGTTTTCACCTCAACAAAAACAATACAGCCGCCGTCCTTCGCGATGATGTCTATTTCGCCGCACTTTAATCTGAAATTACGCTTTAATATCCTATAACTCAAATCCGACAGATATTTTACCGCCGCATTTTCGCCGAAATCGCCTATTTCCTTTGTATTCATATCTGTTCTCCCAGTATCTTTTTCAGGAATGTTTTCCTGTGAATTTCACACGGTCCGTACTTCAGAACGGCTTCCGTATGCTCTTTCGTGCCGTATCCCTTATTTCGTTCGAAACCGTATTCTGGATATTTATGCGCGACGTCCTTTATGAAACGGTCACGGCTTACCTTTGCCAATATTGACGCGGCGGCGATAGACGCGCTTTTTGCGTCGCCTTTTACGATCGTTTCATGCGGTATGTCCATTCCCGATATCCTGTTCCCGTCTATAAGAACAAAATTCGGTTTTACGGATAAACCGTTTACGGCGTCGTTCATCGCTTCATATGTGGCGTTCAGTATATTTATTTCGTCTATACGCTTTTCGTCCACACATGCAATATTATATGACACGGCTTTTTCCTTTATTTCCTCAAAAAGCTCTTCTCTGCGTTTTTCCGTAAGCTTTTTTGAATCGTTTATTCCCTTTATGATCGTATCGGGCTTTAAAATTACGGCTGCGGCATATACGGGACCGGCAAGCGGACCGCGTCCGGCTTCGTCCACGCCGGCGATATTAAGATATCCCGCCGACAAATATTTCCTTTCGATTTCGTACAATGAAAGCACGCGTTCTGTTTCTTCCGCGTCCGTAAGTCTTTTTCTCGGCATTTTTATTCTCCTATTTTTATATTTACTCTATCTTTTTTATTTTTTTTGTGATATACTTGTTTATAAGAACAAACGGAGGTAATACAATGCTGTACCAAAAAGAAATTGACGATTCTGTGCTGATACAATTCATTATACTTTACACTCTGAGCCGCGTTGACAGCGCGGTTGCGTATGACGAGCTGATAAATCTCGTGCTGGACAACTGCAACATCAATTATAACGACTTTCAAATCGCACTCGATAACCTTGTCGCAACGAATCACGTTCGCGCGCACCTGGAAAATAAGCACAGCCAGAAATATGAGATAACGCAAAAAGGACTGAACGCAGCCGATCTTTTTAACGCCAACATTCCCGTGTATATCCGCGAACCGATAGACGCTTCCGTAAAGGAGATGTTTATTGAATCGCGGCGTAAAAACGCGGTACAAAGCGGAATATTACCCGTTCGAAACAACGAATACAGCGCGGAATGTCGTCTCCTTGACGATGACAATACACAGATATTACAGCTTAATCTTTATGCGGGTTCACGCGAAGAAGCAGAGAGAATGGCTGAATTTTTCCGTAAAAATTCCGAATCTGTTTATACAAAAATCTTATCCGCTTTCAACGAGACTTCGGATAACGATTAAACGGTCAAATCGCTTTGTTTACGTCGTCATAATCAGGTACGATATGCAAATCCTTAATTATGTCCAAATACTTTTTGCATACCTGTTTTGCTTTTTCAAGATCGAGCGTTTTGTAATTACCGCATTCCTCTTCGCTTGCGCCGAACACGTCTCCCGTGTGTTCGATCGTCTTTTTCAGCGAATCCTTCACGGCTTCAAGCACCTTTTCGGGCGGTACGGAATTTCTGACGAGCAGATAAAATCCCGTCTGACAACCCATCGGTCCGAAGTAAACAACGTCGTCCCCGATATCCGAATTTCTTGCGAAGGTGGCTATCATATGCTCAACGGTGTGCATGGACGAATTATCGAGCGTAACGCCGCTGTTAGGACGGCAAAATCTCAAATCATATGTCACAACGTCGCCGTCCGTTCTTGCCGTATATATTCCTTCGCTAAGCTTTTTATGATTTACGGTAAAGCTCTTGATTTTGTTCATTTCAGCGTCTCCTCTTTAAAAATTCAAGTATGATTTTAACCGAATTTTCGGCTGCTTTTTTTGCAAATGTCGGGTAATCGGTTACGGAGTCCCCGTTCGCACAATCGGAAACGGAGCGCAGAACGCCGAACGGTACGCTGTTCATCACAGAAACGTGACCTATACTCGCTCCCTCCATTTCCGCGGCGGCGGCGTTAAATTCGGATTTTATTCTGTTTCGTTCCGTATCGTTACAGATAAACTGGTCGCCGGACGCGATAACTCCGCGCAGCACGTTTACGCCGTCCAATTCTTTTGCGGCGGCAATAAGCGCGTCTGTTATATCCTTGTCACATTCCATATAGACCGTATCGAGACCCGAAATAAATCCCTTCGGGTCGCCGATGGGCGTTGTGTCCATGTCATGCTCGGCTACCTTGTCCGCCACGACTATATCGCCTATTTTAAGCGAATCGTCCAGACCTCCCGCGACGCCCGCGTTTATTATCATGTCGGGCGAATATGTAAGTATCATGCTTTGCGCGCAGACGGCGGCATTTACCTTGCCCACGCCCGCGACCGCCACGACCGCGTCCGCGCCGTTGATTTTTCCTCTGCAAAAATCAATACCGCTTATTTTTTTTGTTTCCGTATCAGTCATAAGTTTTTTCAGCGCGTCTGTTTCTATATCCATCGCACCGATTATTCCAGTAAGCATTTTACCGCCTCCCCGTTATAACTGTAATTATACCCCAACGCGCCGCATATGTCAATTTTATGTATGATAATTTATTTTTCAAATTTTTATATTCCTTTGACATTCGACAAAAAAAGTTGTATAATGATGAAAGTTAGGAGAGATAGTATGGATTTTGTCGCAATAGACTTCGAAACGGCAACATCGGATTACACGAGCGTGTGCAGTCTCGGTATATGTGTTGTCGAAAATAATATAATTACTGACAGAAAAGAAATATTGATACGGCCCGTACCGTTCGAATTTAACGAATATAATATAAAAATACACGGAATACAGCCTTACATGGTCGAAAACAAGCCCACGTTCGATATGTACTGGGACGAAATAAAGCCGTATCTTGAAAACAAAACGGTTATCGCGCACAACGCGTCCTTCGACGTCGGCGCGCTTTGCGCCACACTCGAATATTATAATATCACGTTTCCGACGTTCGATTACCTGTGTACCGTAAAGCTTTCGCAAAAAGCCTACCCTGAGCTGTCGAGCCATAAGCTCAACAACCTATGCGACGCGCTCGGTATTAAATTTCAACATCACAGAGCGTATGACGACGCATACGCGTGCGCCATGGTTCTTTTACGCATCCTGGAGGATTACTCGCTCATATCGCTTGAGGAAATCGAGGAATGTTTTGAAATGGAGATAGGTCGCCTGACTCCCGACACGCATTTCAAATGCAAGAAGAACAAAGATAAAAAGAAAGCCGTAAACGAATGAACCGCCGAATTTTGCGCGTACAGCGAAAATACGGTGGTACATAATATACGAATTTAATCTCTGATTTTTATCGGGTCAAACGCAATATAATCGCCCGATACAAGCTTATATTCGATCCCGTTCAACACGCCCTCGACCGCATTTTTGTGAGACGGCGCGTGCAGATGCCCGTAAAAGCATTTTGTGACGGGGTATTTCCGCATCATATCCGTAAATTCATTTTCCTCCCGCGCGGACGACATGGGCGGATAATGTGTAAAAACATATATTTCGCCGTACTTCTCGGCTGCGCGCAGCGATAATTCAAGCCGCGCGACTTCTCTGTCGTAAATCTTTCTGTCGTCGCTGCCAAAATTATCCCATGCGGGATATATCCAGCCGCGCGTGCCGCAAAGGGCAACGCCGTCGTACTCGAAGAAATTATTATGCATGAAATCAACGGACAAAAAGCCGCGTTCGGACACAAACGCTCTCAGCTTGCTCAGCGTTGTCCACCAGTAATCGTGGTTTCCCTTTAACAGTATTTTCCTGCCGTTTAACGAATTAAGAAATTCAAAATCTCTTTCGCTTTGTTCAAGATACGTAGCCCAAGAAAAATCACCCGGAATTACAACGACGTCGTCGCGGCCGATTTTTTTTTGCCAATTTTCTCCGAGCCGTTCAACGTAATTGGTCCATTTACTGCCGAATATATCCATCGGCTTATCTATACCGAGCGGCAAATGCAAGTCGGAAATTGTATATAAAGCCATTACTGTTCTCCTTATACTTAATGCCATTACATTATACTTCAAATTTTCGAAGAAATCAAGTAAAAGAAAAATTGAACCCTTCCCCTATCGTCCGTTACGCCGCGTGCCAAAATAATCTTGACTTTCAAAAGCGACTGTGTTATAATATAGCGTGTTTAAAATACACCGCGCCGATGTGGCGGAACTGGCAGACGCCCGGGACTTAAAATCCCGTGGGAAGTGATTCCCGTACCGGTTCGACCCCGGTCATCGGCACCAAGAAAAATGGCTTGAAACTGCGGGTTTCGGGTCATTTTTTATTTTAGTCGGATTTTTAAAAAATTTGATTTTGCGAATTTTACCACCACTTTTACCACCACTTTTACCACCACTTTCACACTTGGATCCGCTCCGTTCTCTCCGCGGCGGTTCGGAATCTGGGGACGAAAAGGATCATTTGACAAAAATCGGTAAACATGATATATTGAATACAGATACAATCTGGAGGGGAAAATATGAAAAAAAGGATTTTGAGTTTAATTCTTGCGTCCGCGATACTTCTGTCGCTCGCGCCCTATTCGGTGAGCGCGGAAAATGGGACAAAATACGACAAATATCTTTATTACACAATAAATGACGACGGCGAAACAGTCACAATTTCAGATTGTGATCCTGAGGCTGATTACGTTGCCATTCCTGAAAAAATAAACGGACGGACAGTCACAAGCATCGGAGATTCCGCATTTTGGGCTTGCTATGAATTAACAAGCGTAGAAATACCGAACAGCGTCATAAGTATCGGTCAGAGCGCGTTTGAGGATTGTTACAAATTGACAAGCGTTAACATACCGAACGGCGTCACAAGCATTTCTTACGGTGCATTTTATTCCTGCTATAGTTTGGCGAACATAGAAATACCGAACAGCGTTACGGAAATAGGCGAATTTGCTTTTCATGACTGCGGATTTACCGACGTTACGATACCCGACAGCGTAAAAACCATCGGAGACAGTGCGTTCAGCGCATGCAGTAAATTAGAAACAGTCAATATCGGCAGCGGTACGGACAGCATCGGCGATACTTCGTTTACTTCGAACCAATCATTAACAAGTATAAACGTAAGCGGTCAAAACCAAAGCTATTGTTCGGTAGACGGTAATTTATTCGACAAAAGCATGGAAACGCTGATATGCTACGCTGTGGGAAAGCCGGAAACCTCATATTCTATTCCCTACGGAGTTAAAAAAATCGGCGGTTACGCGTTTCACAGCGGCAACTTCGGAAACAAACTGACAAGCATCACAATACCCAACAGCGTCACAAGCATCGGAGATCGCGCATTTTTTTACTGCTCATCGTTACCCGAGATTGAAATACCCAACAGCGTAACGGAAATCGCTGAATATGCGTTCGCGGACTGCACCAATTTGAAAAGCATAGAAATACCGAGCAGTATTACGCGCATCAATAATGGTACATTTTATGATTGTAATAGTTTAACCGATGTCAAAATACCGAGCAGCGTAACAGAAATCGGTGCCGGAGCATTTGCGGCGTGCGGATTTTCAAGTATAACGCTTCCGAACAGCATTAAGGAAATAAATGCTTCTACATTTTCAAGTTGTATATATCTGACAGATATAAATATGCCCGACATCGTGACGACTATCGGTTACAGTGCATTTGCCGGTTGTAAAAGTCTGGAGAATATCGATTTTTTACCTGACAGCGTCACATCTATCGGAGAAGGAGCGTTTTCATACTGCGGATTAACAAGCGTCACCCTGCCCGATAATATTACGGAGATTGCAAAAGAAACATTCAAATCATGCGAAAAACTGACCGATGCGACAATACCCGACGGCGTTAAATATATTGGATACAGTGCGTTTTCCGGCTGCAAAATGCTGTCAAAAGTGAAAATACCGAGCAGCGTTACTTCTATCGGTATGTACGCGTTTGAGAACTGCGGATTTGTTAAGATCAAGATACCCGAAGGCGTCGAAAAAATAGACGACGGCGCATTTCAAAACTGCGGTATTATTGAGATCAAGATACCCGACAGCGTTACAAGTATTGGCAGTAATGTATTCGCGAACTGCAAAAAATTGATTTTTGCAACATTGTCGGACAATATAACCGAAATCAGTGCAAGTATGTTTTCAAACTGCGAAAAGCTTGCAAGCATTGTGATCCCCGAAAAAGTCATGAAAATCAACTCCTACGCATTTTATAATTGTAAAAACCTAAAAAACATCATAATTCCGAATAACGTTACGAGTATTGGAGCGAGCGCGTTTTACGGCTGTGAGAAATTAACGGGCATTGAAATCCCCGAAGGTGTAACAAAAATCGAAGACAGCACGTTTTATGGCTGCACAAATTTGGAAAAAGCTATAATGTATGGCGATATAACAAGTATCGGATTCAATGTATTTAATTATTGTGAAAAAATTGGGAGCATTACATTGCCCAAAAGCGTTACGCGCATAGGAAACAATTCGTTTGTCGGCTGCGACAATTTATCGAACATTTATTTCTGCGGAACCGAAACCGATTGGAACGAAATTCCCAACAAGCCTAATTTCAAAGACGTCAAAATACACTTTGAATGTAAAAAACCGACTCCCCCGCCGGAGCTTATTCTGCCCTCGGATATCAATGACATTACGATAATCGGCAAGGGAACGGCTTACGGAAGATTTAAAGTGAAGTATACAAACAATGTATTGGCAAGAAATCAAATCGTTGATTACAGTATTGACGGCGGCAATAAAAAAAGCGGCGCAACGGACAGCGACGGGTATTTGCTGGTTGAAATAAACGATATTCAGAAAAGCCACAACTATTCGATAAGTATTTCAGGAGACAAAATCAAGCCCACTACGGAGACTATGTCCGTAACCGTTAAGCCGCTCGAATATACATATGAAATGTCCGGCTCGGCGTCAGCCGGTAGCGAAGGCACGTTGATATTGGGTTATGAAAAAAAATTGGGCAAATTTGAATTTGGAGCGCGCTTGGCGCAATTGGGCGTCGGAGGTTCAAGAGAGAAAGCAATGACATGTACTATAAAACAGACCGACGGTAAAACAAAGCTATCCCTGTCGGCGACGGAAAATCTTGACGCAGCACTTCGAGCAACGATCGGTTTATGGGGTGAGGCTAGCCTTGGCGAAAACGCAAGCATACAAATATGCCCGGTTCAAGCGAGTGCTAATGCAACAGCCGGAAACCTTTATACAGTGACTTATGAAGATGATGACTTTAATATTAACGACACGAAAGACTTGGGGGACGTTGCATTAAATCTTCTCTGTTTTTCGCTCGAATGTATGAACACAACTCCAACTCCAAATATTATCACGGATCAATTGGGGAAACTTCTGATATCATTTCACGCAGACAGCAGAGAGACGGGCTGGATGCTTTCGAAAAAAGCCGGTCTTGAACGCGGACGAATTCAATTTAAAGACGAGCATGGAAACACATTCTATGTGTCAGTATCCAATAAAGGTACAAATGTAGTTTACTCATCATCGGTAAAAGAAAACAAGGATAAAACCATCGACCGAAACTACTCCATAACCGCAGTCCGCAACGCAAATCTTTTTGACGTTGGTGCGTTTGTGAACATAAATGGAGAAAATACAAATAACAGTAATACGGAAGGATCAGACAAACCCAAACAAACTAATACGTTAAATGTAGGATCCACCGCATACGCCATAAAATCAAATAACAATACACAGCTTTCGGCAAAAAGCGACGAAAACAATAATGTATCGTCTCTCGGAATATCATTTACAGATAACTCTGTCGCTGCCGAGCTTGATGGTCTCGAGGGTAGCTTCACAGACATACTGAACATTTCATATAGCGGCGACGCAATTGACAAAGTCGCGGAGCTGGATCCTAATTTAAGTGATTTTGTGAATAATAAACAACCGTTTTTCATCGACGCTATAGAAATGGCATCCGTAGCCCGTGCCATGGGAAAATCAAATATAAAAGGTATGTTTGCACATTCGAAAAAATATACGAAAGAATTATCCGGGTCTGTTTCCGAATCAAATATTTTTTGTGATATGTTTAAATATGGCTTCAACCTTAATTTCAGCGGTATTGAAAGCGTTGATTATAAAAAGCACAGCGGTATTTATTATAACAATACGCAATATATACAGGCGGAAAACGATCTTGATGAACAAATGGATAACATGTTTGGTCTTAGTATAGGCAATATTATAGAAAAGGCTCAATCGTATATATCTCAACGCTTAGATAAATGTTTTGATACCTCAAGCGGTTATCTCGACAACCCGCTCGATATTTTTATCGACAACGGAAAAGCGATGGTCAAGAAGGCCGGCGACACGTTGAGCGGCTGGAAGGTAAGCATTTCACGGCTTGTCAACAATGAAAACGCTCTTTCAATTCTTGCGGTAGAGGACGATTACTCACTGTTTTCACCTTCTTCCCTTGCGACAACGGTGGGCAGTCCGTATATCGTATATGTTGAAGACGAAAACGAAAAAACGGTTGATGATTTATCGTCCAATCCGCTTATGCTCACTCTCAAATATACCGACGACGAGCTTGCGGCGGCGGGTGTAACGGATGCAAACGAAATTGCGATTTACCGCTGGAGTGATGAGAAGTGTGTATACGTCCGCATGGGCGGTACGCTTAACGAAGCCGACAAATCGGTTTCGCTGCAAATCGACGAACCAGGACAGTACGTACTCGCGGTCGATAACCAGTCGCCGGCGGTTACGGACTTTAAAGCGTTGTCAGTGGACAGCGCGCCCATTCTCACCGCAACGATAAGCGATATGAGCGGTATTGCGGATTTTGAATTGCAGATAGACGGACGAACGGTTGTTGATAATGATAACCTCAGCGATTACTACTCATACAATATCGGCGAGTTTAGATATCAAACGAACGGTCTTTCATCGGGAACGCATCAAGCGGTAATATACGCGACGGATACGGCGGGCAACTCCTTAACGGACGGCGCGGCTCTTGAATTTACCGTAGACACTGACGCGCCTATAATAAGCAACGTGACGCAGCTGCCGTCTCAATGCTCGGGTGAATTAAGCGTCAGCGCGACCGTAACGGGTGAAAATGTTTCATCTGTATATCTCAATGTCGAGGAGGTAGACGCGGCGGGCAACAGCATTTTGAATACGTATGAAATGACCGAGGAAAACGGTACGTACACAGCTTCAAGCGATAATTTCGCCGAAGGCAATACTTTAAACGTATGGGTAGAAGCATACAACAAGAACGGCAACTTGTCGCAGTCGGAAAAGCAATCGGTACTGTGCGCTTCAGATGAACCGCTGCTTGTATTCAAGAAAGTAGACCGTGAAAGCGCGGTCGTTGAGCTTGTAAACTTCTACAGTTTTGTCGACGGAAGGATAATTCTCGCGGTATATGATAAAAAAGGCACGCTCACCGATGTAATTACAAAGGATTGCGACCAGACGGTTACGTTCGATAATCTCGACTTAAATAATTGCGTTGTAAAAGCAATGTTTTTTGACGGTTCGGATTCGGTAAAACCGCTCGCAAAGGCGGCAAGATTTGTTGTTTAACGATTACAGATTTACAGAACGGCGGTAAGTTAAAGCTTACCGCCGTTTTTTGTGTCTTATCCCCTTTTCGATTGCGTTTTATTCAAGCTTAAACGACTGATATTTATATTGAATATTTGTTGAAAATAGTGTATAATTATTTTGATTTCGACAACAAAATATTCTGTTTTTTTCTTTTTACAAACAATTTTAAGGAGGTGATCATGCGTAGTGAATAAGATGTTAAAGAAGCTGTTTGTGTTTATGACCGCGGTATTGATTATGCTCTGCGGCTTAAACGCCGTATATGCCGTGGATGAAATATCTTTTTCGGGCGAAATGATCACCTCATGGAGCAAAAGTCTCAAAGAGTATCATATGCGCCTTTCGGATAATGATGATTATTTGAAAATATCCGATGTTAAATATATAAATTTATATGCGATCACCGATTCGGAGGGTAATAAATACAAGTATTTTCTCGGCGAGGAACGTGTTGAGGAGCGCGGCGGTACGTATTCCGTCTCCAATCCCGACAAGTGGTTCAATATTAACGGGTCGATCATAACTTTAGACTGCGCGCCTAAACCAAATTCTGCGGCGGTGACGCTGGAAATACCTGTAACGCTGCTCAAGGAAAGCACGGAAATCTCAGGAACTCTTATATGTTCGGGTAATGCGGACAATACCGCCGTTTCAGCAAGTATCGAAGGAATAAAAATCGGCGCGGATGTACTTTCTCCCGACGTGTTCGCGGACGAGCGCGGTACGATTACATTCGCACCGTATCTATGCGGATTTGACGACGAGAACGGCACGGCAAGTAATGTATTTATACGATATGATTTTGTAACGATCTCGCCCGACGCTTCCGGCGTATATGATATGAGCGGTATTCTCGGTATAAGCGGACTTTATTCCGACGGATATTTCGGGTTATTTGCCGCGCATGACGCAAGCGGGGCGATTCATTATTCAAATCCGATCAAATACGTTACGATAAACAGTTTCACGGACGATGTGGAAATCGGTCTGATAAAGCCCATGGCTTACACCGGCTCGGAAATAAAGCCCGAAGTCAAGCTTTACTGCGGCGGCGTTAATGTTTTGGAGGAAAACACGGATTATTCCGTCTCCTTTTCGAATAATACAGAAAAAGGAACGGCACGCGTAACGGTAAGATCGCTTATGGACGAAGAAAATCTCAGCGGTACCCTTACGTCTGAATTTACAATATGCGACGAGCGCGACATATCCCGCGAATGTCTGAAATTGATATCCAACGATCCTCTTAAATCCGTCATGCCGGAAAGATATCTCACCGATCAGCTTTCTCTCTGTGAAACGGCATATATGAATTATGCATTTTATAACAATACGCTCAGCGACACGGAGCTTTCCAAGCTTGCGGCGCGCAAAAACGAGCTATACGAAATCTTCGATTATAATTTAGAGAACAATGAAATTGAGATTTCAAACGTATGTAACGGTCTTTATTCGAACGGCGGAGAGAATGTACCGCTTTCCCTTGAAGCGGTCGATGCGGATGAAACGTTTCTTTCTTCGAGTAAATATACGGATACTCTTCTTGCCGTACGTTCGGAAAATACCGACGCGCAGCTTGTCCGCTGCTCGTCTGTCTCCGTATACGCAAAATCAAACGATACACGAAAAA
Source organism: uncultured Clostridia bacterium (assembly GCA_947624165.1). GTDB lineage: Bacteria > Bacillota > Clostridia > UBA1381 > UBA1381 > Hominilimicola. Next base: position 29,773 of record CANQJC010000009.1, read on the forward strand.
ATGCGAAGGTACGGCGCGGAGAAAATGTGATGATAAAGATACATATCCCGTCGGGATATGATGCGTCGACGGCTTCGGTATACAAAATAGGAGACGATACTCACAAGATAAAGTGTAATATTAAAAAGAACGGTTCGGAAAGCGACGCGTTTATCCTTACAAACGAATTTGGCACATACGCCCTGTTTGCCGCGCCGCTTGCGGGTGACGGAAAAGTACATATAGACGACGTGTCGGTTAACGATGACAAGTCGCAGTCCTCGCTGATCATCGACACGACTATCACAAACGGTACCGGCGAAAATGTATCATGCGGCATTACAGCCGCCGTATACAATAAAAACGGAACGCTGCTTTCGGTGCGCAGCGAGTCGGAGCAGTATATCGGTAAAGGGAAACAAGAGCATGAATTTATTTTGGGAAGCGACGAAAATGCCTATTTGGTCAAAATAATGGTATGGAACGATATGAAACCTCTTGCCTCATACAGAGCCTTATATTTAAATACGGACGACACATAGACAAATGACGGTACGAAAATAAGCTTTTTGGTATTTTGAGATGTTTTTAAAGAACTGCTATAAATTTATTTAGAAAAGACTTGACTTTTTATCGTCTTTGAGGTAAAATAGATTGGTAGTTATTTAGGGGTGTAGCTCAGTTGGTAGAGCAGCGGTCTCCAAAACCGCGTGCCCAAGGTTCGAGTCCTTGTACCCCTGCCAAAGCCGCCGCAAAAGCGGCGGTTTCGTTTATGGGGGTGTAGCTCAGTTGGGAGAGTGCTTGAATGGCATTCAAGAGGTCAGGGGTTCGATCCCCCTCATCTCCACCAGAGAAAACGCGTAAATTTCTGTTTAAGCAGGAATTTACGCGTTTTCTCTATTTATCACTCATAGTTCATATTCAGTCTTATTCTTGCCGTGAATGTTCCCTCCTCGGCGTTAAATCGAAATTTCGCGCTGCCGCCGTATTTTTGAGCCGTATGAGCTATACTTCTCAAGCCGTACCCTACCCCATTATGACTGTCAAGGAATGTTTCGGCTGGCGAGAAACCGTCTTCCGACTGAAGATGATGATTTATATTTACTCCCATACACGAATTTGATATTTCTATCGCCAAAGAGCCTTGAACTGTTCCTATTTTTAGCTTGATCCATCTGTTATCTGGACATTTTTTGCACGCGTTGATTGCGTTTTCCAAAGCGTTGCCGAATATGACCGTTAAATCGGACGCTTCTATTGACAGCTTATCACAGTCGGCTTGAACCTCACACCGAATATTTTCATTCGCGGCAATACCGATATAATATTGAAGCAAGCCGTTGACCGTCATATTTTTACAATATGTTTTATTGTCATGACTGACGGTCGTGTCGATAAGCTCTGACAGATAATCCTTTATCTCGTCAAGCTGTCCTCTGCAAATCATATCGTTCAGGGAATTGTAATGATGACGCATATCATGGCGCATTTTACGCGTATTTTCTATATCCTCGGCAATCTTTTTATATTGGAGCTGCTGAATTTCAACAGTACGCTGAAGCTCGCTGTCTCGCTCACGCTGTAAGGATTCATGAAAAATCAGCCAATATATGAAGATTTGGTACAGAAGCAGCACGAAAAACAGCATCAGCATAAGCAAATACGATTTATACGCCATATAATAATAAACGACGTCAACGTATATCATCATAGCAATAAAGACAATCGTCGAAAAAATCAAAACAAAGGATTCACGGCGCATGTAGTACGTTTTAACCTCACAAATATATATGCGAAGTATCCTGATAAGAAACGTGAGCATGAGCGGCAGCATAAACGCGGACGTGATAAGGTACAGCGTTATGTCATACCAAGAATATACTTCGTTGGCTCTGAGCGTCATGGTAATATTAAGAAAATCAGATGAAAATCCTATAAGTACGTTCACCAGACAATATTGAAGAGCGGCATATGACATTACAACGAAAAAAACGAGGAGTTTTTTTACAAACGAATCTGACACAATGAAGAAATAAGCCGCAAGTGTTATAAGGATAGATAAAAGCATAAACAAATTAGCGAAAAGAGCTGTTTTTATGCCCGTATCAATGCACATGAACACAGCAAAGAAAAGCGAAAGAAGAATTGCTGAAATCGTGACGACAGAAAAAATGCGTCTGCGGCGAAAACGATACATGTCCTGCGGAAACGGCAGAAAAATCATAATGGCGCACGGAAAAAACTGTATAAAAAAACCTATGGCATTCCAAATAGAAAGCGTCATGGTTATACCTCCTTAAAGCCCCTTCCGCCGTGAAAGACGTTCAAAGACATAATTGTCGTATGCGGTACGAATCGTCGCGCTTTGGCGAATGGTTATCGGCAGTCTTATTCCGTTTTGAAGGACGCACGTGTCTGTCCCCATTTGCGTTATATAATTCATATTGACAACGATACCTCTGTTTATCCTCAAAAAGTTCTTGTTCATTTTCTTCTCAAGCTCTTTGAATGACATACGAACCTTCAAGCGGCGTCCGTCGGAAAGAGAAACGTTTACAGCGTGATTGTCGCTTTCAAGCAAGCAAATCTGATCGAGAAAAACAGTATGCCGTTCACGTCCGACAGTGAGTGTGATACGCTCGTCTACCGCGGAACGCGAACGAGTAAGCCGTCTGAATACCTCGGTTATGTCGTCTGTTGTCACGGGTTTTACGATATAATGTATCGCATAGAGAGAAAATGCGTCGACGGCGTGGTCGGTACTTACCGTAACAAAAACGATCTCGGTTTTGGGAGAAATTTCTTTTAGTTTTTTTGCAATATCCATACCGTTTTCATCTGACAAATAAATATCCAAAAAAACAATGTCAAACTGAGGGGACTTTTCGGCTGACGCAATAAGCGACGCACCGTCAAAAAATTTTTCAGCTTTGCTTTTTGGATCCCAGTCGTGCATCGCTTCCTCAAATCGTTTATGTTCTCTCAATTCATCGTCACAAATCGCGATTCGCATAAATCATTCCCCCTAATATCGGTCAGATAACGATAAAACGTTATTTAACTTTTTAATTATATCACGATTTAAAGCCGTTTTCAATAAAAGAACGCGTCATTTCGCGGTCTTAAATATGATTTTTACGAAAATCCTCATAAAAACAATGCGGGAAAGACATATCTTAATCGCTCGCCGTCTTTTTGCGCGTTTTAATAATCAATACCGATATTACGAGAATAATTGGGAATATAACGCCGGCAAGCAAGCCTATATGCAGATCATCATTTGCGAATTGAGACGCCGCTCCGACAAATACAGGTCCCAAGGACGCGCCCAAATCCCCCGCAAGAGCCAAAAAAGCAAATAAAGCCGTTCCTCCCAACGGAAGTGCGGAAGATGAAATGCTGACTGCCCCGGGCCACATTATTCCGACCGCAAATCCGCACAGCATACACCCCGCAAGTCCAACGATCGGTATGTCCGAAAGAGCCGCCGCCAAATAACACAACACGCACAATAATCCAGAAATAATCATAAAAACATTCAAATCGACCTTTTCTCCGAATTGTCCGTATAAGACTCGGCTTATTCCCATAAATGCGGCAAAGCCGCACGGTCCCGCCAAATCACCCACCGCTTTGGGAACATGAAGAGCGGATTCCGCGAATGCCGAAGCCCACTGTGCAATTGACGCTTCGGCAGAGCCGGCGCAAATCATCAAAAGTATCAACACCCAGAAGATCCTTTTCGAGAAAAGCTGTTTCTGCGTCATGCTTTTACCGTTCTCAACAAGCGTTTCGATCGGACATACGGCAAAATTATACACGTTATATAAAGGAACGACCGCCCATAAGCATATTAAAATACGCCAATTCTCAACGCCCGCAGCGAGGAAAAATAAAGTTGAAAAAAGAATTACGGCTACCGCGCCCCAGCAGTAGAATGAATGAAGAAAGCTCATTATCCCCTCCTTATTTTTGAACGGGCAAGCCTCTACTATCGGACTGCAAAGAACTTCTATCAATCCGCTTCCGATAGCGTATATTACCGTACAAACAATTATTCCCGCAAATGGCGAAGGAAATATGTCGGGCAAAAAAGCAAGTCCGATCATTCCTACGGCAGATATTATCTCGGACGAAACGACGCATACTCTGTATCCGATTTTATCGGCTATCCTCGCGCATAAAAGGTCGACAATAAGCTGAGTTATGTAAAAGCATGCCGAAATCAACGCGAGAAGTCCGAAAGAAACGCCGTATGCTTTATGGAATGTGAAAAAAAGCAGCGGTGGGAAATTTGCCGCAATTGCCTGCGTAACAAATCCAAGACAGCATGCTCTGAAGGTTTTTGTATATTTATTCTCCAAGTCCATATGATCCACTCCGTTTCTACGTATTCGCTACGATATGCGCATTTGTCGACTGTGAGATAAACTGACAATCATCGTTAGTTTAACATAGTTTTAATTTATTATCAATACGTTTAAAAATATCCGAGCCGTAAGACTCGGATATTTTTTATTCTAAATTAAACGAAGATGATGCAAGCGGTTTTAAATTTCCGTCCCAAACGAACAGTTTTGCTTTGCAGTCGTTTGAGAGCGTGCAGGGAATATCAATGTCCCTGCTGTCGGATATTATTTCGCTTCGTATCGCCCTTACGCCCGACAGAGTATTATCGTCATATTCGGCAACGTAGAATACGGCTTCGCAGCTTCCGTCTCCGCTGACCGTTACGGGAAGAGAGAGACCGTCCGTTGTTTTTGAAGGGCTGCCGAACGATACGGAAAACGGCTCGCTTATCATTGGCGAAATCAATACCTCGCCTTCTCCGAGAGAATTGAGCTTTTCATCATATACGTCTTTTTGAGTAAAGCTTACGTTTACGACCGCGCCGTTTTCGATCTCGTCATAGTTTATATCAAGAGATTTTCCGTTTCTCTCGCTGTCCGAAACATCGATCGGCTTTTTGCCGATACAAACACTCTCTATGACATATCCCGAATCGGGCGTAACTGTCAGCGTCCTGCTTTCATTTTCCGCAAGTTTAAGCATACCGTTCATATCCGACGCACCCGCCGAATCATACGTAACGCTTCCTCCCGATGAATTTGATATGAACGCCGTTTTATCCGTAGACGACGGCGTCTCACCTTTTACAGCCGCTATTGTAAACGGGCTGAAAGCATCACACCAAATTATCAGACCGTATTTTGTTATTTCGCACGGGATTTCTTCCACGCCCGTAATCTCGCCGGCGTCGTTTGTGATGAAATGGTACGCTTTAAACGTAACGCCTGCGTCGTCGGGTCCGTATCCCTTCGGGAAACCGACGCGAACTCTTACCTTTTCTCCCGTTTTAACTATCTGCTTCTTACAAAGCGTAAGACGGATATTATAAGTATCGGTCGCCAGAGTTTCGGGCGGGAGCGAGCCGTCGCTATGCATATCGGGATCCATGAGCGCGTCGTTCATTTTTTCCGCTGTGCTCGGCGTCGTGTCCGACGCGACGAGAGCAAGTCTGTGGGAAATTTTATTATCCGACGCGTCAAGCGATCCTTCGTTTGACTGCCAATTCTCAGCTTTTGAAAGGATATCGCTGTTCTCAAGCAGCTGCGGTTTACCGAATACGTTCCAATCACAGCCCATCGACGCTTTCAGCGAGCATGACGCACATCTGTATGACGCGAAATACGATATCTCGTTAGGTATTTTTTGGGATATCTTACCCTGTAAATTCGTCAGCGAGATAAAATACGTTACGCTGTCGTTTGCAAAATCCTTCTTGGGAGTAAATTTAAACGTAACGGTACGGTCGCCGTCCCATTTAAAATTCTTTACTATGGTATCGTCGAGGATAATATCCGCGCTGCTGCCTTCAAGAGGATCCTCGGCTCTCAGGTCGAATCCCGCGGGTTTGCTTTTATCTATTTTAACAAGCGGCTGGTCGTACACAACGGTCACGTCCTTTGTTCCGTCGTCAATATAAACCCTGCCGGTGAGCGCGGGCGAAGCAGTTTTAATATACGGCGGCGCGACGTAAGTACCGTTCGGGTTATGGAGCATATCCGTTTGATATTCAAGCGATACGGGATCGCCGTAAAAATGAATATCATAATTCTCTCCCGTAAAATTCGGGTCGTTCGGGTCGGTTACGCCGCGCGGAGGGATATCTGTGACAGCAAATTCCATCATGGAGATATGCGGCGCGGGGAAAACCGTCCAGCCGGTGCTTTCATCTTGAATATCTTTTATATTGTACGCCGAAACATCCGCGTATACCCACCCCGAATCAACGTATTGATTTTCGTTTTCAAGACTGGGCTGATAAAATTTTGCGAGAATATATTTCCCCTTTGACGCGGCTGTCGAGTAACCCATTCCCTCATAGCTTACCCTAAACGCGCCGGTACCTTCGTACTCATTCATGCCCCAGAACGCCATATCGGGACAATATTGAACATTCAGTCCTCCCGATGAAAATACATCCTTATAACCTAAGCTGCAAGCGTTAAGAGCGGGGTATGAGAAGTTATATTCGTTTGCCGACCATATACCCGACGTAATATGTTTTCTGTTCATATTATCCTCGCCGACAAGAAGATACTCGGTCGATTCCTGTCCGTCCACGCCGTTTGCATTAACGGGATTCGAAACGATCGGGTCGTCGAACGTCGTGTCGACCGCATACCATTTACCGTCTATCTGAACGTAATTCCACATATGCGGCTCGGCAATATCGTTTGTATGCATATAAACTCCGTTTACAAGTATACACGGAATATTAAGCTTATCGAGAATGTATTTAAACGCTCTTGAATAACCCTCGCATAGACTTTCGTGTTTTACAAGCGCGCCGTATGGCGTTCTTATATTTTCCTCGTTACCGTCGGAGCAATTATTTTCAAGGCGATATGACGTGTTTCTGATAAGGTTGTCGTGAACGAATCTCACGAGGTACTCGTCCCGTGTTTTAACTCTGCTCGATTCCAATTCATCGTTTGAATCGATCAATTCGTCCATTTCATATATGTTTGGGTCCGAATCATTTTTTGCGGTACCCGCACCGTCTGCTTCCATGCCCGAATTTACAAGAGCTTCATCGGCATATTCGTTGGCTTCAGCAATTATTTCATCGGCTTTGGCTTCCATTTCATTTTGCGCCGTCTCGATCGACTGAGCGGTCTCAAAACCCGGACGAAGATAACTCAGAGTTCTTCCCGTTCCGAATGTGAGCTTATATTTACCGTCGCCGGACAACGTAATTACGAACGATATATTGTCAAAATTAACATAAAATATTTCGGGATGATCCGCGTAAAATGCGTCGCGTCCCGCCGACATCGCATAGAGAAGCGTTGGATTTCCGTTTGTATAGCTCTCTGCATCCTCCTGCGAGATCATGTTATTATCGGTCAGCGTTCTTACCGCTTTACCTGTTTTCAGCTCGCCGCTTTTGTACATTTCGTCAAGCGCGTCGTAAAAAACCTTTGCAATCGAGCCTACCTTCGGATTGTATCTGTATGAATCCTTATTATGTTCTCTGTGATATGTATCGTTAAGCTGTCCCGCGAAATAGCTGTCCGCAGCGGCAGCCTCGGCGTTATCGGCAATATCAGGCACAGGCATGAGCCATGCCGCTCCCGCCATAGCCGCAACAAGAAGCATGGACAATAATCTTTTGACGTAGTAATTCATTTTGCGATCCCCCTTTTATTTAGTCCGTCTGCTCAAGGAGCATAACGACCGACGCAAAATCACAAGCATCGTAATTTAGCATTATCCCTCTATACATAAGCAAATCTCCGCGATAAATTTTACCCGAAACAACATCTTTATATTGTTTATCCGTATTTAAATTCCTTAGTTTTATCCTTGCGTTTTTTTCCTGTCCCGCAGTTAATACTTTACAAGCCGTGAGCAACGCTTTTCTTCTGTCCTTCGACACTATTTCCGATACGCTGAAATTTGTGTCGTAGGGGCTTAAAATTCTGTATAAGTCCCCTTCGCGTACAAGCGTCTGTATACGCCTGTCAAAAGAAATCTGCTCCTTGATCTGCGTGATTTCATCATCTGTCAATTTTGTAACGTCAAGCTCGTATCCGAACGTACCCATATAAGCCGAAGCCGCCCGAGTTTTCAGCGAGGTTATCCGTCCGCACTGATGATTAGGAGACGCGGTAACATGGCTCGATATCGAATAAACAGGATACGGTATTGACGTTGAATACTGAATTTTAAGTCTCGATACCGCATCTGAATTGTCGCTCGCCCATATCTGCGGCATATATGCAAGAATACCCGCGTCAAAGCGTCCCCCGCCCGCGCTGCATCCCTCAAACAAAACGTCAGGGAACATCGACGTGATCTCGGACATAACTCTGTACACTCCGAGCGTGTACCTGTGATTATATCCTGCGCAGGGAATATCTGTCATTTGCCTGTTCATATCCCATTTCACATATTCGATATTCGCGTTTGAGAGTATATTTTTGACCGCGTTTATAACATATTCGCATACATCGTCACGGCTTAAATCAAGAATAAGCTGATTTCGTATCTCCACGGGCTCGCGTCCCCGAACGTGGACAGCCCAGTCGGGATGAGCGCGATACAATTCGGAATCGGGGCTTATCATTTCCGGCTCTATCCAAATACCGAATTTTAAACCAAGTTTGTTTATTTTGTCCGCAAGACCGCTCAGTCCCGACGGAAGCTTGTCTTTGTTTACGGTCCAGTCGCCGAGACTTGATTTATCGTCGTTTCTCTTACCGAACCAACCGTCGTCCAAAACAAACAAATCAAGTCCGAGTTCCTTTGCCCGCGCCGCCATATCGAGAAGTTTTTCCTCAGTAAAGTTAAAATACGTGCCTTCCCAGTTATTTAAGAGAAGCGGTCTGTTCATGTGCGTCCATTTGCTGCGCATCAGATTGTTTCTGAAAAGATCGTGGTACTCCCGCGAAATTGCCCCAAATCCCGATGATGAGTAGCATATGACGCATTGAGGAGTGTAAAATTCCTCGTCTTTTCCGAGCACGCATTCGAATCCGTTCGGGTTTATTCCCTGCTGTACGCGCAGTCCCCTGAATTGATCGGATTTTGCCACGGAAGAGTGATTTCCGCTGTATATAAGAGAAAATCCGTATACCTCGCCTTTTTCCTCGTCTGCGTCGACGGAGGAGATCATCACAAACGGATTTAGCTGATGACCGCTTCCCCCTCTTGCGTTTTCGATTTCAGCTTTCATACCGATTTTAATGGGCGTTCGAGCCAATTCACGCTCACGTCCCCACGATCCGGCAAAATGAATCATGTCGTATTCGCCGACAGGCAAGTCAAGACTTGCCGAATACGCGCTGAGAAGTTTGATATTATGTTCCGATCTGTTTACGATCGCCGCGCTTCGCGCAATAACATTATATTCATCGAATACGGTGTAGAATAGACGTACTTCAAGGCAAGTCACTTCATCGTACAATATGACCTCGAGAGTGTCGCACGGCGATTTTGCGGAAAACAAGCACGGCAGTCCGTTTATTTGATACGCCTGTCCTTTATGTATGATAAAGTCTTTGACGCAAAGCATTGATAAATTGTTGTTATCCGAATTCAAAACGGAGTACGCGGGATTTCGCAAATCGGTAAGACCGTAAGACGGGTATTCCTGCGGATAAACGTCAAGAGGAAACTGATTTGTTGCATATCCCCATTCCTCGTGCCATTCGTCGGTCATACGCGAATAATCCATGGATTTTATTTTTTTACCGAAATGAAAATGAAGAAGATCTCCGTTTTCATTCGTAAACATAATGTAGCTTATGTCTCTGCCCGTAAGACATACGGTGTTGCCTATTCTTTCAATCATCGTCTACATTCCTCCGACAGTTACTAAAATACCCGATACCGTTCAAGCATCGGGTATTAAGTTTTTACGAAAGCATCAACAGAACTTCAAGAACGATTACTATCGCGCTTAAAATACTGAGTACGGTAATTCCGAGAACGCATTTCCGTTTGAGGCGTCCGAACGACGTTTCGAGGTCAAGTATCGCATTCTTAGTGTTAAACTGAGTATTTTTCAGGTCAAATATATTGTCGTTCAGTTTCGAGACAGAACCGACCGCCTGTTTTACCTCGAAAAGATTTTCGGCTGCGGACGTTATCGAATCATGAATTTCGGAATATCCGTTTTCGTTATTACTGATTTTGTCGTTCAGCCTTGTTTCGGACGCGTCAAGCTTCTTTGAAAGCTCGTCGAGCTGAGCGGAAACTGCTTCGATTTCCTTGTATAAACCATTGATTTTATCGGAAAATTCTTCTTTCGCTCCGTCCAATTTTTCGGTAAGCTCAGCAGATTTTCCCGCTCCCGAATGAATATTGTTTGATATATTCTCAATTGCGGACTTGACCTTTTCCGTTACCGCTTCAACGTCATGCTCGCCGTTATCATCTTCGCCGTTTGCTTCTTTTTTTTGTTTGAGCATATCCATTTTGCTTACGACGGTATCTTTAAACGATTTCGCACCGCTTCCGATCTCGCCCGCGGTTTTTTTGAATTTGTCTATTACATTCTGAAGATTGATCGTCTCGTTAAGATTAACACGCTGTGTGTTTTCAACCGGCTCGGCTTCCGCACCCGCGTCGATTTTTACGTCGGCATTTTTCAGAAACTCTTCGTATTCCTCGTCGCTGCCGGTGTAAAATGCGTCGCTGCCGTCATACGATTCTATGTTCATATCCTTTTTCTTATACATATATCCACCTTTTTTCAAGCGATTTTTTCGCGGTAAAATTATTCCTCCGCTGTCGTTTCGGTTTCCGCTTCTTCCTCCGCAAACTCCTCCGCGGCACGAAGCTTTTCACCGCACTTGGAACAGAATAAATCATCCTCATGATTGTACGCGCCGCACTTCGGACATCTTACGGTCTCCTTAAGCTGAGCAAGCTGTTCTTTGAGGTCTGAAAGCTCCGATTGAAGCTCGTCTATCTTCGCACATTTCTCGGTAACGGAATCAGCTGCGTTTTCGGCGGTTTCACGCGCTTCATAAACCGATTTGCCTATTTCGGTATAAATATCCTTGATTTTATCCTCTGTTTCGTTTATGGCAAATTTAAGCTTTGTTTGGTTAACGACATTGTTTGTCTTGTCGATAACCGTTTTTGTCCACTTTACAGCTTCGTCCTTTGCTTTATTTGCCTGTACCTTGATCTTGTCAAACATTTCCTCCATTTTCAGTTCTCCTTCCGACATTTTTTATAAACCGAGTTTAACTGCTAATATTATACCACATAATACATAAGAATACATAATATTTATGTGACATTTTTGTTATTTTTATATTTCATCATTTAAAGCGTATAAAAAACAGGAGCGCGTTATGCTCCCGTTTTTTATTTTACGTTTGTTATTTGGAACGTTTCCATATATGCGGCGAAAAGAGGACAAGTATCGGATAAAGCTCAAGTCTGCCCGCAAGCATATCTATCGACATTACGATTTTCGATAATGTTGAGAATCCGCTGTAATTTCCCGAAGGCCCAACCTCCGAAAGTCCCGGTCCGATATTATTCATTACGGATATGACCGACGTGACCGTAGTCGCAAAGTCTTTATTGTCGAGACTGATAATAAGAATTGACGCCGCCATAAAAAGCATGTAAACGACGAAGTATGCAAGAACACCGCGTACTATTGTTTCCTCTACCTTCTTGCCGTCGGTTTTTACCGACAGAACGCTTCTGGGGCTTGCCGCCTTCTTTACCGCGTGTATTCCGGCTTTCATCAGTATCAGAACGCGGATAACCTTCATACCGCCGCCCGTCGAGCCGGCGCAGCCGCCCATAAACATCAGCAATACCAATAATATCTGCGACAGCATTGGCCATGTGACAAAATCGGCGGTCGAATAACCTGTTGTCGTTACAATAGACGAAACCTGGAAAAACGAATACCTGAACGCATTTGAAAAGGTATGGTATATCGGCATTATATTAAACGTGATTATAACGGTCACGGCGGCTATAACGCCGAGATAAAATTTTATTTCATCGTTACCACGTATCTGTGCGAATTTTCGTATAAGAAGAAGGTAGTATATGTTAAAGTTAACGCCGAACAGCATCATGAAAATCGCGACAACATAGTCGATATACGCACTGTTATAGTAGCCTATCGACAGATTTTTAATACCGAATCCGCCGGTACCCGCCGTACCGAACGCGTGGACGAGACTGTCAAACAAAGGCATGCCGCCCAAGAGGAGAAAAATCGTTTCAAGTGCGGTAAGCGCGATGTATATCATATAAAGAATACGTATTGAAAACTGCCATTTGCTTGCGATTTTTCCTACCACGGGTCCCGGCATTTCGGCGCGCATCATATAAGTTGTGCGGGTGTCCTTAGCCGACAAAATAGCCATAGTGAAAACAAGCACGCCCATACCGCCGAGCCAATGCGTAAAGCTTCGCCAAAACAGGATACTGCGTCTCATCGACTCTACGTCGGTAAGTATGGTTGAACCCGTCGTTGTAAAACCCGAAGCGGTCTCAAAAAAGCAATCCACGAAGCTTGGTATCTCGCGGCTGATAAAAAACGGAAGACCGCCTATAACGGATATTATGATCCAGCTCAGCGCGACGATCACCATGCCGTCGCGCACGAACAAGCTTTTGTCTTTGGGTGCCTTTATCGATACAAGCGCGCCGATCGCAACGGATATAATAATCGGTATGAGATATGCCGACGCAATATTTTCCTTGTAATATATCGAAATAAAGAGCGGGAACAGCATTGTTGCCGCTATGACGGTCAAAATCCGTCCGACGGAGTACGCTATCATTCTGAAATTCATTTTTCCATTCCTTCCCCAAAACGCGTCAAGCAAGTATATCGCTCAGCGTCGTCAAATGCTTTGTTGTTACAACCACTACCGTATCACCGACCGATATCGTACTGCCGCCCTCCGGCAGAATTATTTTATTATTTCTCAATATTGCGGCTATAAGAACGTTGCTGCTCATTCGTATTTGAGAAAGGGGCTTCTGCGTAAGCTCGGATTCCTTGTTTACGATAAATTCAACAGCTTCGGCGCGGTTATCGACTATGCGGTACAGAGTTACCATTTCCGTGTCCTTTGCCGATTTCATCGCGCGCGCATAACGTATTATCATGTCGGCGGTAATGTTTTTCGGCGTCACGATACTGTAAACGCCGGTTCTTTCCATCAAATCACCGAATGAAAGTCTGTTTATCTTGGTAACGATTTTATCGACGTTCCTTGTCTGCGCGTACATGGATATTATCATGTTTTCCTCGTCGATCCCCGTAAGCGCGACAAGAGAATCGACCCTGTCTATACCCTCCTCGGCAAGAACGTTTCTGTCCGTGCCGTCGCCGTATACGATATCGGCTTTGGGAAGGTTTTCGGCAAGCTCCTCGCATCGCTTCATGTCGCATTCAATTATCTTGACCTCCATTCCGCTTTCGATCAAGAGCTGCGCAAGATAAAACGAGATCCTGCCGCCACCTATGAGTATAACGGATTTCAGTTTTTTCTGTATCACTCCGATTTCGCGCATGAATAACGTCAATTCCTTATGCGGCGCGGTTATATGCAGTTTGTCGCCCGCCATGATTATGAAATCGCCGTTTGGGATAAATACGTCGTCGCCGCGCTGTACGGCGCATATAAGCACCCTTATCTTGTACTTTTTGTATATTTCATAAATCGCGTGGTTGCAAAGCGCGTTGTCCTCGCCTACGTTAAATTCAATAAGCTCTATACGCCCTTTCGCAAAAGTTTCCGTATTTATCGCAGCGGGGAAGCGAAGCATGCGTGATATTTCGCTTGCCGTTGCGTATTCGGGATTCACTATCAAATCAATACCGAGTGCGGAGCGCATAAAGTCAAGCTGTTTAAAATATATTCTGTTCCTAACTCTCGCAACACATTCAGCCGCGCCCGCCTTCTTTGCCATAACGGCGCAAAGCGCGTTGTATTCGTCGTTTTCCGTAACGGCGATAAACAAATCGGCTTTTTTTATTTCAGCCTCATTGAGCGTTTCGAGCGCGGTCGCGCTTCCGTTTACGCAGCGCACGTCGAAGCTTTCCTCTACTCTTTCGCACACGGACTGTACGATATCTATAAGGATCACATTTTCTCCTTCGTTATTAAAATCCTCGACAAGCTTTCTTCCGACTTTTCCACCGCCGGCTATAACAACGTTCATATCAAAAAATCTCCTTCCGAAAAACGCGGACTGCGTCAGATCTCATCTCTTTTTTCACGCGTCATAAGCTTCAGTACGGCTTCACCCGCGTTTTTTCCGTTATATAATATGTTGTATGCCTCTTCGACGATAGGCATTTCAACACCGTATTTCTTCGCCATTTCGTAAGCGGCTGTTGCCGTGTTCACGCCCTCAACCACCATATGGACGCTTTCAAGCGTTTCCTTAAGGCTTTTCCCTTGTCCCAAAAGTATGCCGGCTCTGCGGTTACGCGAATGCATGCTTGTGCATGTCACTATAAGGTCTCCCACGCCGGAAAGTCCCATAAAGGTTTTTTCGTCCGCGCCCATTGCTTTTCCCAGACGCGCGATCTCGGCAAGACCTCGGGTCATAAGAGCGGCTTTCGTGTTATCGCCGTAACCCAGTCCGTCGCTTATTCCGGCGCAAAGCGCGATTACATTTTTCAGCGCGCCGCCCAGTTCAACTCCGATTATATCGGAGGACGTGTAAACTCGGAACATTTCGCTCATAAATATATCCTGTATCTTTCTTGCCGTTTCAATACTGTGCGCGGCGACAACACTCGTCGTGGGCAGTCCCCGCGACACCTCCTCCGCGTGAGACGGTCCGCTCATAACCGATATGTCGGCGTTCGGTATTTCCTCTTCATAAACGCTTGAAAGCCGAAGCAGCGATCCTTCTTCAAGTCCCTTGGATATATTTACTATTTTTTGTCCGTCCTTCACGAACGGCGCAAGCTGTTTTGCGGTTGTCCTTGTCGCGGGCGACGGAGCCGCCGTGACGATAAGCTCCGCGCCGTCCGCACATTCCTTCATATCGTGCGTGCAATAAATATTTTTCGGGAATTTAACCCCGGGAAGAAATTCAACATTCTCACGGTCGCGGCAAAGCCTGTCCGTCTCTTCCTGTATCCATGACCACAGATACACATCGAAGCCTTTTGCGGCAAGGTGTACGGCTATTGCGGTCCCCCACCCGCCGGAGCCTATAATTGCAATTTTCATGTGTACTACCTCCCTATTTATTGGTAAAGCTCAACTTATTTTCCGTTCCGTTTATCAGTCGTTTTATATTGGCATGGTGGCGGAGTATGAGAAGTCCTCCGAGTATTACGACGCATACAAAACACACCTTATTCGCGGGTTCTTTCATTAGTATCCGCGTACCCTCTATCAATATGTAAGATGCGCCGCCAAGCACAGAGCCGAGTGAAACATACCTTGTAATCGCCATAATGAGTATGGCGAACGCCGCGACGATAAGTCCGACCTTCCAGTCAAGCGTCATCACCACACCCAGTGCCGTCGCGACGCCTTTACCTCCCTTAAAGCCGAAGAACACCGGAAAACAGTGTCCGAGCATAACCAACAGTCCGGCTATGTATGGAAGTGCTTCGCACAGCGTATCATTAACGGCCGATGTATTTATTGCATATGAACCCGGGTCGATCATTTCAAGCGTTGCGGAATCCATCCATAGATAAATCGCCGCAAAATAGGCTAACACAACAGCCAGAACACCTTTTGCAATATCACATATAAGCGTGATTACAGCAAATTTCTTACCGTGCGTGCGGAGCATATTTGTCGCGCCCGCGTTGCCGGAACCGCTCTCTCGTATATCCTTGCCGCTTATCGCCTTTGAAATCAGTATAGAAAAATTAACCGAGCCGATCAAGTACGATACTATTACGATAGCTGCAATACAAATAAAATTGGTCATAACAATTCTCCCGTTTACATCTTTTTTTCATTTTTTTCTCTTACAATAAATTTTATCGGAGTACCCTCGAATCCGAACGCTTCCCTGACCTGATTTTCTATGAAGCGCAGATACGAATAATGAAACAGTTCCTTCGAATTTGCGAACAAGACAAATGTCGGCGGCGCGGTCGAAGCCTGCGTGCCGTAATATATTTTAAGTCTTCTGCCTTTATCTGAAGGCGGCTGTTGTTTGGCTATGGCTTCATTCAGAACGTCGTTCAGCATACCTGTTTTTATTCTGCGTTTATGCTGCTCGTTGACCGCTTTGATCAAATCCGGCAGCTTGTCCACTCTTTGCCCCGTTTTTGCGCTGATAAATATTATTTCGGCATACGGCATAAAAGCAAATTCCTCTCTCAGCCGCATGGTAAACTGCTTCATGGTCTTATCGTCTTTATCGACGATATCCCACTTATTTACGGCGAAAATACAAGCCCTTCCCTGTTCGTGCGCATAACCGGCTATCTTGGTATCCTGCTCGGTTATTCCTTCTTTTGCGTCTATCATAATAACGCACACATCGGAACGGTCGACCGCGGCAAGCGAACGAACAACGCTGTATCGTTCCACATTTTCGTCTATTTTACCGCGCTTTCTCATTCCGGCGGTATCAATAAACAGAAATTTGTCGCCGTTCTTTTCGAAGCGCGAATCGATAGCGTCGCGCGTCGTTCCCGCAATATCGCTGACGATAACTCTGTCCTCGCCGAGAATTTTGTTTATAAGCGACGATTTTCCCGCGTTCGGCTTACCAATTACCGCAACTCGTATTTCGTCCTCGTCCTCGGACGTATCCGCGTCGGGTGGGAATTTTTTCGTCACCTCGTCAAGCAAGTCCCCGACGCCGAGTCCGTGCGTTGACGAAACTGCTATCGGATCGCCCAAACCAAGATTGTAAAATTCATAAAATTCAAAAGGCACGTCGCCCGTATTGTCAACCTTATTGACTGCAAGAACGATTTCTTTTTTTGCTTTCAGGAGCATCTGAGCTACGTCGCTGTCATTCGCCGTAACGCCGTCCTTGACGCTCACCATAAGCACGACAACGTCAGCCATTTCTATCGCAAGCTGCGCCTGACGACGCATTTGCACAAGAATTTCGTCCTTGGACTTCGGCTCGATGCCGCCGGTATCGACCAGCGTAAAATGCTTGTCCAGCCATACCGCATCCGAAAATATCCTGTCCCTGGTAACGCCCGGCGTATCCTCAACAATGCTTATTCTTTTCCCTGTTATTTTATTGAACAAAGTCGATTTTCCGACATTCGGTCTGCCGACTATCGCCACGATCGGTTTCATCTTGTTTCCCTTTCTGTAAATCCATTAAAATTCAAGTTCCTCTCCAAGCACCTTTTCCACAAATTCATATCCATCGTTAAGAACAGGCAAGACCTTTACGTTTAACGCGTTCTCAACGTCGCGAACCGTTACATCGTCGAGGAATATATTGTCGTCGTCTCTCAGCATGCTGTGCGGTATAAGCAGCGTATCGGTATCTATAACGCCCCTGAGAGCATCTATTATATCCGATCCGCACACAAGTCCCGAAACGTTCACGCCGCCGCCGAAAAAATTATTTTTTATCGCGTATACGGTTACGCTCACGCCCTCGAACATATTCTGAATTTTCTTCGCCAGCCCGTTTATGAAATCATATGCAATTTCGCCCGTGGCTATCGAAACTCGTCTTGAGCGTTTTTTCTTTTTGATCATTCCTATCGCCGCGTCAAATTCTTCCTTCATACTCGCGATAAGCCCAACGCCGTTTTCAAGCTGCGGAAAACCCTCGTACGCGTCCGCCGCCGGTATCGGCACGCCGGCGTTCAAGTAAAACTCGTCCGAAAGATACACGAGACGCGTACCGAGCTTTTCAAGAAATTCATCTTGTATCTTACCCACAAATTCTACTGTCTCCATGCTGCTCATACTCGTAAACGGCTTTATGGGGTAAAGTCCGTCGCGGTAACGGGTAAGACCGACAGGCACGACCGAAACGCTGTTAACATTCGGATACAGCGCGGCAAGATCGTCTAAAGTACGCCTGAGATGCTCGCCGTCGTTTATTTCGGGGCAAAGAACTATCTGACAATTCATAAAGATGCCGTTTTGCGCAAATTTTTTCATTATTTCATAGCACTTGCCTGCAAAACGATTGGAAAGCATCATGCATCTGAGGTCGGGCTCTGTTGCGTGGACGCTGATATTTATCGGCGAAACCCGCATTTCTATAAGCCTGTCTATCTCTTCGTCGGAAAGATTTGTAAGCGTTACGTAATTCCCTTGAAGGAATGACAGACGAGTATCGTCGTCCTTAAAATACACAGTCTCGCGCATACCCTTCGGCAGCTGGTCGATAAAGCAAAAAATGCATTTATTGGTACAGCTTTGTGCTTCGTCGATAAGTCCCTCTGTAAATTCAAGTCCCACGTCTTCGTAGTCGTTCTCCACCGTGATGATTTCCGTGGTGCCGTTCTTCTTTTTTATCTCCAGCGTTACCTCGTATTCGGCGGTCAAATAACGATATTCGAGAATATCGTGGATCTCGTGACCGTTTACGCTTACAAGTATGTCGCCCTCCTCAATTCCGGCATCGTCCGCAGCGGAATCGGGTTCGACATATTTAATTGTTGTATCGACCTTTCTCATAACCGTACCCCAACTGCATTATTTTCCATTTTCTATTATCTCACAAAGTATTAAAATAATCAAGCGTTTTGGGATAATTTATATATTACTGTTTTTAATATTCTTCGAATCGTAATTATGTAAACCAAAAAAAGACGCCTACTTTGACGTAAGCGTCCTTGGATCACAGGAACGATCTGATATTCATCGCAAGATCCTGCTCGATATTTATCAGTCGTTTCGCTATATCTTTTGAATTTTCATCAGCCGCTTCATACTTGTTTAAGTATTTGTTAAGCGTCTTAACTCCCATGTTGCACCCGTCCG
Organism: uncultured Clostridia bacterium; assembly: GCA_947624165.1. GTDB lineage: Bacteria > Bacillota > Clostridia > UBA1381 > UBA1381 > Hominilimicola. The sequence continues at coordinate 48,714 of CANQJC010000009.1, forward strand.
TGATCAGGTCGGCAACCGTATTGTCGGATTCCTTGGTAAGCATTTTTGCGTTTGTCTTGACCCATGACATTGTTTTCGCCATAGGATTGGGTTCTTTACCGTCGTCGTGAAATTTTGCAAGCGACGTTTCTATCTCTGAACGAAGCTCCTCATGTTTTTCCTTACATTCGGACAAATTTTGTTTTAATTCGTTGTTCTTTACATAATCAAGCGTTTCGTCTATCGAAGCGACGCCCATCTTAACTCCCGCGTCGCACTCGCGTAACAGCTTTATTGTGTCCTGTTCTATCATTTTGTTCATCCTTTCATGAATTTAATTGCTGCCGAACGGTCAGTCTTTACTATTAAAATGTTCATTTACTGCGGTAATTATACAAAAATACGGCGGTACATAATGTACCGCCGTATTTTAATAAGCCGTTGAATTACTTTGAAAGATTAGCCTTAAGCTTTGTAAGCTCTTCAGCCATTTCCTTCGGAAGTCTGTCGCCGAACTGAGCGAAATATTCCTCGATATTTTTAACGTCCTCAAGCCATACGTCCTTATCTATCGCGAGGAGACCCTCAATGTCGATATTTTCATCCTCAAGGCCCGTAACGTCTATATCTCCGGGCTTGGGAACATAACCGATGGCAACCTCGTCCGCGTCGACTTTGCCTGCGCAGCGGTCGAGTATCCAAAGAAGAACTCGCATATTATCACCGAATCCCGGCCACATGAAATGACCCTCGTCGTCCTTTCTGAACCAGTTAACGTGGAATATCTTCGGTGCTTTGTCGCCGAGCTTCTTGCCCATTTCAAGCCAATGACCCCAGTAATCCGCCATGTTATATCCGACAAACGGTTTCATAGCCATCGGGTCGCGGCGTACTACGCCTACCGCGCCGGCAGCGGCAGCGGTCGTTTCGGAAGCCATAGTCGCGCCGACAAACGTACCGTGCTGCCAGTCTCTCGACTGATATACCAGCGGAGCGCACTTAGCGCGTCTGCCGCCGAATACGATAGCGTCGATCGGAACACCCTGCGGATTTTCAAATTCCGGCGAAATGCACGGACAGTTAACGGCGGGTGCCGTAAATCTCGAGTTGGGATGAGCAAGATTATTGCCCGCTTCTATATACTCGGGACCGTTTACCTTCGCGCCCTTCCACTCGGTCGCGTTAACGGGCGGGTTCTTGTCAAGTCCTTCCCACCAAACGGTCATATCGTCGTTGTTTATAGCAACATTCGTGAATATCGTATTCTTCTTTGTGGATTCAAGCGCGTTGAAGTTTGTCTTTACGCTCGTACCCGGAGCAACGCCGAAGAAGCCCGATTCGGGGTTGATTGCATACAGTCTGCCGTCGGGACCTATGTTAAGCCATGAAATATCGTCGCCTACCGTCCATACCTTATAGCCCTGCTTCTTCAAATATTCCGGCGGGATAAGCATGGCAAGATTTGTCTTTCCGCACGCCGACGGGAACGCCGCGCAGATATATCTGACCTCGCCCTGCGGATTTTCAAGACCGAGAATAAGCATATGCTCTGCCATCCAGCCCTGATTCTTGCCGAGGTACGATGCGATTCTCAAAGCGAAGCATTTCTTACCGAGAAGAACGTTACCGCCGTAAGCGGAGTTGATCGACCATATTGTATTGTCCTGCGGGAACTGAACGATATATCTGTCATCGGGATTTACGTCTTTCTTTGCGTGCAGACACTTTATAAATTCCGCGTCGGGATCGTTTCCGAGCTGGTCGATAACCTTCTTGCCGACTCTTGTCATTATAGCCATGTTAAGTACAACATAAATACTGTCTGTAAGCTCTATGCCGATTTTTGAGAAAGGCGAACCGACGGGACCCATTGAATACGGAATTACATACATCGTTCTGCCGTTCATGGAACCTGTGTAAAGAGCCTTTAATTTAGCGTACATTTCATCGGGAGCCATCCAGTTGTTGATAGGTCCGGCTTCCTCCTCTGTGGGTGTGCATATAAACGTTCTGTCCTCAACGCGGGCAACGTCGTTTTCAGCTGTTCTGTGATAATAACAACCGGGCAGTTTCTCCTCGTTGAGTTTGATCATCTCTCCTGTCGATACGGCTTCCGCTCTCAAAGCGTCAAGCTGTTCCTCGCTTCCGTCAATCCAAACGATCTTGTCCGGCTGACACATGGCTGTCATTTCGTCAAGCCACGCAAGCACTGTCTTGTTTTGTGTCATGGTAAATTCCTCCCATTCGTCATAAAATTTTACCGCGGTACCGCGCGGCAGCTGCAAAGATAATTTTGTAACACATTAACGGTATTATAGCATATTTTTTATCCGTTTTAAAGGACTTATGATAAAAAAAATAATTTTTATGAAATTTAATTAGTTTAAGGCTGATTATTGCATTGTAAAATGTATAGTTTTTCATAAATTCCACAAAATACATGTTATTTCGGTGTGATTTTTTTATAATGACACTATATATTACGTCTCATACTCTTGATTAAAGAGACGAGAAATGATATAATTTATAATGTGAGGTGATTACTTTGAAGGAAAAAATATATACAATACCCGTAAACGAAGCGTATGATACCGACTGTGAATGTCCGATGTGTCTGTTGGAGAAAAATCTTGAGCGGGAAACGCTCGATTACACTCTCGGCGCGGCGATGATGGAGCCGGATTTTCGCGAAAACTCAAATAAAAAAGGCTTTTGCCGCCGTCATTTTTCCATGTTGTTCGATATGCCGAACAAGCTTCCCCTCGCGCTCGTGCTCGACACTCACCTGGAGCAAATAAGAAAAGAGCTTGATTCGTATTCGAAATCGGCGAGATCCCTCGCCGCGGAAAAGGGCGGACTGTTTAAAAAATCGGGCGCGGACGATTTTGCCAAAAATTTGTCCGAAACGCTTGATAATATCGCGGACGGCTGCGTTGTATGCGAAAAAATAAACCATACCATGGAACGTTATGCCGATGTGCTTTTGTACATGTGGGCGAACGATGAAAAATTCAAGGCGAAATTCGACAACTCGAAGGGTGTGTGTCTGCGTCATGCGCGTATGCTTGCGTCTATGGCAAAGAAATCGCTCAACTCCGCACAATGCGCAAAATTTCTGCCGACGCTTTACGAGAAGGAAATGTCACAGCTTCGGCGCATACAAGACGATATACACAAGTTTACGCTTAAATTCGATTACAGAAACAAGGATATGGAATGGGGTACGGCGCAGGACGCGCCGATACGTGCGATCGAAAAAATTACCGGCTTTATCAAAAACGACGCGGAAGGCAAATAAGCCGATTTTATCAATAAAAAAGACAGCTCCGAAGAGCTGCCTTTTTACTTTACTTTTATTTTTTCTTCGCGCCCTCAAGGAACTTGTATACGACCGCCGCAATAGCCGCTCCTACAAGCGGACCTATAATAAATACCCATACGCAGGCGATAGGTTCCGTGTTGCCGCTTATAGCCGCCACGATAGCGGGTCCGATACTTCTTGCGGGATTTACGGAGGTACCCGTAAGACCTATACCGAGGATATGAACAAGCGTAAGCGTGAAGCCGATAACAACTCCGGCAAACGAGCCGTGCTTCGCGTTTTTGGACGTAACGCCGAGAATTGTAAGCACAAAGATGAACGTGAGTACAATTTCGACAAGAAGTCCGGCGGCAAAGCTGCCGTTAACTCCCGCAAGTCCGTTTGAACCGAAGCCGCCGGTCATATCCGTTACGCCGCCAAGTCCGAATATAGCGGCAAGAATACCCGCTCCGGCAAGCGCACCGAGACACTGGGAAATTACATAGCCTATGAAGTCCGAAACACTCATACCGCCGCTCATAAGAACGCCGAGCGAAACGGCGGGATTGATATGACAGCCGGAGATGTTGCCGACGCAATACGCCATACCAACGATCGTCAAGCCAAAGGCAAGAGCCGTAAGAATATATCCGCAGCCCTTATCCGCCGCGCAGCCCACAAGCATTGCGGTTCCGCAGCCGAGGATGACAAGTACCATTGTGCCGATAAATTCAGCAATAAATTTTTTTGAAGAAGTCATGTTGTTTCCCTCCTTTTATTTTATAGTTAAATTCTACCATATTTTTCATCAAAAGTCAACATAATATGTATTATTTCTACAAAATTCAATATATCCATTCGCCCGTCTCACCGCCCGAGAGCGCGCTTACATTTCCGTAATAATCCGACGCGTACAATCGTCCGCTTTTAGCGTCGGTAAAGAAAACGGTTTCATCGAAAATTTTGAATCCGCTGACGTTTCCTTCATATATCTGAGCCGACTGCGAGCCGTCCTTCGCGATACTGTACAACCCTTCATACGAAGCAACGATTCTGTCCGCTCCGACTTTAACGTCGTCGGCATAGCATACATACGCGTCGCCGCTCGTATCGAGATTTACCCTATAAACCTCCATACGCATGGGGTTTTTGTAGTATATCGTATCGCCGTCGCGGGCGATCACGTCTATATCGAGCCAGGAATCATCACCCTCATGAACAAGATGATTATCCGTACCGTCTGTGTTGACACAAAATATATCCTGCCCGTTATCGGGACTTTTATATACTATTTTATCGTTTACGCCTGAAGCGTCACAGATTATCGAATTGCAGTTCGTAAGTATTCTCACATCGCTGCCGTCAAGATTGACGCGCATAAGATTACCGTACCACATTCCGTTTTCTATAAATATGTAGTCGCCCGAAAATACGCAATTGAACGAATTAAGCCGCGTATACGCGCTGTCGCCAATATCTATAATGCTAAGCTGTTTTCCGTCGCGTGTAAGCGCGTAAAGCCTGTTGTCGCCGTCGAGATTAAAATACAGTCTGTCACGGTAAAGACGCGGATAATATACGGGATTATCCGTAAGACGCTCAATATCGCGCGAATCAATATTTATACGGTAAAGCACTCCGTCCTCATTGTCGCGATAATACGCATAACCGTCGTCAACGGCAATTTTGTCCGCGCTTCTGTTCAGTATAAGTTCCTCGCCGTCATATGCGTCAGCCCTGTATAAAAAGCCCGTATCGCCGGAAGTATAATAAACATAATTGCCGCACATTTCCAGATCGCGCGCAGGTTTGTTCGAAAGTCTGCGTCTCTCGCCGTCCGGCGTGAATACGTACAGTTTGCCGTAGTCTGAAAGAGACGTATAATACACGGGTTTGTCGACCGCGCCGTATGTGTGAATATCGACCGAATTGTCTTCTCCGTTCCACTTTACCGACGCGCCAAGCGTTTCGGATACGGCGCGTATCGGTACATATGTATAATCGTTTATAATCATCGTCGGTACGTCAAGGGCGATTTCATCGGTCCACACGCGCGCGCCGTCCGAATTGAAAATACCGCATCGCATCATAGGGCTGTCAACGGTAAGCTCCATAAAATCGCTTCCGCGCTCGGAATAAACTTTTCTTTCCGTTTCGTCCCAGCTTACCGACGCGCCGAGTGCTTCAAAGACCGCGCGTATAGGCACAAGCACGCGTCCGTCTGTATTTACCGGCTCGGCTTCGCCGTGAATTTCGTTTCCGTCAATACGCACTTCGATCTCGCCGCGCGCAAAAGCCGACGTACCCAAAATTAACGCGAGTACGGCAGCGGCGGCAGCTATACATCTTTTCATTTTATATGAACTCCTTTATGACCGAATATATGTCTTGATGTATTTCTTCAACGCCGCGCAGCTTTCCGCACTCCACGCATGGGATACGCTTCCAGCCGCAGCGTTCGGCAACGTAAAGGGCGTTGTCATAGCTTTTTTTCAGATACAGATAGTCGTTTTCATGAATATCCTTTGTGTCCGAACCGTCCGACTTGTTTGCTCTTCCTTTCATGAGTTGTATTCCGTATTCGGGCGGCATATCGAGGAAAACGGTTACCGACGCTCTCGGCAAGCCGTATATCTCATGTTCGAGACTGTCAAGCCATTCGATAAATTTGTCCTTTTCTTTATTATCGTCGATTTTACTTGCCTGATGTATCAGATTTGAGGAAACATATCTGTCGGCAAGGATAATTTTGCCGTTGGCGTAATCCTCTCCCCAATCCGTTCTGTACGTAGCAAAGCGATCCGCCGCATAAAACGTTGAAGTCGCGTAAGCGTTCACATCGGACGGATTTTTACCGAAATCGCCGTTTAAATACATTTTTACAAGTGCGGACGAAGGTTTGTCATATGCCGGAAAAGAAACGCTTCTGACGTTCCTCCCCTCTTTTGCAAGACGCTCCGAGAGCAAACGAGCCTGCGTTTGCTTACCGCTCGCGTCCACACCGTCAATAACAATCAGCGTACCCATAATATCTCCTAAAATTGATCCTGTTTAAACTTTCCGCCCTTGGTTATGACCGTCGCGGCGAATTTGGGAAGATCCATCATTCTCCCTATACGCCACGGTTCCTTACACAGTCTGTAAAACCATTCAAGACCTGTTTTGCAGAAAAATTCGGGCGCGCGCTCCGCTGTACCGGCAAAAACGTCAAGACTTCCCCCGATACCCATAGCTACGCGTATATTCTTCAGCTTGTCCTTATTCTTGTCTATCCATTGTTCCTGTTTCGGCGCGCCGAGACAAACAAAAATCATATCCGCGCCCGATTCGTTTATTTCATTTATAATAGCGTCCTCTTCGTCCTCACCGAAATAGCCGTTGCGCGTACCCGCGATTTTTAAACCGGGATAATCGTTTAACAGATTTTCACGCGCCTTTTCGGCAACCCCCGGCTTCCCTCCGAAAAGGAAGAGCTTATGCTCGGAAGCACTGACGTCGGCAAGCACTTTTTTTGCAATATCAAATCCCGCCGCACGCTCTTTTATCGGTTTTTTCAGTATTTTTGAAGCATATACCACACCTATGCCGTCGGCGGTCAGCAAATCGGCTCCGTTAAGTATATCGGCAAAGGCGGCGTCTCTGTATGCGCGCATAATAATTTCGGAATTTGGAGTGAAAACGGAATGAAATCTCTCCTCCTCCATAAATTCCATTATCTGTCTTGCCGCTTCGTCTATCGTGACCATATCGACGCCGACGCCGAGTATATTAACTTTATCCATATGTTTCTCCTTTTTACCGTTCATCTATTTTTTTATAATCCTTACTCTTTAAAATCGACTTGTAAGCCGGACGAATAATTCTGCCGCAGCCTATTACCTCCTCGAGACGATGCGCGCACCAGCCCACTATACGTGAAACGGCGAAGAGCGGCGTGTACATTTCCTGCGGTATACCGAGCATTTTGTACACGAAGCCTGAATACATGTCGACATTGGCGCACATTACCTTCGGGTTATGCTTTATTTGAGCGAATACGTCGGGAGTAAGCCTTTCGACAGCGCAGTAAAGATTAAATTCCTTCTCAAAATCGGGATTCTTTTTCACAAGACTCTGCGCCTTTTCCTTAAGAAGGATACATCTTGGGTCGCTGTATGTGTATATGGCGTGTCCCATACCGTAAACAAGTCCCGAGCGGTCAAAGGCTTCCTTGCGAAGGATTTTTGCAAGATAAGCGCGTACTTCTTCATCGTCGTCCCAGTTTTTGACCTCGCGTTTTATTTCCTCCATCATACCCATGACTTTTGCGTTTGCGCCGCCGTGTTTCGGTCCTTTTAAGGAACCGATGGCAGCCGCGATCGCCGAATATGTATCGGTATCGGACGATGAAACAACTCTTGCCGCAAACGCCGAGTTGTTACCTCCGCCATGCTCCGCGTGTATCATAAGCATAACGTCGAGAAGCTCCGCTTCCTCGCGCGTATACTTATTGTCGGGACGAAGCATATACAAAAAGTTTTCCGCGGTTGAAAGACGCGGCTGCGGCGCGTGCAGATAAAGACTGTTTCCGTCATGATAATGGCTCTTAGCCTGATATCCGTAAGCCGCCATAACGGGCAGTCGCGCGATAAGTTCTATCGACTGTCTTATTATGTTGCCCGTCGAGATCTCGTCGGGATTCGGGTCGTAGGAGTATGCGGCGAGAACGCTTCTCGCCATTTTATTCATTATATTCGTACTCGGTGCCTTTAAAATCATATCCTCCGCGAATCCGTCGGGCAAAGGACGCAGGCTGCCTATAAAACGAGTAAAGTTTTGGAGAGTATCCATATTGGGCAGCTGTCCGAATAAAAGAAGATATGCTACCTCCTCAAATCCGAACCTGTTCTCTTTTTCGCAGTTTCTTACAATATCGGCAAGGTCGTAACCCCTGTAACGGAGATGTCCCTCCATGGGGATTTTTTCTCCGTCCTCTATATAGTAGCCTATAACTGCACCGACGGACGTAAGCCCTGCCATTACGCCTGTTCCGTCATCGTTTCTCAATCCTCTTTTTACACTGTACTGCTTAAACAATTCCCTTGGAAAAGGCTTATATATATCGGCTGCCTTTTCTCTGAATAATTCCTGGAGCCTTTCTCTTTCTTCGTTATCGAGCATATTTTCTCCTTTCCGTCCGCCGTGCGGCGAAGCATTATCAAATCAGGCTGAGCTGCGTGTCCTCTGTCTTAAGAACCGCGCCCGCAGCCGGAATATTTTTCGTTTTAAAACGATTCGGATCCTCCAGTCCGCTTTCATTCGCGGCGACGACTTTAATAACCTTCGCTCCTTTTTTTCTGAGCGTCATAGTTTGCACGCCCTGCGTACTCTTTGTCGCCTTAAGCGGTATCTTTGCCGTATTGACGCAAAGGACCCTGTTATTGTCGGACATAAGCACAACGTCGACGTCGCCGTCTGTAAGACGTATATCGCATACCGGCGATTTGTCTCCGTACGCGCCGACAAGCTTTTTTCGGTTTGTTTTTGTTTCATAATTTTTAAGCTCGACCTTTGCCATTTTGCCGTTTTCAAAGGTGAAAAGCATATTGCCCTTATAATCCGTCGTAACAACAGTATACAATATTTTTTCATCTTCATCAAGTCCCAATATTACGGGGAGATACTCGCCCATCGTGCTTACCTTTGCGTCCGGCATGTCATAAGTGCGCATTTTATACGCGCAATGCTTGTTGGAGAAGAAAATCATTTCCGATCTGTTCGTCGTCTCTATCGTCTGCAATACCTCGTCGCCGTCCTTAAGCTTATGCTCGGTCGTACTTGAACGCAGAGAAACGGCGGAAATCTTTTTTAGGTAGTTTTCTTTGGTAAAGAATACCGTAAGCGGATAATCGTCAATGCTTTCCGTTTCCTTGTATTCGGAGATATCGTCGCCGGAGATGAGCGTTGTTTTTCTTTCCTGTCCGTATTTTGCCGCAATCTTTTTAAGCTGTTCGGAAATCAGCTTCTTAACCTCTCTGTCGTCTCCGAGGATCCTGTTTAATTCCTCAAGCTCGTCCGTCAGCTTCTCAATATCCGCGGTTCTGTTAAGAATGTACTCTTTATTGAGATTTCTCAGCTTGATTTCCGCAATATACTCAGCCTGAACTTTATCTATATCGAAACCGTCCATGAGATTGGGAACTACGTCCGCTTCATATTCGGTATGGCGTATTATCGAGATAGCCTTGTCGATATCAAGAAGTATTTTTTTCAGACCCGTCAGAAGATGAAGACGTTCGCTTTTACGTTCGATATCAAATTTTATCCCGTTTTTTACACATTCCATACGGAAATCTATCCAGTTGAGAAGTATGTCTCTCACTCCGAGGACGACGGGGCGCGCTTTGATCAGCACGTTAAAATTACAACTGAAGCTGTCCTCAAGCGGAGTAAGCTTATAAAGCTTGGTCATAAGCGCGTCGGGATCCGTACCGCGTTTTAAATCGATCGCTATTTTAAAGCCGTCAAGTCCCGTTTCGTCGCGCGCGTCGGCAATTTCACGCAGTTTATTTGCCTTCACAAGCTCCATGATCTTTCCTATTATTGCTTCGACAGTCGTCGTGTACGGGATTTCGTTTATCTCAACGCAGTTGTTTTTCTTGTCGTAAGTATACTTTGCGCGCATTTTGAAGCTTCCTCTGCCCGTATCGTAAATCTCGCGCATTTCGCTTTCGGAATATATTATATCCGCTCCCATGGAGAAATCCGGCGCGGGCATATACTTTATCACGTCTGCATTTTCATTTTTTAAAAGCTCCCTTGCCGCCTTGCATACCTCGGCCAAGTTAAACGAGCATATATTACTTGCCATACCTACGGCTATTCCCTGATTCGGATTGACAAGAATATTTGGGAAAGCGACCGGCAGGAGCGTAGGTTCCTTCATTTCGCCGTCGTAGCTGTCGACAAATTCGACCGTATTTTTATTTATGTCAGCGAAAAGCTCGGCGCATATCGGCTCCAGTCTTACCTCCGTATAACGCGGCGCGGCGTATGCCATATCTCGCGAATACTGCTTACCGAAATTACCCTGAGATTCGATAAGCGGGTGAAGAAGTGCTTCGTTTCCTCTTGTCAAACGTACCATCGTTTCATAAATAGCCGCGTCGCCGTGAGGGTTTAATTTCATCGTCTGTCCGACAACGTTCGCGGATTTTGTGAGCTTACCGCCGAGGAGCCCCATTTTGTACATCGTAAAAAGCAGCTTCCTGTGCGACGGCTTCAATCCGTCGATTTCGGGGATCGCTCTCGAAACTATAACGCTCATTGCGTAAGGCATATAGTTTTTTTCAAGAGTTTCCGTGATCGGCTGTTCGTCGATCGGAGCATATATAATTTCCTCCGACGCTGTTTTTTTCTTTCCTGCCATAATGCAATAAATTTCCTTTCGTTATATAAAGCTGATTTTATGACAAATCCAGCATTTCCATATAATCGCCGCCGTTTTCGGCAATATAGTCCTTTCTGTCCTGTATATTATCGCCGAGAAGCACGTCGAACATTCTCGCCGTACGCTCCGCGTTCTCGGGAGTGACCCTAATGAGTCGGCGCGTTGACGGGTGCATGGTCGTAAGGCTCATCATCTCCGGCTGGTTCTCGCCCAGTCCCTTGGAACGTTTTATATCATAGTCGTCGTTATCCTTGGAAAGTCCGCTGTCGGCAAGACGGCGAAGTATTTCTTCCTTTTCACCGTCCGTATACGCAAAATACTTTTCGCCCTTGCGCTTCGTTTTCGTAACGGAGATTTCGTAAAGAGGCGATTCCGCTATATAAACCTTTCCCCTCTCTATAAGCGTGGGCATCAGGCGGTAAATCATCGTCAGCACGAGAGTGCGTATCTGGAAGCCGTCCACATCCGCGTCCGTGCATATTATAACCTTATCCCACCGCAAATTGTCTATATTAAAGCTTTCTATTCCGCGGTTGTTTGCTGTTTTTATTTCAACCCCGCAGCCGAGTACCTTTACAAGGTCGGTTATTATATCGCTTTTGAATATTCTCGGATAGTCGGCTTTAAGGCAGTTTAATATTTTACCTCTAATCGGCATTATCGCCTGAAACATCGGGTCCCTCGCAAGCTTGCACGACCCCAACGCCGAATCTCCCTCGACGATGTATACTTCTCTTTGCGTAACGTCTTTGCTGCGGCAGTCGACAAACTTTTCAACTCTGTTCGTGATGTCCATGTTGCCGGTAAGTTTTTTCTTAATGTCTATTCTAGCCTTCTCGGCGTTTTCACGGCTCTTTTTGTTTACCATGACCTGATTGGCGATTTTTTCGGCGTCGGCTCTGTTCTCGATAAAATAGACCTCAAGCTGCGCGCGAAGAAACTCCGTCATCGCGTCCTGTATGAATTTGTTGTTTATCGCTTTCTTTGTCTGGTTCTCGTAGCTTGTTTGCGTTGAAAATGAGTTGATTACCAGAACAAGACAATCGGCAATATCCGCGAACGTGATTTTTGAGTCGTTCTTGTTGTATTTGTCGTTTTGCTTTAAATATCTGTCGATTGCGTACACGAACGCGTTTTTGACCGCCTTGTCGGGAGAACCGCCGTGCTCAAGATAGCTTGAATTGTGGTAGTATTCAAGCATATTCACCTTATTTGAGAAGCAGAACGCGACCTGCATTTTCATCTTATAGTCCTCTTTGTCGGCTCTGTCGCGTCCCTCTCGCTCCGTTTCCCATGTCTCGACCGTGGTAAAGGCGTTGTCGCCCACGGCGTTTTTTACGTAATCGACAATACCCTCTTCGTAGTAATACTCAAACATTTCTATGCCGGATTCCGTCTCGTTATATAAAACGAATTTTATTCCGGCATTTACCATTGCCTGTTTATTTAACACGTCCTGATAAAATTCGAGAGGAATATCTATATCGGTAAACACGTCTCTGTCGGGACGCCATTTCTGCGTCGTGCCCGTCCGAGTGCTTCGCGTCTCCTGTTTCTTCAGCCCGCCTATATTTTCCCCCTTTTCGAAATGAAGCGTGTAAAGCGTTTTGTCTCTGACAACGCTAACGTCCATATATTCGCTCGAATACTGCGTCGCGCATGCGCCGAGACCGTTAAGACCGAGACTGTACTCGTACATGCCGCCTTTGTTATTATTGTATTTTCCTCCCGCGTAAAGCTCGCAGTAAACAAGCTCCCAGTTAAAACGTCCCTCTCCTTCGTTATAGTCGAGCGGAACGCCGCGTCCGTGATCCTTGACCTCTATCGAGCCGTCCGCAAATCTCGTGACCTCAATAAGATTGCCGTATCCCTCGCGCGCTTCGTCGATAGAGTTTGATAATATCTCAAAAAAAGAATGTTCGCAGCCCTCAAGCCCGTCAGAGCCGAATATTACCGCCGGACGTTTCCTCACCCTGTCCGCGCCTTTCAGGCTCGTTATGCTGTCGTTTCCGTATTCCTGCTTCTTCTTCGGCATAAATACACCGTTCCTTTCACATTGTTTTTAATCAACATATAGAAGTTTTGTTCTGTATTTTAATAATTATACTACCATATATGTTTGTTTGTCAAACTAAGCTTATGTTAAATCATTGTTACAATTTAATTATACGCCGCAGCGGTTTATGCAAAATAAATAAAATACGCTTCGCGCGGAAGCAAAAATCATCTATTGCGTAAAAATTGAATTTGGCTATTGTTTTAAAAAAGGATTTGTGATAAAATTACCGTGTATAAAGAAAATTCACGATGTGAGGTTTTATATGAATACCGCGTATGTATATTTACAGCTTTACAGACTTTTCGACGAGATAACGCCCGTTCCGACGGATTGCGGACGGCTGTGCAAAAAAGCGTGCTGCAAGGGCGACGACGGAGGAATGTTTCTGTTCCCCGGTGAAATAAGCGTGTACAAGCTTCTTGGTCCCGACTGGATAAAAACGGATAAAACGGACTTTTACTATGAATACAACTCGAAACGCTATAACGTTCCGATAGCCTTCTGTTCGGGAGACTGCGACAGATATCAGCGTCCCCTCGCGTGCAGGATTTTTCCGCTTACGCCGTATCTCAATGAAAACGGCACAATCGAGGTTATAACCGACCCGCGCGCAAAAAGGCTCTGTCCGCTTGCAAAAGCATTTTTTATTGACGATTACGACGCGGCATTTGTTAAAAACGTTAAAAACGTGTTTACGCTTCTTGCAAAAAACAAACAATTCTTCACATTTTTAAAAGCATATTCAGAATATTTGGACGAGTTCAGGCGTTTTTATGACTGAAGAAAGGAACGAAACCGATGAATAAAGATAAGTACACGGATAAGGATTCGGATTACGACGCTTCCGTTACCGCCGACGAGGATGATTTTGAATTTGATTCGGATGATTCGGAGGTTACAAACTCCGAAAACATTTCCGCAGACACGGAACATGAGGATAATTTTTCATTCGATACCGAGGACGATTTTAACGATTATCCCGATAACGACGATGATTTTGAGATCCTCCCCGACGATGAAGACGAAGAAGAAAATTTTGACAAACACGAAAGGAAGAAAATAAAAAGAGAAGAACGCCGTGCAAATAGGCGCAATTTCTTTCGGCGCGTCAAAAAACCCGCGCTGATAACCGCGGCGGCGATCGCGTCAGCGTTTGTTATTCTGTTCATATTTTCCCTTCTCACGATAACGCCCGACAAAATAATGAAAAACGTATATATAGAGAACGTCGACGTAGGCGGTTATACCTATGACGAAGCACTCGAAACGGTCAATTCCACATATCTGCTCTCCGACAAGCAAATTACGCTCATAAACGGCGAGAAAACGTTTACAATAAACGGAGCGGACGTGGGGCTGAGCGCGCTGCCGGAGGAAACTGTCCAAAAAGCCATGGATTACTGTAAAGGCGGTAATTTTCTTCAAAACGGATTCAAATCACTTAAGCTTATATTTAAAGAACATGTTATAGTTCCGGCTCCGCAGCTCGACACAAATCTATTGGACGCGAAGCTTAACGAATTCGGAAACGAGGTCTTGGGCGAGCTTAAACAGCATTATATAGAGCTTGGCGACGACGGAATGGTTACCGTATATTCGGGTCGGACCGGCTATAACGGCAATCCCGAAGCCGCGAGAGAAGCCGTCCTAAACGCAATATCAAACGAGCAATTCACGTTCATACCCGTTACATATGAAACCGCGCCGCCGGACGACATGACGATAGAGAGCTTCGACGCGCTTGTTTATAAGGATCCCGTCGATGCAAGATATGAAATAGACGGCAACAGCGTCACGATCGTCCCCGGAGATACGGGAAGATATATAAACAAAGACGAAGCCGCTCCGCTTCTTCAAAATGTTTACGAAGGATGCGAGCCGGTAAGGATCCCGTTTTATGTTTCACAGCCGGAAAAAACTTCGGATTTGCTGCGTGCAAAGCTCTTTGAAACTACCTTATCGTCCTATTCCACATCATACGGTTCCTCCAATTCAAACAGACGCGCCAACATATCGCGCGCAGCAAGCTTGATAAACGGTACCGTCGTCGCGCCCGGGGACGTATTTTCGTTTAACGACACGGTAGGAAGCCGCACGACCTCGAACGGATTTTACACGGCAAAGGAATATGTTGACGGCAAGAGCGTCGACGGCATAGGCGGCGGCGTATGCCAGGTAAGCAGCACGCTTTACAGTGCCGTTCTTTACGCCGATATGTCTATTGTGGAGCGTCTCAATCATATGATGACCGTCGGGTACATTCCTCTCGGTCAGGACGCAACGGTATCTGACGGCGGCGTAGACTTCAGGTTTAAGAACACGAGCGATTATCCGATAAAAATATCGGCGTATACAAGCGGCGCGACTATCACGATAAGTATCATAGGCGCGGCATGGGAGCCGGACAGAGATGTTAAAGTGGTAAACAATACAACTACCTCCGGCGAAAACACAGTCGTTTATTCGACAAGATACGTATATTCCAACGGTGAACTGATATCGACCGATACGCTCAATTCAAGCACTTATATGCCGCCGAAGCCTACCGAAGGATAAAAAATACAATAAAATTTCATATTTTATGAAATTACCTCTTGCAAACATTTTCAAAATATGTTATATTATATTAAGGTATACAGCAAGGACGTTGTATGTCGGAAAGAAATTTCTGTCATACTTCGTCTTTTTTTCTGCCTGTAAACCGAATATTTAACGGAAACGGAGATATGCGATATGTTTAATTCGGAGCTGACAAAACATCTTGCCGAGCTTTCAAAAATCGAATTTACGGATTCTGAGCTTGAACAAATGACCGCGGACATGACGAATATCATTGCCGTAATGGACAGAGTGTGTGAATTCGACGCGTCAAAGCCGGCTTACGCCCTTGACGCCGTGAATTATAACGATCTGCGCGCGGACGAATATACGGATTCATACCCGACGGACAAAATCACGGCTAACGCGAAGAATGTTAAAAACAACAGCTTTGTTGTTCCAAAGGTAGTATAAATACGCAGATTTAAATATAAGCGTTCGGTTTACGGACGTATATTTTCTGAAAGGAGCGACTTTTGTAAAATGGCTTTGAAAAAGCTTCGGGATATGCTCGACAAAAAAGAAATAAGCGTCGCCGAAATCACGCGGCATTATTTGAGCAAAATTGACGAGAAGGACGAAAAAATCAACAGTTATATAACGGTATGCGCCGAAAGCGCGCTTGAGGACGCGAAAAAAGCGCAGGAAATTATCGACGCGGGAAACGCGGATCCGTTCACGGGTATTCCTATCTCCGTAAAGGACAATATATGTACAAACGGAATAAAAACCACATGCGCGTCACGTATGCTTCAGGATTTTATACCGCCTTACGACGCGACGGTAATTGAAAGGCTGAAAAAATCGGGCGCGGTGATACTCGGTAAAACAAATATGGATGAATTCGCCATGGGAGGTTCATCACAAACGTCGTATTTCGGAGGGGTGAAAAATCCCTATGATATATCGCGCGTTACGGGAGGTTCCTCAGGCGGTGCGGCGGCAAGCGTCGCTGCCGATTTCTGTGCTGCGGCTCTCGGTTCGGATACGGGCGGTTCGGTTCGCCAGCCCGCC
>CANQJC010000010.1 GCA_947624165.1 uncultured Clostridia bacterium
TGTCGTTCATCTTGGTATTGGTATAATTATCATTTATGAATCTCTGAGTATTCGGCGAGATAGTCGCCGCGTTTATGCTTGTAAAATCATGCTTTTCCCAGTTTATCAGATCCTTCGACGTGAAGATAAGGTGATGCGACGAATACACGTAATACGTATCGTCGTTCGGGAATTTAACGATAGACGGGTCGTGAACGCCCTCTGTCGTCGACGCGCTGTCTGCTTTTGCCGCGACGGGTGACGTTACACCGCAGTAAAGCTCCGCGCACACATACTCCTTTGTCGTTTCGCCCTCGGGTATATCCGCTTTTAAAATAAGCTTTTGCGCGGAGGAGGGGATAGCGGAGTTGTATTCTATTGTGACCGTCTCTTCCGAAGCGGACGAAATCGAGGTTTCGACCGCGTCGCCAAGCGGGTGCTCCGCGCCGGAAATATCAGTGTAATACAAAGTCACCGAGACATTTCCGTCCCGCGCGGTATAATTCTTTATATTTGAAACGACCTTGAGCGTTAAGGGCTTTACCGCGCAGACCTGCGTCGAAACGGGCTTCATGCCGTTCCATACGAACAGCTTTACGTCGTCCGCGCCGTTGTCCTTCTCAAACGGAATGTTGATATCGACCGCGTCGTCCGATGCGGCCTTCGTGAAATCTCTCTTGGCGGCGAGTTTGACGAGCCGTTTGTCCGAATCGTATTCGGCGGCGTAAGCGCAAAGCGCGGAAGGATCGACCGACGCCGCGTTATGCAGCTTGAAGGAAACGGTATCGTTATTTATGTCGGATACGTAAACGTCCGACAAGCTTTGCGGATCTAGCGAAAATATTTCCTTCTCATCGCCGTTTTCGGAGAGGTAAAAATGAGTGTCGGTTATGTAGCGGTTGTTTTGCGCCACAAGTGCTTTCGCCATATACTCGTCCGCTTCGGCGGCGAGAGACGTTATCTCGTCCGCGGACAATGCCCTGCCGTATATGCGGAAATCATCTACGCTTCCCGCGAAACCTTCGCCCGTACCCCAGTTGGCGTGACCTATCCATGTCGAAGCGTCGGCGGTGCAAAGCTGCGGCACGTTGATATCCAGATCATCGGACTTTACAAGACTGCCGTTTATATAAAGCTTCGTACTGTTTGATTCAAATACTGCGACAACATACTGCCATGACGAAAAATCGCCGTTTACTTCGAATACCGCCGGACGCGCCGCCGCGGCGTTAAAGTTAAAGCGTTCCGCCGTCAGCTTTGTGTCCGTCGCGAGCATACCGAGATACTTCTCGCTCAGAAAATCCTGCGCTCCGGCGACGGGAGTGGTCATAAACGCCCAGCCCGACGACGGCTTGAGCATGAAGCTGAAGGTCGCCGCGTCTTTTCCGTTCAATATGCCTTTCGGCAGCTCGAGATAATTATCCGGCGAGTTCGTGTCGATTTTGAGCGCGTTGTTTCCTTCGAAGCTTTCCTTGTATGACACGCTGCCCTTTTCGGTAACAGTTCCTCCTTTTGTAGCCGTGAATGAACCCGACCCTGTTCCGTTTTCGTCAAACGTCGCTTCGAACAGCAGCGAGTCGGCAGGTTCGTCCGCGAACACGATCGACGGAACGGCTGCCGTAAGCATCGCGAGCGTGACCGCGCCGCAGATCAATTTTTTAAAAAGTTTGTTCATTCTTGTCTCTCCTTTCGCAAATTACATTATATATAATAAGTATATATTACAATCGTCGAGATGTCAATAAAGCATTTTTATCTGTCCCGCGCTTTTTGGGAAAGCGTTTTATTGCAATAAAAAAGGAGCACCATGGCGGCAAAATTCGTGAAAAGCCCAAAGCGAGCAATAGGCGTTAAACGGCGCGTTCACAAGCCGTAAGCCCGTACGAAGTCCAAAGCGACAGCGCGCCGCGATGAGCGCGTTTACAAGCGAATAGGCAAGCGGAGCGACGGCTTCGGACGGAAAAGGAGCACCATGGCGGCAAAATTCGTGAAAAGCCCAAAGCGAGCAATAGGCGTTAAACGGCGCGTTCACAAGCCGTAAGCCCGTACGAAGTCCAAAGCGACAGCGCGCCGCGATGAGCGCGTTTACAAGCGAATAGGCAAGCGGAGCGACGGCTTCGGACGGAAAAGGAGCACCATGGCGGCATAAAAAAGAAGTCTTTGCAAAGCAAAGACTTCGAAAAACTGCCGCATGGTGCGACGTGGTGCACCTGAAAGGACTTGAACCTTCACGTCGGGGACACCGGATCCTAAGTCCGGCGCGTCTGCCAATTCCGCCACAGGTGCGAGCAACGATAATATTATAGCAACGGCGTAAAAGAATGTCAAGCGTTTTTGTTAAAAAAGCAGACAAAAATACACTGAATTTATTTGTTAAAATAGAATAAAAAACTATGTACAAAACCGCAAAAATATGTTATAATTTCTATAATAATGATTAAAAATCATGAGAAAGGAGAAATATAATGAAAGGAAAAATTAAGAAAATTCTGGCGTTGATATCCGCTTTCGCGATGGTTTCGCAGTTTGCGTTCACCTTACCCGCACTCGCGGACGGCGAATACTATACGCAGGATTTTGAAAGCCAGACAAGAGGTCAGAAAGCCGATGCGGGCAAAGACACTCTGACGCTTGCGGACGGCAACGCATGGAGGTCTCAGTACGACGCCGGCGGTATGCAGATACAAAAGGATACGAGACACGATGAGATAGGTCTTTATTACAGATATTCCAACACATCCGGCAGCGGCGGCAGAGCATCTTATCTGACGCTGCCCGACGCGGCGAAGAAAACCGACGACAACAAGAAATCCGTTATGGAATTCGACTTTATGATGTCGGCAGGCGGCGGGGGAAGCCAGATGATTATTACCGACTCGACCGTCGGTACGCCCTTGCAGAACGGCGAATATGCGGGTTCCTACGTTTTGTCGTTTTATATGAAGGACAAGGATACGCTGGTTATAAATTCCGTTAACGGCTCGGACGACACCTACAAGACGACGAACTACAAGTCGGGAACGTGGGCGCATACGAAAGCCGTAATGGATTTCAGCAGCAACACCGTCGTGCTGACGCTTACGTCGCTGGACGGAAGTACGACATTCTTTGAAGAAAACATGGTCAGCATGTCGCCGACGGCTAAGGACAGCATTAACCAAATACATTTCTACCAGCCGAGAAGTTTAAGCGCGTTTGCGGGTATTGACAACATTGTTGTTCGTCCCTACCGGGAAGGTGACGTGCTTGGTTCATATTATATTGTTAAGTTTGACGTTGAAGGAACTACGACGTCAAAGACGGCTGACAAGACTACGCATAAAATCAGCGATGTACCCACGCCGACAAAAACGGGATACTTGTTCAAAGGTTGGTATAAGCAGGACGCTACCGAAACTCTTTATCAAGCGGATGATATTCTTGCGGTAGAGTTTTCCGAGAACACAACGTATTACGCCAAATTCGACCCGGATCCCAACTACGTTGAGCCTATGGTCGACATAGATCTTAATATTCCCACGAACGGCTTGCTGACGATGGGTACTGCGGATGATGATTTTGCGGACAACAATTTCTCCGTCGATATCATAGGTGAGATCGGAAGCGACCTTTATGAAAAGGAAGAATCGAGAGTCGATCCTTTAAAAGTAGAATGGAAGTTTGACGGATTTACCACAATGGTAATGAACGACGGTACGAGCAAACCGACGTCCGATACGCCGGGCGAGGACGGTACATATCCGTCTTACTGCGACAGCTATGCTACAATAGAATATGATGAGACAAATCCGACGGTTGCGAACTTTAAGCTTGCGAATCAAACCTCCAACTACTACGGCAGAGTGACAGTTAAGGTTACATACGGCGGCGGCAACATACCTGTGAACACCATTACAAAAGAGGCTCCGATAGCGATCCTCGGCTGGAATTCCGCTGTTGCGAATCAGTATCTGCCCAAAGCCGGATACATTTCCGATTTCAGCCACTACGCCGACGATATGCTTGGATATCGGGCTTATATTTCTTCCGATAACATTAATGCCGTCGACGTGGCGACGGGCGACTGGTCGGTGGCGGGAAGCCAAAGCGACAGAAGCTTGACCCTTACGCAGGACAAAGACACAGATACAAAGTACCTTGCGTTAAAGGGCGGCGGCAGCGGAACCTCGTGCTTTGCGTTTAACAAAATAAAAGACGTTCCGACGGGACAGGTCATTATTTCGCAGGACGTGAGATTCCAAAGCGACGGCTCTGAGATTTTGTTCAAGCAGGATCCTCCCACAAAGTGGACGGATAATTCGACGGCTATGGATTTGAAATTCCAGGGCGGCGCGCTCGTTATGCCGAGTAACGCAAAGGTCGCATCGATAGATATGGGCAAGTGGTACCACATCGTAATGTCGTGCGACGTTACGTCCAAGCTCTGGTACGCTATGGTATATGACGAGGAAAACAGACTTCTCGGTCAATCCGACCCCGAACCGTTCGTAAACGACACCGAGGCGGCTCCCGTATACCTGTGTTACAGAACGAAGGACGGCATATCCTCCGAGCTTGACTTTAATAACGTAAAAATATACGTTCCGACGATAGAAGGCGATTTGTCTGTCAGCGTTTCGAACGACACGCTCATCATTCCCTCCGACAGAGTTGATACGACGGACGGAATCAAGTACGCAGACGGTACCGTAACGGTCAACAAGGCGAACGCCGAGGACGGCGAAAAAGCCGTTTTGGTTCACGGCACATACGCGAATGATGGCTCTCTCGCGTCGGTAAAGACATACGATTTATCATTCGCTTCAAAGAAAGCCACACAAGCGGTGGACGCGGGCAAAGGCTCAAAATTTATGCTTTGGGACGCAATAGACGGCATGAAACCGATATTTGAATCGATTCAAACGGACGGCGCGGACGACACGTCAAACGTTGCTTCGCTTACCGTTGAGGGCTTATCATCAGAGCATTATCCCATTATAGGTAAGGCTGAATGGTCGGTTGTGGACGAAGCTTCGAACGAAAAATCCGAATTTGTTACGATAACTCCAGACGAGACCGATTCGCATAAGGCGACTCTCAAGGTTCTCAAGGGCGCGTCTCCGGGAACATACAAGGTTACCGTAACGCTGGGCGGTAAGACGCAGGAGATTATGATTACCGCGACCGGCACGCAGGAAAGCGTTAAGTTTACGAAGTCAACGAGCAGTATCGCCATTCCTATGGATGAGACCGCTTCGGACGAGTACACATACGAAGCTGCCGTTGTCGACGCCGAAAGCAAGCCGATCGACGGTAAGACTGTAACATACGCTATGTATGACAAGAACAACAAGGAGCTTCTCGCCGATTCGGACGGAATTAAATTTGACGAAGCGACAGCTACGCTCACAGTAACGTCGAAGGCTTCTCCGACGGTAGTTTATATCCGTGCGACGAGTACAAACTCAGATGATCAAGCTATCTCGCGTTCGCTCAGAGTAGATATCCACGGACTTGCGTTCGACTTCGGTTCGACCGTTGCCGCGGAGGGTTACACGGCTGTTTCGCCCACGACCGCGTGGGACGAAGCGACGGGCTACGGTCTCGTATCCGGCTCGCCGAAGATAGAAGGCGACGCTTCGACGGAGGACGCGAACGCCGACAGCCTGAAGGGCGCGTTCAAATTCCAGGCGAAGGTAACGCCGGCAAAGGTATATAACGTTACGGTAAATTATTCCGGCGAAATTGCTTCCGAGTATGTAAACGCCGATTTGACAGGACATGTATACACGAACGCGAATAAATCGTCAGTAACGTATACCGTTCCCGTGATCGACAGCGTACTTGATATGACGTTCACAGCGGCGTCTGAGGTTTCGTCGATCGTTATCGAGAAACAAGATGACAAGAAGGCTGCGAGCAAACCGACGATATTCACTATCGGTGACTCCACAATAGCCAATAACGGTTCATGGGCTTACGTACTCAACAGAGACCAGGGCAATTATCCCGACTTGGCTGCATTGGCGTCGTTCCAGAACAACGGACGCGGAGGACGAAATCTTTCGACCTTCTATACCAATGGTGAGCTGAGAGACAGAATTTTGACTCAGGTCAGACCCGACGATTACGTAGTCATAGGATGTATGGGTACGAACGGTGAGGGAATGAACTTCGAAGGTTCCTTCAATTACTACGTGAACGCGTGCGAAACTTTGGGCGCGAAGATCATTCTGACTTCGTACACACCTCATATGGTGGACGGCGACAAATATGCGAATGTTTACGATCCGGAGACATATACGTTCAAGGGTGTGCGCGGCGATAACTATGATAATATAGTAAGAAAGATCTACACGGAAAGAACGACCGAGGGCGGTCAGTATTTCGATCCGAACGTTATCGGCTTCATCGACATCGGTCAAATGGCTGACGACGCGTTTAACGCATATGTTGCGGAGGGCGCGAACGATGCGGAGAAGCAAGCGAGAGCGCAGGAGATCATCGCGTGCGCCGGTGAGAATACTGCTCCCGACCACAACCATTACAGCAGAGGTACGATAGCCTGCCAGCTGATGCTCAACGGTCATGATCCCGTAGGCGATCTGCCCGGCGCGGACGGTATCGTTAAGAAGCTTGTTGAAATAATTCAAAACGACAGCTCCGCCGAATAATTTCATAATTTCAAACAACCTCCCTTCGGGGAGGTTGTTTTTTTCGGGGAGGTTGTTTTTTGATTTTGCGTGTTGTCATGTTTCGGCGCGTTCTCCATATACATAAACAAAGGGGGACTGCATGTGAAGAAGGTAGTATTTGTATTTCTGGCGATAATTTTCATAACGCTCCTTATACCCCTCGCCGTCGTGTATCTTCTCGGCGCGAACCCCGCGTCCGACGCGCGCGGCGTGAAGCTCTACCTTGCCGACGAAGGAAGGACGATCGAAATCGACGAGGACGATTATATAAAATGCGTCGTCGCTGCGGAAATGCCCGCCGACTTTGAGCCGGAAGCACTCAAGGCGCAGTCCGTCGCGGCGCGCACGTTTCTTCTCTCCCGCGTGAAAGCGTGGGAGGACGGAACGCAGACCGACCACCCCGACGCGCCCGTATGTACCGATTCGACGCACTGTCAGGCGTACATACCCGAGGATAAGCGGCGCGAAAGCTGGGGCGGCTCGTCGGACGCGAATTGGGATAAGATATCCTCGGCGGTCGAAGCGACGAGGGGCGAGGTCATAACGTATAACGGCGAGATCATCAGCGCGCTGTTTCATTCCGCGTCCGCTTCTGCGACGGAAAACGCTGCGGATGTGTGGGGCAGCGACATACCCTACCTCAAAAGTGTGCCTACGCGCGGCGACGAAGCCGCGCCGTCGTTTTATTCGTCCGTGACCGTGAGCGCGGACGAATTTAAGCGCGCGGTCGAGGACAGGGTCGCCGGTACGGATTGGACAAAGGGACTGTACGGCAACATCGCCCGTTCCGCAGCCGGCGGTATAATTTCGCTCGATCTGGGCGGCGTGAACGTGCGCGGCACGCTTCTGAGGAGCATCTTTTCTCTGCGCAGCACCAACGTCGAATTTGAGGAACACTCCTCCGACGTCACGATGAACGTCAAGGGCTACGGACACGGCGTCGGTATGAGCCAGTACGGCGCGAACTACCTCGCGTCTCAGGGCGAAACATACGACGCGATTTTGAAGAAATACTACACGGGCGTCGAAATAGAACATCGTTAATTTTGTATAAAAATATTTTTTTAAATTTGTGTAAATTGTTGCAAAAGACATTAAAATTGTTTGTTGAAAAAATCATGTAAATATTATATAATTAGTATATATGATCAAGGTAAGGAGAAGTACGACATGAAAAAAATAGTTTCAGCAATACTTGGCGCGTCAATGCTTGCAAGCGTGTGCGGCGGTTTGGCGGTACCCGCATCGGCAAAATCCGCGCCGACGTATACGCAGACTGCGCGAATTATGGAAAAATTAGACCGAGGACTGTTCGCCGCCGACACGGGAAACGGCGTGTATTTGTCATGGAGATTTCTCGGCGATGAGGACGAAACCGCGATATACAATGTGTTTAAGCAGGGTAACAGAACGCCCTTAAAGACGACCGCCGAGGGTGAAGCGACGTGCTTTACGGATACGAACGGAAGCGCGTCGGACAAGTACGCCGTCGTAACTGAGGACGTCGGCTACGACGATATCGCCGACACGGAATGGGTAACGCCGTGGACGGGATACTTTGAGCGTAATCAGGACGGCTTTTCGAACAAGGCGGGCTATCTCGATATAAAATTTGACGCGCCGAGCGGAGGAACGGTACAAAATCAGTGGTATTCGTATAAAGACAGCAACGACAAGACGGTTTGGGCGCGGAAGAATATCGACTATACATATACCGCGAACGATATGAGCGTCGGCGATCTCGACGGCGACGGAGAATATGAGCTTATAGTAAAATGGGATCCGACAAACGCGCAGGACAATTCGATGTCGAGCCTGACTTCGGATGTGTATATAGACGCGTATGAGATAAACGAGGTCGGACAAGACGGCAAAAACAAGCGTTTATGGAGAGTGAATTTAGGTCCGAATATCCGCGCCGGCGCGCATTATACTCAGTTTTTGGTATACGATTTTGACGGCGACGGCAAGTCGGAAATGATGTGTAAGACCGCCCCCGGTTCGACGGACGGCAGCGGAAATTACGTCAACAGCGTCGGAACGACGGACGAGATAAAAGGCGGCGACAACAGCGCGTCTTACAGAAACGATTCAGGTCATATTCTCGAAGGTCCCGAATATTTGACTGTATTCAACGGCGAGACGGGTAACGCTATGCAGACCGTAAATTACGATCCTCCCAGAGGTATAAAACCACAGAACGGTAATGAAAGCATAGGCTGGGGCGATAATTACGGTAACAGAAGCGAGCGTTATCTCGCGGCTGTGGCGTACATTAACGGCACGACACCCACCGCGCTTTTCTGCCGCGGATATTATACATACGCGTATGTCGCGGCGTATGATTGGGACGGAACAAATCTTACGGAACAGTGGATAAGCAAGAACGAGTCGGGTAAAAGCTGGGTCGAGGACGGCAAGGGAAATACCTTGAGAGAGTCCGAGACGGGTTATTCGCTCTACGGTCAGGGCGCGCACAGCGTGTCTGTCGCCGACGTTGACAGCGACGAAAAAGACGAGCTTATATTCGGTTCGGCTGTTCTCGACGATGACGGAACCGTGCTTTACTCCGACGGACGCGGTCACGGCGACGCTGAGCACGTCTCCGACTTCGATAACGACGGTAAGCAGGAAATCTTTATGGTTCACGAAGCAGGTAAGGGCAACAGTAACACAATAGAGTATGCCGTCGACATAAAGAGGTATAACGGCAGCGTAATGGATGATGTTATGAAGCTTGCAGCCGTAGGCGATATCGGCAGAGGCGTTATAGACAATATTGATGACTCTTATTCAAGCGAACACTCCGAATCACGCGCGGCGTTCTGGTCGTCCGCAGACAAACAGCAGCTGTTCAGCGAAGCCGGAACGGTCATAGGAAAGATGCCCAATTCAAACAATAACACCTTCCAGAATTTCTTTGTTTACTGGGACGGCATGCTGGACCGCGAGCTGCTTGACGACAATAAAATGGCAAAGCATACCATAGCGACCAACCAAACCTCGCGAATTTATTTCGGAAGCAATGGCTACATTCCCGGAATAAGCTCAAATAACAGCACAAAAGCCACACCCGGACTTGTCGCTGACGTATTGGGCGACTGGCGCGAGGAAATGATATTCCGTCTTGAGGACGGCACGGGCGCGCGTATTTATGCGTCGTGCATACCGACCGAATATCGTCTCACGACGCTCATGCACGACAGCCAGTACCGCTGCGCTGTTGCCTGGCAGAACGTCGGCTACAATCAGCCGCCGCACACGAGCTATTACATCGGCTCCGCGTCGCTTGCCGACGGTAAGAAGTATCTTGCTCCCGCGGTGCCGTTCACGAAAGTAAATTATCCCGAGGACAGCGTGGAGAAAATTGAAAGTATTACATTAAACGAGACCTCCGCGAGAGTCGAGGTGGGCGGTACGATCACGCTCGAAGCGTCGTACACTCCCCAAAACGCGGTAGGAAATATCGTTTGGTCGTCAGACGACGATGACGTGGCGACCGTTGAGAACGGCACGGTAAAGGGAATAAGCGAGGGTACGGCGAAAATCACGGCTGCGTCGGAGGACGACCCCGAAATCAAAGCGGAATGTCAGGTAGAGGTCTATGTGAACCGACAGGACGACGAGGATAAGTTTGAGATAACGGCGGCAGCCGACGCGAATAAGGTCACTGTCACGCATAGTATAACGTCAGGGACGGACAAGGGCGGCGCGACGCTCATCACCGCGCTCTACGACGCGAACAACACGCTTATCGCGGTGAAGTCGCAAAACGTAACGCTCGCGCAGGGCGATGTAACCGCACAGAACGCCGTATTTGAAAACGTAACGGACGCGGCGAACTGTAAAGCGAAAGCGTTCCTCTGGAACAGCGCGCAGGGTATGAAGCCGCTGATGAGCGCGGCTTCGGCACAGTAAAAATAAGCATAAAAAAAACGGCGGCTGACCGCCGTTTTTTTATTGTATCAATTCAAATACATATAGCTTACGTCGTCGATTTTCTTTAACATTCCCGCAACGGTGCCGTCCTCGCGGACTATGTTGTAGTTGTCGCCGTCTGCGGCAAGAGAGACGCGCGACACCGTCTTGTCGTATTCCACGTTATAGAACGTGCATAGCCCCTCAACGTCAATGTAGGGCTTGAGTGCCTGTGTGTCGCCGTACGTGAACGTCATGATGTTGTTCGTGAACGGCACGCCCGTGATGTGACGCATACAGCCCGTTATGTCCGCGTAATTTCCGCTCACGCCGCGTATGTGGTCGAGATAATTTATGCTTGCGTTATCCACGTAATAATGCTGACCTCCGAACAGGTAAGTATTTCTGTCTGGGTCGCTTATCCTTTCGGGCGTGTCAAGCTCCACGAGCTGCTCCGTTATATACGCGTCGTATTCGGACGTGTGCTTGTAGCTGATTGCTTCGCCGATACCCGCAGTAGTGAACCCGAACGCCAGAACCGACAGTAAAACGGCGGTCAGTATTCTGTTTGCACGGTACGGCAGGAGAGTAAGAAGCTCATCCGCGATAAGTCCGATACCGAGGAACGAGAAGTAAACAAGTCTTAACGGTATACGCTCCGAGCCGAGTATGAAATTCAATACAAGCCCGCCAGCAAACAGCGCGACGCCCAACAGCAGTATCATCGGTGAAAACTTACGTTTTTTGACGCACAACGCCGCCGCCAAACCGAACATAAGCGAAACCGCCGCCACTATTCCCGTCTTGATGACCGCGTGACCGCCGGTGATGGTAAGCAGTCCGACGTAACCGCTTCTCTTGGTTATGCTCGGGATATATTCGCTGAAAATCGTTTTGATATAATCGAACACAACGGTGAAATGCTCCGCGTAATTCGTTTCCACAAATCCCCCGCGCGACTGTATTTCTCCCGCGCCGGCGTTTGCGGCGTAGTATATGCCGATGGCGCATATCTGCGCGGCGAGAATGAGAAGCGGCGCGAGAACTTTTTTACCGTTTCTGTTGTTCCATACTGTAAACAGCGTCAGGATAATGTATATGACTATTGCCGGTTCGTAAAAACCGACGCATATCATACCGAATACACCGAAAAGAATAAGACCGCGCAGCTTGTCCGTTTCGTACCAATATGTCAGCGCGCTCAACGCCGCGCCGATAAAAAGCAGCGCGTATGTGACGCGCGTCGCGGCGGCGAGCCAGTACGTGGCTTCAAGTCCTGCGGGGCAAAGACATACCGCACACAGAAAAAAACCGGCACCGCTTACGCCGTTTCTTCTCAGAGCGCGTATGATAAGAAACGCGCCCAGTATCATTGCCGAAGCCGCGATAAGCTCGGCTATCCATATGTGCTTGAAAAGCGGCGCGTTCACAAATATGTCGATTATTCCGGCGAACGGGCGTATCGCGAATTTTTCGTTCGGTACCGCAAATTTCGCGATCCTCTCCGAAAGCTTAGTATATAGATCTCCGTACAGGAACCAGTCGTCCATTACCGGCTTGTACGCGCCCGCGAGGAATCTTTGCACGAGTACGATCGCCGCCGTAACGCACAGCAGAATTGTTTCGTTCAAGCGCGCGTCGGCTTTGGTGATTTTGTCTTTTAAAACGTCAAATTTCATTCGTCAACCTCTTTTGCGCCGCGCTTATTCGTATAGACGCGTGAGTATTCCCGCGACGTCCTGCTTCGTAGGCACGCGCGGATTCGTCGCCGTACACGCGTCGGCGAGAGCCTTTTCAGCCATCGAGTCTATCGCGTTCATATATTCGTCCTTGTCTATCCCACACTGAGAAAGCGAGATCGGAATATTCATTTCCTTCATCATAAACTGTATCCAGCCGACAAGCGCGCGTATCGTCGTTATTTCGTTAAAGTTGTTAACTCCCAGAAGCTTCGCGACGTTGACGTATTTTTCAACGCATTTCGGATATTCCTTCTTGCTCTTTGAATGTTTGTTTATGCCGGAATTGAATTCGATAATATGCGGAAGGAGCATTGCGTTCGCCCTGCCGTGAGGAATGTGGAATTTGCCGCCGAGCGCGTGTGCGATCCCGTGGTTAAGTCCGAGCGACGCGCTGTTGAAAGCAAGTCCCGCCAGACACGACGCGACGTGCATTTTCTTTCTTGCATGCGTGTCGTTGTTGTCAAGGTAGGAGCGCAGCAGAAACGTTCCGCATATTTCGATCGCTTTTTCCGCGAGCGCGGCGGAAAATTCGTTATTGTTGATGCTTACGTAAGCCTCGATCGCGTGCGTCAGCACGTCCATACCCGTATCGGCGGTGACGTTCGCCGGCACGCTTTTTACAAGGTCAGCGTCGAGTATCGCTTCCGTGGGGAGCATACTGTCGGAGACGAGCGGGTACTTCACGTCCTTCGAGGGATCCGTCACGACCGCGAAGGACGTGACCTCGGAACCCGTTCCCGAGGTGGTCGGTATGGCGATGAGAGCGACTTCCTTTTTTGTCGCGCGCACCGCAAATTCACGTATAGCCTTCGCGCTGTCTATCGCGCTGCCGCCGCCTATCGTGATAACGACGTCGGGGTCGTAATTCAGCATAGCCTTCACGCCCGTGAGTATTTTGTCTATGGGCGGGTCCGGCACGATGTCGGAAAATATTTCGAATTCCGTATAACCGTCGTTGAGACGCAGGGTGACCATCTGGAGCATACCGCTTTTCGCAACGAACGGGTCGGTAATGATAAACGCTTTTTTGTACGGCAGGTCGGTAAGCCTGTCGAGCGCGTTGTCGCCGAAATAAATCTTTGTTCTTATATCGAAGCTTTTCATTTCTTCGTCCACCTCTGTGATATTGATATGTTTATTATACAATATAATAGAAAATATTACAAGCGTTACGCAAAAAATAATATAAATTAAATGCCGCTCTATTGCAATTTCAGCCTTTGTATGATATACTGTAAAATAGATTAGCTTAGATTAGAGGAGGATAATTTTTATGAAGGAATTGTTGAAGAAGGTAGTGGACGGAAATAACCTGACGCGCGCGGAAGCGGCGAGAGCTATGGACATGATGCTCGAAGGAACCGTTTCGCCGACGCTTGTGTCGGCGTTTCTGACCGCTCTGAGAATGAAGGGTGAAACCGTTGAAGAAATAGTCGGCTGCTGCGAAATGATGAAATCAAAGGGCGGCAGCGTAAAACTCGATACCGATGAATATATAGATTTTGTCGGCACCGGCGGAGACAGCGCGAATACGTTTAACGTTTCGACAACGTCGATGTTCGTCTGTGCCGCGGCGGGCGTAACGCTCGCGAAGCACGGCAACAGAGCCGCGTCGTCCAAAAGCGGCAGCGCGGATCTGCTTGAAGCGTTGGGCGTGAACATAATGCTTGAACCGAAGCAGGTCGAGGAATGTATAAAGACGACGGGCATGGGATTTATGAACGCGCAGAAGTTCCATAAGGCTATGAAGAACGTCGCGCCGATACGCAAGGAAATAGGCATAAGAACGATATTCAACATGCTCGGTCCTCTGTCGAACCCGTCGGGCGCGACGAGACAGGTAATAGGCGTGTTCAGCCGCGCGATGGTACCCGTGTTCGCCATGGTAATGAAGGAAATGGGCGTTCAAAACGCCATGGTCGTATGCGGAGCGGACTGCATGGACGAAATCACCGTGACGGGCAAAACCTACGTAAACGAAATTAAGGACGGCGCGATAAGCGAATATGAGCTCGATCCCGCCGATTACGGAATAAAATACGCTTCGCCCGAGGAAATAGAGGGCGGCACGGGCGAGGAAAACGCCCGAATCGCAAAAAGCATATTTGAGGGAGAAAAGAGCGCGCGCCGCGACATCGTCGTAATGAACAGCGCGGCGGGCATATATATAGGTAAAAAGGCTTCGTCCTACGCCGAGGGAATAGAAAAGGCGAGGGAAGTGATCGACAGCGGACTTGTTATGAACAAGGTCAACGAGCTTGTCGAATTTACAAATAAGTTTTAATGCGGTGGATATATGATACTTGATAAACTTGTGGCGTCGAGCAAAGCGCGCGTCGAAAAAGCGAAGGAAAAGACGAGCGTGCGCGGCATGATCGAACGTCTCGATAAAATGAATAATTTAGTGTCCCCGAGCTTCGCGGACACTTTAGTGTCCCCAAATGACGTGGCGGTCATTGCGGAAATAAAAAAAGCGTCGCCGTCGAAGGGACTTATACGCGCGGACTTTGACCATATGAGCATAGCCGAAGAGTATGTCGCCTGCGGCGTGAACGCGCTGTCCGTTCTGACGGAGCCGGAATATTTTATGGGGGACATAAAATTTATCCCCGAGATAAAATCAAAATTTAGTGTCCCCGTGCTTCGTAAGGATTTTACGGTGGACGAATATCAAATTTACGAAGCGAAGCTTGCGGGCGCGGACGCGGTGCTTCTCATAATGGCGGCTCTCACGGACGCGGAATTTAAAAAATTCCACGCGCTGTGCGACGAGCTTTCGCTGTGCGCGCTCGTCGAGACGCATAACGAGGAGGAGGTCAAGCGTGCGTCCGAATACGGAAAAATAATCGGAATAAACAACAGAAACCTTGCGACGTTCGAGGAGGATATAACTACATGCGAAAGACTGCTTCCTTTCATTCCGAACGACAAGATCAAAGTCGCGGAAAGCGCGATAAGAACGCACGAGGATTTTTGTTATCTGCGCGGTCTTTCGTTTGACGCCGCGCTCATAGGCGAGGCGTTCATGCGCAGCGGCAGCATAAAAAAGGCGGTAGACACACTGAGATATGGAAATTAAAATATGCGGCATACGCCGCGAGGAAGATATAGAAATAATCAATAAATATAAACCCGAATACATAGGCTTTATATTCGCGCCGACGCGGCGATATGTGTCCCCGAACGACGCGGCGAAGCTTAAGGAAAAGCTTAACGGGGACACTAAAACCGTGGGAGTTTTTGTCGACGAAAAGCCGGAAAAGGTACGCGAGATCGCCGAGACGGTCGGACTTGACGTTATCCAGCTTCACGGCGGCGAGGACGCGGAATATATAAAAAAGCTCAATACGAAATGCGAAATCTGGAAAGCGGTACGCGTAAAAGACGACGGCGTTATACCCGACACTAAGGGCGCGGACAAAATCCTTCTCGACAAATACAGCGAGGAGGAGCTTGGCGGCACGGGAAAGGCGTTCGACTGGCTTCGCGCAGGGGACGCTAAAATAAAAAAACCCGTGATACTTGCCGGAGGTCTCAACAGCGAAAACGTAAAACGCGGTATCGAGATTTTTTCGCCGGTATGTGTGGACGTTTCTTCGTCGGTCGAGACAAACGGCGTAAAGGACGAAAAGAAAATAAAAGAATTTACTGATACGGTAAGGGGATTGTGATGAACAGAATAGATGAGAAATTTAACGAGCTGAAAAAGCTGAATAAAAAGGCGTTGATAACCTTTTTGACCGTCGGCGACCCCGACATGGAAACGAGCGAAAACGCCGTCATGACAATGCAGGAGGAGGGAGTCGATCTGATCGAGCTTGGCGTGCCGTTTTCGGACCCGTCCGCGGACGGACCGACGATACAGCGCGCGGACGAAAGAGCGTTGGCTGCGGGCGCGGATATTTACAGCATATTTTCGTTTACGGAAAAGATCCGCTCAAAGGTCAGCGTGCCGCTCGTGTTCCTTCTTTACTACAATGTGATACTTCAATACGGAACGGATAAGTTCTTCGCACGGTGCGCCGAAACGGGCGTGGACGGCGTGATAATACCCGACCTGCCGTTTGAGGAAAGCGGGGAAATAAAAGAATACACGGAGAAATACGGCGTGTATCAGATAAATTTAGTGTCCCCGACGTCCGGCGGGAGAATAAAGAGGATAGCGGAAAATTCAAAGGGATTTCTTTACTGCATTTCGTCCTTGGGCGTTACCGGCGAAAAGAAGTCCTTCAGCACGGATTTTGCTGAGTTTGTCGGAACCATCAAAAAATATTCCGATATGCCCGCCTGTGTCGGCTTCGGCGTATCGAACGGCGAACAGGTAAAAAATCTTGTGAAGTATTTTGACGGCGTGATAGTCGGCAGCGCGGTCGTCTCGGCGATAGCTTCCGACGCGGATTCGCACGGACAAACCGATAATCTGCGCGATAAGCTCCGCGATTTAAAGTCGGGATTGTGATTAAAACGAAAGGCAGGAAACAGATATGAAATTTAAAAAATCGTTTTGCGCGCTTCTCGCTTGTTCACTGATGGCGACAACGTGCGCTTCGGCGAAGGATAATATATTCGCGTACAATAAATTCATTTCAACGGTGATCGGACCGCAGACGGGTTACTGCGATTTCGCCGCATCGTTTGTCGGACACGAAAACGAGTATCCGAACGTGAACGATTATTTTTCGGGACTTGTTTCGGCTTTCTACGGCGAGATAGACGGCGATCTGAACAACGAGCTTGTGACCGTCGAAACGAGCGGAATAACCGTTTACCGAGCGGGATCCAAGGGCGTTGCTTTCCTCGGCTCGATAGACGCCGATCTGATCGCCAACTTCGGCGACTCTTACGCCAACGTATTCACGGTGTCGGAGGGAAGGAAAAAATACATAGGACTTGAAATGTACGGAAAGACGATAAACGAGTACGCGATGTATCTGTACGACCTCAATCCCGATACGGACGAGTTTAAGAAAATACTTGAGATAACGAGCGAATCGAACGAGGACGGTATCGAAGAAAACGTATGGGCGGCGGATAAGACGTATTATTCGTACACAAACGGCGGCGGAATAGAAACGACGATGAATCCCGACGGTTATACGGACTGCGCGCAGGCTGCCGAACAGGCTCTTGCCGACACCGCGCCGTCCGTCACGGTCAGCGCAGGTTCGATGAAAAAGAGAATATCGGGCGGAGATTCTTTGGGAAATCAAAGCGCGGACGGAGATTACCGTTTAAGCTCGTTCATGAGCGGCGCGGATCTGAAAACGTATATACGCGCCACGGGACTGCGCTTTACGGAAAAACCGATAGTCTTTTTCGAGGATCATACCGATATAGCTGCTCTTATGATAAAGCCGGATATCGTGACGGTCGTCGTGAACGGTGAAACGATACAGTTCCCCGACCAGGACCCCGTAATAATCGACGAGAGAACGCTCGTCCCCGCCAGAGGAGTATTCGAAGCCCTCGGAGCCGTTGTGGACTGGGTGGGAGAAACGGGCGAGGTGCTTGTGAACACCGATAAGTCAAGCGTCGTTCTCACGCTTAACAAGCAGGATTACATTGTGAACGGCGAGACAAAGACGCTCGACGTACCCGCGCAGCTCATGAACGACAGGACGATGATACCGCTGCGCGCGGTCGGAGAAGCCCTCGGATGCAGCGTCGAATGGGACGATGTGTCGAAAACGGCTTCAATTTTATCACAGACCGACGATGAAGGAGGAACCGAATAATGTCAAACATATGGCATGACATAAGCCCGAAAAGAATTTCGCCCGAGAGGTTTATGGCTGTTATCGAGATACCGAAAGGCGTGAAAAACAAGTATGAGATGGATAAGGAAACGGGCTTGCTTCGTCTCGACCGCGTACTGTACACATCGACGCACTATCCCGCGAATTACGGATTTATTCCGCGTACATACGCCGCCGACAACGACCCGCTCGACGTGCTCGTGCTTTGTCAGGAATCTATCGTGCCGATGACGCTCGTGGAATGTTATCCGATAGGCGTTATGAAAATGATAGACAACGACCAGGTCGATGAAAAAATCATCGCTATCCCGTTTAACGATCCTTCATACGCGTCATACACCGATATAGAGCAGCTTCCCAAACATACCTTCGACGAGATATCGCACTTTTTCAGAGTGTATAAGTCGCTCGAAGGCAAGGAAACCGTGGTAAACGAGGTCTGCGGACCGGACGACGCAAAGGAAATTATTAAGAATTGTATCGCGTCCTATAAAGACGCGTACTGCTGAATCAAAAAGCCTGCCCATCGGGCGGGCTTTTTATATTTGCCGCGCGGCGCGCAAAGCGTCCGCCGCTGTACAGCCGTGACGTGAAAAATATGCAGCATTATGTCGTTTTGTGTAAAATGCTGTAATTTTACAACATTATATTCGTATAATTTGGTATAAATTACAAAAACCACTTGACAACTACATCATTTCATGATATACTATAATTTGTACTTATATCAGAAAAGGGAAAAGATGCGACAATGACGGAGACGAAGAAAAATCTTGAGGAATTAACGGACGAGCAGCTTGTTGTCACGGCGCAGCGCGGAGACAGCGACGCGCTCGAAGCCATAATGTCGAGATATAAAAAACTCGTCTGCGCAAAGTCGAAGCCGTATTTTCTCGCGGGTGCTGATAACGACGATATCATGCAGGAGGGATTTATCGGTCTTTATAAGGCGGTAAAGGACTTCAGAGCGGAGCGTTTCCCCGTTTTCCGCGCGTTTGCGTCGGTATGCGTTACGCGCCGCATAATAACCGCGGTCAAGGCGGCTTCGAGAAAGAAGCATCAGCCCTTAAATTCTTACGTGTCACTTGACAAGAATACCTATGACGACGAGAGCGATACAAAGCTTTCGGACGTTATGGCGTTAGGCGAGCTTCAAGACCCCGAAGCTATACTGATTGACCGCGAGAATGTGGACGGTATGGAGTATAAAATAAACAAAACGCTCAGCAAGCTGGAGACACAGGTTTTGATGTGTCATCTCGAGGGTTTGTCTTACAGCGAGATTGCGTCAAGGGTAGGCAAGGATACGAAAGCAGTTGACAACGCAATTCAGCGTATCAAGAAGAAGCTGGAAAGCGCGCTTCGTGAAAGCGACTGAACGTAAGAGAATAATTAAAGTGAGGTATGGAAATGTACGAGGATAAGACTTTAGTATGCAAAGACTGCGGAAACGAATTTGTATTCACCGCGGGCGAACAGGAATTTTATGCGGAAAAGGGTTTTCAGAACGAGCCGCTGCGCTGCCCGGACTGCCGCAGAGCGCGTAAGGAGAATCTGCGTAAAAACAGAGAGATGTTTGAAATCGTATGCGCTTCATGCGGCAAGGTCGATAAGGTTCCGTTCGAGCCGAGAAACGACAAGCCTGTATATTGCAGCGAATGTTTCGCAAACATGAACGCGTAAAATATAATATACGAAAAGAAAGGGACGCCGCGGCGTTCCTTTTGCATTATTCACAAAATGTTCAAATAATGTTTATTGACACGCGCCGCCGCGCGGTAGTATAATTATTGTATAATATAAACGAAATGAAAGGAATGATCACTGTGAAAAAGATTGCTTTGGGTTTTGTGATAGGCGCGCTCGTATGCGGCGCAATAGGCGTTTTCGCTTCATATTCGTCATATACGACTAAGGATAATCCTTATCCCGTTACGCTTGACGGACGTGAGATAAAAATTGAAGGCTATAATATCGAAGGAAATACTTATTTCAAGCTGCGCGATATCGCCGACGCGGTGGGCGGCTTCACGGTCGATTTTAAAGATAATAAAATAGTGCTCACGACGGGCGGCGGGGATACGCCGTTATCAGCCGCGCCGCAGACGGCGGCTGCTCCGTCCGACGGAGACATAGGACTTGAAAAGGCTAAGGAGATCGCGCTCAACAAAGCGGGTCTGACAGAGAACGACGTTGTATTCGCAAAGACGCTCCGCGAGATCGACGACGGCATTCTTCAGTATGAAATCGAGTTTTTAAAGGATAATACGGAATATTCGGCTGACGTGCGCGCGTCCGACGGCGAGATAATCAAGTGGGATATAGATACGGAACGCGCTCCTGCCGCTCCGGCTTCCGGCGATATAGACGTAGAAAAGGCGAAGGAGATCGCCGCCGCAAAAGCGGGATACGGTGTGTCAGACGTTACGTTTACAAAGCAGCACATGGATATAGACAACGGAGTACGCGTGTATGAGATAGACTTCATAAAGGATAATACGGAGTATTCGGCTGACGTGCGAGCGTCCGACGGAACGATACTCGACTGGGACGAGGACAGAGGTATAACGATGGCGTCGCCCTCGACCGCTCCCGACGAATCAGCCGCGTCCGGCGCGATAACGGCGGACAGAGCTAAAGAGATCGCGCTCAATAAAGCGGGATTTGACGAAAGCGACGTTACGGGACTTCGCGTCAAGTACGACAGAGACGACGGCGTTAATAAATACGACGTGGAATTTAGGAACGGAAGAAACGAATATTCCGTCGAGGTCAGAGCATCCGACGGCGAAATACTCGAATACGACATAGACGATTAAAAACGAAAAAGACCGCCCGTGCTTAAGGGCGGTCTTTTTTTGTGAGGTTGACATAACGGCATATATGTGATAAAATTTCATATATATATTTTGCAAAAGGAATGATTATTCAATGAACAACGGAGAATTTTTTGCGACAGTGGGAAACGTACTGAAAAATATAGACGATTTTGTCTGGGGTATACCGCTGATATTGCTCATAATCCTTACGGGCATATATTTGAGCGTGAGAATGAAAGGGCTTCAGATCCGTCATCTCGGGAAAGCCTTAAAATACATGGTACTTAACGAGAAAGGCGGCACGGGCGAGGTATCGAGCTTCGGCGCGCTCTGTACCGCGCTGAGCGCGACGATAGGAACGGGTAATATCGTCGGCGTGGCGACGGCGATCGCCGCGGGCGGTCCCGGCGCGCTGTTCTGGATGATCGTCGCCGCGTTTTTCGGTATGGCGACAAAATACAGCGAAGGATTCCTCGCCATAAAATACAGAAGCATAGACGATGACGGTCATGTTCTCGGAGGTCCGTTTTATTACATAGAAAAGGGTATGGGTGAAAAATGGAAATGGCTTGCCAAGATTTTCGCATTTTTCGGACTTTGCGTCGGCATATTCGGCATAGGAACATTTACGCAGATAAACGGCATCACGAGCGCGGTCACGAATTTCTTTGACCCCAACGTGTCGTGGTCCGTCAGCATTTTCGGAAGAGAAATATCATGGGTGGTCGTTATAACGGGAATCATCGTGACACTGTGTACCGCGCTTGTGATAATAGGCGGTATAAAGCGTATATCTCACGTATCGCAGGTAGTCGTCCCGTTTATGGCTGTAATGTATGTACTGTTCGCGGTCGCGCTGCTCGTATGTAACGCCGGAAGGATCCCGTCGGCAATCGGTGAGATCGTCCGCGGAGCGTTCGGGTGCGGAGACGCCGTCTCGGGCATACGCGCCGCCGCAGGAGGAGTTCTCGGCGCGATGACGGCGGCGATGCAGAACGGCGTTGCGCGCGGTATATTTTCAAACGAAGCGGGACTCGGAAGCGCGCCTATTGCGGCGGCTGCCGCGCGTACTAAGGATACGGTCAGACAGGGTCTCGTATCAATGATGGGAACGTTTATAGACACGGTAGTTATATGTACAATGACGGGGCTTTCTATCGTGATAGCAGGTTCGTGGGCAAAGGAAGGACTTGTGGGAGTAGCGATAACGACAGACGCGTTTCAGAGTGGACTGCCGTTCGCACCCGCCGTGTCGTCGTTTGTCTTGATGCTGTGTCTCGTGTTCTTCGCGTTCACCACCATTCTCGGCTGGAATTATTACAGCGAGCGGTGTCTCGCATATCTTATGGGCAGCAACAAATCCGTCACATGGTATAAGTGGGTATATGTGCTGGCGGTGTTTATCGGCCCGTACATGACAGTTTCGGCGGTATGGACGATAGCGGATATATTCAACGGTCTTATGGCTATCCCGAACATTATCGCCATACTCGCGCTGAGCGGAGTAATAGCGAAGGAAACGAACGAATATTTTAAATCTAAGGCGTATTTGAAAAAATAAATACCGAACGGGGAATTTGAATGAATAATTACACGGCGATCGATTGCGGAGCGGCGGGAGCGGCGACTATCATGAAAAAATATTCTCCCGAAACTCTTCCTCCGTCGGACAGATTCCATTATCATCAGGGAGTGTTCCTGACGGGACTTTGGGAGCTTTATTCCGTTACGGGAGATACGAAGTATTTTGATTACATAAAGGCGTGGGTCGACTTCAACGTTAAGGAGGACGGGAGCGTTCCGTCCGCGCATCTTGACGAATTTGACGATATGCAGCCCGCCGTCCTGCTAATAAACCTCTACGACGCGACGGGAGACGAGCGTTACAAAACCGCGCTCGACGCGATAATCGAGGCGGCGCGGAGAAGTCCGAAAAACGCCGCGGGCGGATTTTGGCACAAGAGACATTTAAAAAATCAAATGTGGCTTGACTGTATGTACATGATGGGTCTGCTTCTGACGAAATACGCGCTCAGATTCGACGAGCCGTATCTTATCGAAGTTGTGTCGCGGCAGATGGAGCTTATGTACGAGCACATGAGGGACCCGAAAACGGGACTTTTATATCACGCGTGGGATATTTCGCGCGCGGCGCGCTGGGCGGATCCCGTCACAGGCTGTTCGCCCGCTCACTGGGGCAGAGCGATGGGCTGGTTTACGGTCGCCGCTGCGGAGATAGCGTGCCTGCTGCCCAAAACTCACTCTTACCGGCCACGCGCCGCCGAGATAGCCGTGAAAACGGCTGCCGCTGCCGCAAGGTACCAGGACGAAACGACGGGGCTGTGGTATCAGGTGACGGATAAAGGCGCGGATAAGCGTAACTGGTTTGAGACGTCCTGCTCCGCGTTGTTTGTGTACGCTATGGCGCGTCTGCGCGGAAACGATATTGTCGACGATTGCTTTGACGATAATATACGTAAAGGATATGAGGGAGTAATAAGCAGAACGAAAACGGAAAACGGTCTGCTCACGCTCGACGGAGTGTGTATCGGTACGGGCGTGGGTGACGAATCATTTTATTTTTCGCGTCCCACCGTTTCGACGGATCTGCACGGAATGGGAGCGTTTGTGCTTATGTGCGCGCAACTCGGCAAAAACGAGCTGCAAAAAAGATGCCGATAAGGAGTGATGATGTTGAAGGAGATTACCGAAAAGCTGATAAGCGATATACTCGACAGCTATAAGCAATTTGACACGACAAACAGGATAGACGCTGAAAATATGCTCGGCAAGGACGTTTTGATAGAAATCATAGAAGAGCTGCGGAAACTGCTTTTCCCCGGATTCTTCGATAACAACCGCGCGCGGAGCGAATATATAAAATTTCTTGTCGGCGAACGAATCGAATTTATACAGTACAATCTCCGCAAGCAGATTGCGAAGGCACTCGGAAATATGGAAGTATGCGCCGAATGTAAAAAATCGGCGATAAACAAAAAGGCGGAGAAGATAGTATATGATTTTCTGGGAAAAATCTGCAAGATACGCGAATACCTGTATACGGACATACGCGCCGCCTATAACGGCGACCCCGCCGCGTACAGCACGGAGGAGATCATATTTTCATATCCCGGTCTTTTCGCCGTCACAGTTTACAGAATAGCTCATGAGCTGTGGCTTCTGGACGTGCCGATGATACCGAGGATAATGACGGAGTACGCGCACAGCGTAACGGGAATAGACATTCATCCCGGCGCGGAAATAGGCAAATATTTCTTCATCGACCACGGTACGGGCATAGTTATAGGCGAAACGACAAAAATAGGCGACAACGTTAAGATTTATCAGGGAGTGACGCTCGGCGCGCTGTCCACGCGAAAGGGACAGGAGCTTAAGGGCGTGAAGCGTCACCCGACAATAGGCGACAACGTGACGATTTATTCCGGCACATCTATCCTCGGCGGCGACACGGTTATCGGCAGCGGAGCGACAATAGGCGGCAACGCGTTCATAGTAAGCTCGGTGCCGGAGGGTATGACCGTGCGCGTCAAAACCCCCGAGCTTGAATACACTAAAGAAGCGACGGAGCTTTAACGCGCGGAAAGAGGATAAACGATGAATAAAGATACTGTAAAGAAAGCGTTCGGCGCGTCGCTTCCCATCATGGCGGGATATATCGTATTGGGAATGGGATTCGGCGTGCTTCTGAGAGCCAAGGGATACTCGTTCCTGTGGGCGATATTGATAAGTCTTACCGTCTATTCGGGAACGATGCAGTATGTCGGAGTAAATCTTCTCGCGTCCGGCGCGTCGATAATCTCAACGGCTCTGATGACGCTTATGGTAAACGCGAGACACCTGTTTTACGGCATTTCCATGCTTGAACGTTATCGCGGTATGGGTTGGCGCAAGTGGTACGCATTCTTCGGTCTGACGGACGAAACGTACTCTATCCTCTGTCTTGACCCCGAACTGCCGCCGAACGTGAACAGGGCTGATTTTAATTTTCTTTTGACGCTGTTTAATCAATGCTATTGGATCATAGGCGGCGTATTGGGCGCGGTTCTGGCAAGCGCGGTCCCGTTCAACTCGACGGGACTTGATTTTTCGATGACGGCGTTGTTTGTGAGCGTGTTTGTCGAACAGTGGGAGAAAAATAAAAATCATATTCCCGCCGTATTGGGCGCGCTCATATCGTTCGCGTGTCTTTTGATTTTCGGCGCGGACAATTTCCTGATACCGTCCATGATAGGAATAAGCATAGCTCTTTTCGTTTTCAGAAAAAGAATAGAAGGGGGCGCGGAAAATGGTTGACGTTAAGCAATCGCTTATCATAATCGCGGTCATGGCTCTTGTCACGCTCGCCCTGCGTCTGCTTCCGTATTTTCTGTTTTCAAAAAATACGCCGAAAGCGGTCTTATACCTCGGCAACGTCCTGCCGTATGCGATCGTGGCTATGCTTTTGGTATACTGTCTCAAGGGGACGGACTTCGCGGGCGCGGGACACGGCGTTCCCGAGATAGTGTCGGTGACGCTTGTCGCAATACTCCATAAATGGAAGCATAATACGCTTCTTTCCATTCTCGCGGGAACGGTGTGCTATATGTTTCTCGTACAGGCCGTGTTTCCCTCTTGACGCGTGTTTGGCGCGGGAGGGTAGCATGATTTCAAAAATATAAAAAAATTGTTAAGAATTATTAAAATTTAATAAAGAAACAGCCGTTGGCATTGACATACAAGTTTTACGGGACTATAATGTAATCTGAAGCGATATGTTTATGAAAGGAATGTGCGTTTTACGATGAATTCTGTTCTTTATTGCATGGAAACTCTGAGTGAGGATTCAAAGCTCAGAGAAATGGACAAATTTACTCAGCACGGGGACACATCATGCCTGAAGCATACCGTCGCGGTCGCGTATTACAGTATAAAGCTTGCGGAAAGTCTCGGCTTAAAATATAAAAAGAAGGATCTTATACGCGGCGCGCTTTTGCACGATTATTTTCTGTACGACTGGCACAAGGGAGAAAGGCGCGGCATACACGGCTTCACGCACGCGTCCGAAGCCTTGGAAAACGCCGACAGGGATTTTTCCCTTACGGAAACGGAACGCGACATAATCGTGAAGCATATGTTTCCGCTGACGATAAAGCCGCCGGTTTGCCGTGAAAGCTGGATAGTATGCTTTGTCGATAAATGCTGTTCGATTTATGAAACGTTTAAGCGTAACAACGCATACGCGTCGGTATACACCGGCGCAAGCCCGACATACCGCGATTTATACGAAGAAATACAAATGATTTGACGAAGGATTGAGGGGGTAAGCATGAATATATGCCGTTATTTTTTGTCTTTTGCGATATTCAGCTTTATAGGCTGGGCGTATGAGACGCTGTACTATACGATACAGCAGAAAAAGCCGGTAAACAGCGGTTTTTTGAGTACCTGTTTCTGCCCCATATACGGAATCGGCGCGCTGCTCGATCTGCTCCTGCTCGGTTCCGTCAAGAACATGTTCGCGCTCTTTGCGGCGGGAATGGTTGTGACGGGCGTGCTTGAGTATTTTGTGTCGTGGCTTTTGGAGACTCTGTTTAACCGCCGCTGGTGGGATTATACCGGCTGGCCGCTCAACATTAACGGCAGAGTGTGCATATTGAGCGTAACCATGTTCGGACTTGGCAGCGTTGCGCTTATCAAATTCGTCGCGCCGTTTACGTTCGGCATAATCGACAAAATGAACGACATAAGCGTGTACGTAATAACGGCGTTGATCGCGTTCGTTATGATTGCCGACGCGATAAATTCGGTGCGTAACATTGACAGCGATAAGCTTTGGTACGTTGCGAAGCAATCCGAGGTTTTCGAGGAAATAGAACACAGCGCGATAGTAAGGAAAATAAAAAGCGCGCTGAAAAAATAAATCAAATTATTACTTCATCAAGCCCTTTTTCCTGGCATAATCACAAATAAAAGAAACAAATGCAAATATCAACAATATAAAGACAGACAGCATATCCCATATGTCAAAAATAGGCTCTCCTATCATTTTTGACAGAATTACATTGACAATGAACACGAATGGGATAGCTAACAAAAAAGTTATGCCCAAAGCGATCGATCTTCTTGTTTTTCCCATGCGGTAAAATATTGCGGCTATTATCCATAAGAAAACGATTGAAGCCGCCGCCGCTGCCGCACCGACTGAAAATACTTCTTTCACTTTTATTAAATTGCCCAACAAAAACAAATAGGGAATGATAAAAATACTTAAGGCTGTTAAACTTATAACGATCCCTCTTTTTCCCAATATAATACTCGGGAAAGATATAACCCATGCAAAAACGATGGAACTGACAGGGATAAGAGACCATGTTAAATTGCCGGATATTGCAATATTGCAAATAAGACATACCATGATCCCTACCAACAGTGTTACTGAAAATAAAATTGAAATGATCATATTCTTTGTCATGTTATTTTCATCTTTTCTTTTCAAAGCAATCAAATTTTCCTCCGCCTTTTTTTCGGAACTTTCCGTGTCAATTTTCTCTCCGCTCAACAACTCGTTTACAGTGATCCCCAATATTCCGCACAGCTCTAACATTATGGATGAATCGGGCATACTTTTACCTGTTTCCCATTTAGACACCGCCCTGTCCGTAACATTCAATTTT
Organism: uncultured Clostridia bacterium; assembly: GCA_947624165.1. GTDB lineage: Bacteria > Bacillota > Clostridia > UBA1381 > UBA1381 > Hominilimicola. The sequence goes on from CANQJC010000010.1 coordinate 27,563, forward strand.
TCCGCCAACTGCGCTTGAGTTAGTTTTTTCTCTTTACGACATTTGGCAATAAATTTTCCGATCTCCGTCTGATTCATCATTTTTTCTCCTTTCACCTTTAACGATACGCCTAACTTTATGTTTTTCACACGAACCAACGGTTGTATCGGGGAGATTCAACCAATGGTTGGGAAATTTTTGTTGTTTTCCGTATCGTTTTGGCATACGGCTGTGAATAGAGTTATCCGTGATTCAAAAGACCGTTACATTTCCATAATGCTTGTCTTTCGGTATTTGGTTTCTTTTGCTCGGGACAGCGCGGCATCGGTAGTCTGTCGCTTGTTTTCGATTGCTTGCTTCTTTACCGTAAATGAGCATTTAACGAGCGGCCGTATCAAAAATTCATCTTTTATCTCACACCGCCCTTGGGCGGTTTTTTTATATTGTCCGTCTATAAAGCATATCGTAACCGAATTCGCTCACAAGCTCGTAATTATCGTCAAGGAGCATTAGGAACTGTTTGCTTTCGATAATTTTAATATTGTGGATTATGACCCATTTTGGCGGGTCCTCGATCATCATCTCGTTTATGTCGCGTCCGAATTGCGGATAATGCTCCGCCCATTCCTCCTGAAGCGTGAACACCCGAAAGCACGGCATAATGTCCGCTTGAAGGAACCACGCCGCGGACACGTTATACCCGAAAACGTCGCCGCGCTCGTCCTTCGGTATAAATGCGGACAGCTTTTCCACGCTTTGCTCTACATTTGGGTTTATGCCTGTTTCGCCGGCGGGGCCGCTCTGCCCGGACGCAAGCTGCGCATAATGACTCAGATTATACGGAAGCGTTTCGAAATACCCTCCCAGGGTAAGCGCGGCGACGGCGCATATCAGCACCGACAGCACGTTTATCCTGTTCGCCGCGATTCGGAAAACGACAGCCGTATACAGCGTTATGAGCGGTATAAGCGTGGTATAGTAATGCGTGTATCCGAATCCCATAAGTATCGGTATGAGCGCGAACACCGACAATGCGGTCATGAGCGACGCTATTCTTGTTCCGAGACGATTCGCGAATATGAGCGAAAGTACGGCGAGAGATATCACAGGCAGCGTCCATTTTATAAGCTCGGTCACAGCCGACAGCGATTTGAGCGACGAGCCTTCGGCGGCGTATAAGAAATTAAACGTAAACGTTGAAAATATCATTTCGTGAAACGTTTCCTTTATAATGAAGAAAACACAAATCGGCACGGACACACAGACCGCTCCGAGAAGAAAATACAGTATGCCGAAAAGCGCGCGCATGGGTCTTTCGTTCACAAAGTCGGCGAGAAGCGCGGTCAGCACTATCCCGCCTATCATCACGCCGTTGTTTATGCGTATAAACGCGCACAGCGCGAAGCATATGCCGTAAAGCGTCATACAGCGGTACGGGTGCGGCGCGTCGGGCGTTTTCGTATAAAATCTGACCGCGCGGTATATCGGTATGAGACAAAGCAGCATACAATATTCCTCGCTGAGATTGCCGTCGCTCACAGTCGCCGCGAAAGCGAGCAGCGAAATGAGAACGCATATAAGCGCGCGGAACGTTTTCGTGAAAATACGCGCGGTTTTGTACATAAAAATCGCCGTAAGCGAAAGCACGGCGCATTGTATTATAAACACGCCGGTTTTTGTGCCGGTCATCATAAAACCGAGCGCGTTTATGTAAAAGAGCAGAGGACCCTTGTGGTCAAAATAATCCGTGTAAACATTTTTCCCCTTGGTTATAGCCTTTCCGATAAGCATAAAAATACTTGAGTCGCCGTCGCAGTAACCGTTATAGAGCGGACTTGTCGAAGCCGACAATAGCAAGAGAAAAGCGACGCAAAATACGGACAATCCAATATAAATGACCGCGCGGCGTATCACATACGCGCGGTAATCCGCGTCGCGCAGTCTTTGAAAATCGGGCTTTCGGAAAAATTTTTTTCTGCCGTCCGACATATATTTTCTTATCTGTTCCATGCTCACGATGTATCTTACGGGTCTTTTATCCATCTGAAAACCTCCGTTCACGGTATATTTTAATATATATACAAACGAGTGTCAAGATTCGGCACGTAAAAAAACATTTAAAAACAAGCGGCCGTTTTAAGGTTCATTTAAGGAACGCGCCGTATAATACAGTAAAAGAGAAAGGAGTTTGTTATGAAGATGAATTTATTGAAAAAAACAGTATCGGCTTTCACAGCCGTTTTGATGACCGCCGCGTGCTGCGCGGGCTGCGCGGCGAGCGAGACCGATGAAATAAAGGTATTCTGCGACGGCGAACGTATGGAGTTTGACGTTCCGGCGCAGATAATAAACGACAGGGTAATGGCACCGATGCGCGCCGTATTCGAGTCGTTCGGCGCGAAAGTAAAGTGGGATGAGGAGACGCAGACTATCACCGCAAAGAAAAAATCAAAAACGATCGTCATGACGGTCGGCTCGTGCGACATGACAAAAAACGACGAGACATACACGTTTGACGCCGCGCCAGTGATCGTAGACGGACGGACGCTCGTCCCCGTCCGCGCGATAGGCGATATGCTGTCGCTCGATACGGAGTGGGACGAAACGAAAAAAACGGTGACTATCTCATCGCCCGCCGATGACGACGAAAGCTATAAAAATAACACGGGTACGATCGACCTCGACGACTTCTCCGTTACGGGAAACGGAGTTTCTGTAAACGGAACCGTCGTTACCGTGACCGAGGGCGGCGATTTTGAGGTCGTCGGAACGGCTGAGGACGGTCAGATCACGGTCGATACAAAGGACAAGGTAAAGCTTCGTCTTTCGGGAATGAGCCTTACGAACAAAAGCGGCTCGGCAATATATATCAAAGATGCGGACAAGGCGTATATAACGCTCACGGACGGGACGGAGAACTACCTGAGCGACGCGGACGAGTACACGAGCGGCGACAGCGACGAAAAGGCGTGTATCACTTCGCGCGACAATCTTGAGATCAAGGGCGGCGGCACGCTGAACGTAACGGGAAATTACAATAACGGCATAGATTCCTCCGACAGTCTGGAAATGTCGAACGGTACAATAAACATAACGGCAAAGAACGACGGCATACACGTCAACGATACTTTTTCCGCTGACGGCGCGCAGATAAACGTGACCGCCGAAAGCGACGGCATACAGTCGGAGGAAATCGTCGATATAACCGGCGGCAGCGTGAACGTTACGACGACGGGAGACGTGAAGGCACCCGAATCGGAGCAAATCGGAATGTTTCGCGGAGAAGAACGCCAAACGCGCGATATGACGGCGAATGACGCAGCGTCGCAAGCCGAAACGGAAAGCGGCGAGGAAGTAACGAGCAAGGGTATAAAAGCGGACTGGATGCTCGACATATCAGGCGGCAGCGTCACCGTTAATTCCACGGACCACGCCGTAAGCTGCGCGTCGGACGTAAATATAAAGGGCGGTTCGCTCAATCTTTCCTCGCTCAATAAAGGAATAAAATCCGAGGGCAATCTGACCGTAGACGACGGAAATATCGTCGTCACGCAGGCAAGCGAGGGAATGGAAAGCAAAAATATTATGACGATAAACGGCGGCGATATCGAAATCCATGCGAACGACGACGGTCTGAACGCCGGCGGCGGTTCGGTAATGCAGGGCGGTTTCGGTTTTGCCCGCGATATGAACGGCGCACCAGACGTGAACGGCGCACCCGACATGAACGGTATGCCCAATATGAGAGGTATGCGCGACATGAACGGTACGCCCGACATGAACGGCATGCCCGACATGAACGGCACGCCGCCGATGCGTGACGGATTCGGAGGACACGGCACGGGAGAAATCAGCACCGAGCATCATATTCAGATAAACGGCGGCGTAATTTATATAGACGCAAAGAACGACGGAATAGATTCAAACGGTTCGATACAAATCGACGGCGGCAGCGTGATCGTGGAAGGCTCGCCGACAATGGGCGGCGGCGAGAGCGGACTTGACTCGGACGGCGCGACCGTTATCAACGGCGGCGAGGTTCTGAGCGCGGGCGGCTCGATGACGACAGTGACAGGCGAACAGAATACCGTCCTGATAAATTTTGAAGAGACGATGCCGGCGGGAACGGAGTTTGAAATAAAGAACGCGGACGCGTCGACCGTGTTTAAGACGACGCTGTCGGAGCAGTTTGCGGCCATGCTGTATTCGTCAGACAAGCTTGAGACGGGCGGCGAATACAAGGTATACGCCGACGGCGAAGAAAAATATTCGTTTACCGTTTCCGATACGCTCACGACCGTCGGAACGGCGCGGCGCGGTATGGACGCTATGCACGGTGCGCGCCGAAATCAAAATATGAATTAAATGTAAATTTTGAAAAAGATAGATTGACTATAAAAAACGAAGGTGGTAAAATACTGTATATGAAATGTACAATATTATCGTAATCATATATCGGGTGTAAGGAGAGACTGTTGTGAAGGAGACTGAATCGGAAAGAGAGGAAATTATAAATACGGACGGATTCGGTACGGAGGACCTGGAAGCCGACACGATCGTCCCCGCGCTCAACGCGGAAGAGGAGGACGCCGGCGAAGAAGCGGATGCGGTTTTACCGAGTGAAGACAAAGAAAGCCTTTTTAAAAGGCTTTCTTCGCGTATCGGATACGACCGCAGGGATAAGAAATTTTTTATAGGTAAACTCCGAATAAGCCGCACACTATTGATCATCTTGCTTGCGATCGTACTTATAATATGCCTTTTTTCCGCGTGCGCATCTCATTCAAAGAAAAAAATGCTTGAGGAGATGCAGCCTGCCGACGCTGCGGTCGAGAAACGAAACGTTGCGAAAACAGTAACCGGCAGCTCGACGATCGAACCGAAGGACTCGTACTCCATTATGACTATCACAACGGGAGAGATCACCATGGATTACATAAACGAGGGCGACGAGGTCAAAAAGGGCGACAAGCTTTACCAATTCGACCCCGAAACGCCGCAGAACAGCGTCTCGACGGCTCAGAACGCTTTAAAAAAGGCGCAGCAAAGCTATTCCGACGCGGTGAAAGCGAAATCCCAAACGTCAAAGACAAACGACAAATCGGTCGAAAGCGCGCGTATCGCGCTGGAAAAGGCGCGTCTGAACTATAACGATGCGATGAACACGCTCGGCGATTTGTCCGTAAAATCGGACGTGAGCGGTATAGTAAGCGAAACGTTTGTAAGCGACGGCGATTACGTGCAGGCGGGTACGCCTATCGCGTCGGTATACGACGATAAATATCTGAAAATAAGTCTGCCGTTTAACGAAACGGACGCGGCGAACATAAGCGTGGGCGACTCGGCGACGCTTACCGTTTCGGGTACCGGCAACGAGCTGTGGGGAAGCGTTTCGTCCGTTTCCTCTTCTTCGGTCGCGACCGGCGACCATAATCTTGTGCGGTACGTGACCGTCGAGACGGAAAATCCGGGCGCGCTCACATCGAACGACCGCGCGACAGCCGTAATAAACGGCGCGGCGTGCAATGACGCGGCGCAGTTTGAGTATATAACGCAGCGTACCGTCAGTTCCAAAACGTCCGGCAAAATCGCGCGTTTAAATATCGAAAGCAATTATTACGTATCGTCGGGTCAGACTGTCGCGACGCTCGACTCCGACACGGCGCGCACCGCCGCGGATACGGCAAAGCTCAATCTTGACGACGCGACGCTCGCGCTTGAAAAGGCTGTGATATCGAGCGATGAATACTCGCAGGACAGCGCGATTTCAAACGCGCGTCTCGCACTTGACGACGCGCGTCTCGCGCTCGAAAAAGCTCAGAAGGGACTTGACGATTACACGGTGACCGCGCCGATCTCGGGTACGGTCGTTACAAAGAACAGTAAGGCGGGCGACAAGATAGACTCGTCAAACGCGACCACTCCGATGTGCATAATTTACGATATGTCGAGCGTGCAGTTCGATATTGACGTTGACGAAACCGATATAGCGGGAATAAAGGTAGGTCAGGAGGTAACGGTCAAGGCGGACGCGCTTGCCGATAAGGTCTTTAAAGGCGTTGTCGAGAAGGTAAGCCTGAACGGCGAAGCTCTCAACGGCGTGACAAATTATCCCGTGACGGTCGCCGTATATGATTACGACGGACTTCTGCCGGGTATGAATGTGGACGCGGAGATCGTCGTCGAGGAGGCTTTGAACGTGCTCACCGTACCCGTAAGCTCGCTCAAGCGCGGCAATATCGTCTATGTAAAGGGCGAGAAGGAGCGCGATGATGACGACGCGCCCGAGGGCTATAAATCGATAGAGGTCAAGACAGGAATAAGCGACAACAATTATATAGAAATAAAGTCGGGACTTAAAGAGGGCGATATGGTACGCGGACAGGATATCGACTTGTCGAGCGATTTGGAAGAAATGATGGAAATGCGTATGCAGGAGGGAATGTCCGAAACCCAGGGCGGCGGTCCGTCGGGAAGAGGAGAACCGCCCTCGGGCGGCGGTCCCTCGGGCGGTGGTCCGTCCGGCGGCGGCAGATGACGGAGGTGACGCGCGTATGAGCGCACTTATAGAGCTTAAGGATATTTATAAAATATATCGTATGGGCGACAACGAAGTACGCGCGCTCGACGGTATATCCCTCAGTATAGACAAGGGCGAGTTTGTTGCCATAATAGGAAAGTCGGGAAGCGGAAAATCCACCTGTATGAACATAATCGGCTGTCTTGACGTAGCCACGAGCGGCACGTACCGTCTTAACGGAAAAAATATAGGCAATTATACCGATGATGAGCTTGCCGAGGTCAGAAACAAGATGCTCGGATTTATATTTCAGCAGTACAATCTTTTGCCGAAGCTCAATCTTTTGGAAAACGTCGCTCTGCCGCTCGTGTACGCGGGAGCAAGCGATGCCGAACAGAAGGAAAGGGCGATCGCCGCGCTTGAGAAGGTGGGGCTTAAGGACAAGGCAAAAAATTACCCGTCGCAGCTTTCGGGCGGTCAGCAGCAAAGAGCGTCGATAGCACGCGCGCTTGCGGGGAATCCGTCGGTGATACTTGCCGACGAGCCTACCGGCGCGCTCGATTCGAAAACAGGCAGAGACGTTATGATGTTTTTAAAGCAGCTTCACAGCGAGGGTAACACCATAGTGCTTATAACCCATGACAATTCGATCGCGGCGCAGGCTCAGCGCGTCGTCCGTATCACGGACGGACGGATAGTATACGACGGCGCGGCAAGCGGCGACGACGTTGTATCGAGACAGGAAAAGGCGGGTGAATATTGATGGGATTCGCGAAATGCTTTAAAATGGCTGTCTCGACGATTTGGGCAAGCAAGGTACGCTCGTTTTTGACGATGCTCGGGATAATCATAGGAATATCCGCGGTAATAATACTTGTGAGCCTGATGGGCGGTCTCACGCAGCAGCTTATGGATATGTTCGCGGATCTCGGTACGAACAGCATCCAGGTCACGATAAATCAGCGGGCGGCGACCCGCAACGTGGAGCCTGACGAAATGTACGAGTTTACAGACGGGAACGATCTCGTTGAAAACGCGTCGCCCTCGCTTACGGTCGCGGCGACCGTGAAGACGAGCAAGGAAAACAAATCGGGTACCGTTTCGGGCGTAAGCGAAGGCTATGGGGATATGCGCCGCCTGAACGTCACGCAGGGAAGATTTATCCAGTATTCGGACGTTATGTCAAAGTCGAGCGTATGCGTTATAGGCGCGTATCAGGCAAAGACGTTTTTCGACGACGGCGCGGTTATAGGACGCGAGCTTAAAATAAACGGAACGCCCTTTACCGTCGTGGGCGTACTCGAGGAAAAAGAGGACGCCGCGTCCGGCAGCGGCGACGACGTTGTTTACATACCGTACACGTCCGCGATGCGCTTAAACGCCAGCAGCGTTGTAAGCTCATACCTGCTGACGGCGGCGGACGAGGACAGAATAGACGAAGCCACCTCGTCGATAAAGCAATTCCTGAAAAACAAGGTCGGCGACGAGGATTACTATATGGTTATCAGTATGAAGGAGCTTATCGACCAAATGTCGATGATGATGAATTCTATGCAGACGGTGCTTGTCTGCATAGCGGGTATATCTCTTCTTGTCGGCGGCATAGGCATTATGAATATAATGCTCGTATCGGTTACCGAACGAACGCGCGAGATAGGCATAAGAAAATCCCTCGGCGCGAAGCAGAAAAACATAATGATGCAGTTTGTCATAGAAGCGGGAACGGTAAGCTGCATAGGCGGCGTTATCGGCATAATCACAGGCGCGCTCGTCGCCATACTTGCGGGCAAGCTGCTGCTTGACGCTTCTATCACGCCGTCGGCAGCGTCCATTGTCGTCGCCTTCGGCGTATCGGTGGCGATAGGCATAGGCTTCGGCTACCTTCCCGCAAAAAAAGCGGCGCAGCTCAATCCGATCGACGCGCTGCGTTACGACTAAAACAATTATTCGTTAAAGAAAGGATCTTGACTATGAAAAAGGTAATTTCCGTTTTCTTCGCGCTGACGCTCGTTTTGGCGGCGTCCGCAGCGGCTTGCGCGCAGGACGGCGCAACCGCGCTGCTTTCGGGACTGAATATAATGGTAGGCGACGAAAACGGTGATTTTCGCCTTGACGATTATGTGTCGCGCGCGGAATTTGCGAAGATAGCGGTAACGTCTTCAAAGTCAAAGAACACCGTGGCGGCTGGCGCGAACGTGTCGCCCTTTAAGGACGTTCCGTACACGCACTGGTCCGCGCCGTATGTACGCGCGGCAGCGTCGGCGGGAATCGTTTCCGGCTATATCGACGCGACGTTCCGTCCCGACAACACTGTTTCCTACGAGGAAGCCCTGACGATGATTTTAAAGGTTTTGGGCTACACCGACGAGGATTTCGGTTATTCGTGGCCTTACGGACAGATAGGTCTGGCTGACAGTCTGGAAATTACGGACAACGTCGGCGCGTCCATAGGCGACGCGCTCACGAGACGGCAGGTAGCCGAGCTTGTATATAACGCGCTCAACACGAAAATGAAGGATTCCGCGGAAAAGCTTATGTCGGTATTCGACTGCCGTCTGGAGGAGGGCGTGACGATAATCGCGACGAACAGGGAGGACAGCTCTCTCGGCGCGGACAAGATATACACGACGGCAGGTACGTTTGCGTTTGACGGCGAGTTTAACGAGGATTACGTCGGACGGCGCGGCGACATGGCGGTGAAGAACGGCGAGGATTTCCTGTCGTTTACTCCGAGAGAACAAATCGTCGAGGATTATACGGTCTCCAACGTTATAGGCTCGGATCTGATACTTGACGGAAATATGTACAGTATCAATTCGAACACGGTAACGTATTACAAGACTGATACCATGACTTACGAAAACGCCGCGACGAAAGCGTCTAAGGGCGATACGTTCAGGCTCTTTAAAAACGAGAACGGCTCTGTTGATTACGCGCTGCTTATTTCCGGCGCGAACAACGCCGCGCCCGACGCGTTTGACAAGTACGTTATTTACTCTCAGCTTTCCGACGCGGTCATCGGATATCGGAACGGTTCGTTCGAGCAGATAGACGTGGACGACGGAACGACCTGCTATGACGGCAATCAAAAAAGCACATACGCCGCGGTAAAAAATCAAATGGCTATGGGCGATATCCTCTATGTCAAGAAAAACGGCGATGCGGTCGATTATGTGAGCTTTGAAAAAGGAAATATGCAGGGACCTGTCCGCATAAGACAAAACGGAATACTGTCGGGACTGCCGGTCGATAATTCGGCTGCGGTAATGCGCGACGGCGTAAAGGCGAGCGCGTCCGAGCTTCGCGAGGACGATATCGTATATTACAGCGAAGATTTGAATATGGTAATGGCATATACGGACAAGGTGACGGGCGTGTACGAAAAAGCGTCTCCGACAAAGGACGCTCCGACGTCTGTCACGGTTTCCGGCGTGGATTACGACGTGGAAAGCGTCGAGGCGTTCAACGATCTGTCGTCAAACGGCGCGTTCAAGTACGGCGATACCGTAACGCTGCTTTTGGGACGCTACGGGTCGGTTGCCGGCGTGTCCGACAATACGCGTAACTCCGTCACCGGCGGGTACGTGACGGAAGCCGGCAAAAAAGATTTTTATAATACCGATAATTCCGTATACTCCAGCTATTATGCAAAGGTCGTCTCGGCGGACGGAACCGTCAACGAATACGCGACGTCCGGCGACGCGTCGATGTTTGTATGTTCGGCTGTGCGCATATCGTTTAAGGACGGAAAAGCGTCTTTTACGAGAGCGAACACGTCGGGCGGGGTATACGGCAAGGTCAGCGCGTCGCGCGGGACGATAGGCAGCTTTAAGCTTGCCTCCGACGTAAAAATTCTCGACACGACAAGCGGAGCATACGGCGACATCCCCGCGTACTGCCGTATTTATCCGCAGAGAATAGACGCTCTGACGCTCGGCGAATCCAATATAATTTATTCGTCGAAGAACGCCGCGGGCGAGATCGACGAGCTTATACTCAGTAACGTCACGGGCGATATGTACAGCTACGGAATAGTGACGAGAGCAAACAGCCAGACGGGAGAATATACGATAGACGTCGACGGAAAACAAAACGTATATATGACAAGCTTCTCGTCAAGCGCGCTTGGACCGCATAAACTCAAGCTGACGGCTTCGGGAATAGACTACATGGTACAGCTTACAGCGTATCCTCAGTCCGTCAAGGAACTCACGCGCACGGAAGCTCTCATCGGAAACCAGAAATATCTTCTGAGCGACAAGGTAGTCGTCTACCGCCGTATGAGCGGCGGCTCGTATCTGAAAATCACCCTTGACGACGCGATAAACGGAAATTATACGCTCACCGCTTATTATGACAAGGCGCAGACGTCGGGAGGAAGAATACGTATTATAACGGCGCAATAAAAAAATACGGACGGAATAAATATCCGTCCGTGTTTTTTATTTACTTTAATATATCGTCTATCGCGTCAAGCTCGTCCTTTGTGAAATCGAGCTTTTGCAGCGAAGCGACGTTCTCGGTTATCTGCGACGCTCTGGACGCGCCCAGAAGCACGCTTGTAAGCTTGCCGCCGCGCAGGTTCCACGCGCACGCCATCTGCGCCAGCGACTGACCTCTGTTTTCGGCGATAGCGTTAAGCTTGACAACCTTTTCTATTTTTTCGGGTGTGATACCGTCCTTCGTGAGGAACGGCGACGCTTTCGCCGCTCTTGAATTTTCGGGGATACCGTTTATGTATTTGTTGGTGAGCAGACCTTGTGCAAGCGGGCAGAATGAGATCGAACCCATGCCGTTTTCCGCAAGCACGTCCTGAAGCCCGTCCTCTATCCAGCGTTCGAACATGTTGTATCTCGGCTGATGTATAATGAGCGGCGTTCCGAGCGAACGCATGATTTTTGCCATCTTGTCTGTCTGCTCCGCGCTGTAATTCGACACGCCGACATAAAGTGCTTTACCGCTCCGCACGATATGGTCGAGCGCGGCGGCTGTCTCCTCCATGGGAGTGTCGGGGTCGGGACGGTGGTGGTAGAATATATCCACATATTCAAGACCGAGACGCTTTAAGCTTTGGTCAAGACTTGAAATGAGATATTTTCTCGAACCGTGGTCGCCGTAGGGTCCCGCCCACATACCGTAACCCGCCTTTGTGGAAACGATTATTTCGTCGCGGTAGGGAGCAAGCTCGTTTTTCATTATTTTTCCGAAATTCTCCTCCGCGCTGCCGGGGTACGGACCGTAGTTGTTGGCAAGGTCAAAATGCGTTATGCCCAAATCGAAGGCGGAGGTGATCATATCGACCATGTTGTCGTAATTGTCCGCGCTGCCGAAATTATGCCACAGACCGAGCGAAAACGCGGGGAGCATAAGCCCGCTCTTTCCGCAGCGGTCATATTTCATCGTATCGTATCTTTTTTCGTTTGCAGTATACATATGCTTTTCCTCTCTTAATATTATTTGTAAATAAATTATATAATTTTTTCGTTCGGCTGTCAATATTCCGCTCAGAATAATTTACTCCCGCAAAATCGTCAACATATACAAAAAGTACGCTGTGTTTTCTACAATATGAACATACTTTTTTTGTTAGTCTCGATCCGTAAACGGGTATATATAATATATGTTTGGGTTTAAACCCGTAATGTACCCCACAAAAATAAGAAGGAGGATTTTTCGGTTATGAAAAATTATGCGATGGACTCGATACGGAACATAGCCGTTATGGGTCACGGAAAATGCGGTAAAACAACGCTCACGGAGGCGATGATCTTTAACGCGAAGATGAGCGACAGAATGGGTAAAGTCGCGGACGGAAACACTGTTACCGATTACGACGGCGAGGAGATAAAAAGACAATTTTCGATTTCCGCGTCCGTGGCTGCGATCGAATGGAAGGATATGAAATATAACATTATAGATACTCCGGGATTCCTCGATTTTGCCGGAGGAGTGAAGGAGGGGCTGCGCGCCGCGGACAGCGCGCTCATCGTCCTGAGCGGCAGGAGCGGAGTAAGCGTCGGTACGGAAAACGTTTTTAAATATTCGAAGCAAAAGGGCGTTCCGACGATGTTCTTCGTAAATAAAATCGACGACGACAGAGCGGACTACACGAAAACTCTCGAACAGATGAAGGAGGTTTTCGGCAAGTCGATAACTCCGTTCGTGTATCCCATACAGGAGGACGGCGAGTTTAAGGGCTTCGTAGACGTTGTGGACATGACCGCGAGACGCTACGAGGGACAGGACAGAATAGATATTCCCGTACCCGACGGAATGGAAGCGGTCGTCGCGCCGCTGAGAGAAATGATCATGGAAGCCGTAGCCGAGACGGACGAGGCTCTTATGGTCAAATATTTCAACGGCGAGGAATTTACGTTTGACGAGATCAAGCAGGCGATAAGAAAGGGCGTAAAGGACGGAAGTATTTATCCCGTATACTGCGGAAGCGGACAGGACAATATCGGCGTGCGTTCGCTTATGGACGGCATAGGCAAATACCTGCCGGCACCGTCGGAAATAGAGGAGATCGCGAGAAAAGCGGATACTGCGGAGCCGGTAGAGCTTGTGCAGACAGAGGACGAAACGACGGCAGCCGTCGTATTCAAAACGATCGCCGACCCGTATGTGGGCAAAATGTCGTTGTTCCGCGTATATTCCGGCGAGGTCAAAGCGGACAGCGTTTTGTATAACCCCAACAAGGACGCCAATGAAAAAATCGGTAAGGTTTTCAATCTTTTCGGAAAGAAGCAGCTCGACGCAAAATCCATAAAGGCGGGCGATATAGGCGGTACGGCGAAGCTCGAGGTCACGAAAACGGGTGACACGCTCTGCGAGAAAGGAAAGAATATTATTCTCACGGGTATAGATTTCCCCGTGCCGGTGCTTTCCATGGCGGTCAAGCCGCAGGCAAAGGGCGATGAAGAAAAAATCATAAACGGTCTTTCCAAGCTCATGGAGGAGGACCCGACGTTCACGGTCACAAACAACCCCGAAACAAAGCAGACGCTCATAAACGGACAGGGCGAACAGCATATAGACGTTATCGTGAGCCGTCTCAAGAACAAGTACGGCGTAAACGTGATCCTGGAGGAACCGATCGTTCCTTACCGCGAAACGATAAAGGGTAAAGCGACGGTAGAAGGCAAGCACAAGAAACAGTCCGGCGGTCACGGTCAGTACGGTCATGTTAAGATAGAATTCGAGCCGGGTATTTCCGAGGAAATGATTTTCGAGGAAAAGGTATTCGGCGGCGCGGTACCGAAGAATTACTTCCCCGCGGTTGAAAAGGGACTTCGCGACAGCTGCCAGAAGGGCGTGCTCGCGGGTTATCCCGTTGTAAATCTGAAGGCGACGCTTCTGGACGGCTCGTACCACCCCGTCGATTCTTCGGAAATGGCGTTCAAGACGGCGGCGGCGATAGCGTATAAGGAGGGTCTGGCGCAGGCGAAGCCCGTCCTGCTTGAACCGATAGGCTATCTCAAGGTTTATATACCCGAAAAAATCATGGGCGACATAATAGGCGACATCAACAAGCGTCGCGGACAGATAGTCGGTATGGGCGAAAGCGACAGAGAGGGTCTCAACATGGTCGAAGCCGAAGTGCCGATGTCGGAAATGTTCAAGTACGCGACGGATCTGCGCTCTATGAGCCAGGGACGCGGCGCGTTCGAATTTGAGTTTGTAAGATACGAACAGGCACCGCCCAATGTCGCGGAAAAGGTGATTGCGGATTCCAAGGCGAAAAACAAGGAATGATTTACGGCTGTGTTCTTGCGGACGGTCGTCCGCGGGAGCATAGTTTACATAATTCAAAGAGAATAATGTTTAGTTATTTTCACTAAAGAATAAAAAGCATTTTTGTGAATTATACGACTAACATTTTCTTCTTAAATATGTTATCATATATACATAGAAAAAAGTGTCGGAATATTTTAATGAGTACACTTAAAAATTTTGACAGAAAAAATCCATATATTTTCTGTCGTAAAAATTATGGACGAGAGGGGATTAACAATATGGCAGATTTACAATTAAAACACATCTACAAAAGATATGCGGGCGGTGTTACGGCTGTAAGCGATTTCACGCTCGATATCGAAGACAAGGAGTTTATTATTCTCGTAGGTCCTTCGGGCTGCGGTAAGTCGACGACTCTGAGAATGGTTGCGGGTCTCGAGGAAATTTCGGAGGGTGAGCTTTACATCGGCGGCCGCCTTGTAAACGACGTTGCTCCGAAAGACAGAGATATCGCGATGGTTTTCCAGAACTACGCTCTTTATCCGCACATGACGGTTTACGAGAACATGGCGTTCGGTCTTAAGCTTCGCAAAACTCCGAAGGATGAAATAAAGAAGAGAGTTACGGAAGCAGCCAAGATTCTTGATATCGAACATCTTCTCGACAGAAAACCGAAGGCTCTTTCGGGTGGTCAGAGACAGCGTGTTGCCATGGGACGTGCGATCGTTCGTGATCCTAAGGTATTCCTTATGGACGAACCTCTCTCAAACCTCGACGCTAAGCTTCGTGTTGCGATGAGAACGGAAATCAAGAAGCTGCACAATAAGCTCCAGACTACTTTCATTTATGTTACGCATGACCAGACAGAGGCTATGACGATGGGTACGAGGATCGTCGTTATGAAGGACGGTATCGTACAGCAGGTCGACACGCCTTCGAATCTTTACAACAAGCCGGTTAATACGTTTGTTGCAGGCTTTATCGGTTCGCCGCAGATGAACTTCGTTAACGCTTTGCTTTCAAAGGAAAGCGACGGAGTATACGCTTCGTTCGGCGACAACAAGATAAGAATACCCGACGGTAAGGTTACAGACGAGCTTGAAAATTATTTCGGAAAAGAAGTTGTTCTCGGAATCAGACCCGAGGACCTTCACGACGACGAGGGCTTCATAGCAAGCAAGCCCGACGCTGTGTGCAGCGCGTACGTTGAAGTTACCGAAATGATGGGTTCGGAAACATTCCTTTATCTCCAGATTGCCGGAGAGCAGTTCACGGCAAGAGTTAACCAGCGTTCAACAGCTAAGCTGGGTGACACGATCAAGGTTGCTTTCGAAACCAACAAGCTTCACATCTTCGATAAGGACACGGAGCTTGCCATCGTTCACTAAAAAATATCTTGCTGATTATTCAAACAGACAAAGCCTCGCGGCTTTGTCTGTTTTTCTGTACACGGGCAAATTTACATTTTATGTATGTTACCGCTATACGTTTTTTAAATAATTATTCAACAAACCGCAATCTGCATACCGACTTGTTTTGGACTTGTCAAGTTACATTATGATTACAAATCGACGCGAATATTATCATTTTTTGTATCATAATTGTAAAGTAAACATTATTGCATTTAATTGGCGGCTGTGTTATAATATGCTACAAGATGTTGAGATTAACATAATTCAGAGACACAAAATGTGGTGGTTTAACAAAGCATAGCAAACACGGGAAAAACGCGCTGAAACAGTGCTGCGCGGAGCATATAACAGTAAAACGCTATTGCGTGTTTCGGAAAGGGAATGAGGATATATGAAGGTACAAAAGCGCGACGGCAGGATCGTCACTTATGACGTTGATAAGATAACTGCCGCGATCAAAAAAGCAAACGTTGAGGTTGAAAATTCTCAGAAGGCTAGCGACGAGCTTATCAACGAGGCGGTGGAAAACGTCGAGAAAATGACCGGCGACGTTATACCCGTCGAAACGATACAGGATATTATAGAAAGAACGCTTGTCGGACATAATAAATATGTACTTGCGAAAAAGTACATGATTTATCGTTATCAGAGAAGTCTTTTGAGAAAATCGAACACTACCGACGAATCTATCTTAAAGCTCATCAGAAACGAGAACAAGGAGCTTGCCGAGGAAAATTCGAACAAGAACACGGCGCACGCCTCCACTCAGAGAGACTATATAGCCGGAGAGGTGTCGAGAGACGTTACAAAGCGTCTGCTCCTGCCGGAGCATATAGCTATGGCTCATGAGAACGGCGTACTCCATTTTCACGATGCGGATTACTTCATTCAGCCGATATTCAACTGCTGTCTGATAAACATAAAGGATATGCTTGACAACGGCACGGTCATGAACGGCAAAATGATAGAAAGCCCCAAGAGCTTCCAGGTTGCCTGCACCGTCACGACGCAGATCATCGCCGCCGTGGCGAGTAACCAATACGGCGGTCAGTCCGTGAACGTCGCGCATCTGGGCAAATATTTGAGAAAGAGCCGCATTAAGTTTGAAAAGGAAGCGAGAGAGCGTTTTGGCGACACGCTCGACGAAGAAACTATCAAGAATATAGTCGACATGCGTGTGGACGACGAGCTTAAGTCCGGCGTGCAGACAATACAGTATCAGATAAATACTCTGATGACGACAAACGGTCAGTCTCCGTTTGTAACGCTTTTCCTGCACATAGACGAAGACGACGAATATGTTGACGAGAACGTAAGAATAATAGAAGAAATTCTTCGCCAAAGACTTGAGGGCATAAAGAACGAACAGGGCGTTTACGTTACGCCCGCGTTCCCGAAGCTGGTTTACGTCCTCGACGAGAACAACTGCTTAAAGGGCGGAAAGTACGATTATGTCACGAAGCTTGCCGTAAAGTGCAGCGCGAAGAGAATGTATCCCGACTATCTCAGCGCGAAGAAGATGCGCGAGAATTATGAAGGAAACGTATTCAGCCCAATGGGCTGCCGTTCGTTCCTTGCTCCGTGGAAGGACGAAAACGGAAATTACAAGTGGGAAGGACGCTTTAATCAGGGCGTTGTAAGTATAAACCTTCCGCAGATAGGCATTATCGCGAAGGGCAACGAGAAGAGATTCTGGGAGCTTTTCGACGAAAGACTGGAGCTTTGCTTCGAAGCTATTATGTGCCGTCATAAGGCTCTCCTCGGTACGCTTTCCGACGTAAGCCCGATCCATTGGCAGCACGGAGCGATCGCGCGTCTCAAGAAGGGCGAGAAGATAGACAAGTACCTTTACGGCGGCTATTCGTCAATATCTCTCGGCTACATCGGTCTGTACGAGCTTACGTATCTGATGACCGGCGAGAGCCAGACGAGGGGCAAGGGCAAAGAGTTCGGACTGAAGGTAATGAAGCATATGCGCGATAAGGTACAGGAGTGGAAGGCGAGAACAAATATAGGCTTCGCGCTCTACGGTACTCCCGCGGAATCGCTTTGCTACCGCTTCGCGAAGATCGACCGTGAAAAGTACGGCATAATCGAAAACGTTACCGATAAAGGTTATTACACAAACTCGTATCATGTTGACGTAAGAGAGAAGATAAACGCGTTTGAAAAGTTTGATATTGAAAGCGAGTATCAGAACATATCGCTCGGCGGCGCGATCTCGTATGTGGAGATCCCCAATATGCAGAATAATCTTCCCGCGCTTGAAACTCTCGTGAAGTATATTTACGACAACATACAATACGGCGAGTTCAACACAAAGTCGGATTACTGTCAACAGTGCGGCTTCGACGGCGAAATAATCATTAACGACAACCTTGAGTGGGAGTGCCCTCAGTGTCATAACAAGGACCACAACAAGCTGTCTGTTACGCGCCGTACATGCGGTTATCTCGGAGAGAATTTCTGGAATACGGGCAAGACGAGCGAAATCAAAAGCAGGGTCCTGCATCTGTAACATAGACTTTATAACGTTTAAAACGTCGGGCGGTACTGTCCTCCGACGTTTTATCGTATCTGAAAGGAACATCGGTATGAATTATTCGGCAATCAAAAAAAACGATATAGCAAACGGTCCGGGGGTGCGTGTTTCGCTTTTTGTAAGCGGCTGCCGCCGTCATTGTAAGGGCTGCTTCAACAGCGAGACGTGGAGCTTTGATAACGGAAACCCGTTCGATAAGAACGCTATGAACGAGCTGTGCGAAGCGTTGGACAGAGAATATATAACGGGCTTTACCGTGCTTGGCGGCGAGCCGTTCGAGCCGGAAAACTGCGGCACGGTTTACCATATAATACGTACCGTGCATGAAGAGTTTCCCGAAAAGACCGTATGGTGTTACAGCGGCTTCACATTTGAGGAGCTTATGAAAACAAACAGAAGTATTCTTGAATTGCTCGACGTGCTTGTGGACGGCGAATTTGTGGAGGAAAAGAAAAATCTGCGATTGAAATTCAGAGGATCGGAGAATCAGCGTATTTTAGATGTAAAAAAATCTCTCGCCGAAGGGCGCGCCGTCGACGCGTCGTCGGATATGATAGAATGACATAAAAAAACACCCGCTTTTGTAAGCGGGTGTTTTTTTAGTTGATTATTATCGGACCTGTCTGGCTGCCCGAAGGCGGCATCGTGTTTCTTGGCGTGGGAGCCGCGCTCGGCGTGACAGACGGCGTTGACGACGGCGACGGAGATGATGAAGACGTGTCGCTGTCGGCGTCGGTATCGGAGGAATCGTAATCCGTGTCCTCGTCGTCGGACGAAACGCCCGACTGCGGTTCGCTCGTCTGAGCGGCGGTCATCGACTGATACTGCACATCGTCAAGTCTGTGGAACGTGTAGCCGTTATTTATGAAATACTCTATGATAAGCGGAAGCGATTCCACGGTGGCTTGCTTTGTCGCCGCGTCATGCATGAGCACGACCACATTTTCGTCCTCGTACATATTGTCTGTCATATAATCGAGAAGCTCCTGCGCGTTCTTCGTCCTGCCCTCGGCGTCGCCGTTGAGCGCGTTCCAGTCACAGTAATAGAACCCGTATTCCTTCAGTGTTTCTTTGCATTGCTGCTTTACAGGCGAATACCTGTCCGCACTGGAATTATAGCTTCCTCCGGGGAAACGTATGAGCTTAAACGGCTCCGCTTCGCCCGTCACGGACTTTATGGCTTCGTAACATTCGTTTATTTCGTTAATAAATGTCTCCGTAGACGCATATAATTTCTCATAGTTATGTCCGTTGGAATGATTCGCTATGAGATGTCCTTCCTCGTAAACGCGCCGCGCCATATCGGGATTGGCTTTTATAAGCGAACCGACCTCGAAGAAAGTCGCCTTTACGTTGTAGCGTCTCAAAACGTCAAGCACCTGCGGAGTTATATTCTCCGTGGGACCGTCGTCGAACGTAAGATAGACGTGCTTTGTCTGTCCCGATTCCTCGACGATTTCAAGCAAATCGTTATTTTCCGATACGGACGGTATACCCGAAACGGGCGTGGGAGCGACCGTGGGGACTGCGGGAGCTGCGGGCGTGGGAGTGACCTCCGTGAGATCTGTCTGAGGAATATCCGTTTGCTGATTTTCTTCGCTCTTACGCTTCGCGCAGGTGGATATCGCGACACAGACAATAACTATCAAGCCTATCAAAGCAATCAGAATAACGGCGGCGCGTATTCGCTTTTTACGCCGTCTTTCACGGCGGCGGCGTTCGCGCCTTCTCATTTCAAATTCACTTGGCGTAGGCATACAATCCCCCCTAAACATTCATTGATGATACCGCACCGACCGCCGCGCGGAGCTTTGCCGCGCCGAAATGATTCGGCCGATGCCGTTAATACATATTTATTATATACCAAAATAATTTAAAATTCAACAGAATTTGATAATAATAATAAAAAATTTATCGAAAGGAGTTAAAAATATGAAAAAGAAAGTAATATTGCTCGTATGCTCCGCGCTGCTTCTTGCGGGCTGCGCTCCGAGCGACAGCGGCGCGCTTGTCGAAACAAGCGGCGAAAAGCCGCCTTACGAGGAATTGAGCGGCGAAGGAACGGGCTGGGGATTTGTGAAAAAGAAGGGCAGCCCGCCGGACGTGCCGGAGGACGAGAAGGAGATGATGAGCAGGTACGACTGCTATTATATGGATTTTGACGCTCCGAAAACGCTCTACCTGACATTCGACGAGGGATACGAAAACGGATACACGTCAAAAATCCTCGACGTGCTCGAAAAAACACATACTCCCGCCGCTTTCTTCGTGACGGGTCCGTACCTTGAGAATCAGACGGAGCTTGTACAGCGAATGATAGACAACGGTCACATCGTCGGCAATCACACGGTCAATCACCCGAACCTGCCCAAGCAGAGCATCGAGACGGTACGTTCCGAGCTTGACGGACTGAATCAAAAGTGCGTCGATATGTACGGCGTCGAGATGAAATATATGCGCCCGCCCGAGGGCGAGTACAGCGAGAGAGTGCTCTCCGTGGCGCAGGACATGGGGTATAAAACCATACTCTGGAGCTTCGCGTACAAGGACTGGGATATAAACGAGCAAAAGGGCGCGGATCATGCCTTTTCGCAGGTGACGCCGTATCTTCACGACGGCGCGATAATTCTCCTGCACGCCGTATCGTCGGATAACGCCGCCGCGCTGGAGGATATAATAAATTACGCGAAAAAAGAGGGATACACGTTTAAAAGTCTTGACGAGCTGCAATAAACTTTGACAAATATTTTCAATCACGATTGACAAATCAACACGCCGCGAGTATAATTATTGTAGTCAAAAATCACAGCGCGTATCGTATGCGGCGCGTTGAATAACGAGGTGAAAAATATGGAAATAACCGTACAAAGAGACGGGCTGACGCTCAGAGGGACGCTCGAAAGACCCGAGGGAAAAGAAAAATGCCCGATAACTATCATATTTCACGGACTTATGTCGAACAGAGGAGTCGGCAAGAACGGTATGCACGATATGCTTGCCGCCGAACTGCTGAAGCGGGGAATAGCCGTAGTGCGTTTCGATTTCGACGGTCACGGCGAAAGCGACGGCGCGTTTGAGGAAATGACCGTATACGGCGAGATACTTGACGCAATGGCGGTTATGGAGTATGTCAAAAGGCTTGACTGGGTGACCGAAATATATGTTTCGGGACATTCTCAGGGCGCGGTCGTCGGAGGTATGATATCGGGCTATTACAGAGAGCTTGTGAAAAAGCTCGTCCTCATGGCTCCCGCCGCGACGATATCGGACGACGCTCAGCGCGGTTCGTGCTTCGGCAAGATATACGACACCTACGATCCGCCCGAATATGTAGATATGAAGGACGTGGAGCAAAACGATTACAGGCTCGGTCAGAAATATATGCGTACCGCGCGGACGCTCCCCATATACGAAACGACTTCGATGTTCCTCGGAAAAACGCTAATAATTCACGGAACAAAGGACGAAGCGGTGGGACTTATCGGTTCATTGAGATACAAAAAGTGTATGGATAACGTGACGCTTCATATAATTCGGGGCGAAACGCACGGTCTCGACACGATCTCGCTCGGCGATGTGATCAAGACGGCGGCGGATTTCCTTGCGGAATGATTCGGCTGTACCGCCGTCCGCGGCGGATCGAATTTATTCAAGCTCATATATAAATTCAGAAGGAAGGATAAAAATGAAAAGAATACCAATAACGCTCCTGACGGGATATCTGGGAGCGGGAAAAACAACTTTGATGAATCACATTTTGTCAAATCAGGAGGGATACCGCGTTGCCGTTATCGTAAACGATATCGGCGAGGTAAACGTCGATTCGTCTCTCATTCAAAGGGGCGGCGTTGTCCGCGAGGAGGACTCGAGCCTTGTTCCCCTTACGAACGGTTGTATATGCTGTACGCTTAAGGTCGATTTGATGAAACAGATAGCCGAGCTCGTTCAGTCGGGCAAGTTTGATTATATTTTGATAGAAGCAAGCGGAATATGCGAGCCGCTGCCCATAGTGCAGACGATTTCTATGATGGACGGTTCCACGCGCGGAACGGGCATACCTCCCGTTGTGCGTCTCGACTGTGTCGTGACCGTTGTGGACGCGCTGCGTCTTGTGGACGAATTTGCCGGCGGCGAAAAACTCATGGGCAGCGTGGACGAGGAGGATATAGAAAATCTTCTTATACAGCAGATAGAATTCTGCACCACCATTATAATAAATAAGACGGACGAGGTGTCAAAGGAAGACCTGGCGAAGGTACGCGCCGTAGTCAAGGCACTTCAGCCGAAAGCGAAAATAATCGAGACGAATTACGCGAAAGTCGATTTGAACGACGTTCTCGATACGAAACAATTTGATTTGGAGGAAACGTACTCGTCGGCGGGCTGGCTCAGCGAATTTGAAAAGGATGAAGATGACGACGACCACGACGAGCACCATCACGACCATGACGACGATCACGACGAACATCATCACGACCATGACGACGATCATGACGAGCATCATCATGAGCATCACGGTCATCATCACCATCACGACCACGATCACGGCGAAGCCGAGGAATACGGCATAGGTTCGTTTGTATATTACCGCCGTAACCCGTTGTCGCTCGACAAACTGCGCGACTGGGCAAACGACAGATTCCCCGAAAACGTTATACGGTGCAAGGGGATCGTATGGCTCAGAGACAATAACGACATGTCCTACGTGTTCGAGCAGGCGGGAAAGCAGGTCCAGGTATATGAAAACGGACTTTGGCTTGCAAGCGCGCCGAAAAGAGAGCTGAAAAAATTCCTGAAGGAAAACCCGTCTCTTATGGACGATTGGGACGAAACAGCCGGAGACAGAATGACGAAGCTTGTATTTATAGGAAGAGACCTTGACAAAGACGCGATAAGCGCGGAGCTTGATTCGCTTCGGTAAAGAAACGTCCGCCCGTTTTGGGCGGGCGTTTTTGCGTATAAAAATACGCGCCGTTTGCGCAGCGTCGCGTTGTTTAGGTTAATTTACACTAAAACGCCGCCGCGCGGCTCGGCAGTTATGAAAAATATGTAAAGAATTAAAAAAAAGAATTGAAATATCCGAAAAGAAGTGATATAATATACGCTATGTTAATATGTCCTGACACAGGGACACAGAAGGAGGATATAATCACTATGACAGTGAAAACAGAACAAATCGAGAAAAACCTTGTAAAGCTGACCTTCGAGGTAAGCGCGGAGGAGTTTGACAAGGCAATAAACCGGGCATACAAGAAAAACGCGAATAAATTCAATATTCCTGGCTATCGCAAAGGTAAGGCTCCCAGAAGTATTGTTGAAAAATATTACACGAGCGCGGTGTTCTACGACGAAGCCGTAAACGACGTGCTTCCCGCGGCATATGAAAGCGCGCTCGAGGAGTCGGGCGTCGAGTCTGTCGCAAGACCCGAAATTGACGTTGAGGAAATAAAGAAGGGCGAACCCGTCGTATTTACCGCTCTTGTCACAACAAAGCCGGAGGTTACCTTAGGCGAATATAAAGGTATAGAAGTGGATAAAATTGACTATACTGTAACAGATGAGGACGTAAAGAACGACATCGAAGCCGCGAGAAACAAGAACGCGCGCCTTATCACGGTAGACGACCGCGGGATCGAGAACGGCGATATTGCCGTAATAGATTTCGAGGGCTTTTCGGACGGAGTTGCTTTTGAAGGCGGCAAGGGCGAGGATTACGAGCTTGAAATCGGTTCCAACACGTTCATACCCGGCTTCGAGGATCAGCTCGTCGGCGCGCAGACCGGCGCGGACGTTGAAGTTAAGGTGACGTTCCCGAGCGAATATCACGCGGAAAATCTTGCCGGTAAGGACGCTGTATTCAAGGTAAAGGTAAAAGAAATAAAGAAGAGAGAGCTTCCCGAGCTTGACGACGATTTTGCAAGCGAAGTGAGCGAATTCGACACTATGGCGGAGTATGAAGCCGACGTTCGCAAGAAGCTCGAGGAAGCCGCGTTCAACAAAGCGAAAAGCGAGACGGAAAACGCGATAGTCGACAAGGCGATAGAGAACGCCGAGTTTGAAATTCCCGACGCAATGAAGGAAGCTCAAATAGACACTCTCATAAGAGATTTTTCGCACAGACTTGCTTATCAGGGTATGGATCTCGATATGTACATGAAGTACACGGGTCAGACAATGGAAACCATGCGCGCCCAGTTTGAGGAACAGGCGAAGAAGCAGATAGAAGGCTCTCTTGTTCTCGAAGCGATACAAAAAGCGGAGGGCATCGAAGCGGGTCCCGAGGAGGTAGAGCTTCACCTCGTCGATATGGCGAAAAAGTATAACATGGAGCTTGATAAACTGAAGGAAGCGTTGAGCGACGATGAAAAGGAAAACATAAAGAAGGAGCTTGAACTTCAGAAAACGATCGACATGATCGTGAACAACGCTTCTGTAAAATAATTTAAATTTCGGAAAGGAATGAGCGATATGGCATTAGTACCTATGGTCGTTGAACAAACCAACAGGGGAGAGCGTTCATACGACATTTATTCGAGACTTTTGGAGGATAGAATTATATTTTTGGCGGATCAGGTAGACAACGCAACGTCGAGCCTTGTTGTCGCGCAGATGCTATATCTTGAAGCGAAGGATCCCGACAAGGATATACAATTCTATATAGACAGCCCTGGCGGTTCGATCAGCGCGGGTATGGCTATTTACGACACGATGCAGTATATCAAGTGCGACGTGTCCACTATCTGCATAGGTATGGCGGCGAGCATGGGCGCGTTCCTGCTTGCGGCGGGTACGAAGGGCAAGAGATTCGCTTTGCCCAACAGCGAAATAATGATCCACCAGCCGCTCATATCGGGCGGCGGTCTGAGCGGTCAAACGACGGATATAAAAATTTATACCGACCACCTTGTAGAGACAAAGAAAAAGATGAACCAAATTCTTGCGGAACGCACGGGACAGACATACGAAAAGCTGTGCGAGGACACGGAGCGCGACAACTTCATGTCGGCTGCCGCCGCAAAGGAATACGGACTTATTGACGAAGTAATAGAAAACCGCTGAGCGGAAGCTGTGTTTTAAGGAGTAGGATTGTATGGACGAAAAAAGACATTTCAGATGCTCATTCTGCGGCAAAACCGACGGCGAGGTAAGTATGCTCCTTTCCGGCCCGGGCGTTTATATCTGTAACGAATGTATAAATATGTGCAACAACATACTTGCCGGCGATTATGAAAGCGCGGGCGGTATCGACGCAGAGGGACTTCCCAAGCCCAAGGAGATAAAGGACTTTCTCGACGAGTATGTTATAGGTCAGGAGGAAGCGAAGAAGATCCTGTCCGTCGCCGTATATAATCATTATAAGCGTATCGAACACGCCGACGCGGCGAGGAATGTCGAGCTTCAAAAGAGTAACATACTCATGATAGGACCGACGGGAAGCGGAAAAACGTTTCTCGTTCAGAATCTTGCAAAAATACTGAACGTACCCTTCGCCATCGCGGACGCAACGTCCCTCACCGAGGCGGGATACGTCGGAGAAGACGTTGAAAATATACTGCTGAAGCTCATCCAAGCCGCCGATTACGACGTGGACGCCGCCGAACGCGGAATTATTTATATAGACGAGATAGACAAAATCGCGAGGAAATCCGAAAACCCGTCGATAACGCGCGACGTAAGCGGCGAGGGCGTGCAGCAGGCACTTCTGAAAATGCTTGAAGGTACGACCGCTTCCGTGCCGCCGCAGGGCGGAAGAAAGCACCCGCATCAGGAATTTATACAGATAGACACGACCAATATACTTTTCATATGCGGCGGCGCGTTCGACGGCATAGAAAAGATAATCGAGAATCGAATAGGAAAACGCGGTCTGGGCTTCGGCGCGGAGATAGAGAGTAAGCGGGAAAAGAATATGAACGAGCTTCTTGCGAACATAATCCCGCAGGATCTGCTCAAATTCGGTCTTATACCCGAGTTTATAGGCAGGCTGCCGGTATTTACGAAGCTTGACAAGCTTGACAGAAGAACCCTTATAAAAATTCTGACTGAGCCGAAAAACGCTCTTGTCAAACAGTATAAAACGCTTTTCGCTTTCGACGGCGTAAAGCTTGAGTTTGAGGACGACGCGATAAGCGCGATAGCCGACAAGGCGATCGAGCTGAACACCGGCGCGCGCGGACTGCGCTCGATAATCGAAGCCGCCATGACCGACGTTATGTTCGACGTACCGTCGGACGACAGTATCAGAACGGTCATTATCGACAAAAACTGTATAACCGAGGGCAAGGAGCCGAAGATTATACACGCGGAGAAGAAAATCGCCGGCGGCGTAATAAACGAACAATTGAAGCCCGACGGAACGCAGGGCTGAATCTACTGCATGGAAGGTGTGAGAAGGTAATGTTTGTATCGGAAAATTTGACGGTAAACGAAAAAAATCATCTTGTTATCGGTAAGAACGACACAGTGGAGCTTGCTGAAAAATTCGGTACGCCCCTTTACGTTCTTGACGAGGACTTAATAAGAAAAAACTGCCGCGTCTACAAGAACGCCATGGATAAATATTACGGCGGGAACGGACTTGTTCTTTACGCGAACAAGGCGTTTTGTTCGCTTTATACCTGTCGCCTTGTGATGGAGGAAGGACTGGGAGTCGACGTTGTTTCCGGCGGCGAGCTTTATACCGCGCTGAAAGCCGGTTTCCCTATGGACAAGGTATACTTCCACGGCAACAACAAGACGCGCGAGGAGATAGAGCTTGCGGTACGGAACAAAGTCGGTAACATAATCGTTGATAATGTTTATGAGCTTGAAACGCTCAACGAAACGGCTAAGAAGCACGGCGTTGTGCAGAATATCATGTTCCGCATAAAACCGGGCGTCGACGCGCACACGCACAGCTTTATACAAACGGGTCAGATCGATTCCAAATTCGGCGTCGCTCTCGAAAACGGCGAAGCGTTTGAGATAATCGAGAAGGCAAGCAAAATGTCGAACGTCAAGGTCAACGGCGTGCACTGTCATATAGGCTCTCAGATATTCGATATAGAACCGTTCTGCAAAGCCGCCGAAATAATGATGAATTTTATCGGCGACTTGAAGGACAAGCTCGGTCTCGAAATAGACTGTCTTAATCTGGGCGGCGGTTACGGCATAATGTATACCGAAAAAGACGACCCCGTGCCGTATGACGAATACATAATGCACGTGAGCGAGACCGTAAAGAAAACAGCCGAGGAAAGAAACGTAAAGCTTCCGTTCATTCTTATGGAACCGGGACGCTCGATAATCGCTCCCGCGGGCATAACTCTTTATACCGTAGGCGGAATAAAGGATATAAAAAATGTAAGAAAATACGTTTCGGTTGACGGCGGTATGGGAGACAATCCGAGATACATTCTTTATGAATCGGAATATGAAGCCGTCGTGGCGAATAACGCGAACGCCGCGCGTACCGAGAAGGTAACGATAGCGGGCAAGTGCTGCGAATCGGGCGACATACTTTTAAAAGACGCGTCAATGCCGGAGATCCGCGTCGGCGATACGCTCGCCGTACTTGCGACCGGAGCGTATAACTATTCCATGGCGAGCAATTATAACAGAATACCGCGTCCGGCTGTCGTCGCCGTTTCCGACGGCGAAGCGAAGGTGGTCGTAAAGCGCGAAACATATGACGACTTGATAAAAAACGACGTTCTTTGATTTTCATATTGCGATAATAAAAAACAGGCTTTAACAGCCTGTTTTTTGTCATTTTACCATGGAGCAGTTGGGACAGATATTATTGGAACGCAGATATTTGTCGCCCCAATCGCGTATGTCCTTAAGTATGGGTATAAAACTTCGTCCCGTGTCGGTCAGAGAGTATTCGACCTTCGGCGGCACAACGGGATACACCTTCCGAGAGATAAGAGAGTCCCTCTCAAGCTCCCGAAGCTGGCGCGTCAGCATTTTCGGAGTGGCGGACGGGAGAAGCTTCTGAAGCTCGTTAAACCGAAGGGTGCCGTCCGCGAGGTGCCAGAGTATAAGCGGTTTGTATTTGCCGCTTATTATTTCGAGCGTGGATTCGACGGGACAGATATACGACTGATTCATGCTTCATCAACCTTTCACGATATTCACGCTATCTTTTTTGATAGTATATGTCAAAAAAGTGCGTACTTGAATAATAAATATTTTATGATAAAATACTATCATAAAATCCGAATAAAATCAATAGTCAAAAGAGGTGAAACGCGTGAAAGAAAAATTCGATATTACAGGTATGACGTGCGGTGCGTGCAGCGCGCACGTCGATAAAAGCGTCAGAAAACTCGACGGCGTAAGAGACGTGAACGTAAATCTCTTGAGAAACAGTATGCAGGTGGATTTCGACGAGAATGTCGTCGGTACGGACGATATAATCAAGGCGGTCGCAGACGGGGGATACGGCGCGTCGTTAAAGGGCGAAAAGATAAAGGACGTAAAGACGGACGACGAGATCTCGTCTATGAAGCGTCGTTTGATCGTGTCCGTCGCGTGCCTGATAGCGCTCATGTACGTCTCCATGGGACATATGTGGGGACTGCCGCTGCCGCCGTTTCTGCTCGGTACGGAAAACGCGTCGTCGTTCGCGCTCACGCAGATGCTTTTGACGCTGCCTATAATGTACGTGAACAGGAAATATTATATAAACGGCATAAAGACGCTCGTGAAAGGAACGCCCAACATGGACGCGCTTATCGCGATAGGCTCGGGCGCGTCGTTTGTGTACGGCGTGATAACGCTCTACATGATAGGCTATGCGCTGGGTCACGGCGACATGGGATCGGCTCATACGCACATGATGAATCTGTACTTCGAGTCGGCGGCGATGATACTGACGCTTATCACGCTCGGCAAATTTCTCGAAGCGCGCGCAAAGGGTAAAACGTCTCAGGCGATAGAGAAGCTTATCGACCTGTCTCCGAAAACCGCGACGGTGATTCGAGACGGCGGTGAAATAACCGTGCCGTCGGAGGATCTGCGCGTGGGCGATACCATAGTCGTGAAGGCGGGCGAAACCGTTCCCGCGGACGCTGAAGTGACCGACGGACACGGCTCGGTCGACGAATCCGCAATAACCGGCGAAAGCGTCCCTTCCGAGAAGAAAGAGGGAGACCGCGTGACGGGCGCGACGCTTTGCGTATCAGGCTATTTCAAGGCGCGGGTCGAGAGAGTGGGGGACGACACGACGCTTTCGCAGATAATTCGTCTCGTCGAGGAAGCCGCGTCGTCAAAAGCACCGATATCAAAGCTCGCCGACAAGGTCGCGGGCGTGTTCGTACCGACGGTCATAGCGATCGCCGCGCTGACGGCGGCGGTGTGGCTCGTACTGGGATACGGAGTAAGCTTCGCCCTGTCTATGGCAATCTCCGTACTCGTCATATCGTGTCCTTGCGCTCTGGGTCTTGCAACTCCGACAGCCATTATGGTCGGTACGGGCAGGGGAGCGCAGTACGGAATTTTGATAAAGTCCGCTCAAAGTCTTGAAACGGCGCATAAAGTGGACGCCGTGATCCTTGACAAAACGGGAACGATAACCGAGGGCAAACCGTCCGTCACTGACATATTGCCAAACGGCATGACCGAGAACGAGCTTCTCGCACTCGCCGCGTCCGCGGAAAGACTGTCCGCTCACCCGCTCGCGAAAGCTATTACGGAGAGAGCCGACGGACTTGACATGAAAGATGTGAGCGGCTTCGAGCAGATAGAGGGGCGCGGCGTAAGAGGTGAGATCGACGGAAAAATCATTCTTGCGGGAAATTACGCGCTGATGCGCGAAAACGGCATAGACGCGCCCGAGGATAAACGCTTTGCGTCCGAGGGAAAAACGACGCTTTATTTCGCCTTTGACGACCGCTTCATAGGAATTATCGCCGCCGCCGATACCGTCAAGGACGACAGCGTGAAGGCAATCGCCGATATGCGTAAAATGGGACTTGACGTAATAATGCTCACCGGCGACAACGAAGTGACGGCGCGCGCGGTGAAAAATCAAATCAACGTCACCGATACTATCGCTGAGGCACTTCCGGCGGACAAGGAACGCGAGATACGCGCTCTGCATGAAGCCGGACACGTAACGGCTATGGTAGGCGACGGCATAAACGACGCTCCCGCGCTTGCCCGTGCGGACGTAGGCATTGCGATAGGCGCGGGTACGGACGTGGCTATCGAGTCGGCTGACGTCGTGCTTGTCAAAAGCTCTTTGAGCGACGTTGTGACCGCGATAGAGCTGAGCCGCGCCGTTATAAAAAATATAAAAGAAAATCTGTTTTGGGCATTCTTTTATAACGTGCTCGGCATACCGATAGCCGCCGGCGCGCTTTACGGCGCGTTCGGATTAAAGCTGAACCCGATGATAGCGGCGTTCGCAATGAGCTTAAGCTCCGTATTCGTTGTATCGAACGCGCTGCGTCTGCGCTTCTTCAAGCCGAAGCACGCGGCGGCTTTGAATAATAATGTAAATATAATTAAGGAGGAGAATATAATGACAAAAACAATCAAAATCAACGGTATGATGTGTTCGCATTGTACCGGCAGAGTGTCCGACGCTTTGAACGCCATAGACGGCGTGACCGCCGAGGTGACGCTCGATAACGGCGGCGAAGCGCGCGTAACGCTCGCAAAGGACGTTTCGGACGAAACGCTTAAAAATACCGTCGCTGACGCAGGCTACGAGGTAACGGCGATAGAATAAACTGTCTCTTGGCGCAGCGACACTTGTTTTACGGCAGTTTGACAAAGAGCGTATCGTGATGATACGCTCTTTTGCCGTTTTTCCCAATCGTAAGATACGGCAGCGCGGCAAGCGGACGGCAACGCGCCGAACGGGAGATACGTTCCGGCCGATTTGCCGCGGTATGGGACAAGGATCGATAAAAATCGTATCAATAGTGAATTTGTATCTTTACAATATATAAAAAATATGTTATAATTGCTACGCAATATCAACGTGATGTCCACGCAAAAAATACGCAGATCGGGAGTATATTGTTAAATCATACGTCGGCGAAACGGCTGCGTTTTGCCGCGCTTAATATAAAGGGAGGATATCCGATGAAAACGAAAAGAATCATAAGCATATTGACCGCGCTCATCATGACGCTCGGCGCGTTGTCGGGCGCGGCTGCGGATAAGAGCGGAGCCGTCTCGGAAAAAACGGCGCGGGACGAACGCGTCACGCTCATCGTCGAAACCGACGGCGCGTCGCTTCTCGAAACGAAAAACGCGGTACTCATGGGCGCGTCAGAATATATGGAAACGGACGAAGCGAAGAATGAGAAAACGAGGATACTAAACGCTCAGGCGAAGGTCAAATCACTTATAGAAAGGCGCACAAGTGCCGACGCGGATTCGGGCTTTACCTACACAAGCGTTATCAACGGCTTTTCAATGGACGCATGCAAAAGCGATATTGAAAAGATAAAGGCAATTGACGGCGTTAAAAACGTGTACATATCAAAAACCTTCAGAGTTCCGTCCGAACCTGCGTCGGTCGGCGAAAGCGAACCGGGCTACGGCGCGGCGATGATAAACGTGCAGGATATGTACAACGCGGGCTTTGACGGACGCGGACAGGTGATAGCGATCATAGACGCCGCGTTTGACACTTCGCACGAGTTTTTTGCGTCGGATGTCGAACAGCCGAAGCTGACCAAAAGCTCTATACGCGAATTTATCGAAAACAATGAGTTTAACGCCGATATATCGGCAAATCAGGTTTACAAAAACGAAAAAATACCGTTTGCCTATGATTATTTTGAAGGCGACGCTGATACGTACAATGCATCGGTAATGCATGGCAGTCATGTCGCGGGTATAGCAGCGGGTAAAAACGGCGTGTTTGAGGATACGACATTTTCGGGCGTCGCGCCCGAAGCGCAGATGCTGCTCATGAAGGTCGGGGACGATGATGGCTCTATGCCGTTCGACGCAGTTATCAAGGCACTGGACGACGCGTCAAAAATCGGCGTATGCGCCGTAAATATGAGTCTTGGTGCTACGGCATCGGAATATTCTCCGGCGCAAACAGCCATTGAAAACGCGCGAGACGCCGGTATAGCGGTCATATGCTCGGCGGGCAACTCCGACAGAGAGGAGGAAACGACGGATCATCCGGATTACATATATAACAACATTCCCGCGTCGTTTTCCGCGTTAACGTCGGTCGCGTCTATCGACCCGAATAAAAAGTGGGCGTTTGGCGGAAAATTTACGCTTAACGGCGAAGAGCTTGAAGCGTCTTACAACGATCTGTTCTATAAAAAATTTGCCGACGCGCCGTGCGGTTACGTTTACGGCGATACCCTTGCCGATTTCAAGGCAATGGATGATATTACCGGTAAAATAGCGGTAGTTCCGGAAGGAACGGACGCAAAAAGCGGCGCGCTGCTTGAAATGGGTGCCGTCGGTCTTATACTCATATCGGAAAATGAAGAGGTCGGTACGCTGCAGACGGCAAGTGATGAAATACCGGGCATAATGGTAAGCAAATCCGTCGGTGACAAGCTTAAAAGCGCGGAAAACAAAGCAATTCAGACTATTGTCGGAGAAAGTATAGAAAGTAAGGTCAGCGAAACGGGTATGGCGTACTATTCAAGCTGGGGCACACAGTCCGACCTTGAGCTCAAGCCTGAAATTACGGCTCCGGGTACCGACATACTTTCGGCGGGAAATGACGATGAGTACGTAAACGACAGCGGTACGTCCATGGCGGCTCCGCAAATAACGGGCGCGATGGCACTTATGAGTGCTTACGTCGATAAAACGTATCCCGACGTGAAGGGCGAGGACAAGGTCACGCTCATGGAAAATATTTTGATGAGCTCGGCTGATATTGTGTTCCAAGACGAGGCAAAGAAGCTCCCCGAATCGCCGAGACGGCAAGGCGCAGGTCTTGTGAATTTAAAGGACGCGCTGACGCTGCCGGTAATATTAAAGGGTGACAGCGGTAAGTCAAAGCTCAGTCTTAAGGATAATCTGACGGATGAAATAACGCTCACTTTCAAAGCGAAAAATTTGACGAAAAATGACGTAACATACGATAAAATCACGATTTACGCGTTCACGGACAATCACGAGGAGAGGGACGGTAAAAATATAATCACCGATTCCGTGCTTCTCGACTATACCGAGGACGATGCAGATCCGACATGCGTTACGCTGTCCGCGAATGAGGAAAAAGAAATAACGCTTAAAATAAATCTCGACAGCGAGCAGACGGCGGCGAACAAGGGAATATTTACAAACGGCTTTTGGGTTGACGGCTTTGTCGTTCTTTCCTCAAGTGACGAAACGGTCACAGCGGCGAGTATCCCATACACGGGCTTTTACGGTGACTGGACCGCGTTCGACGCTATGACTCCGTCGTACTTCGAGGAGGGCGGCAGCGTCAAAAACGGAGGTCTGATACTGTACGTGGCGGGGAAAGCAACGCCGCTTGGCACAAACATATTTGCCGAAGACGGCGACAAGAGTGAATATGAAAGCGAAGCTTATGCGGGATTTTCGGAAAATCTATCGGATGCTACATCTTATTACTTGTCCGTTCGTATGCTGCGTTCCTTGAAGGACGTTAAGGTCACACTCAAAGACTCAAGCGGCACTGTTCTCAGCGAAGATCCTGTCGGAGGAGGACTTGCGCGTTTGGAAGGGACCACCGCCGATGAACTGGCGATTAACAAGATCGTCGCCAATTACGGCGAGGGCGATTACACCTTGACCTTGTCGGGCACTCTCGGCTACGGAAACAGCAGCCGTGAGGAAAAAACGTATAAGTTGTATATCGATAACACGATCCCCGAGATACAAAATCCGAGAATTTACGAGGAGAATGGCAAGACGTACGCGTCATTTACGGCGAGCGACAACCGATACCTAATGGTTGCGACGGCGTGGGACGCATCGGATAAAACGGTTACGGTGCCGATAAAGGCTGAAAAGGAAACAGAAATAAAAATAGACGTGACCGACTTGGATCGTGACACCCTTGAATTTTCCGTCGCCGATTACGCGTATAACGAAAACGCGTTCACGATCGGCACGGTCAGCGCGGAAATTACGGACAGCGTTCTAACCGGCAGCAACGCCGCGGTTTTCGCAAATGTCATGAACACAGCCGAGGACGTGGAAGCGGACGTTATAGCGGCGGTGTATGACAATAACGGCGCGCTTGTGGGAGTGAATAAGCAGAGCGCGGTTTTGGAAAACGGAGTGATAACGCCGTT
>CANQJC010000011.1 GCA_947624165.1 uncultured Clostridia bacterium
CACTGTAACGGCAATCCACCTCATCAGCATAATGAAGACGGATCCTGCCCGTATAAAGAAACCGAAAAAGCTGTAAGCGAACCGAAATCGGCTTCATACTCAACTGTAACACCTAAGCCTGAGCTTCATATTCAAACTCCAAACCCGTTAACGCCTACGCTCGCTCCGGCACAGAGATCTCTTTCGTCTACCTCTGCGCCCGTCAAAACCGATCGTTCCTCGCATAGCGTGATACCTGTTATAATCGTTTCTGCGATACCGTTTATAATAATCTTTTGTGTGACATCTCATTACATAGAAAAATATAGATCCAAAAAACAAGGTTATGAAGTAAAGGTAAAGGAACTTGTACAACGAAAGCAAAGATTAGAAAGCGAATATGAGACTTTAAAATCGGAATACATGAAAAAAGAAGAGCACAGAGTTTCCGCCGCGTGGAAAATGCTTTATGACGTGCTCGCCGACAAGAAAGCGTCCAATCCCACAATGGCAAAGGTATTGTCAGATTATGAATGGTATTTGACAAAGCGTGTATCTCAACATTTGAAAACAAAGAAAAATCGCGCACCTAAAGCCGCTGAAGCGGTAGAAAAATTTGGGAAACGTAACAAAGAGCTTGTCGAAAAGCTGAAAAAAACGGAATATGAATTTGAAAATTATAAGGTCACTCACCCTGACGAGTTGTCCGACAAATAAAAAAATCCCCCGACTGCCTCTCACAGTCGGGAGATATGGCGGTTATGATATAACCAAAACCAGTACCATGTTTAGTATATCATAGCACCGCCGCATTGTCAAGAAAGGACGGTGTTATTTTTATGCCGATTTATAAAACAGGCGGCAAAAAAGACGGTTTGCAGAAATACCGAGTGCGCGTAAACTACGTTGACAGTTTCGGCGCATATAAGCAGATTGAGCGTGTCGCTTACGGCAAGGATGCGGCAAAAGAACTTGAAAGCCGTCTCGTTCGCGATCTTAATAACGAGGACGTCTCAATGAAGATTACGGTAACAGACCTATGTAATGAGTATATTCGGGTTAAAAGAAACGAAGTCCGCGAAAGCACCTTAGACAAGCAGGTAAAACATCTGAATAAGTATGTTATTCCTTTTTTCAACTCGACGCGCCTGTCAAAGCTGACCGTGCCGCAACTACAGCGGTGGAAAACACACATCGAGGATCTACGAACCACAAAACAAGAACCGCTGTCGTTATCGTATAAGCAAAAACTGTTTTCGGCGTTTCGGTCTGTGTTAAACTACGCCGTAAAAATGGAGTACATCGACAAAAACCCGCTTTCAAAGTTGGGAAACTTCAAGGATGCTAACGCCGTCAAGCATGATATGGATTTCTATACGGTTGACGAATTTTTGAAATTTATTGCCGCCGCGCGCGAGCAAGCCGAGCAGTCGGAACAGGCATTCGGCAGCCTGTACGAGTGGAATTTCTATGTGTTTTTCAATGTCGCGTTTTACACAGGTATGCGTAAGGGCGAAATAAATGCACTGAAATGGACGGATATATCGGATAATACAATTCATGTAACGCGCAGCATTGCGCAAAAGTTAAAGGGCGGCGACCGCGAAACGCCGCCAAAAAATAAAAGCTCCGTGCGCGATATACAAATACCGCTGCCGCTGAAAAACGTGCTGACCGAACATTATAATCGGCTGAAAATGCTTGACGGATTTTCGGACGACCGGTGGATATGCGGCGGCGTTAAATGCTTACGTGACAGCACGATTGAAAAACGCAACCAAAAATACGCATCTGCAGCAGGACTAAAGAAAATCCGCATACACGATTTCAGGCATAGCCATGCTTCCCTTCTCGCCAATAACGGTATCAATATTCAGGAAATTGCCCGCCGGCTCGGTCACAGCGATATTAAAATGACGTGGAACACCTACTCACATTTATATCCGAAAGAAGAAGAACGTGCGCTCACTGTACTGAACAAAATTAGAGCAAAAATATAAATTTCCAGTAAAATTCGGGGATAATTCGGGGATACAGAAAAACAAACCGCATAAATACGCGGTTTGTTTTCGTTTTGGTGGAGATGAGGGGATTCGAACCCCTGGCCTGTTACATGCGAAGCAACCGCTCTCCCATCTGAGCTACACCCCCGTGACATACAGTATAACATATAACAATAATATTTGCAAGCAAAAATTTATTTTTTTACTGACAATTATTCCGTACGCCGTTTTTTTCCGCACGCCGCGCAGTCCGGCGAAGCGTTCGGCAGCTTGATTTTTCTGAATTCTGTTCGAAGCGCGTTATAAACGAGCAAATATCCCGTAAGCAGTTCTCCCGCTCCCGTGATATACTTTATCGCCTCCATCGCCTGGAGACTTCCTATTACTCCCGGCAGCGCGCCGACGACGCCCGAAAAAGCGTCGAGCGCGTCTTTGGGCGGCGGGTCTTTGAACACGCATCTGTAACACGGTCCCGCGTTCGGCACATACGTCATGAGCTGACCCTCGAATCCGCGTATACCGGCGTGGGTAAACGGTATTTGCGCCGCCGCGCACGCGTCGTTTATTAAAAATTTCGAGTCAAAATTGTCCGTGCAGTCAAGCACGAAGTCATAATCCTTTATTATTTCGTCTATATTCCCGCGCGAAACAAACGTTTCGTATACTTCTGCGTTCACATCGGAATTTATCGATTCCATACGCTTTTTTGCGGATAAGGTCTTTGCCCTGCCCACGTCCGCGCGGGAATGGATGATCTGTCTTTGAAGATTTGACAAGTCCACTTTATCCGCGTCGGCGATCCCTATCCTTCCCACTCCCGCCGCGGCAAGATACATCGCCGCGGGAGAACCGAGACCGCCCGCGCCGATCACAAGCACGCTACCGCTCAAAAGCTTTTTTTGCCCTTCCTCGCCGATTTCTTTAAGCACGGTATGGCGCGCGTAACGCTGAGCCTGCTCGTCGGTAAGCTTCATTTATTATCCCTCCTGCCGCCGCGGACGATTTTTGCCGCGATATGATATAATTATATCATAAAGACCCGATAAATCAACAATAATTTACAAATAAAAAAATTTATGACAAAAATTTATATACGCCGAAGATTTAAAGCCGCAAGACTGATAATTATGCAGAAAAACAGTTGACAATCATGTGTCGGGCTGATAAAATAGTATGGTACGATATTATAATTGTATCATACTTGAAGCCGATACACGGCTTAAGTATGCAGCACCATCGTTTCAATAAAGCGAATGCTTTTAGAAAAATTCGGTTTTCCACAAGACAAATCTGAACAAGATGGTTTTGCGGCGCGGATAATCGGCGCGCCGGTATGTTAAAAACTAAAATTTAAAGGGGGAATTTTTTTGAGATTGACCGGTGCTGAAATGGTTGTTAAAACCTTGGAGAAAAACGGCGTCAAAATCGTGTTCGGATACCCCGGCGCGGCAAATTGTCCTATTATAGACAAGCTGTCGTTTTCTTCAATAAAGCATATTCTCACGCGTAACGAGCAGGGCGCGGCGCATATGGCGTCCGGCTATGCGAGAGTTACGAGACAAGCGGGCGTTTGCACCGCTACGTCGGGTCCGGGTGCGACTAACCTTATAACGGGTATAGCCACCGCGTATATGGACTCCATTCCGATGATCGCTTTGACGGGACAGGTTGCCACAAATCTTATCGGCAAGGACGCGTTTCAGGAAGTCGATATCACCGGCGCGACGCTGCCTTTTACAAAGCACAGCTACCTTATCAAAGACGGATTGGACATTCCCAGGGTCGTGAACGAAGCTTTTCACATCGCCACCACGGGACGACCCGGTCCCGTTCTTATCGACTTTCCTATGGATATCCTCAAAGCGGAATTTGATTATCCCGACGAGGACGAGGAGGTTAGTATCAGAGGTTACAAGCTCGTCGCGCGTGCCAACGAATCACAGGTAAAGAAAGTGGCGGAAGCGATAAGGAGCGCGAAAAAGCCGGTTGTCCTCGCGGGCGGCGGCATCGTTATTTCCGACGCGACCGCAGAATTCAGAAAATTTGTCAAGGAAACGGATATCCCCGTCGTATCTACAATGATGGGTATAGGAACCGTGCCGACAAATTCTCCGCGTTATTACGGTATGATAGGCTCGCACGGAGCAAAACGCGCGAATATGATTTTCAACCGCGCGGATCTTGTTATCGTTATGGGCTCGAGACTCGGCGACAGAACGGTCGCGAACGTAAAAGGACTTGAGGACAGCGGCAAGCTTATACATATTGACGTTGACCCCGCCGAGATAGGTAAAAATGTCCAGCCGCATATTCCCGTTGTCGGGGATATCAAAGACGTTCTGGAGCAGCTCACTCCTCTGCTGAAGGATTACAAAGCGGACAAGAGCTGGACGGACGAAGCGGACGAGCTTAAGAGACGCTTCACCCACGAGCCTTCGGGAGAGGACAACGGATTTATAAATCCGAAATATTTCCTTTCCAGACTTGCGGAAAAAACAAAGTCCGACGTTTACCTCACTACCGAGGTGGGACAGAATCAGATTTGGTGCGCGAATTACTTCACGTTCCTTTCACCCGAAACGCTGCTCACGTCCGGCGGCTTCGGCACAATGGGTTACGGTCTTCCCGCAGCGATAGGCGCAAGTGCCGCGCTCGGAGGAGCGAAGCCCGTTATAGCGGTCATGGGCGACGGTTCCTTCCAGATGGATCTGCCGGAAATGGGTACCATGGCTCAATGGGATATACCCGTAAAAATGGTACTGTTCAGAAACAACCGTCTCGGTATGGTACATGAGCATCAGTTCCTGCTCTACAAATCGAATTATCAGGCTGTTTCGATCGAGGGCTCTCCCGATTTCGAAATGCTCGCGAAGGCTTACGGATTCGACAGCGCGACGATAAAAGAAAACAGTGAAATAGACGCGGCGATCGACAAAATGCTCGCTGCGGACGGTTCTTATCTGTTGGTTGCGGACGTAAGTCCGTTTGAGCCTACGGGCGACGCGCTTAATGAATCTATTCTTCCGAAAAAGGAGGACAATTAAATGGAAAGATACACTTTATCCGTCCTTGTCGAGAATAATCCGGGCGTGCTTTCAAGAGTTGTCGGACTGTTTTCAAGAAGGGGCTTCAACATTCATTCTCTTTCGGTCGGCACGACGCAGGATCCGCACGTATCGCGTATCACGATCGAAGTAAACGGCGACGCGCAGACTGTGGAGCAGGTTTCGAAGCAGCTCTCCAAAATTATGGAAGTAATAAAGATAAAGACGCTTCGCGACAGCGAGATAGTGAAACGCGGTCTCGCGCTTGTGAAGGTGAAAGTCACTTCAAAAACAAGAAGCGAAGTCATCGAGATAACGTCCGTATTCAGAGCAAACATCGTCGATATTTCTTCAAATACGCTTACGGTCGAAATTACCGGTCATGACAGAAAAATCGGCGCGTTCC
This sequence comes from uncultured Clostridia bacterium, assembly GCA_947624165.1. Lineage (GTDB taxonomy): Bacteria > Bacillota > Clostridia > UBA1381 > UBA1381 > Hominilimicola. The sequence goes on from CANQJC010000011.1 coordinate 5,433, forward strand.
TCGAGCTTGTCGAACCTTACGGCATAGAGGAAATTTCGCGCACGGGTATGACCGCGCTCGAAAGAGGTACGAATACTCTCAAAATAGACAAATAAAGCTACGCGCTCTCACACGGCGCAATCTGCGGCGTACAGCGTACGCAAAATCAAAAATACGATAAATAAATTATTATTTATAAAAATTAAAAGAAACGGAAAGAGGTAATTTAAAATGGCAAAGACGTTGGAAAACGCAAAGGTATTTTATGAAAATGACTGTAACCTTAATCTGTTACAGGGCAAGACGATTGCGATAATCGGCTACGGCAGTCAGGGTCACGCTCACGCGCTCAATCTGAAGGATTCGGGCTGCGACGTAATTATAGGTCTTTACGAGGGCAGCAAATCCTGGGCGAAGGCTGAAAAGCAGGGACTTAAGGTTTACACCTCTGCTGAAGCGGCAAAGAAAGCCGACATTATCATGATCCTTATAAACGACGAGCTTCAGGCTGATCTTTACAAGAACGAAATCGAGCCGAATCTCGAAGAGGGCAATATGCTCATGTTCGCACACGGCTTCAACATTCATTTCGGCACGATCGTACCGCCCCCGTATGTTGACGTTACGATGATAGCTCCGAAGGGCCCGGGTCACACCGTTCGTTCGGAATACCAGGAGGGCAAGGGCGTTCCGTGTCTTATCGCCGTTGAGCAGGACGCTACCGGCAAGGCACAGGATCTGGCTCTCGCATACGCTTTGGGTATCGGCGGCGCAAGAGCGGGCGTTCTCGAAACAACATTCAGAACGGAAACAGAAACAGACCTCTTCGGCGAGCAGGTAGTTCTCTGCGGCGGCGTTACGGCTTTGATGCAGGCAGGCTTTGAGACGCTCGTTGAGGCGGGTTACGATCCGAGAAACGCGTACTTCGAGTGTATCCACGAGATGAAGCTCATCGTTGACCTTATCTACCAGAGCGGCTTCAAGGGCATGAGATATTCTATTTCGAACACCGCTGAGTACGGCGACTACATCACAGGTCCGAAGCTCATCACCGAGGAAACGAAGAAGACGATGAAGAAGGTATTAAAGGACATTCAGGACGGTTCGTTCGCGAAGCAGTTCCTTCTCGATATGTCGCCCGCCGGCAGACAGGTCCACTTCAAGGCTATGAGAAAGATCGCCGGCGAGCATCAGCTTGAAAAGGTCGGCGAGGAAATAAGAAAGCTTTACAGCTGGAACAACGAGGACGACAAGCTCATCAATAACTGATAAAGTACGATTCGATTTCCGTTTAATACACGTTTAAGCTGAAAACGTAATAACGAGGTTCTTATTACAAATAAGAACCTCGTTTTTTTGCGCCCGCCGAAAAAACGTGACTTTCTTTCATTCACGCGCGGAAAGTATTCGGCATATAATACATCAGAAAATTTAAGGAGGCAAAGAAAATGTGCGGAATATGCGGATTTATAAATTTTAAGACAAACCTTGTAAAAAACGACGCAAAGAACAGAGAGACCGCTTACGCAATGGCAAAATGTCTGCGGCACAGGGGTCCCGACTCACATGGCGAATGGGTCGGAGAACACACGGTTTTCGCCCACAGCAGATTGGCTGTTATAGACGTGGAAAAGGGACTTCAGCCGATGAAGCGCACAGTGGCGGGACATGAGTTTGTAATTACATATAACGGCGAATTGTATAATACGGAGGATCTGCGTAACGACTTGATATCCTACGGCTATGAATTTACCACCGCGTCTGACACCGAGGTGCTTCTGTACGCATATATACACTACGGCGAAAAATGCGCCGAAATGCTGAACGGCATATATGCGTTTGCGATATGGGATTCGATGCGTCAGCGCGTTTTCGCCTGCCGTGACAGGTTCGGCGTGAAGCCGTTTTTTTATACCGTTAAGGACGATGTTACGATATTCGCTTCGGAGATCAAAGCACTCTTTAAATATTCCGGCGTCGAACCCGCGCTCGACAGAACGGGTCTATGCGAATTGTTCGCGCTGAGCCCCGCCAGGACCGGCGGCGTGGGAGTATTTAAAGACGTATTCGAGCTGCGTCCGGCGCGGTATATGATCATAAACCGCGGCGGTATGAAAATCAAAAAATACTGGTCTCTCGAAAGCCGCGCCCACACGGACGATTATGAAGAAACGATTCGTCGGGTACGCTCTCTCGTGTACGATTCCGTAACTCGTCAGCTTGTTTCCGACGTACCGATTGCAACATTTCTCTCCGGCGGTCTCGATTCAAGCATAATAAGTGCGATCGGCGCAATTGAAAAGGCGAAAAACGGCGAGCGTCTTTCGACTTATTCCTTTGACTATGAAGGCAACAATAAGTATTTCAAGGCTTCAAGCTTTCAGCCCGACAGCGACAGCGTATGGGTACCGCGCATGGTCGAAGCCTTCGATACCGACCATACATACCTCGTATGCCCGAACAGCGCGCTCACCGAGCTTTTGGAGGAAACGCTCAAAGCAAAGGATCTGCCGGGTATGGCTGACGTGGACGCGTCGCTTCTTTATTTCTGCCGCGAGGTAAAGAAAAACCATACCGTTGTTCTCTCGGGCGAATGCAGCGACGAGATTTTCGGCGGGTATCCGTGGTTCCGCGATAAAAAAGCGTTTGAAACGCCCGCGTTTCCATGGTGTTACGATTTATCGCTTCGCAAAAACATATTGCGGCAGTCCGTGAAAGACGAGCTTGACCTCGACGCTTATTCGCGTATGCGTTACGATGAAAGTATCGCGGAGGTTCCCGTGTTCGACGGCGACAGCGCGGAAGAAAAACGCCGCAGAGAAATTTCGTATCTCAATATAAACTGGTTTATGACGAATCTCCTTGACAGAAAGGACAGAATGAGTATGGCAAGCGGTCTGGAAGTCCGCGTTCCCTTCTGCGACCACAGACTTGTCGAATACGTATGGAACATACCGTGGGAAATGAAAAACAAAAACAATGTTTCAAAGAATATACTGCGTGAAGCGGCGCGCGGTATTTTACCTGAGGACGTAAGGCTGCGCCGTAAAAGTCCGTACCCGAAAACGCATAATCCCCGCTACGAGGAAGCGGCCAAGGAATTGCTCGACAGCGTAATTTCCGACCCGAACGCGCCGATACTCTCGCTTTGCGATAAGGAAAAGCTGCGTTCTCTCCTTAACGGTTCATCGGATTACGGGAAGCCGTTTTTCGGTCAGCTTATGGCGGGACCTCAATTTATCGGATATATTTTGCAGGTAAATTATTTATTAAAGGATTATCATGTGAAAATAACTCTGTAAAAACAAGGGGACGGATATGCCGTCCCCTTGTTCGCATTTTCTTATGAAGCTTCCGTGAAAGCTACCTTTTTTCGTTTACTCTCAGTACCAAAAGCATCGCCGCCCCCGCACTGAGAAAAACCGAACCCAATATAACCATAATATCGTCCTCCCGTAAAAGTTTTATCATGGTTATATTATATAAAATTCACTGTCCGATAAACAGGACTTTAAATGTCTTAATACACATCGAATACGCTTCGCGGTTTATTATGATACGCTACGCTCATGACCAGTCCGATCGAGATCATATTGACGACGAGCGACGTACCGCCGTAGCTTAAAAACGGCAGCGGAATACCTGTAACGGGCATAAGTCCGACGCACATTCCTATATTTTCAAAAACGTGGAAAAGCATCATCGCGCCCACTCCGACGCAGATGTATCTTCCAAAGGCGTTGTCCGCTTTCTGCGCGGTCTTGAAGCATTTGTATATTATAAAAAACAGTACGCCGGCTACAAGCAAGGCACCGATAAACCCAAGCTCCTCGCATATTATGCTGAAGATAAAGTCGGTATGTTTTTCGGGCAGGTATCCCATTTGATTTTGTATGCCTTGCATATAGCCCTTGCCCCACAGCTGACCCGATCCGACCGCAATTTTTGACTGTATTACGTGGAAACCCGTGCCGCTCGCGTCGCTTTCGGGATTAAAAAACGAAAGTATACGCTTTTGCTGATATTCCTTCAATACATATTTATAAATAAGCGGCAGCGACGCGCTCACGAGCACGCCCGCGGGGATAATATACTTGTACGAGATTTTCGCCGTAAACATGAGACATATGAATATAAATACGAACACCATCGCGCTTCCGAAGTCCGGCTGGAGCGCGATAAGCGCGAGAAGCACGCCGATATGCAGCAGCAGTCCGAGAATAACAAGCGGCTTGTTTATGTCGTCATGAACCTTTGAAAGGTGATAAGAAAAAGTCACGACGAAACATACCTTCGCGATTTCCGACGGCTGAATACCGACGGGACCGAAACGTATCCAGCTTTTTGCGCCCCATTCGTTCGTGCCGATACCTATTAAAAGCACCAGCACAAGTATAGCCACCGAGAAAATATATATCGGTTTGATCAGATTTTTAAGCTGCTCATAGTCAAAAAAGCACGTTACCATCATCAACGCGCAGCCTATGACGAGCGCGCCGGACTGTACGAGCACGTTTACGTTCGTACCGAGCGAGCGCGTCGCGGAATATATCATCACTATTCCGAAAACGGCAAGGCAAATTGTTACGGTAAACAAAAGCCAGTCGAACTCCATAAGCATTACGGACTTTTTTGCTACGCTTTTCATTTTCAAATGTATCACCTCTGAATTTATTGTGTACTCTTTCGGACACCTTCCGAGAGTACGGCTGGAAAATCAAATGCGGGATATCTTGCGTAAAATACGCTTGCCGCCGCGTTTGAGCCGTTTTGACGAAAACAAGACCGCGCGCGTTTTTGTACGGCGCGGTCTTTTCCTCCGAAATACTGTCCCTTCGGAGGGTTTCGTCAAAATTCCATATTATACGTTTTATTACGTCGTCATGACGATCTTTGTCTTATACGGATTATCTTAAAATAATATCCTCTCTGCTCGGACCGTTTGACACGATTTTGATCGGCACTTCAAGCTCTTTTTCGACAAATTCGATATAGCTGCGGCAGTTTTCGGGCAGATCCTCGTACTTTTTGATTCCGCGTATATCTGTTTTCCAGCCCGGAAGAGTTTTAAGCACCGGCTTCGCTTTTTCAAGCTTCGCGGTGGTCGGGAAATCGCGCGTTACCTCGCCGTCGATCTCATAACCCACGCACACGGGGATCTCGTCGAGATAGCCCAGTACGTCGAGAACCGTAAAAGCGACCTGCGTCGTACCCTGCACGCGGCAGCCGTAACGCGACGCAACGCAATCGAACCAGCCCATGCGTCTCGGTCTGCCGGTTGTCGCACCGTACTCGCCTCCGTCGCCGCCGCGTCTGCGAAGCTCGTCGGCTTCGTCGCCGAATATCTCGGAAACAAACGCGCCCGCGCCCACAGCCGACGAGTACGCCTTTACGACGGTTATAATTTCTTTTATCTCATAAGGCGGGATACCCGCGCCGACCGCGCCGTAGCCCGCGAGCGTCGAAGAAGACGTCGTCATCGGGTAAATACCGAAATCGGGATCTTTAAGCGAGCCGAGCTGTCCCTCAAGAAGAATATTTTTACCCGATTTTATCGCATCATGCATAAACGACACGGAATCTATCACATACGGTTTTATCATCTCTCCGTATGATCTAAGCTCATTGTACAATTCTTCCGCATCGATAAGCGGCTTATGATAAATGTATTCAAGCATGAGATTTTTTACTTCAAGCACATTGTCTATTTTTTCCCTTAATGCCTTATCCCCAAAAAGCTCCCATACCTGAAAACCTATCTTGGAGAACTTATCCGAGAAAAACGGAGCGATACCCGATTTTGTGGAACCGAACTGACGGTCGGAAAGACGCTCCTCCTCGTATTGGTCGAAAAGCTTATGATAAGGCATGAGCACCTGCGCGCGCTCGGAAACAACAAGGTTCGGCTTGGGAACGCCGCGTTTTACGACCTCGTCCATTTCCTTGATAAGCTCGGGAATATCGAGAGCGACTCCGTTGCCTATCATATTGGTAACGTTCTGATTGAACGATCCCGACGGAAGAAGATGCAGAGCAAATTTTCCGTACTCGTTTATGATCGTGTGTCCGGCATTCGCGCCGCCCTGGAAACGAATAACTATATCGCTGTCGGCGGCAAGCATATCGGTGATCTTGCCCTTGCCCTCGTCTCCCCAATTTGCGCCCACTATTGCCTTAACCATTTTTTTATCCTCCAAATTCTATTGCGTTAAAATTGTGTTTTAATTAAGGTTAAATACGATTTTTACCGTGTCTCCCGAGATTGTGGCTTTACCCTCGTGCGGCGTCCACGCATAGTCGATACAGTTATATGAGTCGCCGAAGGTATCGATAACGTTTCCGTCGGCGTCGAGACAGCTGAACAATGCCGTTACAACACCGCCGCCGCCTTCAAAGAACGTCTTTAAAGAGAATGTAATATCATACTTGCCCTCGGCGTTTTTCTGTGCGGTCAAAAGCTGGAAATCACGAAGGCTGTGCGACTCGCGCTCGTTTGTGTCGTCATACGTAATGGGCAGAGCCGTATTGTCGCTGACAGAAGGTGGGTTGTCCGGCGTTGCGGGCTGCGCCTGCGGATCCTGAGAAGGCGGCAGCGTGGGCTGTCCGTTCTCATCAAGCGGCGCGTCCTGAGCGGGCGACGAGGGTCCGGGTCCTGTCTGCGTTGCCGGATCCGGCGTGGTTTCCGGCATAGCGGGACCGGGGCCGGTCATAATTTCAGACGGAGACGTTATCAAAACCTTTCTCGCTTCGCCGTCCCAGTCTACCTTGTAATTGCTCATTTCGCCGAGAGCGCGCAAAGGAACAAATGTGAAATCGTCTATGATTTGCGCGGGAACGTCAAACGCAACCGTCTTGACGGCTGTTTCTGTATTTGTGTCGGCAGTATTTGTAAGCGTGGCTTCCGATTTGCCGATCACCATATCGAGCTTAATATCGCCCTTTACACCGGTTACGGTCTGCGTCGCGCCGTCCCAGTCTACCGAGTAACCGAACGCTTCAAAAATCGCGCGGAACGGTACCAAAGTGAAATCGTTTATGATTCTCGGCGGTGCTTCGAATCCGATTTCTTTGTCGTCAAGAAATACCTTTACGTCCTCGCCCGCGCCTTGTACCGCGCTTGCCGCGCACAGCGTCATTGACGACGCCAAAATAATTGATAATAATTTTTTTGCTTTCATGTTTTCCTCCTTATAATTACATTAAATTTATTTTTCCGACATTATCGTTTGTGCCGCGTCACGCCGCACTTTGACGCCGTTTTACGCAGACACTGAAATTTTTATAAGCCGACACCTCCTAAAAATTATACGTTGATCTCAACCTCTACGCCGAGCAGATCCTTATTCTTTTCAAGCATCGGTTTTACGTATTCCGCGAGGAAATCCTCCACCTGTTCGGGCGCGCGTCCGACGTAATTTTCGGGCTTCATGACCGCATTTATCTCGTCGAGCGTCAGTCCGAACGCGGGATCAGCCGCGATAAGCTCGGCAAGGTTGTTTTCTTTACCCTCGACCTTGACGGTCTTGCCCGCTTCCATAGAGTATACGCGGATTTTCTCGTGCAAGTCCTGTCTGTCGCCGCCCTTTTTGACGGCGTCCATCATGATGTTTTCGGTAGCCATGAACGGTATTTCGCGCATGAACTGCTGATATATGACCTTGTCGTAGACTACAAGTCCGTCAACGACATTGATGTACAGATTGAGTATAGCGTCGACCGCCAAAAACGCTTCGGGAACGGATATGCGTTTGTTCGCGCTGTCGTCGAGCGTTCTTTCGAACCACTGAGTAGCCGCCGTGATAGCGGGGTTCAGCGCGTCGACTATGACGTATCTTGCGAGCGAGCCTATTCTCTCGCTTCTCATCGGGTTGCGCTTGTACGCCATCGCCGACGAGCCTATCTGCGACTTCTCAAACGGCTCCTCTATCTGCTTCAAATGCTGCAAAAGACGGATATCGTTCGAGAATTTGTACGCGCTCTGCGCGATAAGGCTCAACGTGTTTAGCATCTGCGAATCGAGCTTTCGCGGGTACGTTTGACCGCTCACGGAGAACGTATCGGAATATCCCATTTTAGCGGCTATTTTTCTGTCAAGCTCCTTGCATTTCTCATGGTCGCCCTCGAAAAGCTCCATAAAGCTCGCCTGCGTGCCTGTCGTGCCCTTGCAGCCCAAGAGCTTTGCCTTAGAAAGCTGATAGTCCACGTCCTCCAGATCCATCATCAGATCCTCGAGCCACAGTGTCGCGCGTTTTCCGACGGTGGTCGGCTGCGCGGGCTGGAAGTGGGTAAACGCAAGCGTCGGCAAGTCCTTATTGGCTTCCGCGAATTTCGCAAGTTCGCCGATAAGACACACGAGCTTTTTCTTCACAAGCCGCATAGCTTCGGTCATGATTATGATGTCGGTGTTGTCGCCGACGTAACAGCTTGTCGCGCCGAGATGTATGATAGGCTTCGCGTCGGGACACTGTACCCCGTACGCGTAAACGTGCGACATAACGTCGTGGCGCACCTCTTTTTCGCGCGCCTTCGCAACGTCGTAGTTTATATCGTAGATATGCTCCTTCATTTGAGCGATCTGCTTGTCGGTTATGTCAAGCCCCAGCTCCTGCTCACTCTCCGCGAGAGCGATCCATAATTTACGCCATGTGGAAAATTTCTTGTCCGGCGAGAAAATGTACTGCATCTCCTTCGACGCGTAACGGGAATTTAACGGACTTTCGTATGTGTTTGTAGCCATGTTTTTCTCCTTACAGACCAAGCCTCTTAAATACTTCCTCATACGCTTCCTCCACGTTGCCTAAATCTCTGCGGAAGCGGTCTTTATCGAGCTTCTCATGTGTTGTCGCGTCCCAAAGGCGGCAGGTATCGGGCGAAATCTCGTCCGCTAGAATGATCTGACCGTCGGGCGTTTTACCGAACTCAATCTTAAAGTCAACGAGCTCGATATTGATACTCTCGAAATACGCCTTCAAAACGTCGTTTACCTTGAACGTCAGATCCGCGATAGTGTCGAGATCCTCTTTCGTCGCCGCGCCAATCGCGATTATCTGAAGGTCGTTTATCATCGGATCGCCGAGCGCGTCGTCCTTTAAGCAGTATTCGAGCGTAGTGCAGTTGAGCTTTTTACCCTCCTCAACGCCGAAACGCTTTGAGAACGAGCCCGCCGCAATGTTTCTTATAATAACCTCGAGCGGCACGATCTCAACCTTTTTAACGACCGTTTCTCTGTCGGAAATTTCCTCGACAAAATGCGTCGGGATGCCCTTCTTCTCCATGATCTGCATCAGGAAATTCGACATCTTGTTATTCACAACGCCCTTACCGGCAATCTGTCCCTTTTTGAGACCGTTGAACGCCGTCGCGTCGTCCTTGTAATCCACTATGTATAAATTTTCATTATCGGTCTTAAAAACCTTCTTTGCCTTTCCTTCATAAAGCTGTTCGAGTTTTTTCATCGTTTTCAGATCCTTCCTTGCAAACATATTCATCTGACTATATTTTACTATAAAATATATGTAAAATCAAGCCCAAACAGAAAATTATACATTCAAAACGGAAAAAAGACGGTATGAAACCGTCTTTTCATTTATACAAGCTTTTTTTCGCGCCATCTGCCCGAATAATACCTCGCCACAGGTACTGCCGCGCCCGCCGCCCATGCGAGCGGGGTCGCGATCCATATTCCCATATATCCCAGCGGTCCGACCAGGACATACGCAAACAAAATTCTCGCGCCCAATTCCGTCATGCCCGACACCGCCGAGGTATTCACGTCGCCCGCGCCGCGCAGGACGTTTAAATAGCTCCGCATAACTGCGGCGACAAGATACGCCGTACTTACCACCGTGAGATACTGACCGCCTATTTTTATGGCTTCGCCCGCCGTATTTTTGTCGAGGAACAGTCCCAAAAGCTGCGTCCTGAACATTACTATCGCGGCGGCGATAACTACACATATTCCCATAAGCGCGGCAAGAGTGCGGTAAAGTCCCGTTTTTATCCTGTCAATATTCCCCGCGCCCATGTTCTGACCTGTGAATACGGACAGCGACATTCCCACCGAAACGACCGGCATAATGGCTATCGAATCGATACGCGTCGCGGCGGTGTACGCCGCCATAGTCGTCGCGCCGAAGGAATTGACGAGACGCTGTACGCTCATCGTTCCGAGCGAGATCAGGCAGCTCTCGAGCGACGCGGGAAGTCCCGTGCGGAATATTTTAAATACGGTATCCTTATCCGCTTTCCATGTCATACCCTCAAGATTCAAAAGTTTTCTGTTGCGTACTATATGTATTATGCAGAATACCGCGCTTATCATCTGCGCTATTACCGTCGCCCACGCCGCGCCGGCGACTCCCATACGGAACGCGACGACAAACAGCAGATCCATACCGACGTTCAGTACGGCGGAAATAATGAGCGCGACGAGCGGTGTTTTGCTGTCGCCGAGACTTCGCAGGATCGCTCCCGAAGCATTATAGGCGGCGGTCGTGGTCATAAACGCAAATATAATCGTTACATAACGTACCGATTCGTCTATTACGCCGTCGGGAGTGTTCAGAATACGAAGCACGGGTCGCGCGAGCATTACGCCCGCCGCGGACGTAAACGCCGCCATAACGACTATTATATACACAAGCGTTGATACGGTCGTCCGAAGCTTGTCGTAATCGCGCTTGCCGAAACACTGAGATATAATAATTCCCGCGCCGTTCGTCATGCCCATCATAAAACATATCGCAAGTGTCATAAGCGTGGACGTCGCGCCGACAGCGGCGAGAGAATCCGCTCCGACGAATCTGCCAACCACAGCCGCGTCCACAAAGTTGTAAACCTGCTGGAACACATTCCCGATAAGCATCGGCAGAGAAAACGACAATATCATGCCAAGCGGTTTGCCTTTTGTCATATCATGTATCATTCCGTATCAGCTCTTCCTTTCATAAATTTAACAAACATTATAGACCAAGATAATATTTATGTCAACAGGTTGAAAAAATTTTATTGCTTTGATATAATAATATTGTCTCCCCGCCGGACGGCGGTATTTAAAAATACATAAGGAGGGCTTTGCCATGAGGGTATTGCTGCTGTCCGTAAAAGCGGGATACGGTCATCACTCCACCGCGAAGGCAATAATGGAATATTTTGAAAAAAACGGTCATGAATGTAAAATGCTCGATATTTTCGATTACATAAATCATCGTCTGGGAAATTCCATACAGGACGGTTATCTCATGTCTACAAAATATCTGCCGAAAGCATACGGCAAGGCTTACGGCAAGCTGTCTCAAAAGGACGAGCCGTACGACAGACTGTCTCTTATGGCACTGTTTTCGCGTTTTATATCAAAGCGTCTCGGCAAGTTCGTAAAAGAATACGCGCCCGATTTAATGATAGGCACGCACAGCTACGCGGGAGTATGTATGAGTCTTTTGGAGGACAAAGGAGCGGCGTCGTGTCCGACAATAGGTATTGTGACGGACTTCACGGTGCATCCCTTCTGGGAAAGCACTTTTCTCGATTATTACGTTATACCCGACGAGCTGCTTTCGTTTGAAATGCGGAAAAAGGGCATAGCAAAGGAAAAGCTTCTGCCGTTCGGCATACCCGTCCGAAGCCGTTTTTCCGTCAGGCTCGACAAAAAAGAAGCAAGAAAAAAGCTCGGCATAAAAGATAAGCCGACCTTGCTCGTGATTATGGGTTCCATGGGATACGGAAACATAAAAAGCCTGCTCGAGGAAACGGATTTGAACGAAAATGATTTTCAGGTTTTATGCGTATGCGGGTCTAATAAAAAGGTAAAAGCGGCGGTCGATGAATTTGAATGGACAAAAACGGTATATAGCTACGGATTCGTCGATAACGTCGATATAATGATGGACGCCGCGGATTTTATAATTTCAAAACCGGGCGGTCTTACAACGTCGGAAGCTCTGGCAAAAGGTCTGCCTATGGTAATAATAAATCCCATACCGGGTCAGGAGGACAGAAATCTGAACTTCCTCGTAAACAGCGGCGCGGCTGTCATGGTCAATTCCGATTACCGCGTGAGCGACGCGCTCAATCTGATGTTCGGCTGTCCATGGAGGACCGAGCTTATGAAGGAAAGCATACGCCGTCTGGGTAAGCCGGACGCCGCTCAGAAACTTTATGAGTTTTCTGCGGAAAAGCTCTGCGCGAACGGCACGGGTATTTCAAATTCGCTTCCCGTCAGATAACCGAGCGTACCGCCGTCGTCCTTGAAATCGAATCGCAGCTTGTACGCCGTAAGCATCAAGGGGCATTTGCTTTTCGAGCCGTATTTCACATCGCCCGAAAGCGGATGGGAGATATGCGCCATGTGGGCGCGTATCTGGTGGGTGCGTCCCGTTTCTATTTCAACTTTCACGAGCGATTTTCCGTTTTTTGCGGCAAGCGTTTTATAATTTGTTTTTATGAGTTTTGAATCTTCATCGAAAACGTCTTTTACGAACGACATTTTTTCGCCGCGCGTAAGATAAGCGGTCAAAGAGCCGCTTTTTTGCGTGATTCCGTCCACGACGCATAAATAAAATTTCTTTATTTCGCGCCGTCTGATTTTTTCGTTTACCCCTCTCAGAGCGGCGGCGTTCTTCGCGCCGATTATCAATCCCGATGTATTGCGGTCGAGCCGATTGCAGAACGCGGGCGCGAAGCTGTGCTCTTTTTCGGGACGGTATTCGCCCTTTTTGTACAGATAATCCGTCATTCTTCCGAGCAGCGTGTCCGTACTGCCTTTGTCGTCCGCATGTACGACTATCCCGCGCGGCTTATTTATTATAATTATATTTTCGTCCTCGTATACAACGTCTATATCGCCTTTGTCCGACGACACAAACTGAACGTTCGGGAAAAATTCATCGGGAAAATAGAGCCGCAGCGCGTCGCCTTGGCTCAGTATATATTTACCGTCGCGGACATGCACGCCGTTGACGCGGACGCAATTTTTTCTCAGACCCTTATAAAGCATACCGCGCGGTATTGTAGTGTATTTCGCAAGAAACTTGTCAAGACGCTGTGACGCGTCGTTTTCGTTTATTATGATTTCTTTCATATCCGTTATCTGAAATTAAGATTTTGCAGACCAAACTGTGCGGACGCGTCGAGCAGTTTGTTCTGTATTGCCGTTTTTCTTTCTCCCGAAGCGATAGACGGCTGATAATCGTTATATTCGTCGTGTCCCGAAATCGTTGCGGGAATGAGGACCATATTGTCGTCGTCCTGCAAAACGCCCTCCACAAACGTGAATACCTGTCGGTATATGACGGTATCCTTGTCCGAGGGATTGTTGTTGCCGCCGAAGCAGAAGTTGCCGAGACTGTACGCGATATACCGTCCGTTGTATTTTTCTATACCCTGAAGAACGTGCGGGTGCGTGCCGATTACAAGGTCGGCTCCCAAGTCTATCGCTTTATGCGCGATCTCCTTCTGCGCGTCGTTCGGCTCCGTTTCCTTTTCGTCGCCCCAATGAACGCTTACTATCACAAGCTGCGCGCCCAGCTCCTTTACGGAACCTATTGCCCGTTCAAGCTTGGCGGCTTCCGTTTCGTTGAGCGCGTTTATTCCCACAAGTCCCACTGAGATACCGCCCACGTTGCGTATCGCGGTGTTCGTGCCGGCAAAATTCGATATTCCGGCTTCGTTGAGATATTTTATTGTATCGGTAAGGCTCACGTCGCCGTAGTCCGAGCTATGGTTGTTCGCGAGATTCGCCGCCTCGACGCTCGACGATGTGAGTATCTGCACATATTCGGGCTTGCCGCGGAACGCGAACTCCTTATCCGCTCTCTGACCGCCGTTGGAAAGCGTACCCTCAAAATTTACTATCGTTATATCGTCTTCCGCAAAAATCGGCGCGACGTTTCTGAAGAAATACGAATAATCGTCGCCCTCCTGAGAAGCGTAAGCGTTGAAGCTGCCTGTCTGGGACGCGTAAGCGTCGGTCGCAAGAGTGCAGTCGCCGACGGCGGTGACCGTTACGGTCTGTACCGACGGCATATACTCTTCGGCTTCTTTCTTTTCTCTGAGCCTCCCCGAAACGCCGAAACCGACAGCCGCCGCGAAAAGCGCAGCGGCGAGGAAAACCGTTAATTTTCTTATACTCATTATACAAATTACTCCCGTATGATTTGTTTGTATCGATCCGCTCGCGGTAAAAGGTCAATACCGCGCGGAGTCTTTCGGAATCCTTCTTAATTTTATTCTATGACAACAATTTTGTCAATATAATTTTACAATTTAATATCATACCTTGACTAATCGCGCACATAGGTATAAAATGGTATCGGATATTATAAAAGGAGGGATTGTTCATATGAATAATTTTGAAACGATTGCGCCGTTCGCGGTACTTTTATGTGCGCTTGTCGCGCTCGTATTCTCGTTTATAAACTTCTATTCGGTAAAAAAGAAGCCCGAGGGTACGGACACGATGAAGAGCATAGGTGAAAAGATACGCAAGGGCGCGATGGCGTATCTGAAGCGTCAGTATAAAACGGTAGGCGTTTTTTTCGCAATAATGTTCGTGATACTGCTCATACTCTCTTTCACGGGATTTTTGACAAAATTCGTTCCGTTCGCGTTTTTGACGGGAGGATTTTTCTCGGGTCTTTCGGGATTTATCGGAATGAAGATCGCAACATACGCGAATACGAGAACGGCGAACGGTGCGCAGCAGGGTCTCAATAAGGGTCTTAAAATAGCGTTCGCGTCAGGTTCCGTCATGGGACTTACGGTAGTGGGTCTCGGATTGTTCGATATAAGCGTGTGGTTTATACTCTTGAAATTTGTATTTAAACTCGGCGTTGAAGACATCATGGCGGCGATGCTCACCTTCGGTATGGGCGCAAGCTCCATGGCTCTGTTTGCACGCGTGGGCGGCGGTATATTCACAAAGGCTGCCGACGTGGGCGCGGACCTTGTCGGTAAGGTCGAAGCGGGCATCCCCGAGGACGACCCCAGAAACCCCGCTTGTATTGCGGATAACGTAGGCGACAACGTAGGCGACGTTGCCGGAATGGGCGCGGATCTTTATGAATCATACGTAGGCTCGATAATCTCGTGCGGCGCGCTCGCCGCGGCGGCGGGACTTGGCTTTAACGGCGTGCTTGTTCCGATGCTTATCGCGGCGATAGGTATTCTGGCGTCGATCGTCGGTACGTTTTTTGTTTCGACAAAGGAAGGCGCGGATCAGAAATCGCTTCTCGGTTCGCTCAGACGCGGAACATACGCTTCGTCCATTCTCAGCGCGATAGGCGCGGCGGTGCTTATATTCACTCTTCTGCCCGAAAATTCCAACGTGTTCTGGGCGGTCATCTCGGGACTTGTGGCGGGCGTTCTGATAGGTTTCTTCACGGAGTATTACACGTCCGATTCATATAAGCCGACCAAAAAGCTTTCCGCTTCGTCGGAAACAGGCTCCGCCACGATAATAATCGACGGTATCGCGCTCGGTATGTCGTCGACGGCTATACCAGTAATAATTATAGGTATTTCGATAATAATAAGCTTCTTTACGGCGGGCGGCACCATATCCGGCGACGGATTCGCAAGCGGACTTTACGGCGTAGGACTCAGCGCGGTAGGTATGCTTTCGACGCTCGGGATCACGCTGGCTACCGACGCTTACGGTCCCGTTGCGGACAACGCGGGCGGTATTGCGGAAATGTCGGGTCTTCCCGAAGTTGTCCGCGAAAGAACGGACGCTCTCGATTCTCTCGGCAACACGACGGCGGCGACGGGTAAAGGCTTCGCGATAGGCTCGGCGGCTCTGACGGCTCTCGCGCTCATCGTTTCGTACACGGATAAGGTCGAAGCACTCGGAATGAAATTAAATCTTTCCGTAACAAATCCCGCCGTTCTTATCGGCTTGTTCGTCGGCGCGATGCTTCCCTTCCTGTTCAGCGCAATGACTATGCAGGCGGTCGGACGCGCGGCGCAGAAAATCGTCGTTGAAGTAAGACGTCAATTCAGAGAAATCAAGGGACTTATGGAAGGAAAAGCGGATGCGGATTATGAAACCTGCGTGGATATATGCACAAAATCCTCGCTTAAAGAAATGATCCTTCCGGCGGCTCTCGGAATCATAGCACCCATCGTAGTAGGCTTCGCGCTGGGCTGCAACGGCGTTGTCGGCATGCTCGCGGGCGCGCTTATTTCGGGCTTCGCTCTGGCAATCATGATGGCGAACTCCGGCGGCGCGTGGGATAACGCGAAAAAGTACATAGAAGCCGGCAACTTCGGCGGCAAGGGCAGCGAAAATCATAAAGCGGCGGTCGTGGGCGATACCGTCGGCGACCCGTTTAAGGATACGTCGGGACCGTCTGTCAACATACTCATAAAGCTTTTATCAATGGTTTCCATTGTTTTCGCCGCGATAATAGTATCTTACGGCGGTATGGGACTGTTCTGATGTATCAAAGCGAAAAACGACGATTTTAACTTGAGACTTGAAAAAGTTAAATGCCGTCCCGATGTGTAAAATATTCGGTTTGCAACGTATAAAAGAGCGTATCGAACGATACGCTCTTTTTTTGTTCGCTCGTCCTTCGAGTACCGTCCGGCGGCTTTTCCCGAACGTGCTTGTTCAAAGGCGTTTTGGGATAAGTAAAATGTGTGATTTATCTTGACAAATTCGCCGACAAGCGGTATAATATCCATATATATGTTTATATAACAAATGACGTTCAAACACCGATATCGGCGCGGCAAAACGCCGCGTGGAAATAAATAAAGAAAAGAGGATAAGTTTATGAACATCAAAAAATTATCGGCAATTGTCATCGCCGGAGCGATGGCGGTAACGGCTCTCGCGGGCTGCTCGAACGAACAGGGCGGCAGCACGGAAAAGGCGGCGCAGGGTGACAAGGTTTATAAAATAGGACTTTGCCAGCTTGTTCAGCACGACGCTCTTGACAAGGCGACGGAAGGTTTCCAGGACGCTTTGAAGGAAAAGCTCGGCGACAATGTTGAGTTTGACCTCCAGAACGCCGCCGGCGACAGCGCGACATGCGCAACGATCGTGAATCAGTTTGTTTCTTCGAACGACGACTTGATTTTCGCAAACGCTACTCCCGCGCTTCAGGCTGCGGCTGCGGCTACGTCGGATATCCCCGTTGTCGGCACGTCTATCACGGACTATGCCACCGCGCTCGATATTGACGACTGGACAGGCACAACGGGCAGAAATATCACAGGTACAGCCGACCTCGCTCCTCTTGCGGAACAGGCCGCTATGTTTAAGGAGCTGCTTCCCGATGCGAAGAATATCGGTCTTCTCTACTGCTCAAGCGAGCCGAACTCGAAGTACCAGGTCGACATCGTTTCCGAGGAGCTTACAAAGCTCGGCTACAACCCCGTAATGTATCCGTTCGCAGACTCGAACGACGTTGCGGCTGTTACGACTACCGCCTGCGGCGAAAACGACGCGCTCTATATCCCCACGGATAACACAGCCGCCGCAAACGCCGAGATCATAGCGAACATCGCCAATCCCGCAAACATTCCCATCATCGCGGGTGAAGAGGGTATATGCCAGGGCTGCGGTATTGCTACGCTGTCGATTTCTTATTACAGCATAGGTCAGGTAGCCGGCGAAATGGCTTATGACATTCTTGTAAACGGCAAGGATCCCGCCGAGATGGAGATCCAGTATGCGTCGGATTTGACGAAGAAGTTTGTCAAGGATCGTGCGGAGAAGCTTGGAATCACCGTTCCCGAAGGATATGAGGAGCTTGCTCCCGCCGAATAATTACCGAAATTATAACGCTTAACCGAAATTGCAACGGGGCAAAACCGCTCCGTTGCAATTTAGATTACGGAACAATCGGGAATTTCGGTTAAGATTTTGCAGTACGGAAGGAGAATGAAAATGCTGAATTTTCTTAGCTCTATGCCGGGCGCGGTAGCCCAAGGTATAATTTGGGGTATCATGGCAATGGGCGTATATATTACATTCCGCATACTTGACGTTGCGGATCTTACGGTAGACGGCTCTATGGCGACGGGAGGTGCGACGATGGTCGTGTGCATGACAGCCGGTATGAACGCCGGTACGGCTATGCTGATCGCCTTTGCGGCGGGTTGTCTCGCCGGACTTCTGACAGGTATATTCCATACAAAATTCGGAATACCCGCCATCCTGTCGGGAATACTTACACAGCTTATCCTATATTCCGTCAATCTGCGCATCATGTCGCAGAAGGCGAATCTGCCGCTATCGGTGGAAAAATACGATCTGCTGCTTTCGCTTCGCGATTTGCGCGGCGCGATCATTGTCGGCGTGATATTCGTGGCGGTGATCATTGCGGTCATGTACTGGTTCTTCGGAACGGAGCTGGGTCATTCTCTCCGTGCTACCGGCTGCAATCAAAATATGGCGAGAGCAAACGGGATCAATACCGATACCAACAAGATAATCGGTCTTGTGCTTTCGAACGGTATCGTGGCAATATCCGGCGCGCTCCTCGCGCAGTATCAAGGATTTGCGGACGTAAACATGGGACGCGGCGCGATAGTAATAGGTCTCGCGGCGGTTATCATAGGCGAAGTGCTTCTGAGCAGGATATTTAAAAACTTCGCGCTCAAGCTCCTGGCAGCGGTCATAGGCGGTATTATATACTATATAGTAATAACTCTCGTACTTAAAGCGGGTATGAACGCAAACGATTTGAAGATGTTCTCCGCGCTTGTCGTTGCGGTATTCCTCGGTATCCCCTTCTGGAAACGCAAGATATCCGAAAAGAGAACCGCAAAGGAGGCTGCGTCAAATGCTTAAAGTAAACAATATCTATAAGACATTTAACAAGGGTACCATAAACGAAAAACGCGCATTGAACGGCGTCGATTTGGAGCTTAACGAGGGTGATTTCGTTACGATAATCGGCGGCAACGGCGCGGGTAAATCGACGCTTCTCAACAGCATATGCGGAGTTTTCCCCGTAGACAGCGGTTCTATTGTGATAGACGGTACGGACGTTACGCGTCTGCCCGAGCATAAAAGAGCAAAATATCTGGGCAGGGTATTCCAGGATCCGATGATGGGTACGGCTGCGGATATGTGGATAGAAGAAAATCTGTCGCTTGCATTCAGACGCGGTAAGCCGCGCGGACTTAAATGGGCAATTACAAACAAGGAACGCGCAATGTATAAGGAAATGCTTTCTCATCTCGGTCTGGGACTTGAAAACAGACTTTCAAGCAAGGTCGGCTTGCTGTCGGGAGGTCAGAGACAGGCTCTCACCCTTCTCATGGCTGTAATGCAGAAACCGAAGCTGCTCCTGCTTGACGAGCACACCGCCGCTCTCGACCCGAAAACAGCGGAGACGGTGCTTAATCTGTCGGATAAATTTATCGCGGAAAGCAATCTTACGGCGATGATGATCACACATAACATGAAGGACGCGATAACCCACGGCAACAAGCTGATAATGATGCACGAGGGACGTATAATTTACAGCGTCTCCGGCGAGGAAAAATCCTCGCTCACGGTTGACGATCTGCTTAAGAAATTTGCCGATATAAGCGGCGAAGAATTTGCGAACGACCGCGCGCTTCTTAATTAAACAAGAAAATAAAGGCTGCCGTACTGCGGGCAGCCTGTTTTTTCGGCAAAATGTATTTTGGGGATAATTATATGGAATTATATGATTTGAAAACAGACGGCATGATAACGCCGATCGGCGTCGATACGACCCGCATAGCTTTTTCATGGAAAATATCTTCCGAAAAACGCGGCGCGGCACAGACTGCGTACAGACTTGTGATACGTGATGAAAACGGCGTCGTGTACGACAGCGAAACGGTGCAAAGCGACCAATCGACATATGTCGAATACGACGGGAAGCCTCTCGAATACGGCGCGCGCTATTTTTGGAGCGTGACGGTATGGGACGGAGAAACGAGCGCGTCATCATCGTCGTGGTTTGAAACGTGTCTCGGATACGGCGCGGCGGCATGGAGCGGCGCGAAATGGATCGGCTCGCCCGCGCGCGGCATAAACACCGCCGCCGTCGATGACTTTTCCGTTTCCTTTTCTTATAAAAGCGATAAGCTCCGTCTTGCGGTTTGCGTACGCGACAAGGACAATTTCATATTATTCGAAATCACCGACGCGTCCGTAGACGTATACGATGTGTCCGATGGCGCAGCGGAGTATTCGGAAAAATATAAAAGGAAAGCTGCGTCACATATTTGCCGTCTCGGCGGCGGCGAGCATACGCTTCTGCTGCGAATGAACGAGGGAAAGGCTTCGCTCGCCGTCGACGGAAAAAGCATAATGTCCGACGAACGTATCCTTCCGCGCGACACGTCGCTCAAGCCGCGCAGACTTCCGATGTCGTCCGTCGGATTCGACCAACGGGACAACGCCGCGGTCATTAAAAATCTGAAAATCGAAACGCGCGGGATCTTGCTGTTCGGAGATGATTCGCTCTCCGAAGCGTATCCGAAATTGGGGGAAAAGGACGGCAACGCGCGAATAATAGAAAACGATTTCGCGCTTATATGTCCCGTCGCCGCAGTAAATCTCAGGAAAAGATTCACAGCCGACAAAAATATTAAATCCGCTCGGCTGTACGCGTCCGCGCGGGGTATGTACAACGCGTATATAAATGGCAATCGTGTCGGCGAGGATTTTTATTCGCCCGGATTCACGGACTTTAACGTGAGGATACAATATCAAACATACGATGTGACCGATATGCTCAGGAACGGGACAAACACCTTGAGCGCGGTCGTCGGTAAAGGTCATTATTCGGGATACTGCGGTTACAGCGGAGCGATGATATACGGCGAGGAAAATTCTTTTATCGCAAAGCTTGTCGTTAAATACGAAAACGGGGATGAAAAAGTAATCGTGACCGAC
Source organism: uncultured Clostridia bacterium (assembly GCA_947624165.1). GTDB lineage: Bacteria > Bacillota > Clostridia > UBA1381 > UBA1381 > Hominilimicola. The sequence goes on from CANQJC010000011.1 coordinate 26,299, forward strand.
GGCATGTGGGAATATACCGCCGACGGCGCGCTCTGCGACAGCGATTATTTTGACGGCGAACGATACGACGCGCGCCGCGAGTACGACCCATGCGACGCGGCTGACAGCCGTTGGATAAAATGCGGCGTAAAGGATACGGACACGAGCACCCTCTGCGCGCAAAAAGGCGAAAGCGCGCGAATCGTAAAAACGCTTAACGCAAAATTTGTCCGCGAAACGCCCGAAGGCGGATTTATTTTCGATATGGGAGAAAATATGGTCGGAGCCGTCCGTGTGAAGCTGAACGGCAAACGCGGCTGTACGATAAAAATACGTTACGGCGAAATGCTTGAAAAAGGACGCTTATATGTAAAAAATCTGCGGTCGGCGGCTAATACCGACGTATACACGCTTCGCGGCGAAAACGACGTATATGTTCCGTCATTTTCGTCGCACGGCTTCAGATACGCCGAAATCAGCGGATGCGGAGAAAAAATCGACATAAAAGTCATTACCGAGGTCACAGGACTGACGATATCCAACATAAGCCGAACGACCGGTCTTTTTGAATGCTCCAATCCGCTTGTAAACAGACTTTACCGAAACATATTAAACAGTCAGCGTTCCAATTCGCTGCTTGTGCTTACGGATTGTCCGCAACGAAACGAGCGTATGGGCTGGACGGGCGACGCGCAGGTATTTGCGCGTACAGGCGCGTACTGTGCGGACACAAAGACCTTTACGGAAAAATGGCTCGCAGACTTATCTGACGCGCAGAAGGTCTATAATAAAAACGGAGCCGTGCCTGATACCGCGCCGCTCGGCGGCGACTGCCGTGCCGACGGCTGCGGCGGCTGGGGCGACGCTGCCGTTATCGTCCCGTGGGAAATGTACCGCGCCTACGGCGATAAACGTATTCTCGAACGCTGTTACTACATGATGAAAAAGTGGGTGGATTATCAAAGCAGAGCGGACAGGCAAAATTGCGGGCTTCGTATCGTGGACGGCAAGGAGGTCCCCGAGCAGTCCGACATGTCCTCCGAGCCGTTTCTGCAAGTTCAGCAGCGGCGCGGCGACCACTTGGCATACGACTGTTCAACGCCGTATATCTATACGGCAACGGCTTACGCGGCACATTCCTCAGACTTACTTTCACGCATAGCGGGAATATTGAAAAAAACAGACGATGAGGTAAAATATCGTAAACGATTCGAGGATATACGCCGAGCGTTCCGCGAAGCCTGGGTCAAAGAGGACGGCTCGATAGCGTATCACGGCGAAATGAGCGCGAAAACGCCGCATTGCGGCGAAGCCGTGTCGACAGACGGAAGCGTTACGCGATACACGTATTACTCCGAAAATTCGCCCTCAAAACCAAGTCAGACGGCATACGCGCTCGCAATAGCGTTCGACCTTTTACCGAAAGAGACGCTTGCGGCTTCGGCGGGATTTTTCAACGAAAGCGTTGTCCGCGCCGGCTGCAAGCTGACCGTGGGATTTCTCGGAATATCTCATCTCGCGCCCGCGCTCACAAAGGCTGGGTTCCCCCAAACAGCGTTTCGGCTGCTCGAGCAGGAGGAAAATCCGTCGTGGCTGTACAGTGTAAAAAACGGCGCGACGACCATATGGGAGCGGTGGGATTCATACATCGCGGAAAGCGAAACCTTTTCGGACGCGTCGATGAATTCGTTCAATCACTATGCTTACGGTTCTGTCGGCGAATGGCTTTTCGATACGGTCCTCGGTATAAAGCCCATGGAAGCCGGATATAAAAAATTTATGCTCGCGCCCGTGATAGGCGGCACGCTCACGTTTGCGAACGGAGAATACGAATGTCCCTACGGACGAATAAAATCATCATGGAAGCAAAACGGCGGCTTTACGGAATATGAATTTGCCGTACCGCCGAACACAAGCGCGCTCGTTTGTTTTCCCGACGGAGAAACGCTGACGCTTGTAAGCGGGAAATATCGTTTCCGTCGTGAAAATACCAATAAATAAAAAAGCGTATCATTTTCATGATACGCTTCTTTTTTTAATCAATTTTGACCGTCCAGCCGAATTCGTCCTTTATCTTGCCCCACTGAATACCTGTTAAAGTATCGTAGCACATCTGCGATACGGGACCGATCTCGCCGTTGTTTACTGGCATTACGAGGTCGCCGTACTTAAGCTCGCCGATAGGCGAAATAACGGCGGCAGTACCCGTACCCCACGCTTCCTCAAGCTTGCCGGACTTAAACGCGTCGACAAGCTCGTCTATTGAAAGTCTGCGCTCGGATACCTTGTAGCCCTTCGCCTTCAAAAGCTCTATGATCGACATTCTCGTGATACCGCCCAGAATCGAACCAACAAGCGCGGGAGTGATAACTTCGCCGTCAATCTTAAAGAACACGTTCATCGAGCCTACCTCCTCGATGTACTTTCTCTCCACGCCGTCGAGCCAGAGCGTCTGGATATAACCCTGCTCCGCGGCTTCCTCCTGACCTTTAAGGGAAATAGCGTAGTTCGCGCCCGCCTTTGTGAAGCCCGTGCCGCCGACAACCGCGCGGACATACTTCTGTTCAACGTAGATAGGAACGGGAGCAAGTCCCTGCGGATAGTACGCGCCGACGGGCGAAAGGATTATTGCGAAGATAAGATGCTCCGCAGGATGAACGCCAATATGAACATCATTTGCGAAAATGTAAGGTCTTATATAAAGAGACGTGCCTTCGGCGGAAGGAACCCAGTCCTCGTCTATCTTAACAAGCGTCTTTATCGCTTCTATGGCAAATTCCTCGTCTATCTTAGGAATACAAAGTCTGTCGCATGACACGTTCATTCTCGCCATATTTTTTTCGGGTCTGAAAAGCTGTATCGAGCCGTCGGCTGTACGATATGCCTTCAATCCTTCGAAAATTTCCTGCGCGTAGTGGAGAACCATGCTCGCGGGATCAATTTCAAACGGCGCATACGGGACTATCCTGGGGTCGTGCCAACCCTGTCCCTCGTCATAGTTCATTATGAACATATGATCGGTATAATATTGTCCGAAACCAAGCTTCGACTCATCTGTCGGCTTTTGCTTCGGATTTGCTGTTTTCGTAATTGAAATCTCCATTGTGAACGCTCCTTTTACTTTTCTTTTATGAAATAACTTCATTTGCAACTTATATTATACTGCTTTTTTTTTACATTGTAAAGTATTATGACGCAATTTTTGGTGCTTTTTTGCATTAAAGCGTTAAAAAACATCCTTCTTCTTTTTGATATGTCGTCTGATAAGTATAACGAGCGAAGCCGCCACGCACAGAGCCATGAATACCGGCACGATAAGCCTGTTTGACGTTTCCTCCTCGGACGATTTCATTTCCGTCCAGAGCGTCTGCATTTCAAGATTGGCTTCGTCGGACAGGTTGCGGAAGGTGGTCGTGTGATTTTCCAGAAACTCGTCGTCGGGGTACGATATATCGTCCTCCTTGACCTCGTCGTCCAGAAGCTCGAACGCGCCCTCGTTCGGCGTGGAATAACCTATGTAATCAGCCACCGCGTACGCAATATCAGACTCGCACAGGAAGTTTATATACATCTCAGCCGCGCGCTTATTCGTGCAGCCTTTAGGTATACACACCGCGTCAAAAAACAAATTCGTGCCGCTTTCGGGTATAACAAAGCTAAGGTGGTCGTACTCGTCCATCAGCGTCACCGCGTCGCCTGCGTAATACGGAGCCAAAAGAGCTTCGCCCGCGCCCATTTTATCGAAAATCTCGTCCATGACATACGCTTGAACGAGCTTTTTCTGCTCCTTCAAAAGCTCGGCACAGGCGCGGAGTTCCTCGCTGTCCTCGGTGTTAAGGTCATAGCCGAGCATTTCCTCCGCGATAGCGAACGCGTCGCGCGGATTGTCAAACATCAGTATATTACCCGCGTACCGTTTGTCCCACAGTGTTTCCCAGCCGATATTTTCCGCTTCCTCCTCGGTAAACGCCGTGTTGTCGTACAGTATACCGACCGTTCCCCACGTGTACGGCACGGAGTAGACCGAGCCGGGGTCGTATTCGGGGTCTTTGAATTTATCCATTATATTCTTAAAATTCGGGATATTGTCCATATCGAGCGGTTCGAGCATATCCTCTTTGATCATACGCGAAATCATGTAATCCGACGGTATGATTATATCGTACGACGCGCCGCCGCTTTTGAGCTTGGCGTACAGCTCCTCGTTCGTCGCGTAGGTGGTATAATTCACCTTTATGCCCGTAAGCTCCGTAAATTCGGCGTTGAGGTTTATCGTTTCACCGTCCGCGCCGTCGGGAATGTACTCGCCCCAGTTATAGACGTTTATCGTCACATTGTCGTCCTTAAGAGCGGAATAATACTCCTCGTCCTTTTCGTATACGACCGTATCTTCCTCCTCGACCGCTTCGTCCTCGTCCTGTATGTGCGAACACGCGCAGGTAAAGAAAACGGCGAGCGCGGCAATAAGCGTTAAAAGCTTTTTCACTTTATAGCACCCCGCTTTCTCAAATTACGGCGTTCGATAACGTTATTGATGACAAGCACCGCCACCACAACAAGGAAAATAATCGTCGAAAGCGCGTTGATCTCGGGGCTTACCTTACGCCGCGTCATGGAATAAATCGTTATCGGGAGCGTCTGCGTCGTACCGCTCGTGAAGTAGCTGACAACAAAATCATCGAGCGAGAACGTGAACGACATCAAGAATCCCGATATAATACCCGGCATGATCTCCGGCAGCACGACCTTGAAGAACGCCGAAATCGGTCCGCACCCCAAATCCTGCGCCGCCTCGTACAAATTCGGATCCATTTGCCGAAACCGAGGTATTATGTTCAGTATGACATACGGCACATCAAACGTGATATGCGCTATGATAAGCGTCGCAAATCCCATTTCGAGGTTCATACGCGCCATAAAGAACACGAACAGCAGCATAAGCGACACGCCCGTTACGATTTCGGGATTCATTATCGGAATGTTCGTGCCGTGCATAATAAGCGCGCGCGGCAAACGTTTTACATTCGTTATTCCGATCGCCGCTGCCGTTCCGAGAATTGTCGCAAGCACCGACGCCGCGACGGCGATGATCAGCGTATTCCAAAGCGAGCTTAATATCAGCTCGTTATGGAACAGCCGCACGTACCAGTCAAGCGTGAAACCGCTCATTACGGAACGGCTTTTTGTCGTGTTAAACGAAAACACGATAAGCACGAAAATCGGCGCGTACAAGAACAGCATCACAAGCACGAGGTACAATTTTGACAAATATTTTTTCATCACCGCACCCCCTTACATAAGCACCCTGTTCTCATCATCATCGAACTGGTTAAGCAGCGTCATGATGAGCAGGATGATAACCATCAGCACGAGCGAGATCGCCGCGCCGAGGTTCGGGTTATAGGAGTTGCCTAAAAACTGCATTTCAATAAGGTCGCCGATAAGCAGATTGGAGCCGCCGCCGAGCATACGCGAAATTATAAACGTGCTTATCGCCGGCACGAACACCATCGTAATACCCGACATAACGCCAGGCATACTAAGCGGCATAATCACCTTGACGAACGTCCTCGAATTGTTGCAGCCCAGATCGTGCGCCGCGTCGATAACGCTCTTGTCGATTTTCACGATAACATTGTAAAGCGGCAGTATCATAAACGGCAGGTAGTTGTACACCATACCGAGCACGACCGCGCCCTGCGTATTCAAGAGCCTGAACGGTCCCAAGCCGAACAAGCCGAAAAGCATGTTTATAAGACCGTTGTTGCCGAGCAGCGTCATCCACGCGTACGTTCTCAAAAGAAAATTCATCCACATCGGCAGCATCACTATCATCAGCACCGTACTCTGAAAGCTCACGTCAATACGCGCGAGTATCATCACGAGCGGATACGCGATAATCAGGCATATAACCGTCGCGATCGCCGCCAGATATATAGAGCGCGCGAAAATATTTGCGTACTGTGAAACAGCCGCAAGATTGTCGAACGTAAGCGCGCCGTCGGCTGTCGTGACGGCAAAATACGCCACCATGAGCATCGGCACGATTATAAACACAGCCATCCAGACAAGATAGGGGGACAAAAGCATTTTTTTCATCGCCGTTCCTCCATCTTATTCATAATATGTATATCGTAGGGGTCGAACGTCAGACCCACCGTGCCGCCCTGTTCGGCAGCCTTCGTGGAATGTACGAGCCAAGTATGGTCGTAGGATTCGATCTGCATTTCATAATGCACGCCCTTGAACGTCACGGACTTCACAACGCCCGTGATATGCGCCGCGTCCGGCTCGACGAGTTTTATATCCTCGGGACGAATAACGACGTCCACGGGAGTGTATTCGCCGAAGCCTTTATCAACACATTCAAACTGCTTGCCGCTTATTTCCACGAGCAGATCCTTCACCATGCGTCCGTTCAGAATGTTGCTCTCACCGATAAAATCGGCGACGAAAGCGTTTTTCGGTTCGTTATATATGTCGACCGGCGAGCCAACCTGCTGAATATCGCCGTCCTTCATTACGGCAACGGTGTCGCTCATGGTAAGAGCCTCCTCCTGATCGTGCGTAACATAAACAAACGTAATCTCAAGGCTCTGCTGTATACGTTTAAGCTCTCTCTGCATTTCCTTACGAAGCTTCAAATCAAGCGCGCCCAAAGGCTCGTCGAGAAGAAGTACCTTAGGTTCGTTTACAAGAGCGCGCGCGATAGCTACTCTTTGCTGCTGTCCTCCCGACAAACGATCGACGGAACGTTTCTCGAATCCCTTCAGATTCACAAGCTCAAGCATCTCTCCCACTCGTTTTTGAATATCTTTGTCGGGAAATTTCTTGACTTTAAGCCCGAACGCGATATTGTCAAAAACATTCAAATGCGGAAAAAGCGCGTAACGCTGAAAAACAGTGTTGACATTACGTTTATAAGGCGGTATATTCGTTATATCCTTATCGTCGAATTTCACCGTACCGTGCGAGGGCATGAGAAAACCGCCGATAATACGGAGCGTCGTCGTCTTTCCGCAGCCGGACGGTCCCAGCAGCGTGACAAATTCTTTGTCCCTTATATCAAGGTTGATATCGTTAAGAACCTTTTCGTCGTCGAATGACACGCCTATATTTTCAAGACTTATGATATTTTTGTTCAATTCTCTACCTCCCCAAATTATAAAATTTATTTCGCTAAAGCGGTAAAAAAAGTATATCATATAACCGACGTTAAATCAATATAAAAAACCGAGTTTTACATCTTCCATTTAAACAGCAGCACGCCGCCTATCATAAACGCCATACCGACAAGCTTGTTCCAGCCGAACGCGATTTTTTCGCTGTCCATAAGTCCGAATGCGTCTATAAGCGCGGCGACAAAGAGCTGAGATATGAGAATGACGGATATCGCCACGGTAGGGCTGAGTTTGCCTATGCCGAGCATGACCGTCACCGTTATCACAAGTCCGAGCACGCCGCCCAGAAGGTACAGCTTGTTTACCTCGGATATGGCGCGGAAGCTGCCCTTACCCATTATCCATAATGCGATAAGGGACAGCGCGAACGCCGTACCCTGAACGAACGCATTTGACTCATATAAACCTATCTTATCCGACAAGCGCGTATTCATCACGCCCTGTACGCTCATAGCCGCGCCCGCAATTATACTGAAAATTATTCCCGACATTTATTTCCTCTCCTTTTTACGTTTACTTACAGTATAACCGAAAATTAACATAATATGAAAAAAGGCGCAGCATAACAAAAAAAGCACTCTCGGTAGTGCTTTTTTCGTTTTGCTATGTATAGGATAAAAGGGTAGAATGTAATTTCATTATATGTGTAAATATTTACACACTTGCTCTTCTACATTTCCTATTATAGCATAAAGATTAAAGATTTGCAATAGTTTTTTATAAATTTTTTGGATTACTTGCCGTAAATTTCTGTCGCGGCAAGTGAAAGTATGATATTCAGGTTGCCGTTACGGCAGCGAAGCTCGTCGATAAAGGCTTTTTCGTCCGCGTCGCGCGCCATCACGACCGAATATGTAAGCTCGTAAAGAGAGCCCAAATCAGCCGTTCTGACACGTGTGAGCGAGTAATCGGACGTGTATTTTTCAAGTATCTCGTCGAAAATCCCCTCGTAATCGAGATTCTCGGGAATCGTTATGCGAAGCTTTTTCGCTTCGGTTTTGGGCTTTGCGAAATTGAGCTTGGATATAACAAGCATAAACAAGCACAGCACCGCGACAAAGAGCGCGCCGTAACCGATAAGTCCCACGCCGCAGGCAAGACCGGCGGCGATATCAAAAAAGATATATCCTATATCCTCGGGGTCGCCCGGCGCGCTGCGGAAGCGTATGATAGAAAGCGTGCCGGCAAGCGAAAACGCACGCGCAACATTACTGCCGACAAACATGATTATAACCGTCAAAATGACCGGCAGCATGGTAAGCGTTACGGCAAAGCTTTGCTGTAAACGGTTCTTATGCGTTACTATATACGTAAGGCTTATAACAAGCCCGAAAACGAGCGCGACGCCGAGAGCGATGAGCGCGGATGTGAGCGTAAGCGAAGACGCGTCCGCCGCCGCGCCTGTCGTCGTATTTATTATATCATTCATTTCGATATCCTCCTTAAACAAATCATACCGCGTGGACCATACCCGTCCTGACAGCGGGGATATATATTTTCTTTTCGCGGCTTTGCGCGAGCATATGTTTGTATTCCGTACCGTATTTCGAGAAGCTTGAATCCTTCAAATCAAGCTCGGCAAGCATATCGCAAAGCCAAACGGGTTTCGCGAAGCTCGTTTTGATCTCCATTATCCACATTCCTTCCTCGAGCAGCCTTTCGCCGTAGTCGCCCGCTTCAAGCGCGACGTTGTCGCGGCGCGTTCGGATATTCGTGTCAAACGAGATCCTCAAATCATCGTTACCCTTTTCAAAGTACGCAAGGCGGTCGTAAGCTATATAGACCTTAGGCATCAGGTCATGGATCTTCAGGAAATACTCAAGCTCATGGACCACCTGCTTGTTCATGTAACGATGCATTTCCGGCATCTTTCCCGTATCGAGAAATTCATACGCTTCGCCCAGACGCAGGGCGGTGCGGCGTTTGTTGACAAGTCCGCAGAATTTCTTCTTTATTTCAAGATAGACCGTATCGTTTTGATTCGGTACTCCGTAGGAACGCAGACGAAGCTTTTCCTTATAAGCCGGCTTTGAAAGCGATTCGCGTATAAGCGAATTGTCCGCCGTGTCGTAATAAATATTCGCTATTGTGTACAGACCGTGATTCGTACCACAGTGTTTATCGGGGGTCATATGCCGATCGAGCGTCAAAAGAACTTTTTCCAGCGTCGCGTCGTCGACCTTGTACTTATGCTCAAATCTGTTAAAAATTTCGATAGCCATTTTCTCTCTCCTTGTTTCTTTGTTAAATTGATTATACATGATAATCCTTAAATGAACCTTAAAGAGAAAAACTTTTTCGCAAAAATATATTTTTTTTGTTTATCCGCGGCAAAGCCGCCTGATATGAATACAAAAAAAGAACCGATCTTTCGATCGGTTCTTTTATTTTCAGAAATTATATTTTAAACCGTGGTCTAAAATTATTCCTCGTTAACTATCAGGTAGATTTCCTGAACTTCGTCATCGTTGATAACTCTTGCGAGAGCGAATACGATGCTGTCATTTACCTCTGTGTTGGAGAGGTTAAGGAGCGTATCATCGGACTCACGAGCGTTCTTCGGGCTGGGCGTTACCAGCATACCGTTGTCAGCTATTACTCTCGAAGCCTTGCTGCTGTTTACACCATAGTCATATGTGTAAATCTTAGCGTTGCTTATGTCATACTCAGCACCGATGTAGTTAGCAAGATACTTGTCGCCGCTCTTTGTAACCTTATCGGAGATTACAATGCTTGAACCGTTTCTGTCAACTACCGGACCGAATACGAGCGTTACGTCGTCGAAGCTGTCTGTGAGGTTTTTCTCAAGAGACTTGTTAACGATGTTCTTGTCGCCGTTTGCAACGAGCTCATCAAGAACTGTCTTCTTGAACGAGTTGTAAGATGTTCCGTTAAGAACGTTCTCACCGTCATCCAAAGCGAATACGTTGTAAACGTCTGTGATGTAGCCGGCAGCGTTTGTAGCGTAAACGATTACGTCACCTTCTGCATAGTTACCAACCTCAACATCGTCGCTGAGAAGAACTGTCTTCTCTTCGCCGTCTACTACGAGATGATAAGCGTCTCTATCCTCGTCGCCGTCCTCTTCTACGGAAGTACCGTTGAAGATTGCAAGCTGAGTTGTGGAGTTAACGCCGCCAACACCGTCGATAAGAACGAATCTGTGCGTACCGTCGCTCTTCGACTTGTCATAGCCGTAAGCTGTGTACTCTTCGCCGTCTACAAGGCTATCCTTGTTGACGATTCTGATTTCGTTGTCATCAGCGTCTGTGATGTCGATGATTACCGATGCGTCAGAAAGCTTAACCGAACCGATTCTGCCGCTGTTTGCTCTGTACTCAGCAGCTTCAGGCTTGTTGTTCGAATCAACCTTACTTGCTGTGTAATCAAGAACGTCGCTGTCAGCGATAGTGATCTTGTTGGAGCTTGTGCTTACCTTGTACTCAATTACCTGCTTCGGATAATTCTCGTTCTTTGTTACAGTGTCTGTGTACTTTTCAACTGCAAGAGCCTTGTAAGCAGCTGCATTCTTCTCGTCTACGTTGTAGTCGATCTCCTGACCTTCCTTCGTGATAACAACCGCAACTGTCTCGCCGTTGTTCTTGTCGTATACCTGCTTAAGGATACCGAGCTTCTTAGCAGCCGAATCCTCGTCGAGGTAAGCGATTCTTCCGAAGTGGTCAAGATATACTGTGTAAGATACCGAAGTCTCGGGAGCTTCGATCATCGGGTTGTCGGACTCGTCAGCCAACTTGTATTCCTTGTCGCCGATCGTGTACTCGCCCTTTGAAACGTTCGCGCTCGTGCACTTACCTTCAGCTGTGTCTCTCGATACGATTACATCATAGAATGTCGACTTGTCGAAGCCTGCGCTTCTGTCGAACGAAATGCTGAGTACGTCGTTCTTCTGGAGATCTGTCGGCTCGATTTCCTCACCGTCGAGCTTGAAGCTGTAAGTGATCGTATCGTCGTCGTTCTCAACTCTGAGCGACGTCTTGCCGATTACGTCTGTGTAAGCCAAGAAGTTAATAGCTGTGTAGCTTGACTTTTCAACAACTTCTTCTACAACCGCCGTCTCATAAGTTGTTATAAGAATCATGTTGTAGTTTGAACCTGTGCTTGTCGAGCCTGAAGCTGTTTCCTTCTGGAGAGTTACGGAAGCGGTCGGATTGGATATAATGTAATCCTGAAGAGCCGTCTCGTCGAAGAGACCCATTCTTACGCCGTTTACATAGTATTCAGCATCGTCCGCTATGTTGTATCTCTGTGAATTTCTTGTTGTGCCTGCCGGATAGAAGTAGATAACGCCGCTGCTGATACCGCTGAGCGATCTTGTGTCATCAACATCTTCAGCCGCAACGGTTACCGACTTGTTGGCAGCAGCCGCTGTGATTGAAAGGATCGTGAACTCGTCGTCATCGTTCTTCTGGATAAGAGCCTGAGCATATGTTCTCAGCATATCCGGAGCATTTGTGTCGCCGAAGTACATATCTTCGGGATCACGAGGATCGTCGCTTGTCTTGTATGTAACATCGTCAAAGTTGTCTGCTCTTTCAACCTGGAAAGAAACCTTGTCGTTGTCCAAACCGTCAGTCTTGCTCGTGCCTGTTACACGACCGTATACTTTGTAAGCCTTGTGATAATATGTGAACATTGTCTGATAGTTCTTGTTCGACTTATTAAGCTGCTCATATACGGGATAACCGAATGTATATGTCTGGATTCTCGTTATAGGAGCGTCCATGGCATTGTCGATCATCTGTGCAACCTGACCTCTTGTAAGCTGCTGATCTGTGCTTGTTACGCCTTCAACGCCGTCTATGATACCGAGCGTAGCGGCATATGTCTGATAACCCGAAGGCCATCCGCCCTGCTGCTGTGCATATCCGTCGTAACCTGCCGCAGCAACAAGCATCTTCTGCGCCTGTACGAATGTTACGTTGTCATCGGGACCAAATTCGGTATCGCTGTAACCGCTTATCCAACCGTCAGCAACACCCTGGTTGATGTAACCTCTTGCCCAGTGACCGTCTGTACCTGCATTGTTAACGTCCGCAAACTTCGAAGAACCGGCCGATGCCTGAGCAGGCGTGCCTTCGTTTCTGGCGTCAACAATCATCTTTGTAATTTCCGCTCTTGTTACAAGCTGATCCGGCTTAAATACGATATCGCCGCCTTCTTCAATACCACTGATTACGCCTAATGCAGAAAGTTCCGAAACTGCCTGAGCATAGCTTGCTGTTTCCTCTACATCAGGGAAATCAACGGCAAGAGCAGCAACGCTTGAAGCCGATAAAGCAAGAGCAGCAACTGCTGAAATTACCTTTTTGAGATTTTTGTTCATTGTCTCAAATCCTCCCTTTTATATCTTTGTTTCGAAGGGTTTCCCTTACGCTCCGCCGCAGCCCTTCACTCCGCGGTAAAGCAATCTTCCGCATTGATTATAACACACTTTCGGCGCGTAAGTCAATGCAGTATTACAGTTGTAAATAAACTGTAATTCTATTACACAAAACCGATTCCTGCCTCGCTTTTGTGTAACAATATTACGGTAACAATTTTCAACTAACGCTTCTACCCAATTATTCGAAAACTGCTACTGAATATTTTACTATCTCATAATGCGCTTGTCAACAACTTTTTTGTGCCAAATTAACCATTTTTTTAAATTTTATGCAATTACACAAATTTCGGTGGATTACACAAAATTTTTTGGTTAATTTTGTTAATATTGACGTGTCGTATTATGTTTTACATATAGTTAGACGAAGAGAAAATGCGAAAAGTTCCGTTTTTTTTAAAATTTTTTTATTTTTTTATTGAAATTGTTTCTTTTTTCTGTATAATATTATGTAAATATTCATTACGGTGCGGTATACGCCCGCGATAAACGCGCCGTTTTTCGTAAGTAAGCGCGGGCGGAAAAGGATCGGAAAGCGTTATGGCTAAATTTTACGCCGTCAAGAACGGATACAACACGGGAATATATAACACCTGGGAGGAATGCCGCAAACAGGTGAACGGTTACGGCGGCGCGCAGTATAAAAGCTTCTCCCGTATCGAGGACGCCGAGGAGTACCTGGGGGTCAACCGACAAATAAGCTTGTTCGATTCGCCCGCGGACGAACCGAACACCGCGGTCGCTTACGTTGACGGAAGCTACAACCAAGACACGAAGGCTTTCGCGTGCGGAGTCGTTATTTTCCATAACGGTACGGAAAGGACGTTCTCGGAATGTTTCCATAACGACGATGAAGCGCAGATGCGAAACGTCGCCGGAGAGATCCGCGGCGCGATGAAGGCGATGCGTTACTGCGACGAAAACAATATAAAAGAAATCGATATCTATTACGATTACGAAGGAATTGAAAAATGGTGTACCGGCGCATGGAAAACAAACAAGGACGGTACCGCCGCATATAAACGCTTTTACGACGACGTGTCGAAGCGGGTGAAGGTGAATTTTGTCAAGGTCAAGGGTCACAGCGGCGACAGGTATAACGATATGGCGGACAGGCTTGCAAAGGAAGCCGCCGGGATCAAATAAAGAAGGACGCTTTCACAGCGTCCTTTTTTAATACTTTTTCAATTCGCAGTATACGCGTATCCATCCTGCGGGAAGTTCCTTCGCGGGTACGTCATGCCATACGTATACAAGCTCGTTTTCGACCTTCATGCTGCCGTTATGTATTTTGCCGTTGTCGGACTCTGTAAGGATCATCGAATCCGGATCGAATTCAATATAATACGCCGTTTTTTTCTCATCGTCCGTATCGAACGCATAATCGAACGGGGTGCTGTTCTCGCGGTCGTTTATGATGCGCATACCGTTCGGATAGTAGTAGTACGCGCCGTTATAGCGAACGATGGACGCGCCGAATGTTTTGCCGGCGTCCTCCATGGACGCTTCTTCCACGAAGTCCCTCCAGTCCCACGCGGCAAGCTCGTATTTGCCGTTTATGCCGCCGTCGGCTATCAGCGGAGCCACATCGTCATGTCCGATTATATCTATTATAAACGGCGCGTAAGCACTGTTGTCCCACAGAGAAGTCGGATTCGACTTTACCGTCAGCCGCGCCTGTCCCGCGCGCGTCATGTCGAGCTTGTCCGCAATTACCGTGTAGCGGCTTCTCGGAAGCTCCTCTCGCGCGCCGCCCGCGTAAACAGCCGTCACCTTTAAATTTCGTATTACCTTGTCCGCTTCCGCGCCGGAGAAGAACATCTTCTGCGGCGACGACGTGTCGAGGGAGTCGTTCTGGTAATATGTGTCGGGTCCGCTCACCGACAGGTACGCTATTCTTTCAGCCGCGATCGGACGCTGCGTCACATCAACGCTGATGCTCGGCATAACCGAAAAACGCAGCTCCTGAGCGTTGATATCCTTGTGACGTTTGCATATTATAGACAGCTTTTCGTCGCCGGTGCGTATGTAGTAATCGGACGACGGGTATTTGTCGCTTTCGCCCGTCTTTTCGTTGATCGTATTCATAAGCTTTTGATAATTTCCGTTTGCGATAAGGTCGTGCAGGTACGTGCCGCCGGACGACGTTTCCGCTTCCATTTCGCTGCCGAGCAGGCTCACGATTTTCTTCATATGTATTTCGCAGGCGGCTTTGTTACGGTTTATGACGCATTGAACCACCGATGGGACTATTATAAGACATACAAGCAGCAAAACAACGGCTCCGACAAGCGCGTCGACCGGCCTTATTTTCCGCGCTGCGGAAAGAATCGTATTTATTTTTAATTCTTTGCGACGCGGTTGTGTCTGCCGCAAGATAATCACCTCTATCAATCAAACAATTCTTCCAGATCCTCAAGCTTTTGGCGTATCTCTTCGCCGAGCTTTTTTGAATCTCCTTCTTCTACGCGGCATATTATTTTGCTCTGCGTGGTGAACATCACTCTTATGAAGAAAATGTCCTCGACCTTATCATAGATCCTTCCCGCGCTTATCGTGCCGCCCGCCATGGTCGTAGGCGAATTGGATATGTAACCCACCTTACCGATAAGCGGAGAACATACCTTTATCGCTTCGGAATCGTATTTGTTGGACGGGTCCTTCTTGCACACGAGTAAATTGCCTATCGTAAAAGGCATCTTGTGATAGTAGTGGGAGAACCCCGTCACCGTAACGTATAAATCGTCCATTGTCCCGCCCCCATAGCTTTAATATACTATAATTATATCATTGTCGCCGCGTTTTGTCCATATGTTTATTTTTCTATCATATAATTACATTTTTTACGCGCGAAACATATATTTTCCTTATGCTTTCATACTCGCCCAAGCCGCGCAGGTCGCATTTTACGGAAAATTTTTTCTTTTCAAGCGCGTTTTTCCATTCGACCGAGATATCGTTTTTCGCGTGCTCCCCCGCGACGAGCATAAGGGGGGAGAGTATGACGTTTTTATACGCGGTTTTTTCCGCGTTTTCGAGTGTTTTATCCAAATCGGGACGACCCTCCACAGTGCCGACGAGAACGTTGTCAAAGCCCCGTTCCCATAGCTTTTTCTCAAACGCCGAATAAATCGGATCGCTTTCGTGCTCCGTGCCGTGACCGACAAGAATATGTAATACGCCGTCGTTTTTTATATTAAGCGCGTCTATTACCTCCGCAAAAGCGTCCGAGGAATGAAGCAGCGGCTTTGTGATTTTTATTTTCATTTTATCCGCGTATTCCGATACCGCGCTGCAAACCTTTTCGTATTCAAAGCCGCCGATAATATGCGTCGGAACGCAGACAACCTCGCCAAATCCCTCGTCCGAAAGACTTGCAAGCGCGGTTTTTATGCCGTCAATTTCAATTCCGTAAACGTTTTTTAATTTGCGTATGATCATACCGCTCGTAAACGCGCGGCGTACCTCGTATTCGGGAAATTCGTCCGCGATCGCGCGCTCCGTCGGAGCGATACATCTTTCAATAACTTCGGGATAACTCGTCCCGAAGCTTACAACGAGAATCGCTTTTTTCATTTTATTATCCTCCGCACGTCCCTTTCGAACGCCTGTATGTCCTTCTTGCCCGTTTCAAGCATTTCGTCTGAAGCGATTGCGCGCAAAAGCGCGTTTTTCGCGTCCGCGCTTATATTCCTTGAAAGTATTTCCGTACGCGCTTTTTTCAGAACGGAGCAAATTTTATCGTAAGCTTCAATATCGATCTCGGAACGGATTTTTTGCGCAAGCAGGGGGTACGCGCCGTTTGTCGAGACAGCCGCCGTTATATTGCCGCTTCGAGTGTACGCCATAGGGATAAAATCCGAATTCGTTGAATCGGACGCGTTGAGCGAAAGAATACCGAGCTTCGCCGCGTCGGACGCGATTTGGCGATTCAGTTCCTCGTCGTCCGTTGCGGCGATTGCTATAAACGCAGCGTTTAAATCGGTTTTTTCATATGTTTTCGGGATATGTTTTATATCGAGTTCCGAAAAATCCGCGTTAAGTTCGGGGCTTATGATATTCACCGCCGCGCCCTCTCTCACAAGTGCTGCCGCCTTGATACGCGCGGCTTCGCCGCCGCCGATTATGACGCATACGCGGTCCTTTACATTAAGCATTACGGGGTACATTTTATTCCTCCATTTGGTTTGCGCCGGAAATGCAGCGGGCTGCTCGCCTAAAAATCGGGCGAACGCGCTTCGCCCCTACACCCATTGTGCGATTTCCTTCGCGTAATACGTGATAATAATTTTCGCGCCGGCGCGTTTCATCGCGGTCACGCACTCCATAACGACCGCCTTCTCGTCGAGCCAGCCGTTTTGCGCGGCGGCTTTTATCATCGAATATTCGCCGCTCACCTGATATATCGCAAGCGGCTCGTTGAATTTTTCTCGCATGGTTTTGGCGACGTCGAGATACGCAATACCCGGCTTTACCATGATAATATCCGCGCCCTCCTCTATATCAAGCTCCGTTTCGATTATCGCCTCGCGCGCGTTGCGGTGATCCATCTGATACGTTTTCCTGTCGCCGAACGACGGCGCGCTGTCGGCGGCGTCGCGGAACGGTCCGTAAAACGCCGACGAATATTTCACACTGTACGACATAATAAGCGTATTTTCAAACTCGTTTTTATCAAGCTCCGCGCGGATAGCACCCACTCTGCCGTCCATCATGTCCGACGGCGCGATAATATCCGCTCCCGCCCTCGCGCACGAGAGTGCCGCCTTTGCGAGCAGCGGCAGCGTTTTTTCGTTCACAATACACCCGTCCTCGACCACTCCGCAATGACCGTGCGACGTGTACTCGCAAAGACAAATATCCGCGATTACTATTAGATTCGGATGCGTTTTCTTAATCATACGGATCGCGCGCTGAACAACTCCGTTGTCGTCGTACGCGCCGCTTCCAAGCTCGTCCTTATGCGCGGGTATGCCGAACAGCAGCACCGCGTTTACGCCCGCCGACACGACCTCGTCAACGGCGGTCGGGAAATCGCCGAGCGAATACCGCTTTATCCCAGGCATCGACGCTATTTCCTCCGTTTCGCCCTCGGTCACGAACATCGGGTATACCAAGTCGGTGCGGTCTATCGACGTTTCGTGGACAAGGTCGCGTATCGCCGCGCTCACTCTGTTTCTTCTCGGTCTTTTATTCATGCTCAGTCCTCCAAAATACGATTTATTAAACTTTCAGCCGTCGGTTTTTCGGCGGTTTTGTAAATATTTATCCCGTATTTTCCCGCGGCTTCCGTTGTTTTTGCTCCTATTGAAATGATTTTCGCGCCCGTTTCGATTTCCATATCGCAGAAAGCTTTAGCCGCCGAGCCGCTCGATAAAATTATGTAATCGGCTTCCGCAGCGTAAACGGCGAGCGCGTCTTTTTTTGAAAAGTCCGTTTCCGTTTTATACAGCGCAAGATCCGTATACGGCACATTTTTTTCTTCAAGCATATCCGTAAGAGCCGCCGACGCTCCCTCCGCGCGCAGAAGCAGAACATTGTCTTTTTCCGTCAGCCGCTTTTTCAGCTTTGCCGCGAGCGATTCGCTGTCAGCTTCACGCGGCACACAGTCCGCGTATACGCCGCGTTTTTCGAGAGCCGCCGCCGTCCTTTCGCCGACGACCGCGAATTTCACAGCTGCGAGCGTTCGTATGTCCGCGCGCGTTTTTGCGAGATGATCGAAAAAAATATCGACTCCGTTCGCGCTCGAAAAAACTATGTACGTGTAATCGGATAAATTTATTTCCGCGAATTTTTCGTAATTTATCGGCATGGTTTTTATAACGCTCAGCTCTGTAATTTCCGCGTTTCTTTCCCTCGCCGCTTTTCGCAGACTGGCGAGAACCGTTTCTGTTCCCGTCGCGAGAATTTTTTTACCCGACGGTTTAAACCAATCGATTTTATCGTGTAAATCAACGACGTCTCCGACGACTATCACCGCCGGCATAGCGCAGTTTTCCGCTTTTTCCGCGATATCCCCGAGCGTACCGAAAATGCTCGTCTGGTTCGGCAGCGTTCCGTTTGAGATCACCGCCGTCGGAGTGCTTACCGATTTTCCGTTTTTGATAAGGCGGTCGGCTATCTCCTTGATTTTTGCCGCGCCCATCAGAAATACGAGAGTGCCGTCAAGCTTCGCAAGCGCGCCGTAATCGACGCTGTTTTTCCCTTTTTTCTCATGCGCCGTTATAACGTGGAACGACGACGCAAAATCGCGGTGCGTGAGCGGAATTCCCGCGTAAGCGGGAACGCTGTAACACGAGGAGATACCCGAAATTATTTCAAAATCAATTCCTTCCTCCGCAAGTGCCGCCGCTTCCTCGCCGCCGCGCCCGAACACAAACGGGTCGCCGCCCTTGAGCCGCGCAACACATTTGCCTGCGCGCGCTTTCTCTATGATGAGTGCGGTGATCTCCTCCTGTTTTAAATGGTGATTTCCCGAAATTTTTCCCGCATAGATCAGCTCGCAGTCCTGTTTTGCGTAATTTAAAAGCGTTCCGTTTACGAGGTGGTCAAAAATTATAACGTCGGCCGATTTTATGCGTTCGGCGGCGCGAAACGTAACAAGTCCGCAGCCGCCCGGTCCCGCGCCTATCAGATATACCATTTTTACCTCCTTGAAACACGTTATTTAACGGTTTGATTTTTCTTTATTATTATTGTAGTGAAATATCCGATCTCGCCGCGTCCGACCTCGCCTATATACTCATTATCCATACCGACGCGGCTTGCGGCGCACGCGTTCGGCAAAAGACCGCGTTCGTCCAAAAGCTTATATATTTTGTCCATATGCCCGCCGGCTTTCATTATCACAATATTATCGAACGTGTCAAGCACGCGCCCTATCTCCTCTGTTTCACGCGCGGCGGGTATCACGGCGAGCGTCTCGCGTCCTTCGCATAAGCTTATCCCCGCCCGTGACGCGGACGCACAGAAAGACGGCACGCCCGAAACTATCCGCGCCGCACAGCCGCGCGTCTCAAGCTCCCGTAGAACGTAGGAGCAAGTGCTGTACAGGGACGGGTCGCCAAGCGTTATCATCGCGACGCTTTTATCCTCGCGGAGCAATTCAAAAACCGCGTCCGCTGCCGCCGCGCGTGATTTTTTTCGTTCGGTTTCGCTGCGGCTCATCGGAAATTCCAGCGTTATTATTTGTTTTTTATTTGTGCACGCCGCGTCCGACGTAAGCGTAAGCGCGACGGATCTCTCATCCGCGCTTTTCGACGGAACGGCTATCACATCCGCTTCTTCAAGTACGCGTTTGGCTTCGAGCGTGATATATTCGCCGCCCAAGCCTATACCTACCGCATAAAATATACCTGCCATTTTTTTGCTCCCGTTATTTATATTCGACGTCTTACAGTATCGTATCCGTACGTATCAGTTTCAGCAGTTCTCGGCGCGCCGCCGATATCGTGGATTTTGAAAAATCCAGATCTATTCCGTCCGCTTTGTTGAGTACCTCCAAAAGATGCGCTATTCTCGGCAAACGCAAATTATGTGCGCGCAGCGCGTCGGGGTCCCTGAAAATCTCCTCCGGCGTGCCGCCCTTCAAAACCTCGCCTTTATCGAGTACATATATATAATCGGAATATACCGGCACAACGTCGATGTCATGAGTGGATATTATAATTGTGGCTCCCTCGCTTCGGCATATGTCCTTTAAAAGTCCCATGAGAGAGCTTACGCCCATAGGATCGAGACCCGCCGTCGGCTCGTCAAGAATGATGACTTCGGGACGCATAACGAGTATACCGGCAATCGCCGCGCGTTTTTTTTGTCCGAAGCTGAGCGCGTGGGTGGGATTGTCTTTGAGATGTTCTATACCCACGCGTTTGAGCGCGCTTTCAGTGCGGCTGATAACCTCGCTGCGGTCGAGCTTTAAATTCATCGCGCCAAAGGATACGTCTTGAAATACCGAAGCGGAAAAAAGCTGATCGTCGGGGTCTTGAAAGACTATCCCCACCCTTCTGCGAAGCTCGTTGAGCGACTTTTTATCATATTTGATATCCTCTCCGCAAAAGCGTACCTTTCCGTTCGTCGGATGCAGAACGCCGTTCATATTAAGAAAAAGCGTGCTTTTACCCGCGCCGTTCGCGCCGAGTACCGAGGTTATGCGGCCCTTTTCGAATGTGAGATCTACGTCCCGAAGGGCGTATGAGCCGTCGTCGTATTTATAAGATAATTTTTCCGTTTCAATTATGTTCATCTAAATCCCCGCCTTTCCCGCAAATAAAGCCGCGGCGGTAACCGTTAAAATGTATGCTGCCGAAAAGACGCAAAACCGCGCGCTTATTTTTTGTCTTTCCGATATTACGTTTATTTCGCCTTCATAGCCGCGCGAAGCAAGCGCGGTATACGTTCGGTCCGCTTGACGGAACGCGCGCATAAAAAGATTTGAAGCAAGCTGCGCCGTGGAGCGGTAGCTCGTTTTGAGCGTCGCATAACCCAGGCGCGTTTCCTGCGCGATACGGATACGCTCCGCAGCGTCGAACAGAACGAATATGTATCTGTAAATAAGCTCCGCTATCTCCGCTATAAAATCCGGCAGAGGGCTTTTGCGCAGCAGAGAAAACAAGTCCGTCATGGGAGTCGTGAGCGAAAGAAAATACATACAGCTTACCGCGCCCAATGCCTTTGCGGACGTCCGCGCGGCTGCCGCGATTCCGCTCGCGCTCACGCCCAGATACGCGCCGCCGATTTTAACGGCGCAAATCATCGCCGAGCTGTCCGAGCCTATCGAGACGACTATTGCCGCCGCGGACGCCGCGATAAAAATTACGGGTATGCACATAAGCTTAAATACGTTTTTCGCGCGCGTTCCTCCGACGCGTATTATCATAAAAAGCATTACCGCCGCAGTAAGCGCGCTTATGGCGAAGCTGTTCGCCGCGATACAGATTATCATGGCTGCCGCCGAGAAAATAAGCTTCTGCACGGCGGCGATCGTCCTCAGGCGCGACGCGTATGCGAGAGAATCTATGATCATGCTTTTTCTTCCTTATTCTTTTTGGACGTTATTCTGCCGAGCGCGAAACCGACGATCCCCGCGCCTATTGCCGATTGTATACAGAAAAACAGTGATTCGATTTCACTTGAGGGCGGTTCGTAAAACGATTCGAACCAAGGCTCGTAATTTTCATCTATTTCGCTTATCGCTTCTTCGGCTTCGCCGTCCGAGCCGCCGAATTCGCTGCCGCCTTTGAAAAGCAGCGGTACGGCGATAATAAGAACGAGCAAAACCGCCAATATCGTATTTTTGATCCATAGCTTCATAATCTTACGCCTCCTTTTTTATAACACCCAAAGCTGTAAGCTCTGTGCGACAGTTCTTTTCCAGTATGTTAAAGATTATAACGGACAAAAGTCCTTCCGCCATCGCTATCGGAAGCTGCGTCGGCGCGAATATTCCCATAAACTTTATAAGCGAAGCAAAAAAGCCTTGGTCGGGAAAAGCGAGAGCGAGCTGTGCGGACGTTACGCAGTATGTGAACAAATCTCCTATCGTTGCCGCAAGAAATACGGCAAGTCCCGAAGGGGCTTTAAGCTTTTTCATAAGCTTAAAAATACCGAACGAAACGAACGGACCGGCTATCGCCATGGAAAACGTGTTTGCGCCGAGAGTTGTCAGACCTCCGTGCGCCAGCAAAAGAGCTTGAAACAGCAATACGATTATGCCGAGGATCGACATTACCGACGGGCCGAACAGTATCGCGCCCAAACCCGTGCCGGTAGGGTGCGAACAGCTTCCCGTAACCGACGGGATCTTCAGCGACGACAGAATAAATACGAACGCGCCGGAAAGCGCGAGCAGTATTTTGACCTTGCCTTCGCCGCGCATCTGCTTCTGCATACCGATCCCTCCGAAAATCAGGAACGGTATACATACCGCTCCCCACGCGACACAGTGCGGCAAGGGCAAATACCCCTCCATGATATGCATCGCCGACGCGTATGTCGCCGGAAGCAGAAGCAGCGTCGAAAGAGCCGCTACCGATAATTTTGTCTTTTTGTTTGCTAAGAACATAAAAATCTCTCCTTTAATATTTATTATGTTTTTAGCACATTGTCTTTCGGTGATAGTTTATGAAGCCGTTATGGTACAATGAAAACTTTTGATTTTCCGTACCAAAAAAAGCCGAGAGGATCTTTGTGTCCTTTTGGCTTAAAATCATAACAGATTTCGCCATCTTCCCATCGCTCGTAGGCAAATGCGCTCTTTTTCGGTCGGCGATCCGACTATGACGGTAGCGTGACTGCGGAGGATTTTCACCTCGCTTCTCCGTTTAAGAATACGGCTTGCGTACTGCACACCGTATCCGCCGAAAAAGGATATTATCATAATATCACTCTGATTTTATCACAATAAAATCAAAAAAGCAAGAGAATTGACAATATATTACGGCGGGTGGTATAATTATATATAATTCTTTGATTTTCTGTATTGGAGAGATTGAAATGGAAACAAAAAAAAGCTCTTCGGCGTTTGCCGAGGCGCAAAAATATATACCCGGCGGCGTAAACTCTCCCGTGCGCGCGTTTGGAAGCGTCGGTAAAAAGCCGCTCTTTATCTCGCGCGCAAACGGAAGCAAAATTTACGATATCGACGGAAACGAATTTATCGATTACGTCGGCTCGTGGGGTCCGATGATTTTGGGACATAACGCGCGGTGCGTAAGAGACGCGCTTATAAAGACTGCCGAAAACGGACTTTCCTTCGGCGCGCCGTGCGAAGCGGAAACAGAGCTTGCGAAAAGAATTTGTTCGGCTGTAAAGGGCGTGGAAAAAGTACGTATGGTAAACTCAGGCACCGAAGCGACCATGTCCGCGGTACGGCTGGCGCGCGGCTTCACCGAAAGAGACCTCATAATCAAATTTGAGGGCTGTTATCACGGTCACAGCGATTCCATGCTTATAAAGGCAGGCTCGGGCGCGGCGACGTTCAACGCCGTTTCCTCGGCGGGCGTGCCGAAGGATTTTGCGCGGCACACGCTCGTGCTGCCCTTTAACGATATTACAGCTCTTGAAAACGCGTTCAAAAAATACGGAAACAAAACCGCCGCCGTTATTGCGGAACCCGTCGCGGGAAATATGGGGGTCATACCTCCCGCCGAGGGTTTCCATGATGCGATACGCCGTCTTACAAAAGAATACGGAGCGTTATTCATATCGGATGAAGTAATGACAGGCTTTCGTCTTTCGCCCTCCGGCGCGGACGGGCTGTACGGCATAGACGCGGATATTGTGACTTTCGGTAAAATCATCGGCGGCGGTATGCCGGTAGGCGCGTTCGGAGGAAAAAAGGAAATTATGGATTTTGTCTCCCCTTCGGGTCCCGTGTACCAGGCGGGTACTCTTTCCGGCAATCCCCCGTCGATGGCGGCGGGAAACGCGCAGCTTAAATACTTGTCCGAGCATACGGAAATATACGACGAGCTCGAAAGAAAAGGCGCGTATCTTGAGGAAAGCTTTTCGCGTCTCGCCGAACGCAGCGGCGTGGACGTGCGCGTAAACAGGGTAGGCTCGATGATAAGCGTATTTTTTACAAGGGACGACGTGACGGATTTTGCGTCGGCGAAAAAAAGCGACGTAAAACGATTTGCGAAATATTTTAACGAAATGCTTGCGCGCGGAGTGTATCTCGCCCCATCGCAGTTTGAATCACTTTTCATAAGCGCGGCGCATACCGAAAAGGATTTGGAAAAAACAGCGGACGCTTTCGGCGAGGTTATGAAGATATTATGACGAATCACAAAAATTTTTCTCTCGGCTATAAATCGTGCGTTCTCTGCCCGCGCAGATGCGGCGTTGACAGAAGTCTCAATAAAGGCTACTGCGCCATGGGAGACAAGCTGCGCGCGGCAAAAGCGTATCTGCATAAATGGGAGGAGCCGTGTATATCAGGCAAAAACGGCAGCGGCACCGTGTTCTTTTCCGGCTGCAATCTGCGCTGCGTATACTGCCAAAACAGAGAGATAATATCACAAGACGCGGGATTTGAAATAACGCCGCGTCGTTTGTCGGAAATTTTTTTCGAGCTTGAGGACAAAGGCGCGGAAAATATAAACCTTGTCACTCCGACGCACTTTGCGCCGCATATTGCCGCCGCGCTAGACTTGTCGCGCGGAAGGCTTAAAATTCCCGTCGTCTATAACTGCGGCGGTTATGAAAGCGCGGATATTATCAAAATGCTCGACGGATACGTAGACGTTTATATGCCCGATTTCAAATACGCGGACAGCAGCATCGCAAAAAAATATTCATCGGCAGCCGACTATCCCGAAGCGGCGAAAGCAGCCTTAAGCGAAATGACGCGTCAGGCGCGCAGCTGCGAATTTAACGAGCGCGGTATTATGACGAAGGGCGTTTTGGTACGTCACCTCGTTCTTCCGTCGCACACGGAAAATTCCAAAGCGGTCATAGAATATCTTTACAAAACATACGGAGACAGCATTTATATGAGTATCATGAATCAGTACACTCCCATGCCTTTTGTGAAGGATCTCCCCGAAATAAACCGCCGCGTTACGCGCAGGGAATACGACGAGGTGCTGTCGTTCGCGATCGAGCTGGGAGTGAAAAACGCCTTTATACAAGAGGGCGGTACCGTAAGCGAAAGTTTTATCCCGTCATTTGACGGAGAAGGAATAATATATTAAAAAACCGCGTTTTGTTTTTCACAAAACGCGGTTTTTGTTTACAGTTTTATGTTCAGCGTGTCCGCTTTGCCGTACTTGCGGAAAATCGTCATGTTATTTTGCTGTGTGGTTTCCCAGCCCTTTGAATCGGTTTTTGCCGCTCCGCTTACGCACACGCTCATCATACCTCCGTCAAGGAAGCGTATACGCGCGCCCTTGTCGTTTTTACTTATTTTTGCCGGAAGATTTACGGACATAATATTTATATCGTTGCTGCTCGACGTCTTGGAAATGCGCGCGCCGTTCGTAAGAGAAACAAATATGCAATTGCTCCTTTTATAATAAACGTCCGCGTCCACGCAGAATTCCTCCGCCAAAACGCCGTCGGCAAGCGTTATTTTGACGCCCACGGCGTCTTGATAATTTTTGTCGTAAAGCGGTATGTCCGTTTTCTCGGGTACCGCGCGCAGCGAAAGTCCGTTGTTCTCCCATACCGCGTCCACGCGCGTATTGTACGCCGCCGCGGTCATTTTTGCAAGCTGATCCTCCTGTACGAAAATGTATCCGTAATCGTTTACTATCGCGTCGGCTTTTTTTATCTTTTCATCCTCCGCCTGCCTGTCCGCATATACGTAATCACAATGATTATAGAAGAGAAGCGGCGAGAAATATTTTGCGGCTATGTTTGAATAAATACTGTTGCCGTTCGGCGTGTTGCACGGCTGAAGCATCAGCTGACCGTTATTGAGATAAAACGGGATCGGGATCGCGTTTTCCGCGCTCACCTCCGGCACCGCCGTACTGTCCGGCGTTTGAGAACCGCTGTTCCAGTACAGACCCGCCTCCATCTGCGCCCGATACGTGCCGTCGTAACCCGTCGTGTTGTCATAATGGGTATCATATCCGATTTTACTCGTGCGCCACGTATGCTGATTTGCTCCGTTTCCCTCGAACGGCAGTCCGTAAAATTCAAACGCCGCCTTATGATACGCAAGCTCGCGCTCGTCATGGAACGCATCCGCGTATTCGTGGGAAAGCGAATGTACGCCTACGTAAATATCGCGTTCTTTAAACCCGTCAAGCTGCGAGCGAAGCTTCTCCCCATAAGGAAAGTATTCGCTGTCGATAGGCACCGCCATGCCGTATTCAAGAGATCCGGCGATGAGGTCCGCCGCGCCGTCGCCGTTTATGTCGAAAAATCTCGGTACGCAGTTCGTGCCGAATTTAAGATGCGTATTGCCTTTATAATTGCATTCGTTTCCCTCGATATATCCGTCAAACGTCAAATCGGGCGCGTAACGTATAATATATCCGTCAAACGTTCCCGCGTAAAGCTCCGCAAAACCGTTGCCGTCGGTATCGGCGATACACGGCGCGTAAAACGGCTGACCGCTCTCGACGGTCACAAAATCGTTGTATTCAACGCCGTAAACGCCGAGCGTTCCATAATAAATTCTGAGATCGCCGCCGCGCGAACCCACGGCGATATCCGTCATTCCGTCGCCGTTAAGATCGCCCGCCGCAGGCATGGAATCCACAAGACCCGTATTGATTATCACGCCCAGATCCTCAAGAACCATACTGTCCTTGTCCGTGCGCGCAAAGCAGCGTATCAAGCCTTCCGCGCTGCCGCATATTATTTCATCCTCGCCGTCAAGATTTATGTCGGCGGTCTGCGGCGAGGAGTATTCTCCGACAGAGATCGGGTCCCCTTCCCCGTTCGTGAACACCGTAGACGCGCTCAGCTCATAATTCGTCTTCATTCCGTAGCCTTCATAATAGTACAGAACGCCGTCGGAGCTGCCGCATATCAAATCCATAACGCCGTCGCCGTTGAAATCGACGGGACACGGGTACGCGCGTTTTGTATAATCGGGGCTTTCAAGAAAATAGCTTATCGTATTATCGTCATAAGCGAGTGAAAGCCATTTCTTCGACGAGACAAAGTGCGTACCCGACGAATAAGCGTTTTCGTAAGGATCCATAGCGAACGCGCCGTTATCGTTAACGGCATACGTCACGCTTTCCGCTCGTCTGAACCACACGTAAGGATTACGTACGAGCGTGAAGGACGGTACTTGTCCGTAATTTTCGCACATCTCCTCGAATATTTCCGCAGAACCGTTTTCTATGCCCGTTATGTCCTCGTAATGACACTCCCACGACGCGGCGGGAGAGCCGTAATTGCCGATTATAAGTTCGGTCGAATATCCGTATTTTTTCATCGAAACAAATTCCGCAATATAATCGCGCAGCAGCTTGTTCGCGCCGACGGTCGTCGCCGAAAGATATTCGCCTTTATCCTCGGGCGAAAGATTGTTTACGGAAAATATGTTGGGCAGAAGCGGATTCGTAAAAAATACATATCCGTTTCCGTATTGATTTATCGTGTAAATTCCCGCGCCGTCTTTAACGGCGATACACTGAGCCGTTGACGGAACGACGCCCACTCCGTAATCAAGCTGCGAAAGCGTGTCGAAGTCGGAATAGTTTTTATAAAGCTTGCAGAAATCGGAAATAAGCTCCTGTATTTTCTGCGTGTCCCTGTCGGCGGCGGGATATTCCATATCGACGGGACAGCCGTTTACGCTTACAAACTCCGAGGCTCCGACAAAATCATAATCAAAATAATTATAAAGCTCGTTGTCAAGCACCGCGCTCGCGCCGCCGTCCGATACGAGCGGTTCTATAACCTTCGCGTCAAACGACGGAAGATCGACCGCGCTTTTATCTATATAAAAAATATCGTATTCCGACAGTGCCGACGGATCCGACATGTCGATCATGTCCACCGTGAGCGCGGCGGCGGTAGATTCGCCCAGCAGACTGTACGCGTTCCTCGCGCTTACGCTGTCCGACGAGCCGATGACAGCCGCCCTCAGCGTGTCGGGATTTTCAATCTCCTTTTGCTCGGCGCATGACGTCAGACAGAGCGCGGCAAGAAGCAGCGGTATAAGTTTTTTCATTTTCTTCTCCTTTAAAACGCTTCGTATATAAATGTTCCGTTGCCCGTGAAAAAGATGCAGACAAGAATGAACATCACGACGTAAAGCGCGAATGTCAAAATTTTTTTCAGTATCTTCATTATTTTACCTCCGGCGCGCGGGCGGAATGTTCGACCGCCGCGCGGCGCAATATATTTACAGCCACTCGTCCGTGATTTTGATAAACTGCGGAGTACCCACGTCGTAATTCAGATGCCCGGTGTCGTAAAACGCGCCCGCAGTAAATTCTGTTTCCAAATCAAGCGTTTCCACATTGTATTTGTTTAAAACCTCGTCCGCCATGGCGCGTACCTCGCCCAATAACGGCGGCTGCTCATACTTCGGATTCCACGGCATCCATACGGCGCGGACGCGTATATCGTTTTCTTGACAGTAAACGATGACCTTCTCAAGCGCGTCCATATTCTTTTCAAACTTCTCCGTCGGAAGGCTGAAATACAGCTCGTTGTATTTCTCCATGCTTTCCGCAAGCGATCTGTCCGACAGCGCGCCGTGATAAACATGCTTTTCCTGCGGAAGATATTTGTACGGCAGCGGGTTTTGTCCATGAAGCAGCTTGTCGAAACCGTCGGTGATCATCGGGTAAAAACGGTCTCGTTCAAAATACGCGTACGGAACGTATATATCCTTATGCCAAATATACGTCGGATTCGTGTCAAATTCGTCGTACAGCGTCAGATAATTAAGACCTATCACAAGCTCCGAGCCGATATTTATATGATGTTTTTTTATCATGTCCCATAAATCCGTGACAACGCCGTAATCAAGACCGAGATTTATGTATCCGCTCTCGCTCATATCCTCGTCGAAAGCGGAAATGACGACGCTGTTTCCGAAAAACACTTTGTCCCAGACCTTTTCGGGGTGGCGGCATTGAGTAATTTCAAAATCATTTTTCACGAAATAATCACTGTTGACGATGAAATTATTGTACGTCAGCGCGAAATCGCAGAATAGTGCGGCTGCCAACACCGCCGCTATCGCTATAATCTTCTTCATGACCGTTCCCTTCCGCAAATTATAATATTGTGAATCCCTTTAATATATCAATAAACTGTTCCGTCGTGACAGTCATAAGCAGCGTGTTCAGCGCGAAAAGCGCGTTTACGATAACGCACCTTGTCACATACACGGCTTTATTCATTTTCCTTTTATCCGCAGCGGTAAGCCCCAGGAGATTTTCCATGCCGAGACATATGCCGTTATACACGCCGCCTATCACATACGGAAGCGTGAATCCGTGCCACATGTCCATTATAAACATGACCGCAAAGCCGACGCCCGCAGACGCAAGCCTGCCGAGTCTCTTTCCGTTTAAAACCACAAATATATGCTCTCTGACCCAGTCTGACAACGTTATGTGCCAGTTGCGCCAGAATTGTGTGAAAGACGCCGCAGCCCACGGTTTTCTGAAGTTTTCCGGCACGGTATAGCCCATGACCGAGCCTGTCGCGACAGCGATATCGCTGTATCCCGATAAATCGAAATACAAAAGAAAATAACTGGTTATTACTGTCAGGACGCTTATATACCAATGCTTCTCGCTTCCCGTCAAATATGCAAAAAAGGTTGAGACGAAATAAAGCACAACCATTTTTTTGAACATGCCTTTTATGAATCTTTTCGTATAATTTATGAATCTGTCCGCGCTGAGCGGCACGGGATTGTCGTATACCTTGCGGAAATCTCTGTAACGAAAAATCGGTCCCGAAGTGAACGTCGGGAAAAAGAGTATGTAATTCGCGTATGTGAGGAATGGGATCTTCTCCTCGGTATAATATACGAAGTACATCGCGTCAACGGCTTTAAGCATATGATACGCAATTCCCACAAAAGATATCAGCACGGGAAGCTGCGGAAAAAACTCCGTCATTCTTCCGTATAAAAACGGTACGGTACAGAGTATACAGAAAAACACGAAGAAAAACCGCCTTGTTTTTTTCAGCGGTCTCAAAATCCGTGCGAATATAAACGTAATAAGCGCGTAGCCCGCGCTCCACAGCGCAAGCTGCCACGAAACATAAGAAATAACGGCTAAATCAGCCAATATCAGGACCTTCGGTGCCAAATCCTTCTTAAATATAAGACGCGTGACTCCCGAGATAAGCATTATAGAGCCGCAGGCAATAAGCAGCCTGAACAATACGTCAGTCTGTAAATACCACATTTCACTACTCCCCGTTCAAATTATTAAAGCTTGCTTTTCACAACCTCCGCGATTTCCTCGACAGTATTCATCGGATAAAGCGTGATATCCTTCTGGGTGATTTGAACGTTATACGTCTGCTCGATGAAATGAATAATTTCAACCGCGCCGAACGAATCGACAAAGCCCTCGTTAAACAGATGCACGTCGTCCGTGAAATCGGGGTCGTCTCCTATCTCAAACGTTTTACATATAAATTCTCTGAGCGTGTTCTTGATTTCTTCCATTTTTTATTCTCCTTCAATATAAGATTTTCTAAGTCCCGTTCTGTCGATTTTTCCGCTTGGCGTATGCGGGAAATGTTCCATTGTCACAATACGCGCGGGAACCATATATTTCGGTATATATCCCTGCAAGGTCATTTTAAATTTACGCGCGTTTATCTGCGCATCGGTTTCGATAAACAATACGATCTCCTGTTTCGGCGCGTCAAAGAGGGCGCACGCGCTTTTTATTCCTTCGACCGCCGCGGCCGCCGCTTCGATATCGCCCATTTCGATCCTGTTTCCTCTGAGCTTTATCTGGCTGTCGCGTCTGCCAAGGAATATGATATTGCCCTCCTCGTTTTTATACACGAGGTCGCCCGTGCGGTAAATACGCTCGTTATAGTACGGGTTCAGCGGGTTTTGCACAAACACCTTTGCGGAAAGATCCGGCGCGTTCCAGTACCCAAGAGCAATTCCGCTGCCGCCTATACAAAGTTCGCCCTGCTCGCCTGTTTCACACATTTTATTTTCATCGTTCAAAATCAAAGCTTTCATGTTCGCGCACGGAATACCTATCGGCAGGACCTCATGATTTTCATAGTCGCGGTCGACTATATAATATGTTGCGATATCCGTCGACTCGGTAGGTCCGTACATATTGACGTACATACAGCGCGGAAGATGCTTGCGCCAAATGTTAAGCTGTGTGTTCGGCATGACTTCGCCGGCAAACAGTATCAGTTCAAGATCGGGCAGCGGCGTTTTTTCGAGCGCGCCGCTGTTCGCGACGTTTATCATTACGGTCGGTACCCAGAATATGACCGATATTTTTTCATCGGCGAGAAACTCCGTCAGTTTATCCGGGTACATGAACAGAGCTTCGGGGATCAGATACGTTTTCGCGCCGGTGTAAAGAGCCGCGAACATATCGAACACCGAATTGTCAAAATGAAACGCCGACTGCATTCCTATCACGCTTTTTTCCGTAACGGGGAACGTGTCAACGATCCATTCTATATAATCTATAACTCCTCTGTGCGAAACGGTAACTCCCTTCGGTACGCCGGTGGAGCCTGACGTGTGCATTATGTACGCCGGATCAAGGTCGCACACATTACGCAGTACGCGGTCAATGCCGTCGTCGTCGCGAGGTGTTTTTACAAGCTCGTCAAACAGGAATATTTTCACGTCGAGCGGCGTGTCCGAAAGCTTATCCGCCCCCGCCTTATCCGTTATGATTGCCGACGGCTTTAAATTTTCCGTGATTTTGGCTATACGCGCCGCGGGCGCGTCATAATTCACCGGCGCGTACGGCGAACCGGCGTACATTATGCCCATAAAACATTCGATCGCGCCGACCGTTTTCGGCATCAGTACGATTATCGGATGTTCGCAGCCAGTTTTTACGGATTTCATAAGACCGCTTGCTACGCTTCTCGCGCCGAGACGAAGCTCGTTAAACGATATCGAATTTTCCGCGTCCTCAAACGCTGTTTTGTCTCCGAATTTTTTCGCCGCGTTTTCCACAAAATGCACGGCACTTATCAATGTCTTTTCCATAATTGCCACCTGTTTCGCCCGTTATTCCTCCAGGCTTTTTTTCAGCGTTACCCTGTCTATTTTGTCATTGGCAGTATGCGGAAGCTTGTCCACGACCGTAAGAGCCGCAGGAAGCATATAAGACGGTATATATTTTTTTAGCTCCATATTGAATTTACGGAGCTTAAATTCCGCATCGCTTTCCACAAACAGGACTATGCGCTGTTTCTTTTCATCAAATACGGCGCACGCGCCTTTTACGTCCGGCACGCACATCGCCGCGTTTTCTATCTCGCCGAGTTCTATCCTGTTACCTTTTACTTTTACCTGGTTATCTATTCTTCCTATATATATTATAAGCCCTTCGTCGTTTATATACGCAAGGTCGCCGGTACGATAAATAATCTCGCGGTAATACGGATTAACGGGATTTTGTACAAAGGCTTTGTCTGTGATCTCGCGATTGTTCCAATAACCCAGCGACACGCCCGTGCCTATAACGCATATCTCGCCCTGCTCGTTCGTTTCGGCAATTTCATTTTTTTCATTGAGTATCAAAATGCGCATATTGCGGCACGCTTTGCCGATCGGCAGAGGGTCGCTGTCCTTAAACGGACGGTCTACAATATAATATGTGCATACGTCCGAGATCTCCGTCGGACCGTAGAGATTTGCGTAGGTACAATTCGGCAGCGCGGCGCGCCATATGTTAAGCTGAGTGTTCGGCATTACTTCGCCGCAGAACACAACATTTTCAAGCTTCGGCATTTTGATTTCGGAAAGCGCGCCCGAATTGGCTACATTTATCATTACAGTAGGTACCCAGAAAATTGTTGTGATATCGTTGTCACGGACAAATTCCGGCAGCTTAATGGGAAACATAAACAAGGATTCCGGGATAATGACCATTTTCGCGCCGGAAAGCAGACAGCTGTATATATCGAATATGGAATTGTCAAAATAAAACGGAGCCTGATTGCCGAGCACCGAGTTTTCGTTTATTTTAAATGTGTCGCACACCCACACGGCATAGTCGATAACTCCTCTGTGCGGCACGGTAACGCCCTTCGGCGCGCCCGTTGAACCCGATGTGAACATTATATATATCGGATCCGTATCGACCGCGCCCGAAAGAGCTTTGTCAACGAGCGCGTCGTCCGTTTCGGTTTCTGTTATTTCATTATATATATGTATTTTGATCCCCTTCGGGATATCCAATTCTTCAAGTCTTTTTTTACCATCTTCATCTGTGATTATGTGTCCCCTGCCGCAAAGACTGCTTATGATTTTGCCTATTCGGCTCACAGGCATATCGTAAGCCGTGGGAACGTAAGGGTTCGCGCTGTACATCGCGCCCATAAAGCATACAAGACATGAAATGCTTTTCTTCAGATACACCATAACGGGAGACGGCATGTAACCTTCGTCGGAGGATTTGATAAGAGCCGTTCCGACCGATCTGCCTGTTTTTCTAAGCTCGTTAAAGCTTATTTCGCCCCATTCGTCGGAAACGGCAGTTTTATCGCCGTATTTTTGCGCGGCTCTCTCGAGCAGTTTCACAGCAGAATTTAAATGTACCATAATTTCCTCCATAGCGCAGATTTTTGCATACAAATTCATTCTAATTATAGCATTTTCATACACGGGTGTCAAGGGCGGCGAATATATGACAAAAAGTTATTCAACAAAAAGCCCGCCGAGCCAAAGGTATGGTTCGGCGGGCAGTGATCAAGAATATGAAGAAGCGAGCAGGATAT
>CANQJC010000012.1 GCA_947624165.1 uncultured Clostridia bacterium
CTTGCGGAGATATGCCGCATGGCGAACAGACAGCCGCTCGACCTGTTCGTGTCGATACACTTTAACAGCGGCGGCGGCAAGGGCACTGAGGTGTTTACATACGGCGGTCAGCGTCATGCTGAAGCGGTCGCGGCGTGTAATAAACTCTGCGAATTGGGGTTTACGAACAGGGGCGTAAAGGACGGCTCAACTTTGTACGTTATACGCCACACCGACGCAAAGGCTATGCTCGTCGAGGTATGCTTTGTGGACAGCGCGTCGGACGTAGACCTGTATCACAAGCTCGGCGCGGAAGCTGTCGCGGCGGCGATAGCGGAAGCGATCACGGGACAGGCGGCAACAAATACGAAAACGGAAACGGAGGGATTGACAATGGCACAGTATGAGGAATTGACGGAGAGAATCAACTCGCTTGAGAACAAGGTAGGCAAGCCGAGCGAGAAGTACAATTATGTCGACAAGAATTTGCCCGAATGGGCGAAGGACGACGTACAGTGGATGCTTGAACGCAACATCATTGTCGGCAACGACAAGGGCGAGCTCGAGCTTTCGCCCATTAAATTGTGGGTGATTGCGATCGTGGCGCGCACGGCGCGGTATATCGCAAAGCTGATAGGTGTTAAGATGTAAGGTATGGAAAGTAGATTTTAACAATGAAAGATAAATTTTATAGTGTGGATGACTGGTTATCAACGCGCTAATAGAAGATACTCAAAACAACATTGAGGATTAAAAAGAACCCCACATAAGCAGGGTTCGGAAGCAATTAAGCGAACGGCGGGACTTGCCCCCGCTGTTCGTTTTTATTATAACATAAAATTTTCAGTTTTGCAAGAGAAAAGCCGCCGAATTGAACGGCGGCTTAATATTTATATTTGAGCTACGTATAACAAAAGATGTCCGGCTAAATATAAATGTTCGTTTATTAAATAAATTGGCGACCCGGATGAGGCTCGAACTCACGACCTCCAGCGTGACAGGCTGGCGTTCTAACCAACTGAACTACCGGGCCGAATTTAACCGCTTTAATATTGTACAGTAAAACGCGCGAATTGTCAATAGAAATTTTTAAAAAAATATTTTGAACGGTAAAATTTACATAAAAATCTGCGCGTAACAAATTGACACATCGGTAAAATAAGGGTATACTATATATTAAGAAACTGCGTTAAAGGAAAGGGGGGCGCGCGCCGTGAACGAAGTAATGACGGACAAGATAGAAACAATGCTCGGCAATAAGGAATACGCGTCCGTGCGCGACATTCTTTCTTCGATGAACGAAGCGGATATCGCCGCGCTTTTTCTTGACGTTCCGCCGGACAGCATACCGCTTTTATTCCGTCTGCTCCCGAAGGATTTGGCTGCGGACACGTTCGCGCTCATGGAAACGGATAATCAGGAGATGCTCATACGCGGATTCTCGGACAGCGAGCTTAAAGCCGTTTTCGATGAGCTTTA
Organism: uncultured Clostridia bacterium; assembly: GCA_947624165.1. Taxonomy (GTDB): domain Bacteria; phylum Bacillota; class Clostridia; order UBA1381; family UBA1381; genus Hominilimicola. Next base: position 1,459 of record CANQJC010000012.1, read on the forward strand.
CGTGGACGACGCCGCCGACATTGTCGAGGAGATGCCCGCGAACGTCGTGAAGCGCATACTGAAAAACACAGACCCCGAAATGCGCGCGCAGATAAACGAAATACTGCATTATCCCGAGGACAGCGCAGGCTCCCTCATGACGACCGATTATATAAGCCTTCGTCCCGAAATGACCGTAAGCGAAGCGATAAAGCGTATACGCCGTACCATAAGCGAGGCGGAGACGGCGTACATATGCTACGTGACGGACGACAACCGCAGACTTCTCGGAAGCTTGTCGGTAAAAAATCTGCTGCTTGCCGAGCCTGACGCGGTGATAAGCGATATTATGGACAAAACGATAATATCCGTACACACGCATACCGACAGGGAGGACGTGGCAAAGGATATGAACAAGTACGATTTCGCGGCGATGCCTGTCGCGGACGACGAGGGCAGGCTGGTCGGCATCGTCACGTTTGACGATGCTATCGACGTTATCCAGGAGGAGACGACGGAGGATATCGAGCGTATGGCGGCGATAAATCCGACCGAGGAATCCTACTTCAGAACGTCCGATCTGCGCCATGCGCGAAACAGGATACTTTGGCTTCTCATACTCATGGTCTCCGCTGTGATAACGGGGGGTATATTAAAAAAGTACGAAGATGCTTACGCGTCGAACACTATCCTTGTTTCGTTTATACCGATGCTAATGAGCACCGGCGGTAACTGCGGTTCGCAAAGCTCGACAATGATAATAAGATGCATGAGCCTTGACGAAATACGATTGAGGGATTTCTTCAAGGTCGTGTTCACCGAAGGGCGTATCGCGCTCATTCTCAGTGCGGTCCTTGCCGCGGCGGTAAGCCTGTGGATATATCTGACGGTCGGCGACGGACAGATCGCCCTTATCATAAGTCTGTCCATCGTCGGTATCGTTATCATATCGCAGCTCATAGGCTGCACGCTGCCGATGCTGGCGAAACGCTGTTCGCTCGACCCCGCCGCCATGGCTTCGCCGCTTATTACAACTATCGTGGACGCGGCGTCGGTGCTTATATATTTCTTCGTGGCGTCGAAAATCCTTATGCTTTGATTTAACTGTAAAAATATTACATTAAAAGTGTACGAAATCGGTTGTGAAAAATTATGCAAATAGTAAATTTTTTGCAAAACGTGTACAAGGTTATTGAAAAAAAATACATTAAGTGATATAATATAGCTGTTGAATTGTTAATAATTTAACAGCTGTATTTTTTATGATTTTATGACAGGAGGTATTTACCAATGGGAAGATTTACGTTGCCCAGAGACCTTTATTACGGTAAAGGCTCTTTGGAGAATCTGAAAAACCTTGAGGGAAAGAAGGCGATCGTTGTTACGGGCGGCAGCTCGATGAGAAAGGCCGGTATTCTCGATAAGGCTGAGGCATACCTGAAGGAAGCGGGTATGGAGGTTAAATTTTTTGAAGGAGTAGAGCCTGACCCGTCGGTTGAGACGGTAATGAAGGGTGCTTCGGTCATGGCTGAGTTCCAGCCGGACTGGATAGTTTCGATAGGCGGCGGTTCGCCGATCGACGCTGCGAAGGCTATGTGGGCGTTCTACGAGTATCCCGATACGACGTTTGAGGAGCTTTGTATTCCGTTCAATTTCCCGAAGCTTCGCCAGAAGGCTAAGTTCTGCGCGATCCCGTCGACGTCGGGTACGGCGACGGAGGTGACTGCGTTCTCGGTTATCACCGACTATTCTAAGGGCGTTAAATATCCTCTTGCGGATTTTGAGATCACGCCCGACGTTGCGATAGTAGATCCCGACCTTGTTGCATCGCTCCCGACAACGCAGGTTGCTTACACGGGTATGGACGCTTTGACGCACGCTATCGAAGCGTTTGTTTCGACGCTCAATTCACCCTTTACCGATCCGCTTGCTATCAAGGCGATAGAGATGGTATTTGATTATCTGCCCCAGTCGTATCTGTGCGATATGGACGCGAGAGAGCAGATGCACTACGCTCAGTGTCTTGCCGGTCAGGCGTTTTCAAACGCGCTTTTGGGTATCGTTCACTCTATGGCTCACAAGACGGGCGCGGCGTTCTCTACGGGACACATTCCTCACGGCTGCGCGAACGCGATTTATCTGCCTTACGTTATCAAGTACAATTCTCATGAGCCGGAGGCTATGAGAAGATACGCCGATATCGCGCGCAGAGTAGGTCTGGGCGGTACGTCGGAGAAGGCTCAGGTCAACGCGCTTATCGCGAAGATAGAGGAGTTCAACAGAGCTATGAACATTCCTAAGACGCTCAAGGAATTCGGCGTAAACGAGGACGAGTTCAAGCAGAAGGTAAAGAAGATAGCCGAATTGGCGGTAGGCGACGCCTGCACGGGTTCCAATCCGCGCCAGATCACTCCCGAACAGATGGAAAAGCTGTTCGTATGCACGTATTACGGCACGGAAGTCGATTTCTAAAAACCTTTTGCGGTTTGCGCGAAATTAAAAAAAGGACGTTTAAACAAAATCACCCCGGTTTGTGCTTTTATCACAAACCGGGGCTTTTTTCAAAAAACGTTTCTTTTTTTATTTATACTCCGAAGTACGCCTGAAAACCGCCGTCGACGGGTATCATCGCGCCCGTGACAAAGCCGGAGAGCGTTTCGTCGGCGAGGTACAGCATCGTGCCGACCAAATCCTCAGGCACGCCGAAGCGATCCATGGGCGTATGCGCTATAACTTTTTTGGAACGATCCGTCAGAGAACCGTCCTCGTTCGTAAGCAGCGTTTTGTTCTGCGCCGTTATAAACCAGCCCGGCGCGATCGCGTTTACGCGCACGCCGTTTCGGGCAAAGTGGACCGCAAGCCATTCCGTGAAGTTCGCGATCGCCGCTTTCGCCGCGCTGTACGCGCTTACCTTTGTAAGCGGGTGGTACGAGCCCATAGACGCGACGTTTATTACAGAAACGCCTTTTCTGCCGAGCATGTCGGGCATGAATACCTGCGTGGGTATAAGCGTTCCGACGATATTCAAATCAAATACGTAATTGAAATTTTCTTTTTCAAGGTCAAAGAAAGAAACAACATCGGGGTTTTCGATATCGCCGTCCTCGAAAAATTCCTTGGTCGTGTTTCCGCGCGGATGATTGCCGCCCGCGCCGTTTACAAGAATGTCGACCTTTCCGAACGCTTCGTTCACGGCTTTTTTCGCGTTTACGACGCTTTCCTTATCCACAACGTCGCATACGACCGCAAGCCCCTTGCCCCCAAGCTCGTTGATTTTATCGCGCACGGCTTCGAGCTTTGACATGGTGCGTCCGAGTACGGCTACGTTCATTCCCTGCTCGGCGTAGGCGTAAGCGAATGCGGAACACAGCACGCCGCTGCCGCCGGTGATGACTACGGTTTTTCCTTTTAAACTGCTGAATTTGTCCATGTTTTTTCCTCCTTTTTTCGATAGGGCGCGCCGCGCCGTCGTTTTAAATTTATTCTTCGCTTCCGGCGAGCTTTGCCGCCTGGTCGGCGGTTATCAGCGCGTCGATTATTTCGTCGAGCGAGCCGTTCAGTATTTGTTCAAGCTTATACAGCGTGAGGTTTATCCTGTGGTCGGTGACGCGGCTTTGCGGGTAATTGTACGTTCGTATGCGCTCGCTTCTGTCGCCCGAACCGACCTGCGACTTTCTCTCGTCCGCTATCTCTCGGTTGCGCTCCTCTTCCATTACCTCGTATATCCTCGAACGGAGTATTTTCATCGCTTTGTCTTTATTCTTATGCTGAGACTTTTCGTCCTGACACGAAACGACTATACCTGTGGGAATATGCGTTATACGCACCGCCGAATCGGTGGTGTTTACGCACTGTCCTCCTGGACCGCCCGCGCGGAACACGTCTATCCTCAGGTCGTTTTGATTGATCTCCACCTCTACGTCCTCGACCTCGGGAAGAACCGCCACAGTGACCGCCGACGTGTGTATCCTGCCGCCGGATTCCGTTTCGGGTACGCGCTGTACGCGGTGTACTCCGCTTTCGAATTTCAAACGGCTGTAAGCACCCTGTCCCTCTATACTGAAGCTTACCTCCTTATACCCGCCTATATCGGTGGGGTTGGAGTTGAGTATGTCTATTTTCCAGTTCTTATCCTCGGCGTACATTGAGTACATTCTCATCAAATCGGCTGCGAAAAGCGCGGCTTCGTCGCCGCCGGTGCCGCCGCGTATTTCCATGATCACGTTTTTGTCGTCGTTGGGATCCTTCGGCAGGAGAAGGATCTTCAGCTCCTCGCTTACCTTTTGCAGCGTCTCCTCCGCCTCGGACATCTCAAGGCGTATCATTTCCTCAAATTCCTTGTCCTGTGCGCCCTCGAGCATTTCCTTGTCGTCGTCTATGGTTTTGCGCGCGTTTTTCAATTCTCTGTATTTCTCTATGATAGGCGTAAGGTCTGAATGTTCCTTACAATACTTGCGCCAGCTTTCGATATCCGATATGACGTTCGGATCGCTTATTTTTTCCGACAGGAACGCGAACCGTTCCTCCAGAGCTTCAAGCTTATCAAACATATCCGAAATTCTCCTTGTGCAGCATTATCGTGATTTTATACTGATATTTTATAATATTTTCCTGTTGATGTCAATGAGTTTCTGAAATATCGTGAAATATTGGTCATAAAAAATTAACAATTTAGACATAGACAATTAAGGATAGTTTTGTTATAATATAAAATGAATATGTATATGTTCAGAGGTGATGTACTTGAAGTTTTTCAAAAAAGCGGCATTATGCCTGCTCTGCGCGGCGGTAATGTTTTTTTCGGGTACATACAAAATAAATTTTTCGGTTTTCGCCACCTCGCCGATACCGTGCTCCGAAGCCCTTTCCGACGCGGTAGAGCTTTATGAGACTATGAGCGGGACCGAGGTCGAAATACCCGACGGACTTGATTCGTTCGGACAGGACGACGATATGATAAAGTCGGTCATTCTCGGATACGTGAATCTTGAGGATACGGAGGATCAGCTTGACCAAAGTACGATAAGCAAGCAGGATTTCATGACTGTGCTGTACAAGACCGTTATCACGCTCGACCCAAGCTACGAGATATACGGGGACGAAGCGGACGCGATTTTGAACGAGTGCTATGACAACGCGTACATAAACGACGAAAACAGGATCGCCTATGCTTTTATGATGAAGCACGGGCTTATAAAGGAAAAATTCGGCACCGAGCCGGACGCGCCGCTCACGAACGAGGAGTGCGGCGAATTTATAAACGGAATATACGACCGCTTTTACGGCGGCGTTACCGTCACGATAGCCGGACGCGACGTTACGGAGGGTACGAATATTTCATCCGTGATAGATTTGTTCGGGCAGCCGAACCGTATAGATAAAACGGAATACGGCTTCGAGTGGTACGTTTACAACGCCGATTACGCGTCGTTCTGTATGATAGGCGCGGACGCCGGCAGAGTGTGCGCGGTGTTCACAAACTGTCCGTCGTTCACGTTCGACGGCATAAGCTCCGGCGATGATTTTTCGCGTACCGCCGACTACATAGACAACGACAGTTTCAGATTCTACGCCGCGCCGGACGGTACGGTCGACAGTATACTTTACAACCCGCGTCAGCGCGGCATGGACGATACGGCGTCGGTCAAGCGTTCGAAGTCGATGATACTTCTTGACATGATAAACGCGAACCGCGCCAAGCACGCGCGTCCCATCTACGCGGAGGACTCCGACATGAGCGCGCAGACATGGCTGTCGTCGATAGGCTCGGAGCATGAGAAAAACTTTGATTCCGAAATAATAACCCAAACGGGTTACGACGTGTTCTCGGTATATCGCCAGCTTCTCGAATCCGACAACGAGATACTGTCGCAGGATACGCAGTACGTAACTCCCGTCGGACTGAATTCGGTGACCGATATGGCGGGGGGCGTGTGTGCGAGTATTATGACCGACACGGAGTCGATCGCCTCCGCGCCCGAGGAAAGCGTGGCGACGATAGAGGAGAAGGAGTATTCCGTCAACGAGGTCGACGAGGTAACGTATCCCGTGCTGCTTTCGCCGCGTACCGAGGACGAGTACAACGGCGGCGACGATATTGTAATAGAGCTTGAGGAACAGGCGTCGTCGAAATATCATATAGAGATGTTTGACGTGGAAAACGATGAATATGCCGTAAACGAATACATAACTACGGATAAAACGGAAATAACGCTTCCGTCGGAGCTTTTCAGAGAAGGAAGCGATTATATGCTTAAGGTAAGCTCCGTAACGCCGGAGGGAAATTCCCTGAGCGCGGACGAGGTGCTTATAAGCTACGGCAGCGCGTACGATACGGGCGTGGAGATACTGACGCCGTATAACGACGGACTTTTGGACGGCGACTATGTGGAGATAACGTGGGCGTCGGAGAAATATCATGATTTCTATGTCGACCTCTACAAGGAAGGCGAGGGACTTATAGCGAGCAAAATCGTCGAGGACGACAACGACGCAGTCATTCACGGCATAGAACCGGGAAGATACTTCCTTTACATAACCGCGCTTCGCCGCGGCACAAAGGTGGAAAAGGCTCAGGACTGCGTATGCTTTGAGGCTAAGCAGCCCGAAGCGGTAATAAACGAAATAATCCTTGACAGGGACGAAACATATTATTATGTGTATGAGGACGAGGAGCTTGGACTTCTGTATTTCTATGACGAGGAGCTTGTCGAGACCGAGGAGGACGGCGAGACCGTCACAAAGAAGAAGATAATACAGAAGCAGGTCAAGGCGACGGAGGGGTACAGACAGCTTGCCCGTCACCGCTCGACGCCGGAGTACACGACGGGCGACCCGACGGTCACTCAGCATGATCTCGTATATGACGGTGCCGCGGGAAGCGCGATAGTCGCCGAAGCGTCGAAGTATCTCGGAGTTCCTTACGTATGGGGCGGAACGACGCCGAACGGCTTCGATTGCAGCGGTCTTGTGCAGTATGTATGCGCTTCGCTCGGTATAAACGTAAGCCGAGTTGCCGAAGATCAGTTCTTAAACGGTGTGAGTGTGAGCAAAGACGAGCTTCAGCCCGGCGACCTGGTATTCTTCGAACAAAACGGTTATATTCATCATGTCGGCATATATGCCGGAGATAATATGATGATACACGCTCCGCATACGGGCGACGTGGTCAAGTACCAGTCAATGGACACGGATTATTACCGCAGCGAATATGCGGGCGCGAGACGCGTTTATTAAAGAAACAGGGGGGTTTTAAAATGGCTTCAGAGATAAAAGCTTGCACAGCCGCGTCGTACCGACGCAAAAACACGGTTATAATCACATTTATTACGCTGCTTTCATGCTTCGCGCTCGTGATGATAGTTTATAACCTGATAAAGGGGAATTATCTTTTCTCCGCGGCATGGTTGATAGCCGCTATCCTTGCGGGAACGTATGTGCTGATAAGAATAAATACCGTTTACGCGACATACATTTCCTCGGACAGGTCGAATCTTTACATGAAAAACTGGTCGAACGACTTCCTGCCCTACGACTATGAAAATAAAGTAAAGATTTTGAGCGAATTCATTCCGGCGAAAACAAAGCTGGTCGAAATTCCCGTGAACGAAATACGCGGCGTGCTTATCGGTACGAAGAATTTCATAAAAAGAAATATCGACAGCGACATGGAGTTTACGAAAAACGTCGGAAGGCTTGAGAAAACCAAGGATTTTTACAGAAAACGCACGATCTCGAGCATGGACATATTTTATATCGAGACGTATGACGACGAATGTTATTACATGCCGATAGCGGATTTCGATACGAAAAACGTAATAAAAATCGTGCAGGCGGTACAGCGCGCAAATCCCGATATATTCTTCAAGTCGAGCAACAAGGCGTACCGCTCGCTGATGATGAGAAAATAAAACCGAATAAAAAAGGACGCGGCATATTGAAGCCGCGTCTTTTATTTATGATACGTTTCGTTATTGTTTATTTTGAACGCGCGGTATATTTGTTCCAGCAATACGACGCGCATAAGCTGATGAGGAAGCGTGACGGGACCGAAGCTCAGACGAAGCGCGGACCGCGCCTTTACCGCGTCCGACAGACCGAGCGAGCCGCCTATTATAAACGTGATATCGGACGTTATCATGGACGTTTCCGATATTTTTTTCGCCAACGCTTCGGAGGAAAGCTCTCTGCCTTCTATACAGAGCGCGATCACAAACGAGTTCGGATCGAGTTTTTGCAAAATCCTTTCTCCTTCGGCGTTCTTTATTTTCTCTGTTTCTTTTTCCGACGCGCCCGACGGTATTCTTTCGTCCGATATCTCCACTACGCTGACGCGCGCAAAACGCGACAAACGCTTTTTGTATTCGTTCACCGCGTCCGTAAAATATTTTTCTTTGATTTTTCCTACGGCGATTATATTTATGTTCATGATTTTCTCCGTTTAAAAAGACGTGGGCTTGTAACGGTCGGCGACCTGAAGCGTCATGTCCTTTCCGACGTTTACTCCCGCCGCGCTCAGAAGATTATACGTTTCGAGAACGGCTATTTCGGGACGGTTATTTTCTTTGCTCAAATGACCGAGCATAATATGCTCCGTGCCGTTTCGGACGAGGTGCAAAGCGGTCTTTGCCGCCGTCTCGTTCGAGAGATGTCCCAATTCTCCCATGATACGGCGTTTGAGAGGGAACGGGTACGAACCGAGCTTTAGCATTTCCAAATCGTGGTTGGATTCGAGTATTATTTTTTTGCTGCCCGTGATGCTGTCAAGCGCGGTCCTTGTCATAACGCCCATGTCGGTCGCCACGGCGTACTTTTCGCCGCGTGCCGTCAGCGTGAAGCCCACCGGCTCGGCGGCGTCGTGCGGTATTTCAAACGGACGCACCTCTATATCGCCTATTTCAAACGCGTCCGACACGATTTTAATGTTGGACTCGTCGATTTTTCCCGCGTCCAGCGCGGAATGTGTGCCTTGAGTGGCGTATACGGGTATGCCGTACCGACGCGAAACAACTCCCGCGCCGCGCACATGGTCTATATGCTCGTGTGTGAGCAGAAGCGCGTCTATGTCCTCCGGCGTTTCGCCTATCGCCGCGAGCGATTCCTTAAGCTTGACGCCGGACATTCCACAGTCTATAAGCAGTTTGGTGGTGCCGTCTGAGAAAAACGAGGCGTTTCCCGACGAGCCGCTGATAAGTGATATAAATGTAATCATTTTCCGTCCTTCCGTGTATCGGAACGAACCGCGTCCGCGCCGCTCCAAAATTAAAGCCCGTCGTTTTTTGACAGGCTTTTTTATTTGTTTTATTCTCCCGAATCGTCCACTACCTGGACCCTCTGAATATTTCCGCCGATTTTCACGAATTTCTCTTCGAAATTCTCGTAACCTCTGTCGATGTGATATATATCGGTTATTTCGGTGGTGCCCTCCGCCATCAATCCGGCGATTATCATAGCCGCGCCTGCACGCAGATCGGTCGCTTTGACGTGCGCTCCCATGAGAGTTTTTACGCCGTCGATAATTGCGAGCTTGCCTTCTACGCGTATATTCGCGCCCATACGCTTAAGCTCGTTTACATAGCGGAAACGGTTCTCCCACACGCCCTCGCGCGCGGTGCTTGTCCCTTCTATCGTCGTGAGGAAAGTGACGAGCTGCGGCTGCATATCGGTCGGGAAGCCGGGGTAGGGCATCGCGCTGAAGTTGATGCGTCTGAACACCGTGCCGTCCTCGACCCATACTCTTACGCTGTCCTCGCCCTCGCTGACCTTTACGCCGGTCTCGATAAGCTTCGTGCTTATGATTTCAAGGTGACGCGGGATCACGTTCCTGAGAACGACGTCGCCGCGCGTCGCAGCCGCCGCGATCATAAAAGTACCCGCCTCTATCTGGTCGGGAATGATCGGATACGTGCCGCCGTGGAGATTCTTTGTTCCCTTTATTTTTATGGTATCGGTACCCGCGCCGCGTATATTCGCGCCCATATTGTTGAGGAAGTTCGCCAAATCAACGATATGCGGTTCCTTCGCGGCGTTTTCGATGACGGTCATACCGTCCGCGCAGGCGGCGGCAAGCATGGCGTTGACCGTCGCGCCGACGGTGACAACGTCGAAGAATATATGCCCGCCCTTGAGATGCTCGGCTTTGCCGTTAATGATCCCGCGCGACGTGTCGACGTCCGTTCCGAGTGCTTCAAAAGCCTTTATGTGCTGGTCGATCGGACGCGTACCGAAGTCGCAGCCGCCCGGAGGATCCACACTGAAACATGAAAACCGTCCCAGCAGCGCGCCCATAAGGTAGCTTGAACCGCGCATTCTGCGCGTCAGGTCGCCGCGGGGGACGTATGAGCTTACATTTGTACAGTTTATCTCAACGGTGTTTTTGTCAATGTATCTTACTTCGGCGTTGAGCTCTTCGAGAATTTTAAGATAAAGCTTAACGTCTTTTATATCGGGCAGGTTTTCTATCCTGCATACGTCGTTTACGAGCAGGCACGCCGGCAGTATCGCGACCGCGGCGTTCTTTGCTCCGCTTACGGTCACTTCGCCGCAAAGTCTGTTTCCCCCCTTGATTAAGAGCTTCTCCAATCGTTACACCCCTTCAAAAATCTAATCTAAACATGTATATATTTTATTTTACCATAAAAAGCAATAAAAAGCAAATTAAATTGCAAAAAATATACGAAAAATTATTTTTGCCGACATAAGAAAAAACAGCCTGCAAAAAAGCAAGCTGTCTCTGTTCAAAAACAATTAAACAGCACGTTCCACCTTTCCGCTGCGCAGGCAGCGAGTACAAACGTGTATTGATTTGACCGAGCCGTCCACAACCGCTCTTACCTTTCTTACGTTGGGCTTCCATGTTCTGTTCGATCTTCTGTGAGAGTGGCTGACTTTGATCCCGAAAGAAACACCCTTTCCGCATACGTCGCATTTTGCCATTTTCATTACACCTCCTGACACGTCTATTAAAACATCAAGCAGTATTTTAACACAAATTTTTACGGATTGCAAGTGTTTTATTGCTTTTTTGTGAAATTTTTTTATTTTTGACCTTCCGTGAGATAATATTAGGTAAATATCATATAAAAGTTACGCATTTTTTGTTGAAAAAATTTTTTCTATAATGTATAATGTATAATAGAATATTATGAATTTTGTCACGAAAGGCGGATCAGGCTCATGAGTAATGACGTATACAAAATCCCACTTACCGAAATAATAGAGGAATTTGACCTTGAAAAAATTTATGAAACGCCCGATATAGAGAGCGTAATGGTGGAACGAAGCGACGTGAACAGACCCGGACTTCAGATGGCGGGCTTTTTCGATTATTTTGACTGCGGACGTCTCCAAATCATGGGCAAGGTGGAATTTACGTTTCTTGAGCAATGCGTCACGGACGAACGCAGGGCGAAGATAGAGCGTCTGTTTGCTCAGCGCATACCCGCGCTTATAATAACGCGCGGACTTCAGATTTTTCCGGAAATGATGGAGCTTGCGGAAAAATACAACGTGCCGCTTTTAAGGACCGAGAGCGCGACGTCGGGATTCATGAGCGCGCTGATAGCGTATCTGAACGTACAGCTCGCGCCAAGACGCACGCGTCACGGCGTTCTTGTCGAGGTATACGGCGAGGGGATATTGATCCTGGGAGAAAGCGGCGTGGGAAAGAGCGAAACGGCGATCGAGCTTGTAAAACGCGGACACAGACTTGTCGCGGACGACGCCGTTGAGATCAAGCGCGTTTCGGACAATACGCTCGTCGGCTCGTCGCCGGAGATAATACGTCATTTTGTGGAGCTGCGCGGCATAGGAATTATCGATGTAAAAGAGATATTCGGTATGGGCGCGGTCAAGGATACGGAAAGTATAGACATGATCATACATCTTGAACCTTGGGAGGACGGAAAACAATATGACCGTCTCGGTATGGTCGACGAATATACAAATATAATGGGAATAAACGTTCCGTCGCTCACGATACCTGTAAAGCTCGGACGTAACCTCGCGGTGATCGTCGAGGTTGCGGCTATGAACAACCGCCAGAAGCGCATGGGTTACAATGCGGCTGTGGAGCTTAACAACAGGCTTATGACGCAGATGGAGGAACAGCTCAACATTTAACGCGCATTACGGAGGGTATTTATGATAGACAAAAAAGGCTTGCTGTCCGTGACGGACAACGTACTGTTTGACGAACCGATGGCGACCCGCACGACGTTCCGCATAGGCGGCGCGGCGGACGCGTTCGTGAACGCGTCGGACGAAGGGGAAGCGGCGCGAGTGATTCGTTACTGCGCCGATACGAAAACTCCCTGTCTTGTAATGGGCAACGGCTCCAATATGCTTGTCGGGGACCGCGGCATACGGGGTGTTGTGCTGCATATAGGCGGCGATATGTCCGAATGCAGCATAGACGGGTGCGGGGTTTACGCTCAGGCGGGAATACTGATGAGCGCGCTCGCGAAAAAAATTCTTGCCGCGTCTCTTACGGGTTTTGAATTTGCCGCAGGGATCCCGGGTACGCTCGGCGGCGGTATATACATGAACGCCGGCGCATACGGCGGCGAATTAAAGGATATTATAGAAAGCGTAACGTTTATCGCGCCGGACGGCGAAATACGTACCGAAACAGCCGACAAGCTCGGATTCGCGTACAGACGCAGTATGTTTTCGGACGGAGGGTACGTTATCCTTTCCTGTCGTCTGAAGCTTCAAAAGGGCGACGCCGAAGAAATCAAGTCGAAAATGACAGAACTGAACAAACGCCGCGCCGAGAAGCAGCCGCTTACGGAGCCGTCGGCGGGCAGTACCTTTAAACGTCCCGACGGGTATTTTGCCGGAAAGCTTATACAGGACGCGGGACTTATGGGATATCGCATAGGCGGCGCGGCGGTGAGCGAAAAGCACGCCGGCTTCGTCGTAAACAAGGGCGGCGCAACGGCGGGAGACGTACTCTCGCTGATAGAGCATATACAAAAAACCGTCAAGGATAAATTCGGCGTGGAACTGGAGCCGGAAGTGCGGTTTGTTGGCGAGATGTAAGAACGCCGCGTAAATCGGAAGGAGCAATTATGCAATACACAATAGTAACCGGAATGTCAGGAAGCGGAAAAACGAAGGTTATCCGATACTTGGAGGATATGGGGTATTTTTGTATCGACAATATGCCCCCCGTTCTCATACCGAAATTTTCGGAAATGCTGTCGTCCGTCAACGGAAATTTCAATAATGTCGCGCTTGTCATAGACATACGCGTGGGAGATATGATAAACGAGCTTCTCGCGCAGATAAACGACCTCAAGCGCAAGGGCTACGACTGTAAGCTGCTTTATCTTGACGCGGACGACGAAACGCTCGTCAAGCGTTACAAGGAGATCCGCCGTCAGCACCCGCTCGACAACGCGAACGGTCTGCTTGCGTCGATCAAGCAGGAGCGTAAAATGCTGTCCGCGCTTTATAACGCCGCCGACCATGTTATAGACACGTCGAATCTGAGCGTGCAGGATCTTTTGCAAAAGCTGAAAAGTATTTACGCGTCGCAGGGCTCGCAGCGCGGGCTTGAGATAAACGTGACGGCGTTCGGCTTTAAGTACGGTATGCCGCTCGACGCGGATCTTGTGTTCGACGTAAGGTGTTTCCCGAACCCGTTTTATATAGACGAGCTGAAGCACCGTACAGGTAACGACAGGGAGGTTCAGGATTATGTCATGAGCTTTCCGACCGCGATGAAATTTATGGAAAAGCTCCAGGATATGATGTCGTTCATGATACCGCTTTACATCGAAGAAGGTAAGGTATCGCTGAGTATCGCCATAGGCTGTACGGGAGGAAAGCACAGGAGCGTCACCATGACAAACAAGCTTGCCGATTATCTTAAATCGAAAGGATATTCGGTCAACGTAACGTACAGAGATATGGGCAAGGAATAAGAAATTTAAAATAAGAGGGGCTTATTATGATTTCTGATACAAGAGTTGTGGCGATTGGCGGAGGTACGGGACTTTCCACCATGCTGAAGGGGCTTAAGCTCCATACGCACAACATAACCGCGGTAGTCACCGTCGCGGACGACGGAGGGTCGTCGGGTATGCTTCGTTCCGACTTCGGAATGCTCGCGCCGGGCGATATACGAAACTGCGTAAGCGCGCTTGCCGAGGTCGATCCCGTAATGGGCGAGCTTTTGAATTTCAGATTCCATGACGGACAGCTTAAAGGACACAGCCTTGGGAATTTGTTCCTTGCCGCGCTTAACGAAACATCGTCGAGTTTCGACGAAGCCGTAATGAAATTCTGCCGTCTTGCCGGAGTTGTGGGGACGGTGTATCCGGTCACAAACGACGCCGTCACCATAAGCGCGCTTATGGCTGACGGAACCGTAATAGACGGCGAATCCAACATCGGCGTTCACCATGACGGAGCGGTAAACGCGATCGAACGGCTGATGATAAATCCCGAAAATCCGCGTCCTGTCGAGGGCGTGATACGCGCAATCGAAAAAGCGGATATAATCGTTCTCGGACCGGGAAGCCTTTACACGAGCATAATACCGAATCTGCTCGTGGACGGCGTGTCGGACGCTATCAAGCGTTCCGGCGCGGTAAAGATATATGTGTGCAATATAATGAGCCAGGCGGGGGAGACGGAAAATTACACGGCGAGCGACCACCTCGCGGCGATAGAACGCCATTCTTACGAGGGTATAGCCGATATAGTGATCGCCAACAACGCCATAATCCCCGAGGGACTGCGTGAACGCTATGCCGCAGAACACGCTTACGAGGTGGAAATAGACGCGAATAAAATACTTAAACGCTCAAAGCTTGTGCAGGGCAATCTCCTGCTTATACGGAACGACAGAATACGGCATAATTTCAGCCGTCTCGCGCGCACTATAATGCGTCTCGGCGGCGACGTGAATTATTTTGAAAATAAATGAGCCTTCCCTGCGTCACGCGGGGAGTGCGGTTTAAATTTATCGTAACGAAGGGATTGTTTTTTATGTCCTTTTCATCCGACATAAAGGAAAAGCTGTGTAAGGCGCGGTACGAATGCGCCGCCTGCGCGCTGTGGGAAACGGCGGGCGCGCTTCTTTTCGGCGGCTCTGCGACGGATAAAAGCGTGCGCTTTTCAACGGAAAATCGAATCGTCGCGCAGAGAGTAAAAGACGACCTCAGCGCGTCCTTCGGCTTTGATTTTGAGATCAAAGCCGGTACGAAAACGTACCGTATCGAAACGGACGACGTTTACGCCTGTGAAAATATATGCGGCGGTATATTGCTCGACGGCGGTATACCTTTTTCGTGCTGCCGCGAATCGTTCGCGCGCGGCGCGTTTCTGGGCGGCGGCAGCGCGACCGATCCCGTCAAAGGCTATCACCTCGAATTTGACACAAAGAACAGAGACGCCGCAGTATTTTTGCGCGACATGCTCAGCGGCGACGATTTTTCCCCGAAGCTTACGGAACGCAAGGGATATAATATAGTATATATAAAAGACAGCTCCAGGATAGCTGATCTGCTCGGTTACATAGGCGCGCCGCAGAGCGCGCTGGAGCTTTTCACGGTGCAGGTCGAAAGAGAAATGAGAAACAACGTCAACCGCCGCGTCAACTGTGAAAACGCGAATACGAACAAAGCGGCGAAAGCGTCGTCGAAGCATTTGTACGCGATAAAAAAACTGATGAATAACGGAAAATGGGACAAGCTCTCGGACACGCTGAAGGAAATCGCGCGGCTCCGAGTTCAATATCCCGAAGACAGCTTAAAGGAATTGGGAGAAAAAACCGACCCGCCGATAGGAAAGTCGGGCGTAAATCACAGATTAAACAGGATTTTGGATTTCGCGAATGATTTGTAGGGACGGATATTATCCGCCCGCATTTGCGGCGCGCCGCTGCCGTAGAGGCGAACCGTGTTCGCCCGTCGGACTTCCCTGTCAAAGGGAGACTTTTAACTCGAAAAAAGGAGGAATACGCCGTGCAATTCTGTCATCTTCACACACATACCGAATACAGTCTGCTCGACGGCGAAGCGAGTATCAAAAAGCTCGTGTCGCGCGTCAAGGAACTCGGAATGACCTCGTGCGCCATAACCGACCACGGCTCGATGTACGGCGTAGTCGATTTTTACCGCGAAGCGAAAGCGCAGGGTATACACCCCGTGATAGGCTGCGAGGTGTATATGGCTCCGCGAAGCCGTTTTGACAAGGTGCATGACATAGATAACAAGACGAGCCACCTTATACTTCTCGCGGAAAATCAGACGGGCTACAAAAACCTTATAAAGCTTGTTTCGAGCGGATATACGGAGGGATTTTATTATAAACCGAGAATTGACTTTGAACTTTTAAAGGAGAATTGCGAGGGTATAATCGCGCTGTCCGCGTGTCTTGCCGGAGAGGTGCCGAAGGCCCTTCTGCGCGGCAGCTACGACGAAGCGAAGAAAATAGTCGAGCGTTACGTGTCCGCGCTCGGTAAAGACAATTATTTCCTCGAGATCCAGGATCACGGACTGAGCGACCAGCGTCGCATCATTCCCGAAATAATACGTCTTTCCTCCGAAACGGGCGTGCGGCTCGTCGCGACGAACGACATTCATTATCTGAAAAAAGAGGACGCGAAATATCAGGACGTTCTCATGTGCATACAAATGGAAAAAACCGTGGACGATCCCGACAGAATGAAGTTTGAAACGGAAGAATTTTACATCAAGTCTCCGCAGGAGATGGAAGAACTTTTCGAGTATATTCCCGAAGCGTTGGAGAACACTGAGAAGATAGCGCGGCGGTGCAACGTTGAATTTGATTTCAACACGCGTCACCTGCCGTCGTTTGACGTGCCTGACGGACGCGACGCGTTTGAATATCTCAGGGAACTTTGCTATGACGGACTTTCCAAACGTTACGATCCCGTGACGGAAGAGATCAAGGCTCAGCTCGAATATGAGCTGGGAGTTATAAAGAACATGGGATTTGTGGATTATTTCCTCATAGTTTGGGATTTTATACATTTTGCGAAAAACAACGGCGTAATGGTAGGACCCGGACGCGGCAGCGCGGCGGGAAGCATAGTTTCCTACTGTCTCGGCATAACCACTGTCGACCCGCTGAAGTACGGGCTGTTTTTCGAGCGTTTCTTAAATCCCGAACGCGTGAGTATGCCGGATATAGATATCGACTTCGCGCCGGAGGGGAGACAGAAGGTTATCGAATACGTCGTAAAGAAATACGGCGAAGGACAAGTCGCGCAGATAATCACTTTCGGAACGATGAAAGCGAAGCTTGCCATACGCGACGTGGGACGCGCTCTCAATATTCCTTACGCGGAGGTCGACCGCGTCGCAAAGCTCGTCCCGTTTGATTTGAAGATGACTATCGCCAAGGCTCTCGACATAAGCTCGGAACTGCGCGGACTGTATGAGGGCGACGCGAAGATACGGGAGCTTCTCGACACGTCCATGGCTCTCGAGGGATTGCCGCGCCACGCGTCCACGCACGCGGCGGGTGTCGTTATAACGAGCGAACCGATGGTAAATTACGTCCCGCTTCAGCTTAACGCCGATAATTTTATAACGACGCAGTTTACAAAGGATACGGTCGAAAGTCTCGGACTTCTGAAAATGGATTTTCTGGGGCTGAGGAATCTGACGGTCATATCGAACGCCGTCAAGATAATAAAGGATACGCGCGGCGTCTGCGTCAATATGGACGATATAGATTACGGCAAAGCCGAGGTATACGAGCTTATCTCGTCGGGCAATACCGACGGAGTGTTCCAGCTTGAAAGCGCGGGTATGAAGTCTTTCATGCAGGAAATGCGTCCGACGTGCTTCGAGGATATTATAGCGGGCATATCGCTGTACCGACCCGGACCCATGGAGCAGATACCGAGATATATAAGCAATAAACAAAATCCCGAAAAGGTGACGTACAGACACCCTCTGCTTGAGAAAATCCTGAACACGACTTACGGCTGCATGGTATATCAGGAGCAGGTGCTTGAAATAGTCAGGACGCTCGCGGGATATTCGCTCGGCAAAGCGGACATAATGCGCCGCGTTATAAGCAAGAAAAAAGAAGAACAGATGGAGATAGAGCGTAAAAACTTCATCTACGGCAGCGATGACGGCGAGATCCCGGGCTGCATCAAAAACGGAATAGACGAAGCCACCGCGAAGGCGATTTTTGACGAAATAAGCGATTTCGCGAATTACGGCTTTAACAAGTCTCACGCCGCGGCGTATGCGGTGGTCGCGTATCAGACCGCGTATTTAAAGACGTTTTATCCCGTCGAGTATATGGCGGCTCTCATATCGAGTATAGACGATCTTGACAAGATAAATCATTATATAGCTAACTGCCGCGAAATGGGCATAGACCGTCTGCCGCCCGACGTAAACAAGAGCGCGGACGCGTTCACCGTCGAGGGCAGCGGCATACGCTTCGGTTTGTCGGCGGTAAAAAATGTGGGACGCGCGATGATAATAAATCTCGTCAATGAGCGCGATAATAACGGTGAATTCAAGAGCTTTTCGGATTTTGTGGACCGTATGACGGGACGCGACATAAATAAGCGCGCCGTCGAAGGTCTTATAGAGTGCGGCGCGTTCGATTCCATGGGAATTAAGCGTTCGCAGCTTCTCGCCGTGTACGAGCGCGCGATAGACGGCGCGGCGCGTTCCGCGCGCGACAATGTGGCGGGACAGCTTTCGCTTTTTGATTCCGACGACGAACAGTCGGAAATGGAATTTCCCGATATTCCCGAGCTTGACAAAAAGAAGCTGCTCAGGCTCGAAAAGCAGTCGACGGGAATGTATTTTTCGGGACACCCGATGGAGGAATATACGGAAAGGATAAAGAAACTTACAAGATACAACATAAGCGACGTGCTGACGAGCGTCCATAAGGACGACGACGGTAATTATCACAGCGTCGAAGGCGGCATACAGGACGGCGACATGATAGTGATATGCGCGGCGATAGCTTCGCGCAAAAACAAAACGACGCGCGCGAACTCACAGATGGCTTTCCTCACGCTCGAGGACGTTTACGGCAGCGTCGAGTGTCTCGTGTTCCCGAAGGTACTTTCCGAGTTTTCGCAGTTGCTTCAGGAGGACGAGCTGCTGGCGTTCACGTGCCGTCTCTCGATACGCGAGGACGAGGAACCGAAGCTTTTGATGCAGTCCGCGCTCCCGATAGAAGAAGCACTTTCGGGCGCGAAAGACGAAAAGCGGCTTTATATCAAGCTTAAAAGCCGCAGCGAGGAAGCACTCAGGCAGGTGAGCGAAAGTCTCGCGCCGTACCGCGGCGACATGGAGGTCAGACTTTTCTTCGAGGACACGAAAAAAACCGTCAAAGCCCCGCGCAGACTGTATTTTAACGGTACCGCCGGAGCGGTCGAGGATATTAAGAGCATATTCGGCGCGGACAATGTAAAAATAAAATAGTAAAAATAACCAAAACATATAAAAGCGTCACAATAAATTTTACTGTATTTGCTCTTGAAAATTTTGCGCAAATGCTATATTATATAATATGAGACGTGATTTTTCAGATTAGACGAGGTAGAGAAGATATGGACGATTATGTTGTTGTAAAGGCGTTGGAAAACGGCGTTAATATTATAGGACTTACAAGGGGTCCCGATACGAAGTTTCATCACACCGAAAAGCTTGACAAGGGCGAGGTCTATATTGCGCAGTTTACCGAGATAACATCGGCGATAAAAATAAACGGCGCGGCTGAAATATATACCAAGCACGGCAAAGTGATATCGGACGCGAGATAGAAACTTTTCATATCTCTTTGGGAGGTTAATGTATGTGGACGGTAGTTTATGTGTCACAATCAATGGAAACATCGGAAAAGCTTGTCGATATGCTTTCTGAAAACAGCGTTATTTCCAAATTGAGACGCGCCGGAAAGGATGAAAAAGAGAATTGCTGTTATGAGGTTCTCGTACCCGGTACGGAGCTTGAAGCGGCGCAGGACTTGATTATCGAAAACGGTCTGTTCTAAATTTTGTGGGAGGGTAAACAATTATGGAAAATAAAAATGTACGAACGATAGGCGTACTCACGAGCGGCGGCGATGCGCCCGGCATGAACGCGGCGATACGCGCCGTTGTCAGAGTGGGCTCGTATTACGGCTTGAAAGTATTCGGAGTAAGACGCGGATATAACGGTCTTTTGAACGGCGACCTTGTTGAGATGAACGCGCGAAGCGTTTCCGAAACTCTCCAGAGGGGCGGTACTATCCTTCAGACCGCACGCTGCCTTGAATTTAAAGAGGAAGCGGGAGTAAAGAAGGCTGTGGAGATCGCCAAGGTGTTCGGTCTCGACGGACTTATCGTAATCGGCGGAGACGGCTCGTTCCGCGGCGCGCGCGACCTGTGCCGTCACGGTCTGCCTACGATAGCCATGCCGGGTACGATAGATAACGACATAAGCTGCAGCGAATACACCGTCGGTTACGACACTTGCCTTAATACGGTCAAGGACGCGGTGGACAAGATAAGAGACACGGCGCAGAGCCACGAGCGGTGCTCCATTATAGAGGTTATGGGCAGAGCCGCCGGATATATAGCGATACAAGCGGGTATCGCTTGCGGCGCGGAGGTCGTTCTTGTGCCGGAAAGAGAATGGAATTTCGACGAGGACGTGCTTCGTCCTATCCTTGAGGGCAAGTCCAGAGGAAGAAAACATTCAATTATCATCGTTGCCGAGGGTATCGGCGGCGTTATCGAAATGGCTAAAGAGATAGAGGACAAAACGGGTATCGAATCGAGAGCGACCATTTTGGGACACGTTCAGCGCGGCGGCAGCCCGACGGTACGCGACAGAGTCGTTGCGAGCGAAATGGGCGGTATGGCGGTCGAGCTTCTTCTCGAAGGCAAGCAGAACAGAATCGTCTGCATGAGAGACCATAACATAACGGACGTTGACATCGAGGAGGGTCTCGCGATGAAAAAGACGCTTCCGCAGCAGCTCATGGATCTGGCGAAAAAGTTGTCTGTATAAGATACGGAGGGTGGATAATGTTTACGTTGTCCGCCCTTTATTTGCCTTATAAATAAAATAATAAAAAGGAACGGAGGGTCAATATGAGAAAAACGAAAATTATCTGCACAATGGGTCCGGCGACGGACAGCGAAGAAGTGCTCCGCGATTTAATGCTTGCCGGTATGGACGTCGCGCGTCTCAATTTTTCGCACGGCACGCACGAGGAAGCACTGGTAAGAATGAACCGTATCAAAAAGGTACGCGAGGAGCTTGACATCCCCGTGGCTATCCTTCTTGACACGAAGGGACCGGAGATCCGTATAAAGGATTTCCGCGACGGTAAAGTAACGCTCACGGAGGGACAGAAATTCACGCTTTGCACGGAGGACGTGGAGGGTGATGAAAACCAGGTTTCAATTACATATCCCGACCTTCCCAAGGATATAAAAAAGGGTACGCGCATACTTATTGACGACGGTCTTATCGAAATGGAAGCGGTAAGCATAAAAAGCACGAAGATCGTTTGCGAGGTCAAGAACGGCGGAGTTATATCGAACAAAAAAGGCGTGAACGTTCCGAACGTGTCGCTTTCCATGCCGTATATGAGCAAGAAGGACGTTGACGACATACTCTTCGGCATAGAGCAGGACGTTGATTTTATAGCCGCGTCCTTTGTACGCAGCGCGAACGACGTGCTTGAAGTGCGTCACCTGCTCGAAAAGAACGGCGGTTCGGACATAAATATAATCGCGAAAATAGAGAACGCGGAAGGCGTGGAAAACATAGATTCGATCATACGCGCGTCGAACGGTATAATGGTGGCGCGCGGCGATATGGGCGTTGAAATAGATATGCAGGACTTACCTGTAATACAGAAGCAGCTTATAAAGCAAACGTACCGCGCCGGCAAGGTGGTAATAACGGCGACGCAGATGCTCGATTCCATGATACGAAACCCGCGTCCCACGCGGGCGGAAACGACGGACGTTGCGAACGCGATATACGACGGTACGAGCGCGATAATGCTTTCCGGCGAGACCGCGATAGGCAAGTATCCCGTCGAAACGGTCAAAACGATGGCTATGATAGCCGAAAGAACGGAAAGAGAGATAAATTACGTAAAGCGTCTTGAAAATATGGAATTTGATTCGCGTATGGACGTGTCGAACGCGATAAGCCACGCGACCTGTACGACCGCGCACGACCTGCGCGCCGCCGCCGTGATCGCGCTCACATATTCGGGAGGAACAGCCATGCAGCTTTCGCGTTTCCGTCCCGCGTGTCCGATCATCGCTCCGACGCTGAGCGTCAAGGCGAGGAGACAGCTTAACTTGTCGTGGGGCATAATCCCGATAATGAGCGAAGCGCGCAGCAATACAGACGAGCTTTTCGACCACGCCGTTGAGTGCGCGCAGACGACGGGACTTGTGAAGGACGGCGACCTTGTCGTTATCACGGGCGGCGCGCCGATGGGTATCTCCGGCACGACGAACATCATGAAGGTCCACCTTGTCGGACATATCCTCGTGAGCGGCAAGGGTATGACGAAGCTCCATAAAACGGCTAACGTATGCGTCGCAACGGACGCTTCCATGCTGTCCAAAACGTTTAACGAGGGCGATATACTCGTAACGAACGAAGTGACGATGGACATGATCCCTATCCTCAAGAAAGCGTCGGGAATCGTATCGGAGGAGAGGGGAGAATCAAGCAACGCCGTAATTCTCGCCATGGCTCTCGATATACCCGTAATAACGGAGGCACTCGGCGCGACAAAAATATTGAAAAGCGGAACGACCATTACGATAGACGGCGGTCACGGATTGGTATATTCGGGAACGGAAAATCTGCTCTGACGCGTCGTAACTGTCCGTTTTGGACAGCCTGACAGGTCGATTTTGAATTTGCGAAAGGCGGTCAATATATGTCATATACAAGCGAAACATTCCTGACGGTACGATATGCTGAAACCGACATGATGGGCATAGTTCATCATTCGCGTTATTATCCCTGGTTCGAGCAGGCGCGCACCGATTTCATAAAGAAAATAGGAACGACATACACCGAAATGGAAAAAATGGGCATACTGCTGCCGCTTACCGAAACGGCGGCGAAGTATTATTACGGTCTCAGATACGAGGACGAGGTTCTTGTGAAATGTACGCTCAGCAAGCTTACCGTCGCGAGATGCGAATTTTTGTACGAGGTGTATAAGCTACCCGAAATGAAGCTGATGACTGCGGGTAAAACGTGCCACGGCTTTGTCGGCCGCGATTTCGCGCCGATAAATCTGAAAAAAACTCATCCCGACATATGGGAAAAACTCAACGCTCTTTTGTAACGACGGGCGATTTTTAGGAGGTGCGCCGGTGAATATTGTAATACTTGACGCAAAGACTCTCGGCGATGATTTGGAATTTTCGCAGTTTGAGAAGCTGGGTGGCGTGACAGTGTATCAAACGACGTCCCCGTTTCAAGTCGAGGAGAGAATACGCGACGCGAACATAATAATAGTAAATAAAATAAAGCTCGGCGAGCACAATCTTGAAAACGCGAAAAAGCTCAAACTGATTTGCGTTACCGCCACGGGGTACGACAACATAGACGTAAACTACTGCTGGCGGCGCGAAATAGGCGTTTGCAACGTAAAAGGATACTCCGTCGATTCCGTCGCGCAGCTTACGATATCAATGGCGTTGTCGCTCGTGACGCACCTTGAGGAATTTGACCGATACGTAAAATCCGGCAAATACACCGAAAGCGGCGTGCAAAATCACTTAAAGCCGTACTTCGGCGAAATAAGCGGTATGACGTGGGGAGTAATAGGCTTCGGGGCGATAGGCTCGCGCGTCGCGCGTATCGCACGCGCGCTCGGCTGCTCGGTTATCGTAAAGACGCACCGAAAAAAGGAGGGCGACGGCAGCGTAACGCTCGAGGAGCTTTGCGCCGGATCGGACATAATTTCCGTACACGTCCCGCTGACGTCGGAAACGCGCGGGATGATAGACAAAAAACATGTGGATATGATGAAGAAGGGCGCGGTGTTCATAAACGTGTCGCGCGGCGCGGTAGCCGATGAGGACGCGCTTGTCTGCGCGGTCGAGAGCGGCGCGATAGGAGGACTTGGTATCGACGTTTATTCCGAGGAACCCATGACGGCCGACAGCCCGTACAACAGAATACTCGGCAGGGGAAACGTAATTTTCACGCCGCATATGGCGTGGAGCGCGTATGAAGCGCGCCGCCGCTGTATGGACGAGATATACAAAAACATAGAGACATTCGTCATGGGCGGTGTGCGTAACCGCGTTGACCTAAATAAAAATACTCCCTGACGGCGCGTCGGGGAGTAAAACGGAATATGCTTATTTTACAAGCTCGGTGAGCGTGACCTCCGAGCTTGTTTTGATTTTTTCTTTGTCTGACAGATTGAAGGTGTATTCATTGTTGTACGCGACGTCGAGGTTATAGGACGCGCGTATTTTTCCGACCGACGAGGTTATGACTATGTTGCCCTTTCCCGAAGCGGCGTAGCGTCCAGAAGGTATGTCGTCGGGACAGGAATAAGTTTTGCTTTTTTCGAGCGTGTAGGTTTTGCCCGTCCGCTCGTCGCTCACTCCCGCCGACTTTTCCAGCTCGGCGCGTTCTTTGTTTATTTCCTCGTCAAGTCTCGCGGATTCCTTTTTCATGTCCGCTATTTCGTTAACGAGCGCGTCGTGGGCGTCCTTGTATTCCATATAGTAATTGTTGACGGTATCCTTCGTGCTGAGCTGCGTGTCGATATCTTCTATCTGTTTTTTGATCTCGTCTTCCTCCGCTTCAAGCTCCTCCGTGTCCTTCTTTATTTCGCCATACTCCGAAGCCAAAGAGACGCGCGCTTCGCCGCCGGCTCTCAGGTAAAACGGCACAAGAAAAAGAGCCGCCGCGCAGACGGCGGTAATAAAGGAAATCAATATAACAAAAAGCTTTTTACGCGTCATGCTTCACACGTCCTCTTTTTACTCGGGAACAAATTTTGCGTTCCCGTCTATTTGTATAATGTCTCCGTTTGTAAGAGTGAAAACGTCGCCGTCGGATTTGAGGAGCTTATTTACCGATGATTTGCCGGAGCTGCCTATCGAAATACTGCCCGTACCCGTGACGGTGTACCTGCCTTCGGCTATATTAACGCCGACCGTGTACCTGCCCGACGACCACGTAACGGTCTTTTTTGTCTTGTCGGCGAGCGACGCCTGTATTGCCGCGAGAGCGGAACGCTTAGAAGCAAGCTCGTCCGAAAGCGCGTTCTTTTCCTGTTCGAGCGCGTCGTTCGACTCGGTTATTTTGCGCAGACTGTCCTGCGACGCGTTAAACTTATCAAGCTCGTCCTTCTTCTCCTCAAGACGCTTCGCCGCGCTGTCGCGTTCGTTCTTCGCGCTGTCGGCGTTTTGCCGCGCGTTCACGTAATCGCTGTCGGAAAGGCGCATCGACGCGAGACGATGCGACACGACCGCGTCGCTTAACGGCAGCGCGATACCGAGTATAAGCGATAACGCCGCTGCGGCGGCGCAAATCGCCGCGCCGCGTATGACGAACCGTTTGGGCAGGTCGCCCTTGAGACGCTTAACGTAACGCCGCGCCGATATTATGGGCGGATCGGACGCGGCTTCATTTTCACGCGGCGGCTCGTCGACTATTATTTCGATTATATCCTTTTCCTTTTCCATAGCCGTCACCTTAATTCACGGGACGCGTCAGAAACACGTCCTTAAACTGGAGCGAAAAACTGTCCGCGCTTTTCTTCGCCGAGGCAAAATCGGTAAATATACCGAAAACCGTCGGACCCGAGCCGCTCATGACCGCTCCGCGCGCGCCGTTCATAATCATCTTTTTCTTTATTCCAGCGATAATGGGATACATATTCTGAGTGACCGATTCCATAACGTTGCAGAGATTCTGCGCAACGCCGTCCGCGTCCGCGGACATAAGAGCGCGGCATACCGCGTCCGCGTCGGGACGCACTTCTATTTTTGCGCCGTCTATTTTTTCGTATACCGCCGAGGTCGAAACGTTGATCTGCGGTTTGACGAGCAGAATATACGCGTCGCACATCGGCGGCAGGGGCATGAGAATTTCTCCTATGCCGCGCGCCATCTGCGTACCGCCGTCAAAACAGTACGGAACGTCCGCTCCGAGCGACGCGCCGATCTCTATCAGCTCGCTTTTTTTGAGCGGCTCGGAATAAAGCATATTGAGCGCGGCAAGTACGGCGGCGCAGTTGCCGCTGCCGCCCGCAAGCCCCGCAGCCACGGGGATATTTTTGTGTATCATTATTTTCGCGCCGCCTTTTATGCCTGTCCTTTCAAAGAAAGCAGCGGCGGCTTTGTACGCGATGTTCTTTTCGTTCGTGGGGAGGTAGCGCAGATTTGTCGAGACGGATATGCCGTTTTCCGTTTTATCAGTCAAAATAAGATCGAACAGCGAAACGGTCTGCATGATCATCTCTATATCGTGATAGCCGTTTTCACGTCGCCCAAGCACGTCGAGAGTGAGATTTATTTTTGCGTATGAGCGCGAAATCGCGCGTTTGCCGGTAATTACCGTATCTTCGGCAAGCATGGGTCTACCTCCTTTCGAGAGCCTCGTGGGAACGCTCGGTCACGGCGCGTATCATATCGTCCGTCACATTGTCGCAGTCCGCACCGTTTATGAGATACGCGAGATACTCTATGTTTCCCTCGGGTCCTTTTACGGGCGAATACGTAAGCCCCGCCGCGCAAAGCCCAATACTCCGCGCGAACGTCAGAACTTTTTCTATGACCTCGTAGTGTATCTTTATGTCCCTTACAACGCCCTTTTTGCCTACCTGTCCGCGTCCCGCTTCAAACTGCGGCTTGATCAGCGCGGCGATCGCGCCGTTTTGACGCAGCAGCCTTTTTGCCACGGGCAGTACGAGCGTGAGCGAGATAAACGAAACGTCTATCGACGCGAAATCTATTTCCTCGCCTATATCCTCGGGCGTCACGTAGCGTATATTTGTACGTTCCATATTCACGACTCTCTCGTCGCTGCGAAGCTTCCATGCGAATTGTCCGTACCCCACGTCGACGGCGTACACCTTCTTCGCGCCGTTTTGCAGCATACAGTCCGTGAAGCCGCCCGTGGACGCGCCTATATCCATGGCGGTCACGCCCTTGAGAGATATATCGAATTCGTCTATCGCTTTTTCAAGCTTAAGACCGCCTCGGCTCACGTATTTAAGCGTCTCGCCGCGTATTTCGGGTTTTGCGGCATCCTCGTCCACCATTTGCCCAGCCTTGTCGCATTTTTGATTATCTATATATACCTGTCCCGCCATTATGACGGCTTTCGCTCTCTCGCGGCTTTCGATAAGACCTTTTTTGACAAGCAGCGAGTCAAGTCTGATTTTAGCCATTTGTCTGTAACTCCTGTATTTGTGATACGACCGAAACCGCGTCGAGACCGCACATTGCGTCAAGCTCGTCTACGGAGCCGTGAGTGATCGGAACGTCGGGAACGGCGAGTATCTTGAACGCGCAGTCTATACGCGCTTCTTCGAACAGCGACGCGATCATGCCGCCCATACCGCCCGTTCTGACGTTGTCCTCTATTGTTATCACGCGCCGCGTCTTTTTTGCCGACGCGATTATTGCTTGTTCGTCGAGAGGCTTGACGGTGGGGAGCGCGATTATCTCAACCGACATTCCCGCAAGCGCGGCGGCTTCCTGCGCCCTCTTTACCATTCTGCCGGTCGCTATTATCGTAACGTCCGAGCCCTCCTTTATAAGCTGCGCCTTTCCGAACGTGAAACCGTCCGGCACGTCCGACGCTTCGGCTCCTCCGCGCGGATAGCGTATAGCCACGGGCGCGTTGAAGCGGTTCACCGCGAAATCAAGCATTTCTTCGAGCTGCTTAAAGGTGGCGGGGGACAGTATCGTCATATTCGGCATGTGCGACAAATATGAAATATCATAAATTCCCTGATGCGTTTCGCCGTCCGCGCCCACTATTCCGGCACGGTCGATGGGAAACACAACATGAAGATTTTGCAGACATACATCGTGAAGCGTCTGGTCGTATGCGCGCTGAAGAAAAGACGAATACAGTGGTATTACGGGTATATAACCGCCCGCCGCAAGTCCCGCGGCGAACGTTACGCCGTGCTGCTCCGCTATTCCTACGTCGAAAAAGCGGTTTTTGAATCGTTTTTGAAATTCCTCAAGTCCCGTTCCGCTTGGCATCGCGCCTGTTATCGCGATGATCCTGTCGTTTTTCTCCGCGAGCTTTACAAGCGCGGAGCCGAAGCGCGAGCTGTATGTTTCACCCTCGTTTTTCGTCTCGCCCGTTTCCTTGTCAAACGGGGATATACCGTGGAATTTGCGCGGATTTGCTTCGGCGGGAGCGTAGCCCTTGCCCTTTTTCGTCTGTACGTGTATGAACACCGGCTTCTTCTCGCCCTTGACGTATTCGAAGCACTGTATCATTGATTTGATGTCGTGACCGTCCACGGGTCCCATATAAGTGAATCCCATATCGTCGAAAAGCGTTGTGGGAATAACAAGACGACGGAAAAAGCGTTTTACTTTTTTTATGACGCTCACGATCGCGCCGCCCGCCAGAGGTATGCGCTTGAGGAAATTCTCCACGGCGACCTTCGAACGGAAATAAATGGGAGACATTCTGAGCTTTCTCAAATGCGCCGAGACCGCGCCGACGTTGCGCGATATCGACATCGCGTTATCGTTCAAAATAAGAATGAGCGGCGTTTTCGTGTGCCCGGCGTCGTTCATCGCCTCGTACATCATGCCGCCCGTAAGCGCGCCGTCGCCGAAAACGGCGATGATATTCGAATCGCCGCCGTCAAGATCGCGCGCGCGCGCAAGCCCCAAAGCCGCCGAAACGGACGTCGAGCTGTGTCCCGTGTTAAACACGTCGCACTCGCTTTCGCTCCTTTTTGGGAATCCCGAGATACCGCCGAATTGACGCAGCGTACCGAAGCTGTCCTTCCTGCCCGTGAGGATTTTGTGGACGTAGGACTGATGTCCCACGTCAAAAATGATTTTATCGTCGGGAACGTTAAAGACGGCGTGCAAAGCGACGGTCAGCTCGACGACTCCGAGATTGGACGCGAGGTGACCGCCCGTTTTTGAAACGTTGTCAATCAGGAAAGCGCGTATCTCGGCGCACAGTTCCGTAAGCTCGTCGGTATTCAGTTTTTTCAAATCTTCGGGTGAGGTTATATTGTCTAAGAGTTTATTCATAACCAAAGCCTCGTATATTTTGTTCAGTGCTTCCTTAAATGCTTAAAGAAGTACATTATTTTTCCTACGATAAATACTATCGAATTACCGTTCTGCATGGAGATACCCTTGGACATCGCCTTGCCGCCTATCGTGAGCGCGCCGACAAGTCCCGTCAGGATCAAGCTCGGCAGCATACCCTTAAGCTCGAACATAGACACAAGCTCTGTCACTATCAACGCGGTCGTCGCACCCGATATAATACCCGCGATGTCGCCTATCACGTCGCAGCACATATTCGCAAGCTGCGGCGCGTGCCGTATGACGGAAATGCTTTCTTTCGCGCCCGCGACCCGTCTGGACGCGAGTGAGTGGAACGGTTTTTCCTCCGCGGACTGCACCGCCGTACCTATCATGTCGAACAGAATGTTTACCGCTATGATAACAAGCAGAAGCACAAACGCGAAAAACACCGTAATGGATTTCATTGCCGCAGACGTTATGAAGCTGAAAAAGACAGACAGCACAAACGACAGCGCAAGAACGATTATCGTCCACTTATATGAAGCGGATACGTTTGAATCGGGGTGCGGAAGCTTGAATTTTTTTCGTTTCGGTATGTCCGATTTGTCCAAGTAAATTCTCTCCTTTAAAATATAAAATGAACGAAACGCGCTGCGTTTACGATTCCATACATTGTAAATAGGGTAATGAACAGAGTAAAGTTTGCGGCTTAGGTCCGGAAGGCTTTCCCGCGCTCCTGCACCCTCGTCGCCGAGGGAGCGGTTTCCCTTTAAAGGCGCGCACCTTTTTGAGGTTGCCGGACTGCCACTGAGTCCGCACTGCAATCCTCTGTTCATCCGTATTTCAGACAGCCTAGAGGTTTTCCCAAACAGCCATAGCTCTCCGTATCCTCTTTTGCAGACATGGTTTCAACACGCGATACCCGCTCGCAACGATGCGCAATGATGCGTTCGGGTTTTGTTCATGTATCCGCCATATCCACTCAAGGCTGGCTACGCTGCCCACAGCATTCATACCGCTGCCCTTGTGAGGCTGCGGACTACTAACCGCGAAACAGGTTTTCCCCTGCGCCGTAACGACTTGCTCCCTTAGGGGGTCTAGGCCGCCACAGTCACAGGCCTCCACGGAAAAGGGGGAAAGGTAACCATGCCGTTGGAAACCGCCCCTAAACCTTAACTCCCAGCATCAGCCCCGAACTGGGCGTTCAAAGCAAAACACCAGAAACTTCATCGATGTGCCATTTGGCGGATTTTTAGGCCCGCTTTCCGAAGAACCGTACCGACTAGGATACTGCACCGCTATTGGCGTATAGTATATCATATTTCACATCAAAAGTCAATGTGCGCGGCAAATAGTTTACAAATGCGTAATAAATTGCCGTGAAGCTATTTACAAAAAGATTGTTCGGGTATATAATTAGAAACGACCAATAATTGATTTCGGAGGAAGAAAATGGACGATATATTAAATGATGTGGCGTCGGCGCAAAGGATAGTCGTTAAAGTCGGAACATCGACGCTTACATATGAGCGCGGAACGATGAATCTGAAGCTTATCGACCGTCTCGCCATGGTACTTTCCGATTTGAGGAACCAAGGCAAGGAGATAATACTTGTGTCGTCGGGTGCGATAGGGATCGCGCTCGGCAAGCTCGGTTTGGAGGAAAGACCGAAGGACACAAAGGGAAAACAGGCTGTCGCCGCGGTCGGTCAGTGCGAGCTGATGTATCTTTACGACAAGGTATTCGGCGAATATAACAATACCGTCGCGCAGGTCCTCGTGACGCGCGACGACATAGCGATACCGAAAAGAAAAAGAAATATTCAAAATACCGTAACAACGCTTCTCGAAATGGGTATAATACCTATCGTGAACGAAAACGACACCGTCAGCTTTGACGAGATCGAGATAGGCGACAACGACACGCTGTCCGCCGTCGTCGCGGAGCTTGTGAACGCTGACCTGCTCGTTCTTTTTTCGGATATAGACGGACTTTACGACGACGACCCGCACAGGAACAAAAACGCCAGACTTCTCCCAGTCGTGTACGACGTGGAGGAGGTAAAGTATACGGCGCACGGCGCGGGTACGAGCCGCGGCACGGGCGGTATGGTAACGAAACTCGAAGCCGCCGAACGCGCCGTAAACGCGGGTATTCATATGATAATTGCGAACGGAAACAACGTTGACGCCATGTACGATATATTAAACGGCGAAAACGTCGGAACCCTGTTCGTATCCAAAAATTTTGAAAGGAAAAATGACGTATGACGACGGAGCTTTTACAAAAATGCACTCTCGCGCGCAGCGCGTCGTACAGCACGGCGGCTTTGAGCACGGTCGTGAAGGACAACGCGCTCGAGGCGATAGCCGCCGCCTTGCGGGAGTCGAAGGACGAGATAATCGCGGCGAACAGACAGGATATAGAAAACGCGGAGAAAAACGGTATGCGTCCCGCTATGATCGACCGCCTGACGCTTACGGAGGAAAGAATAGACGCAGCCGCGCAGGGCGTTATGCAGATACGCTCTCTCGGCGACCCGATAGGTGAGATAACGTATATGCGCAAGCGTCCCAACGGGCTGATGATAGGGTGCAAGCGCGTGCCTATGGGCGTTGTCGCGATAATTTACGAAGCGCGTCCAAACGTGACCGTCGACGCCGCGGCGTTATGTCTGAAAACGTCAAACGCGTGTATACTGCGCGGCGGCAGCGAAGCGATAAACACGAACAAGACGCTCATGAAGATCATGCAGCGCGCGGCTTACGGCGCGGGCGTATGCGAGGGAGCTTTGAATATCATAGAGGATACGTCGCGCGAAACGGCGACGGATCTCATGAAAATGAACGGGTATATCGATATGCTTATCCCGCGCGGCGGCAAGGGCTTGATACGTTCCGTGGTCGAAAACGCGACCGTTCCCGTTGTGGAGACGGCTGCGGGAAACTGTCACGTTTACGTTGACGGCGGCGCGGACATGGATATGGCTCTTAATATCGTTCTCAACGCAAAGGTTCAGCGTCCGTCGGTATGCAACGCCGCCGAGACGCTGCTTGTGGACGCGGCTGCCGCAGATGAATTTATTCCCGTCGTGTTCGACGTGCTCAAGGAAAACAACGTTGAGATACGCGCGGACGAGAGAGCGAGGGAAATTTATCCCGACGTGTCCTCGGCAAGCGAGGAGGACTATTACACCGAGTATAACGATTACATTATCGCGGTTAAAATCGTCGATGGAGTGGGCGAAGCGATAGACCATATAAACAAATACAACACGAAACATTCCGAAGCTATCGTGACAAATAATTACGCGCACGCTCAGCGTTTCCTGAACGAAGTCGACGCAGCCGCCGTATACGTGAACGCGTCGACGCGGTTTACCGACGGGTTTGAGTTCGGCTTCGGCGCGGAAATAGGAATAAGCACGCAGAAGATGCACGCGCGCGGACCTATGGGACTTGAGTCGCTCACATCTGTAAAATATGTAATATACGGCGACGGTCAAATCAGAAAATAATTGTATATAATTTATTATTGACGCAAATACTTACTTGCAGTAAAATAAATTTAGCGTCGCTTTCGGCGCGCGTAAATTTAATGAAAATACTTTTAAGTTCATATACTGCTTATGGAAGGAATTTAACGGAAGGAAGTAATATAACATGGGGGACAACAATATGGAGCCGCCGGCGAGCGAAGCCGGAAACGAACCAAACGAAAACAACGTAAACGAGGATATTTCTTCTTCTGACGGAAAAGGGGGAACCGAAGCGCGGACGGACGAAAACGCGGCTGAAGAAACGACGGAAACCGACGCTGAGGAAACGACAGGATCGGATAATGCGGCGGAGGAAACGACAGGGTCGGATAACGGCGGCGAAAACGCCGATGAAAACGAGACCGAGACGACGGCAAGCGAAGCCGCCGAAGAAACGAATAACGATGAAAATGCAGATACAAAGAAAAAACGCGCGATCCCGCGAAAGAAAATATTGATTTCGATTGCCGCCGCCGTTGCGGTGCTTGCCGCGTCGTATGCCGGAGGAGCCGCGTTTTATTTGAAGCATTTCTTCTTCAATACGGAAATAGGCGGCGTGGATTGCTCCAATCTTACAGCCGAAGCGGCGAAAGCAAAAATCGAAAACGAAATAGATAACTACACGTTCACGTTTTATGAGAAGGACGGCTCGGAGGAGGTAATAACGGGCGACGAGATCAACCTTACGCATACGCCGGTCGAGGGCATGGAACAGCTCTTAACGCAGCAGAACGCTTTTCTTTGGCTTACGTCCCAGAAGGCGCGCGAGCTGCCGCTCAACACCGAAGTAAACTATAATAACGACGCTCTTTACAATCGAATCACTCAAATGAATTTTTCGGCGCAGACGCGGAAAA
The DNA here is from genome assembly GCA_947624165.1 of uncultured Clostridia bacterium. GTDB lineage: Bacteria > Bacillota > Clostridia > UBA1381 > UBA1381 > Hominilimicola. The sequence continues at coordinate 35,094 of CANQJC010000012.1, forward strand.
ACATGGAGGGAAGCGTAAAAAACATATATTATGAAAACGGTGTGTACGGCATACATGACGACGGCGGTAAGGATATCGTAAGCGTGAACGATATGTACGCGAAGGTCAAGCCGAAAATAAAAGAGCTTTATAGGGGCATGTCCATGGAAAAGGAGGACTGCTACAAGGGTCTTGCGGACGACGATATGATGAAGGGCGTGCTGAATCTCCTGAACAAATACGTTTCCGCAAAGATAACTTACAAGCGCGGAGAGGAAAGCACAGTTCTCGATAAAGAAACGATAAACAAATGGCTGAGCGTCGGCGACGATTACTCGGTCAAAATCGACGCGGAGAAGGCAAGGGCTTATGTAGACGAGCTTGCCAAATCCTACGATACCTACGGCAAGGACCGCAAATTTACCACCACGGGCGGCGAGGTCGTGACGGTAAGCGGAGGTAATTACGGCTGGCTCGTGGATAATCAAAAGGAGACCGAAGAGCTTTGCAATATAATCAGATCGGGCGAAACGGTCGATCGCGAGCCTGTCTATAAGCGTACCGCGGCGGCACACGGACCGAATAACGATTTGGCGAACACCTATGTAGAGATAAGCATCGGCGGTCAGCATTTATGGTACTATAAAAACGGGGAATTGATAGTCTCCACCGACATTGTGTCGGGAAATACCGCGAAGGGCAACGGTACGCCTTCGGGAACGTACTATATAGCGTACAAGGATAAAAACGTTGTGTTAAAGGGCGAGGATTACGAAACGCCCGTGACGTTCTGGATGCCGTTCAACGGGGGAATAGGTCTGCACGACGCGACGTGGCGCGGAAGCTTCGGAGGAAGCATATACCGCGGCGGCGGCTCGCACGGCTGTGTGAATCTGCCTTACAGCGCGGCGCAGCAAATATACACGTCCATTTCTCCGGGTGACCCCGTGGTAGTATATTAAATCTCGGGGACGCTAAACCATATTTAAATGGGGACACTAAAATAATATAAAAAAATAATATTGGGGACACTAAAATTTTAGTGTCCCCAATGTTTTTTGTTTAAAACAATTTTTCGAGAAGCTTGTTCGAACGCTCGATAAATTTTGTCATTTGATCGGGGCTGAGCGGGCTGTGGCTTATTTTCGCGAGATCGTAAATGTGATCTATAACCGTGGCTTCCGTTTCGCCGTCGAGCGCGGAGAGCTTTGAAATGAGCGGATTGGACGAATTCAGAACAAGCGTGAATTCGTCCTTAAACATATCCGCCATACCCGCCATCTGCTGACCGTATGCGCGGTACATTTCTCTCATTCGCCGCGACTGCTCTCCCAGAAGAATGACCGCCGGAACGGATTCGTCCTTGAGAGACTGTACTTCGATTTTCAGATTTTCGTCGCCGATTTGTTTCTTGAATTTTTCAATAAGCTTTTCGTCGCGCTCCTTTGTCTCGTCCGTTTCTTCGGAGCTTTCCGAAATGTCGTTGAGTGCGGAGTCGATACGCTTAAATTTTATTTCGGGCTGTTTCATTTCGATAAAGGATATGAAATGCGTGTCCATCATGCTTGGAAGCACGAGAGCGTTCAGTCCCTGCTTTTTGAACATATTTACGTACTGCGACTGAAGCTCGGTATCGGAAACGTAATACACGTCCTTGTCGTCCTTACCCTCGAGATACGCGTCGAGCGTGATATATTTACCGTCGAGATCCTTATATATTATTGCGTCCTTGACCTTGTCGTAAAATTTTTCGTCGCGCAGACAGCCGTATTTTATGAATATGTTTATATCGTCCCAATATTTTTCATAGTTTTCGCGTTCGTTGGCGTACATTCCAGTAAGCTTGTCCGCAACCTTTTTTGTTATGTGATTCGATATCTTTTTTACATAACCGTCGTTTTGGAGGAAGCTTCTTGACACGTTGAGCGGCAAATCGGGACAATCGACAACGCCTTTCAAAAGCATGAGGAAATCGGGTATCACTTCTTTTACGTTGTCCGCGACGAACACCTGATTGTTATAGAGCTTGATTTCGCCCTCCTGTCCCGCAAATTCGTGATTTATTTTCGGGAAGTAGAGTATGCCCTTTAGATTGAAGGGATAATCCACATTCAGATGTATATAGAAAAGCGGTTCGTTAAAGTCGAGAAACACGTCGCGGTAGAACGTCTTATATTCCTCGTCCGTACATTCGGACGGCTTTTTCATCCATAACGGGTGCGTGTCGTTGATAGGCTTTTCGTCCTTGTCCTCGCCGTCCTTATCCTCATCGCTCTTGTCTTTGTCGTTTTCGGGAGTTTCGACATAAACCTCTATCGGCAGGAAGGAGCAGTATTTATGCAGTATGGAGCGTATAGTGCTTTCCTCGAGAAAGTTTTCGCTGTCCTCGGATATGTTGAGGGTCACGGTCGTGCCGCGCTCCGTTCTTTCGCCCTTTTCAAGCTCAAATTCCATGCTTCCGTCGCACGTCCACTTTGCCGCCTCCGCGCCGTCGGCATACGAGAGCGAGTCTATTTCGACGCTGTCCGCGACCATAAACGCGCTGTAAAATCCCAAACCGAAGTGACCGATTATCTGCGCGCCGTCGTCCTCCTCTTCCTTATACTTTTCAAGAAAATCGCTCGCGCCGGAAAATGCGATTTGATTTATGTACTTGTCGATCTCCTCCGCGGTCATACCGATACCGTTGTCGCTTATTACGAGCTTCTTCGCGTTCTTGAAAATCGAAACGGTCACCTTGAATTTTTCGTCCTCGCCGAGCGTTGCTTCTCCTATGCCCGCGAGCTTTTGAAGCTTCGTTATCGCGTCGCAGCCATTCGAAACAAGCTCCCGCAGAAATATGTCCTTGTCGGAATAAAGCCATTTCTTGATTATCGGGAACAGGTTTTCGCTGTCGACCGAAATGTTACCCTTTGCCATTGTTAATCATTTCCTTTCTTTTTATGTAAATATGTTTGTACGCTTTTTAACAGCTCAAATAATATAATAATACCGATTTGTGAAAATGTCAATACGAAATTAGCACTCTTAGTGCGAGAGTGCTAACCGTTCATGAGCGGGCGCGTAAATTCCGCCCGCGCGGCGGTCTGTGTTAAGCGTAGCCGTAGATACCTCTTACGGACACGTCGCCGGAATTTACGCGTATAACGCCGTCGTCGGTACACACGCTTAAAACGCCGTATTCGTCCACATCTGTCGCCGTTCCGACGACGGTTTTGTTTTTGAAGATTACGCTTACTTCGCGTCCGAGCGTGACGCAGTTCGATCGGTATTCGTCAAGGATAGGAGCGAGACCTCCGTCGGAGAATTGTTTATACACGCGTTCAAGCTCGTTGAGTATCTGCGCGGCGACGTCGCTGCGGCGGTATTTCACGCCGCTTTCGATATACATGGACGTCGCTTTGTTTTCCAATTCGCCGCCGAATGATTCGTCGTTTACGTTAACGCCTATTCCACACGCGATATAATTTACCGTGTCCGCTTCCGAGGACATTTCCGTAAGTATGCCGCAGACCTTTTTCGAACCGATAACGATATCGTTGGGCCACTTGATCTGCGCGCCGTGACCTATCGCGCGGCATACGGCGAGACCCGCCGCAAGCGTCGCCTGCGCCGCCTGTGACGGCGGCAGGTCGGGCTTTAGCAAAACCGTGAGATATATCCCGTTTCCGCGCGGGGAGGACCATGCGCGTCCCCGGCTGCCCTTGCCGCCGTACTGCGTTTCCGCGATAAACACGCTCCCGTCCGGCGATGAGGAATTTTCTTTCGCGCGGTTGTTCGTTGTGTCCGTCTCGTCGTAGAGAAATATATTTCTGCCGATAAATTCCGTTTTGAGCCCTTTTGCTATCCCTTCCGCGCTTAGCGTATCGGGGGAATATTCGAGACGGTATCCTCTGTTCGTTGAGGAGCTTATTACATAACCCGCGCTCCGAAGGCTTTTAATATGTTTCCATACCGCCGCGCGCGAAATGTCGAGCGCGCGGCTTATTTCCTCGCCGGAGACGTAGCCCTCGGAGCTTTCGAGTATACTGAGAATTTTATCTTTCACCTTCATCACCCTTGGGCTTTTCCTCCGTTTTCACGGTAAAGCCGTTTTCGTCGGCGTCGACGACGATCGCGCCGCCTTTAACTATTTCTCCGTCTATGATCTTTTCTGAGAGCATATCCTCGATCTCGTTCTGAATGGCGCGTCTGAGCGGTCTTGCACCGTATGTCGGATCGAAGCCCGCTTTGGCTATTTTCTCGACCGCCGCGTCCGTGAACGTTACCGAAATTTCGTTTGACTTGAGACGCTCCTCGAGCGACGCAAGCATGAGCCGAGCGATATCCTTTATATTTTCCTCGCTGAGCCTGTCGAATACGATTATGTCGTCTATCCTGTTCAAAAATTCCGGCTTGAACGCACGCTTTACCTCGTCCATGACCTTATTCTTGATTTTTTCGTGCTCGCTGAGATTCTTGTCGTCCGACGCGCCCGCGAAACCGAGCTTGGACGATACGCTGCCGATTATTTCTTTCGCGCCGAGATTTGAAGTCATTATGATGACCGTGTTTTTAAAATCGACTTTTCTGCCCTGCGCGTCGGTCAGGATACCGTCGTCGAGAATTTGCAGCATTATATTGAACACGTCGGGGTGAGCCTTTTCTATTTCGTCAAACAGGATCACGGAATACGGGTTCTTGCGTATTTTTTCCGTAAGCTGACCGCCTTCCTCGAAGCCGACATATCCCGGGGGCGAGCCGATAAACTTCGATACGGCGTGCTTTTCCATATATTCCGACATATCTACTCGGATAAGCGCGTTTTCGCTGCCGAACATGGCTTCCGCAAGCGTTTTTGAAAGCTCCGTTTTACCGACGCCGGTCGGACCGAGGAAGAGGAACGAGCCGATCGGGCGTTTGGGGTCCTTAAGCCCCGCTCTGCCGCGCTTTATTGCTTTTGCGACCGCGCTCACCGCTTCGTTCTGACCGATAACGCGCGCGTGCAGCGTGTCTTCGAGGTTTCTGAGCTTTTCCATTTCCTCCTCTTTAAGTCTTGAAGCGGGGATATGCGTCCAATCCGCGAGAATTTCCGCTATGTCGTCTTCGTCCACAACGAGCTTTGACGACGAGCCGGTACCCTTCCAGTCGGATTTGAGCTTTTCGACCTCCTCCTTGAGGACGACCTCCTCGTCGCGTATCTTTGCCGCCTTTTCAAATTCCTGAGCGGTGATAGCTTCCTGCTTCTCGGAGATAAGCTTTTCGAGACGCTTTTCCTTTTCCTTCAAATCCGCAGGCTCCGTCTGAGAACCGAGACGTTTTTTTGACGCCGCTTCGTCGACGAGGTCGATAGCTTTGTCGGGAAGGAAACGGTCGGTGATATAACGAGACGAAAGCTTCGCCGCGGCATTGAGCGCGCCGTCGGTTATCGTCACGCTGTGATGCGCTTCGTACTTGTCGCGTATACCCTTGAGTATTTCCACGGTTTCCTCGACGGTCGGTTCGCCGACAGTCACGGGCTGGAAACGTCTTTCGAGCGCGGCGTCCTTTTCGATATATTTTTTGTATTCCTTGAGCGTCGTCGCGCCGATAAGCTGAAGCTCGCCGCGCGCGAGGAAGGGCTTTAATATATTCGACGCGTCCATACTGCCTTCCGCGCTTCCCGCGCCGACGATGGTATGAAATTCGTCGATAAAGAGTATGACGTTTTTCGCTTCAAGCACCTCGTTTATCGCTTTCTTGAGACGTTCCTCAAACTCGCCGCGGTACTTCGCGCCCGCGACCATGCTCGACAAATCGACCGAAACGAGCCTTTTTGTTTTGAGCGGCTCGGGAACGTCGCCCGACGCTATCCTCTGGGCGAGACCTTCTATAACGGCTGTTTTGCCGACGCCCGGCTCGCCGATGAGACAGGGGTTGTTTTTGGTGCGTCTCGAAAGGATCTGCGTCACGCGTTCGATCTCGTTTGTGCGTCCGATAACGGGGTCAAATTTGCCCTCTTTGGCTATCGCGGTGAAGTCGCGTCCGAATTGATCGAGCGTGGGCGTTTTTGAGTTTGACGCGCCGCCGCTGTAATCGCTGTGATGCTCGACATCCAAATCGCCTTCGATAGACCGCGCCGTTTCGGTGTAAAAAGCGGGCATATTCGCGCCGGTGGATTCGAGTATCTTGAATCCTACGCCGTCGCCGTCGCGTATAATAGCCATAAGAATGTGTTCGGTACCGATATATCTGTGGTTAAATCTGCGTGCTTCGAGCGCGCTGATCTCAAGCAGACGCTTCGAGCGCGGCGTGAGCGGCAGCTCCGTCTGCTTCGGCAGGGGATTGCCCGTACCGATATACTCCTCTATCTTTTTAATTACCTGTTCTTCCGTCAGTCCTATTTTTTCGATAGACTTCGCAGCCACTCCGCTGCCTTCGCGGATAAGACCCAATAAAAGGTGTTCGCTGCCAATATAGTTGTGTCCCATTTCAGTCGCCGCGTCATGCGCTTCGCTGATGGCAATTCTTGCTTTTTCCGTAAAATTTGAAAATAACATGGGAATCATCTCCTTTTCGATATGGCGGCCGCTGCGCCGCCGTTCGTTTAAATGTTTTTCCTTATAAATTCCGCGCGCTTTTTATCGCGTTCCGCGCTCGGAAGCTCTTTACCGCCGCATATGAGCGCGGGCTCGGACAAGATCATACATTCGAGCGGATCTATTTTGCCGTCTTTGGGAAGTATACCCATATTTTGACCGAGCATTACGTCCGAAAGCAGCGACTTCGCTTCCGCGCTCGACATGACGACCGCGTATTTAAGAGTGCCATAAGAGCGGAACAGTCTGTCGCGAAGCGCGTCCGCATTGTCCTTTTCAAGCGCGGCGCGCGCTTTCTTTTCCATTTCGACCATTTGACCGACGATGTTTTTGAGCTTCTCTATCGTCTGTTCCTCGGAGATGCCGAGCGTCGCGCGGTTTGAGATTTGATAGAGCGAGCCGTAGGCTTTCGTGCCTTCGCCGTACAGTCCGCGCACCTCTATCCCGAGACTTCCCGCCGATGAGATCAGCTTTGAAATGTTGTCGCTCATCGTCAGCGCGGGAAGATGGAGCATAAGCGACGCGCGCATACCTGTGCCGGTGTTTGTGGGACACGCCGTCAGATAACCGAAGTCGGGGTCGAACGCGTATGTGAGACGCTCCTCTATCACGTCGTCGACCTTGCTTGCGAGAGAGTACGCTTCGTCGGGACAGCAGCCGCTTTTTATAATCTGCAAGCGTATGTGATCCTCCTCCATAAGCATTATGCTCATGGTTTTGTCTTTGTTTATAAGCACGCTTTTACCCGTGCCGGAGCACATGTCGGGGCTTATCAGATGTTCCTCCGCCATGGCGCGTTTTTCGGGCGCGCTCATCGAATCCAAATCAATAAAATCGAAATCCTTGGCGAGCGTCGAGTTGCCGTTGAGTATTGCGTCCTTGATTTTTTCGCTCACCGCCTTCTTGTCGCCCAGGGCGTTCGGGAAGGGGGTGTTGTCGAGGTTTCTCGCAAGTCTTATACGCGTCGAAACGACTATGTCGGAATTATTGTCTTTATACCAAATCATGATTTTTTCACCTCGTTTTCCATTTCACGCACACGTTTGTGAAGCTTCGCCGCCGTCTCGTAATCCTCGTTTCTGACGGCTTCCGCAAGCTGCTTTTTCAGATTTTCGTATTCGCGTTTTTTTCTCAGCTCCTCGCCCGACTTTGACGGTATCTTGCCGGTATGTGACGCGGACGGCTGTACCTGTCGGAGCGTCGCCGCGATCTGCGGACGGAACACCTTGTAGCAGCTCGAACAGCCTATCTTGCCGGTGCGTCTGAAGTCGGAATAGGTGTGCGAGCATACGGGACACCGTTTTTCCTCCTTTGCGGCGGCATTCTGCATAAAAATGTCGAATCCGTCAAAAAAATCCGAAAATAAATCATACATAATAATCACCTTGACCTTTCTTTTTTAACCTTGCCCCAAAACGAGGCTCGAACTGTTCCTTTTCTAATCTTGGCTCTGCGCCGCCGTGAGCATACTTTTGAATATGCCCGCTCTTATTTTGTCGCGCCGCTCCGGCTCCGTGTCGAGCACGGCGTCCGACAGCGCGCTTGCCATAAGCACGGCGGTTTTTTTGTCGGTCGCTCCGCTGCGGACGAGATTCGTCAGATACGCCTTTGCCGTCTTTTCGTCGAGCCTGTCGCCCGCGGCGCGTATCGTCTCGGCTATAAGACCGTTTTCGTACTTCACCTTCTTGATTTTCAAATATCCGCCGCCGCCGCGCTTCGATTCGACAACGTAGCCGTGTTCGGGATTGAAGCGCGTCGATATGACGTAATTTATCTGAGAGGGTACGCAGCCGAAAACGCCCGCAAGCTCGTTGCGTCTTATTTCGAGCCATTCGTCCGTTTCGTTTTTGAGAAGCTCGTTTATGAAAGCTTCTATTCTGTCGCTTATACCCATTCAAATCACCTCTTTGACTTTGACTATCTTTGACCTTCAAATATTATTATACTCATTTTTTAAATTTTGTCAATGAACATAATGTTAACAATTTGTGAACATGGAACGGGGTGCGTCAAAAAAAGCCGCAGCGCGCGCTACGACTCCTTTTTACCGTTGTTTTGTTCTCTTTTTTTAATGATTTTTCTTCTGCCGTCTATGGCGACGAGCAAAATAAATATCACCGTCAGCACGACGAGCGCGATTGCTTTTCCGCTCATAATATCTCCGCCTTTCCGCACGTTCCGATCGGGAAAGCGCGCCGCCGTGCGCCGCGCCCTAAATGCAGAATACGTGCTTGCCTATTGTTTTTATAATTTTTCTTGTGCGTATCCACTGGTTTGTGGCTGTTTCGGGATTGTAATAATATATCGCTCCTCCGCTCGGATCCCAGCCGTTCAAAGCGTCGCGCGCCGCGCTGTAACACGAATCCTGAACGGTGTAATATATCTGACCGTCGTCCACGGCGGTGAACGCGCCCGGCTGGTATATAACTCCGGCGATAGTATTCGGGAAGGACGCGTGCTTCACGCGGTTCAGAATGACCGCTCCGACAGCCACCTGTCCTTCGTAGCTTTCTCCGCGCGCTTCGCCGTTAATCGCCATAGCGAGAAGCGTGACGTTGTTGGAATTGGAAGACGTACCCGTGGGCAGACCTATTTTTTCGAGAGTTGCCGGACCCGCGATACCGTCCGGCGTCAGCCCGTTGCTGCGCTGAAAAGATTTTACGGAATCGGTAGTTTTCAGACCGTACACGCCGTCGACGCTGCCGTTGTAATAGCCCCAGCTTTTGAGACGCGTTTGGATATTGACGACTTCGCTTCCCTTCGAGCCGGGGCGCGAAAGCGCGGAAGCGTCTCTTTCGCAGAACGCGGTGCAAACGACGCATGAAAGTATTACGGCAAATATTCGTTTAGATATATTTTTCATAAAAACAATTCCTTTCAGAGATGTTTGTAATATATATCTATTTTTAACTCATATTTGCATTTTAATACATAATTTCGGGCAAATTGTCCCGAGCATGGATAGCGAGCGTCAGCGCGCATATCTTCTTCGCTCCGCGCGCGGCGAGAGCGTCGGCGCAGAAACGGAGCGTCGCTCCAGTCGTGCATATATCGTCAAAAAGCAGGATACGCTTGTTCTCCGCCATACCCGTACACGCGAAAGCGTCTTTCACATTCATGGCGCGCTGCGTTCCGCGAAGCTCGCTTTGCCGTTTTGTCGCGCGCGTCCTCACAAGCATATCGGGACGCAGCTCAACGCCGTTGGCGCGGGCAACGTGACGCGCGATAAGCTCGGATTGATTGTAGCCGCGTTCCCTCATACGGGAAGGGTGCAAGGGTACGGGCGCGATACAGTCGAACTCCGACGCAAGAGAGCCGTAGGACGATATATAGCTCTGCATCATCGATGCGAAAAGCGGCGCGTACGCGCTGCACGAGCGGAATTTAAACTCCAGTATCGCTGAACGCATTTTCCCCGTGTATTCAAACGGAGACATTATATAAGAAAGATTGCGGTCCCCGCGGTAGGGAAGGGCGGGCGGTGATTTGGGTATCGAGTCGTAGCAGTCCGTGCATATGCCGATCCTTCCGACCGTTATGTGCGCGCCGCCGCTTTTACGTTCGCCGCAGAACACGCATATGTATTTATCCATATCTTCACCACTTTTTCTTCGGACATTTGCCGTCTTGCAGACGCGCTCTGACCTGCATAACGCAGCCGCACACGGCGCAGGTGGAGGAGTAGATAAAGCTGTCACATTCGGCGCATATGTCTATCCTTTTCATATATTCGTCCTCCCGAGCGAGCCTTACGCCCTTCATCGACATTACCTCGTTCACCATTTTTTCTATATCGTCTTGCGTGAGAACGGTCTTCAGCCCGCATCGTTTACATTTTTTCGTCATGACAGCGTGATCACCGCCACACTCATTCTCGGCAGCGTAAGCTTTACGGAGTTTCCCTCCGTGACGAGCGTGAGACTTGACGGAACGACTGTTTCGGGCGACGAGAATGTGTTCGTATCGGTCGCGGAACGCGCTGTCATCAGCTCGCATTTTGCGTCCGAAAATACGCGGTCGCATACTATCTCCGTTTCTTCGTCGCTGTCAAGACTTAAATTGCACAGTGAAACGGTGACCGCCCCTCCGCGCTCTGACGCGCTGACGCTTACCTTCGGAAGCTTCTTTCCTCTGTGGTTTATTTCGCCGCAGTCACAGCTTACGCCGAGCTTTTCGCCGTCCATGTGTCCCTTCATCATTTTAAACAGGTGATACGTGGGTGTGAGCAGCATTTTTTCGCCGTCGGTCAGTATCATAGCCTGGAGGACGTTTACCATCTGCGCTATATTCGCCATATAGACGCGGTCACAGTGTTTATGGAATATATGCAGAGTAAGCATCGCGCTCAGCGCGTCGCGCATGGTATTCTGCTGATAGAGAAATCCGGGATTCGTTCCGGCTTCCACGTCGAACCAGTTTCCCCATTCGTCGACGATAAGCCCGATTTTTCTTTCGGGGTCGAAACGGTCCATTATTTCCTTGTGAAGGCTTATCACGCCGTCCATTTTGAGCGCGTTGGAAATGAGATCGTAATATCCGTCCTCGTCGAACTGCGCCGCCTTGCCCTTGTTTTTCCAGTCGTCCTCATACGTGTAGTTGTGGAGCGAAATGCCCGCCGCCTTGTCGCCGACGCGCTCCATGAGCGTTTCCATCCAGTGCGCGTCGTCCTCGTTGGGACCTCCGGCGATTTTATATATCGGCTCGTCGCCGTAATCGCGTATGAAAGACGCGTATCGACGGTATTCGTCGGCGTAATATTCGGCGCGCATATTACCGCCGCAGCCCCAGTTTTCATTACCCACGCCGAAAAATTTGAGCTTCCACGGCTTTTCACGGCCGTTTTCGCGCCGTTCGCACGCGAGCGGAGAGTCGCCGTCGAACGTCATGTATTCGACCCAATCGCGCATTTCCCGAACGGTGCCGCTGCCGACGTTGCCGCATATGTAAGGCTCGCATCCGAGCTGGTCGCACAGCTCGAAAAATTCGTGAGTGCCGAAGTGATTGTTCTCCACAACGCCGCCCCAGTTTGTATTCACCATATACGGACGCTTCGATTTGTCGCCTATGCCGTCGCGCCAGTGATAATCGTCGGCGAAACAGCCGCCGGGCCAGCGCAGGACGGGAATTTCAAGCTCCTTTAAAGCGTCCACGACGTCACAGCGCATGCCGTTTATGGTTTTAACGGAACCGTCCTCGACGTAAATTCCTTCATATATACATCGTCCGAGATGTTCGGCGAACTGTCCGTAAATATATTTGCTTATTTTCCCTTGTTTTTTTGATGTGTCCAAATTGATTTTCATATAAGTATTCCTTCCGATTTAACGTGTAAAACACGAAGATTTTAATGATGAAATTATTATACTATCGCGGCGTTGTTTTTGCAATATAAAATAAAAAATTTATTGTGAAACCGCTCGGACGGAAACTATTTTTCAAAAGAGTATTGCAAAATCCGCACGGGCGGTATATAATATCTGTACAATCGAACATCAGAGTAGATTTGCGCGCGTAAAGTGCGGAGCGGACGGGGAGTTGCCGCTTTGACGAAAAGCCATGCGGCTTGCGGTGCGCGGATCGCATCCCGCTGAAAAAACAGTTAACATCTCTTTTTTTGGCAAATGTTTGATTGCCGAAAAATTTAACGGAGGTGTTTTTTTCATGCAAAAAAAACTGCCAAATCCCGCGGGGGATCTGTTTAAAAGGATCGTAAGATCCGCGGGAAATCTTACCGATGTGCGCGGGCTTGTACTGTCTGGCGTACTGCTCGGTCTGCACGCGGTGCTCGGAGGACTTAAAATTCCGTTCGCGCTCGACAACAGAATAACATTGACGTTTGCCGTAAACGCTGCGGTCGGAATAATACTCGGTCCCGTTCCCGCCGCCGTAGTGGGCGGAGCGGGGGATGTTCTCGGTTATTTGATAAACCCCGGGGGCGGACCGTATTTTCCGGGCTTTACGCTGTCGGGAATGCTCGGCGGCTTTATATACGGGCTGTTCCTTTACGGGATAACTCTTTCGCCCGACAGGAAAAAAGCGACGGCAAAAAGCGCGCTTCTCGTCATACTTTCCTGCGCCGTCGTGACGTTCTTCGTCAATATCGTTCTGAACACGTATTGGCTCTCGGTATTGTACAAGAAGGCGTTCGCGATTTTCTCGGCCGCGAGGATAATTAAAAATCTCGTGGTGTATCCCCTGCACGCCGTCGTCGTTTTCGCGCTGTTCACGCTTACGGAACGAACGGGGATACGAAAAAAGTATCTATAATCAACAAAAAAATTGTCTGAAATTCTTCAAAATAATTGGAATATGTCACTTGCAAAATACAGTAATATGTGATATATTTGTAATGTAAATGTAAATTTTTTTTAAAAACGGCGAAAACGTCCATAAGACGCCGATCGCCGTGTGCGGCAATACACTTCCGTCAGATTAAGGAGAATTACCATGACAAACAACTTTATAAACGACGAAACTCCAATCGTGGGTAAGCTCAGCATCATAAGCATGAAGGGCTGCGAAAAGATTACCGAGCGCGTTGACGAGTACCTCAAGGCGTTCCGCGAATACGAGAACGCGGAAACGTATGTGACGCACGTCAATTGTCCGCGTTTCGGCACAGGCGAAGGAAAATGCGTTATCGACGAAACCGTAAGAGGACATGACGTGTATATTATATGCGACGTGTTTAACTACGGCGTAACGTACAAGATGTACGGCATTGAAAACCACATGAGCCCCGACGACCATTATCAGGACCTTAAGCGAATTATCGCCGCGATGGGAGGTAAGGCGCGACGTGTGACCGTGGTAATGCCGATGTTATACGAAGGAAGGCAGCACAGAAGAAGCGGAAGAGAATCTCTTGACGCCGCTCTGATGCTTCAGGAGCTTGTCAATATGGGCGTTGCGAATATTCTTACGTTCGACGCTCACGACCCGAGAATTTCGAACGCGATCCCGCTTTCGGGCTTCGACGATATACAGGCGACGTATCAGATGATAAAGGCGTTGACGAGAGCCGTTCCCGATATCTCGCTCAATAAGTTCGACACGATCGTCATTTCTCCCGACGAGGGCGGTATGTCGAGATGTATGTATTATTCGTCAGTGTTAAAGCTCGATCTCGGTATGTTCTACAAGAGACGCGACTATACAAGGATAGTAAACGGCAAGAACCCGATAGAAGCGCACGAGTACCTGGGACGCGACGTGACCGACAAGGACGTTATCATCGTGGACGATATGATATCCTCCGGCGAATCAGTAATAGACGTTGCGCGCAATCTTAAAAATCAGGGCGCGAAGCGTATATTCGTATTCGCGTCGTTCGGTCTTTTCTGCAACGGTCTGGAGTGCTTCGACGAAGCGTTCAAAAACGGATTTATAGACAAGATATTCACAACGAACCTCATTTACAGAAATCCCGATCTTGCTTCAAGAGAGTGGTACTGCGAGGTCGATATGTCGAAATATCTTTCTCTGCTTATCGACACGCTTAATCATGACGAGACGATATCGAGCCTGCTCAACCCCGTGAACAAAATCAAGGCTCTTGTGGAAAGGCTTGAGAATAAATAATAGGAGAACGACTATGCAGTGTGTGTTACTCGCGGCAGGCTATGCCACAAGACTTTATCCGCTCACCGAGAATATGCCCAAGGCTCTTTTGAAGCTCGGCGGCAAAACAATTCTTGAAATGGTCACAGACAAAATAGACGAAGTGGGCGAGGTCGAGAATATATACATAGTTACGAACGATAAATTCTTTCGTCAGTTCGACGAGTGGAGCGCGAACGTTTACAAGGGACCCAAGCGCGTAAAGGTTCTCAACGATCATACGACCGACAACGAGAACAGGCTCGGAGCGATAGGCGATTTGAAATACGTGATAGACGGCGAGGGGATAGACGATGAGATCCTCGTTATGGCAAGCGATAATATTTTCGGATTTCCTTTGACCGATTTCACGTCGGCGTACAGAGAAAAAAACAGCGACATGATTTGCGCGCATACAATAGAGAATAAGGACGACCTTCATTCCATGGGTGTGGTCGTGCTCGACGGCGACGGAAAGGTTATAAGCTTCGAGGAGAAGCCCGAGCATCCGAAGTCGGATCTGGGAGTTCCCCCGTTCTATATGTATAAACGCGAGACGATTCCTCTTATAGATAGGTACCTTGCCGAAGGGAACAATCCCGACGCGCCGGGACATTTTATACCGTGGCTTATAGGCAGGAAGGACGTGTACGCGCATGTGTTCGACGCGGTGCGCATAGATATAGGTACTCCCGAAAGCTATTACGACGCATGCGACAGACTTGAAAAGGGAATATTATTTTCAAAATAAAAGTATGGCATTATATGCCATACTTTTTTTGTTTCAGGTACTTTTTTTCGCGCGCCGTTTGTGTTATAATCAGTATAATCAAGAAATAAACGGGAAAGGAGTTTCCGTATGGGAGTTCGTATAATACGCGGCGCGATATGTTCGGGCAAAAGCGGAATGTGTCTCGATGAGATCGAAAAAATACATAACGAGGATCCGTCGGCTCGGTGCATAATGATAGTTCCCGACCATTATTCCTATGAAACGGAGAAAAAATTCGTTGAAAGATTCGGCGGGGTGGGACTTAATAATATCGAGGTGCTGACGCTTCGCCGTATGGCAATAAATTTTCTGAGCTACGAAGAGCTTGATCATCTCGGCGGCGCGGGCAGACAGATGCTTATACACAGAGCCGTTACAGAGGCTTGCGCGGAGCTTGAAAACACGGAGGGTATCGACATGAAGCTTGTCACGTCGATGCGCCGCCGCGGCTTTCTTGACGTTGCTTCGTCGCTCATAAGCGAGATGAAACACTATCTCGTAACGCCCGAGCTTCTTTCGTCGCGCGCCGAAGAGACCGCGGATAACAGAACGCTTAAAAATAAGCTCATCGCACTTTCGGCTGTTTACAAAAAGTACGAGGAGCTTGTCGCGCGCAGCGGTATGAGCGACGCGGAGGACGATCTGTACCTGCTCGCGAAGCACATAGAGGAGGACGCGCAGTTCGGAAACGACACGTATATCTGGGTAAACCGTTTCGATAAATTTTTGCCGCAGCAGCTTCGCGTGCTTGAGTCGCTCTTGAAGAACGGCGTAAATATGACGATAAGCGTTTGCTGTCCGCAAGCGGAGGACGAAACGGAGCGATTGCTTTACGTACAGACCGAAGGCACTCTCGCCGCCGTTCGCCGTCTCGCGGAGCAGTACGGCTCGGACGGCGAGCTGAGCGCGGGAAAGGGACTTTCGCATATACAGGACAAGCCCGATCTGTATAAGCTGTTCCGTTATTGGACGGAGGATTTTATCGACGATAAGAAGCCGGAGCATATAGAGCTGTTCCAAAGCCGCGACGCATACGGGGAAGTGGAGCATATAGCGTGCGAAATAACCGACCTTGTGCGCGCGGGCGGATACCGCTACCGCGATATAGCGATTTTATGCGGTGACGAGGAGGAGTACCGTCATCTTATCGAAGCGGTGTTCGACGAATACGATATACCGTTTTTCTCCGACAGAAGGATCATTTTGAGCGATCACCCGATAGCCATGCAGATATTGTCTCTGTTTTCTCTGATAGAGGAGGACTGGAGTTATGACGCGGCGTTCCGCTATCTGCGCGCGGGATTTATTTACAGACGTGAAACAAGGGGAGGACGCGTCGTATTTACTCCGTTGGACCAAGAGGAGACAGACGAGCTGGAAAATTTTGTCCTCAAGTACGGCATACGCGGCGCGAAACGCTGGATGGGAGAGGAAAAGTGGCTTCGCGGCGAGGATATTATAAACGCCGCGTTCGGAGACGGGGAAACCGAGCCCGAAGCGGACGAGACCATAGACGCGCTCAGACGCGAGGTCGCGCTGCCTGTCGCCGAATTTGCTAAAAAGACCTCGGGCAAAAAAACGGCGCGCGAGTTTGCAGCCGCGCTGCTCGACTATCTCGGCGCGATAAATCTGTACGAAGGACTAAAGTCGGATATCGCGTACTTTAACAAAAACGGTATGCTCAACGAAGCGGAGCAGTTCACAAAGATATGGAATCTGATCCTTGACGTACTCGACCAGGCGGTACGCGCCCTGGGCGGCGATAAAATGAAAATAGAAGAATTTGCCGAATATATAAACGTCGGATTATCAAAGTGCGAGATACGCACCATTCCCTCGGGTATAGACCGCGTATATGTCGGAAGTACGGAACGCGCGAGCCACTCGAACGTCCGCGCGATGTTTATAGCGGGCGCGAAGGCGGGTACCTTTCCGACCGTCGCGAAAGCGGAGGGATTTCTTTCCGATAAGGACAGAGGCACGCTCAAGGACAGCTTGGGCGTGACGCTTTCGCCCGACAGCAAGAGGAAAATAGAAGAACAGTATTTCAAAGTATACCGCGCCGTATGCGCCGTGAGCGAAAAACTGTTTTTGAGTTATTCCGTACAGACAGAGGACGGAACGCCGCTCACCGCGTCCGGCATGATCACCGACATATACAGAAAATTTCCGAAAATGGAACCCAAGGATAATCTTGTCGAGGACAAATCGAAGGATATCATGTACATTTCCTCGCCGAAGGCGACGGCGCACAAAATGCTTGTGCGTCTTTCAAAGCGCAGTTCGGGCGCGAAACATCCGCTGTGGGATATCGTCCGCGAATGGTTCGAGGAAAACCCCGACAGACGTTCCGTGCTGTCGCTTCTCGACAGAGCGGATTATTATAACAGACGCGGCGTGATGCTCGACAGCGATATAGCCAATATGCTCTATAACGGCAGGATCGTTTACAGCGCGAGCCGTATAAACACGTTCGCGCGCTGTCCGTTCGAGTATTTTCTCAAATACGGACTTGGCGCGAGAAAACGCGAGGAATGGGACGTTACTCCGGCGAATATGGGAAGCTACGCGCATCGTGTAATAAACGATTTCTGTCTTGCCGTGGAGGACAACGCGGCGAGCGACGCCGAAAAAATCGCGGCGTGGCGCGCTCTGACGGACGAAAGACGTACCGAGATAATAGACGGTATCATAGAAGAAACGTGCAACAATATGCTTTCGTCGAAGATTAGGGACCGCGAGAGGACGGCGGCTATATTCAGACGTATGGGCAGAACGGTTTCGTCGGCAGCCGCGCTCGTGCAGAAAAGTCTTGCCGCCGGCAGCTTTGCGGAGAACGGAATGGAATGTGAATTTGAAATTGACATTACCGAAAATGTCGCCGTGCGCGGCTTTATAGACCGCATAGACGTATGTCGCAGGGAGGACGGTAAGACGTATATGCGTATAGTGGATTATAAAACGGGCAGAACGGAGTTTGACGTTGTGAACATAGCCAACGGTTATGATATGCAAATGGTAATATACGCGCTCGCCGCCGCTTCTCTTATGAAAGAACGCGGCGAAGAACCCGACGTCACGGGAATTTATTATACAGGAGTAAAGAGCAGATACAGACAGCTTTCCCCGACCGTGACGGAGGAGAACGTGAAGAAAAAAAACGCGGACGATATGTATCTCGACGGCGTGACGTTTGCGTCGTACGGCAAGGGAGGACGCGACAGCGTGCTTTACAGCATGGATAATGACTTCTTCAAAAACGGCAAAAGCGCGTTCACAAAAATAAAGCTCGATAAGGACGGTAACGTGAACGGTATAGGCGACGCGGACGAAATCAACGGTCTTATGTCGTTCGCGCGGGAGGAACTGATAGAAATGGACAGCCGAGCGCGCGGCGGCGACATAAGTCTTAATCCGTACAACAGCGGCGCGTCGGGCGGCGTGTGCGCGTACTGCGATTATGGCAGCGTGTGCCGTTTCGACGAGAATCGGCGCGTTATGAGGAATAAGGAGGGGACAGCCGCCGAGGTCTGGGAGAAAATGCGGACGAAGGGCGCGGCGGCGAGAGGAGTGAAGGACGATGAAATGGACTGACGCTCAAAGAGATGCAATATACGAGCCGTCCGGCGAAGGCGCGATACTTGTAAGCGCGGGCGCGGGTTCGGGAAAAACGGCTGTGCTCGTGGAGCGAATAGCGCAGATGATAACGCGAAAAACGGACAGAGTATCGGTTGAGGAGCTGCTCGTCGTGACCTTTACGGACGCGGCGGCTGCGGAAATGCGTGACAGGATAGCGCGGCGTATCAATGAGGAATACAAGAAAAAGCTCTCGGAGGGAGACGCCGCCGAAGCGAAGTATCTGCGCTCTCAAATGCACCTGACCGCTTCCGCGGACATAAATACCATAGATTCCTTCTGTCTGAACGTGGTCAGGAATAATTTCCATGTGCTCGGCGTAGATCCGAATTTTACAATAATGGACGGCAACGAGTCGGATATGCTTGCGGACGACGCGCTCTCGGAGCTTTTCGCGGAGCTTTACGCGTCCGAGGATCCCGTCCGCGCGAGATTCGAATCGCTCGTCGGCATATACGCGTCCAACCGCGACGACGAGGGCTTGAAAAAGGTCATCCGCAAGGTATACGGGTTTATACAAACGTTCCCATCGCCGTCGGACTGGCTTCGCGAAAAGGCGGATATGTACGGCGAGGACATGACGAAAAGCGGCTGGATGAACGACGTTATTTTAAAACGGTGCAGAGAGCGTATCGTTCGCCGACACGAAGAATTTTGGCGCGGGCTGTACGACGAAATGCTCGGCATTGTGAAAAGAAAATACAAAACGGTCGCGGACGAAAACGGGGACATAAAAGAAGCGTCGGAATACTGGGGCAAAATTTGGAATAACGTCCGCAAGTGTCTCGAAGCGGTACGCGCGCTGAAGGCGGTCGACGATTATGACGGCGTATACGGCGTATATAAAAAATATATCGAAAAGAAATCGTATCTCGGAACGGCGATAAATACGATACCGTCCGACATAAAGGCGAGCGACGAAGAATGGCGGCACTTTTACGATGAGTACAACTATATGCGCGACGCGCTGCGCCGCGACTGTATGA
The DNA here is from genome assembly GCA_947624165.1 of uncultured Clostridia bacterium. Taxonomy (GTDB): domain Bacteria; phylum Bacillota; class Clostridia; order UBA1381; family UBA1381; genus Hominilimicola. The sequence continues at coordinate 54,623 of CANQJC010000012.1, forward strand.
CGCTGCCGACGAAGGATAAGGACGAATTCAACGCTTACGTTCACGCGGACGAGCTTAAGGCGCACGCGGACGATATCGTATGGCTTACGGAGCTGTTCTCCGAACGTTTCGAGGAGAAAAAGAACAAAAAGAACGAAAAGACGTTTTCGGATATAGAACATCTCGCGTACAGGCTTTTCAGGGACAACGAAAATATACGCGGCGAGTACGCCGAGCGTTATCGGGAAATACTTATAGACGAGTATCAGGACACAAACGGGCTTCAGGACGCGATATTTTCTTCGATATCGCGCGGCGGTAAAAATATATTTATGGTAGGGGACCTTAAACAGAGCATTTACCGCTTCCGAGGCGGCGACCCGACCATTTTCAAGAACAAGAGCAGGGCTTTCGAAAACGACGGCGGGACAAAAATCACGCTTGCGGAAAACTTCCGCAGCCGCCGCGAGGTGATAGACGGCATAAATTCCGTTTTCGGCGCGGTCATGTCCGAGGACGTGGGCGAAGCCGATTACCGCGGCGAGGAGCTTCGCGGTGCGTCCGACATGACGGACGGCGTATCGGACTGCGATTATTCGCCTGAGTTTATGAACATTTCCGTATTCTCTGAGGACAGCGCGGAAATCGGAGCGGACAAAGCCGAAGCGATATGTATCGCAGAGCGTATACGCGATCTCACGGACGGACATTTCAAGATCCGCGACGCGGAAGGGAAGTACCGCGATTTGGAATATCGCGACGTCGTTATACTTGTGCGTTCGGTAAAGGGCGGCGGCGAAATGATTCGTGAGACTCTCGAAGAAAGATCCATTCCCGTGTTTGTGCAGAAGGAGGAGTATTTTGAGCGGCGCGAAATAAAGCTTATGCTGTCGCTCATTTCGCTCATAAACAATCATTTACAGGATATTCCGCTCGCGGCGGTAATGCGTTCGCCGATAGGCGGATTCACGGAAAACGAGCTTGCCATGATAAAAACGGAATGCGGCGGCGTATCGTTTTATAAGGCGGTAAAAAAATATGCTTCTCTCACGGGAGACGGCGGCGTTAAAGAAAAACGTTTGCGCTCGAAGTGCCGCTGCTTTACGGCGAATCTCGACAGATGGCGCGGCTACGTCAAAACGAAGCCTATCGCTCAGCTCATATGGACGCTCTACGAGGAAACGGGTTTTTACGATTTTATGGGCGCGCTTGAGGGCGGCGAGGAAGCGCAGGCGAATCTGAAGCTTTTGTACGAGCGCGCAAAACGTTACGAGGAATCGGGATTCAAGGGTATATTCAATTTTATCCGATATATAGAGCGTATGGAAAACCGTCACGACGACATAAGCGGCGCGCGGCTCGTGAATGAAAATCATAACGTCGTGCGGATAATGACAATACACAAAAGCAAGGGACTTGAATTTCCCGTGGTATTTCTCGCGCGGACGGCGAAAAGGTTCAACGCGACAGTACCGGGCGAGGAAACGCGCGTGAGACTTCACAACGATTTGGGCATAGGGATCGACTATTACAATTATGAGGACATGTACTGCAAGAAGCTCATGTTCAATTCTCATATAGCCGATGAAAGCGACAGGGAACGGCGAAGCGAGGAAATGCGTCTTATGTACGTCGCAATGACGCGGGCGAAGGAAAAGCTCATCGTCACGCTGTCGAGAGCGTACCGCGACGAGGACGATTACACAAGCAAAACGGAAGCGTTTGTGCAAAAATGCTCCTCGCGGACGCTTGTGCGCCGCGCCGCGGAGGAAGCGGTGTGCTACGGCGATTGGATATCGTCCGCGCTCGCGCTTAACGGAGGCAAATGGACGAGACTTGAAAGAACTGTCTCGCCGCAGCCGGAGGACGAAGAGGGTAAGGACGGCGCGGAGGAGATCATCGTCGAAAACGAGGACGAGCTGCGCCGTCAGGTACGAACGATACTTGAATTTAATTACGCGTATCCTATGAGCGGCGCGATCCCCGCGAAGACCTCCGTCACAGCCATCAAGGAAATGCAGGACGAGGAAAATTCCCTGAGAGAAAATCCGATCTATATGGCGCGCCTGCCGGAGTTTGCGGACGGCGCGCCGAGCGGAGCGCAGATAGGTACGGCGCATCACCAGATAATGGCGTATATAGACCTTGACAAAATGAGACATACCGACGCTGCGGATTACGACGCGGTCGTGCGGGACGAAGCAAAACGTATTGCCGGCGAGGGTCAAATCGACAAGAAAATCGCCGCCGACGAGAAACTGACAGACATGATTTGCGAAAATGTGAGCGCGTTTTTCAAAAGCGATATGGGAAAGCGCGTTCTGACGGCGCGGCGCGTGTACCGTGAACGTCCGTTCGAAATCGAGATAGGCGCGCGCGAATACGACGCGAGCCTTGACGAGGTCTACGACGGCGAGATGATAATGGTACAGGGTATAATCGACTTGTATTTCGAGGACGAAAACGGAGACGTCACGCTTGTGGATTATAAGACCGACCGATGCCGCAGCGAGGACGAGAAGGAGAAGATCGCGCGGCGTTACGAGCGTCAGATAGACCTTTACGGGCGAGCGATGGAAAAAATTTTAAAAAAATCGGTAAAAGATAAATATTTATATTTATTTTCGGCGGGAAGTGTGGTAAAATTAAATTAGAATAAATTAAGAGGTGAAAAAAATGGCGGGTTACGGTAATCTGAACTTGAATAAAAAACGAAAGGGTAAAAAAGTTATTGCCGCGCTGCTCATCGTCGCGCTGGCTGCCGTCGCCGTCGTCTTTTTCATCGGCATAACGGCGGGTTCGGACGGCGAAGAAATGGAAAGAGTGTCGTCGGCGGTCGAAGAAAATACAAGGCTCAAGATGCAGATAAGCGAACTTAACGACACTATCGCAAAAATGCAGGCGACGATCGACGATTTAAACGCGCAGCTCGCGGCGCGCCCCACGCCCGTGCCCACGCCTTATACCGCACCCGACACGGTCGTTCCCGAACCTTCTCCGCAGGGTAACATTTCACCGCGCGGTTCTTTAAGACAATAAAAAGCGTAATTGTTTTTATGCCGTATTTCAAATGAGCGGTTTTGAACGTTTCGTCAAACCGCCGTCATGGGATTTTAACGAAGCCGCCCTTCCGTGAAAAGAAGGGCGGCTTGTTTTTGTGTTTTTATTCGTTTTTAAACGTAACGCGCACGTCAGCATAATTGTTTTCATAGCAGTCCGCGTCCCTGCCCTGGTACTTGACCCAGGTGGTTCGCGTCGGGTCGATCGGTATATTGGGTTCGCCCCATACCCAGCCTTCGGGAAGCGGAATATCGTTGTAGGCCGCGTAATCATTCTCGACCTCCATTGTCCGCTCAGGTTTGTTCAGCGGCGCGCTTGCTTTTCTGACGGAATAGTCTATTTTGCGCATTCCGTCGTATTCGCCCGTACCCGTAACGGTTGCGTAAAACCGTCCCAAGCCCGCGGCAGCGGGGTATTCAACGGTATAATCCTCACCCTCCGTAAGCTCCCTGCCGTCAAAGTATACGCTAAGCTCGGGATGCGGCGGCTCTTGGCTGTCATACGGCACGCTGCGGCGGTCAAAACGAATATCCGCGTAATCGAGGGAATTACCCTTATGCGGTGTGTCGTAAAAGTTTGTCGTAAGCACCTTGATTTGAGCGACGTGCGACCCCTTCAAGCGCGTATTTGTCCAGCCGTCGCCGGAATTGGAGAAGGTCATGTCGTTTGCGGGATATTTGCCGTCGGTTTTTTCGTATTCGGTAACAAGGCGTATTTTTGCTCCGTTTGTCAGCTCCGCGACCGCGCTGAATACTTGGTTTTGCTCCAGTTCGACCGGCTCGGGGAGCCTTACCGTGTACGCTCCGGGGTACGCGAGAGTATCCGATTCCGCTTCGGCGACAAGAGTGCCGGATTCGGGGTCGTTTTCCGCGCTGTATATATCGGTAAAATCGGCGCGGGGGTTTTTGTAAATTTTCACCTTTATTTTGTAATTGCCGCCTTCGTTCACAGCCACGTTCACGCCCGTAATACACTCGCGGCGGTCGGCAAACGCCGTTCTCGCTTCAAACATCGCCGCGGCGCGTGCGCCCGAATCGAGCGACCAGCTTGAGCTTCTTGTCACGGCGGTATCATAGTGGTAGTTGTTATCGTACTTATCGGGGGAACACATATCCAGAGCGAAGCATTTATACAGCGGAACGTCATAGGACACGTAGTAGTAGCCGTTTAAGCCATAGCTTGTACCCCAACTGTTTTTCAAAAGCCACGCGCCGTCGCGCGTTGCGGGACACAGGGTATTGTCGCTGTAATAGAAATGGTCTTTACT
>CANQJC010000013.1 GCA_947624165.1 uncultured Clostridia bacterium
TGGGAGTTACAGGGCTCGAACCTGTGACCCTCTGCTTGTAAGGCAGATGCTCTCCCAGCTGAGCTAAACTCCCATAAGATCCCTTACACATTGCGCCACCCCTTCGGGCGCATAATATTTTATGCGTCTGGTCGGGATGACAGGATTTGAACCTGCGGCCCTCTGGTCCCAAACCAGATGCGCTACCAAACTGCGCTACATCCCGTTGTTCTCATCCTTCAAGCGACTTGTATATAATAGCAAAGTTTCATTCGTTTGTAAACCCTTATTATTAGTATTTATATTTAAATTTTACGTGTTTTTCTCCATATTACTTTTGATATCGCCGATTTTCTCTGTTTTGCTCTTTTTGATTGCTGTAAACGACAAAGCTATAATAAGAAAAACGACCGCGATACCGATATATCCGCAGAATCTGTACGCCGTCCCGATAAGCTTCGAAAAGCCCGCGCCGCTCATGCAGAACGAAACGAAAAGCAGTCCCGCCGCCGCGCGGTAACGTCCCGTTCTTTCGCCCGCGATGCCTATCACGCCGAAGCCGTTCGAAACAGCCGTCGTAAGCACCGCAAGAAAAAGCATGACGGCATAAAATATACCCGCGGCGTGTCCGACGCGCATAGCCATTGTGAGCATGGGGATCTCGCCGAGATTTATTTTGCCGTAATAAATGCCGAGCACGCCCCATATAAGCGTTATCATGACGAAAAGCACGAATCCCGACGCTGCGGACGAAAGCGCGGCTTCTCCTTTGCCTGAAATATTTCTGCTCATCGCCGCGAGCGGCGCGCCCGCGGTCAACAGATTATATCCGGCGTACACCGCTCCCTGCGCGGACGCCGATACTATCATCGCCGCGCTTTGATGCTCTCTGAACCGTAGTATGTACAGGCAGATAAATATTATTCCGCATATGATGACGGAGCCGAGCGCGGAATTTATTTTCATTATCCTGCTCCCGCGCATGAAAAATACGGCGGCGCATACGGCTGTAAAAGCAGCCGCTCCCGCTATTTTCGGCACTCCCGCAATCACGGACGCCATTTCGCCCGCGCAGGCGGTCATAACGCATACCGAAGCGACGGCGAACAAAAGCGTCATGAACTTAACGGCTTCGACGGCGCGCTTGTTTTTAAAAATCAAGCCGAGAAAATCTGTATAATTATACGTCCTGTGTTTCGCGCATACGCTCAGCACGGCAAACGAAAAAAGAGAAAAAACGACGCAGGAAATTATCACGCCTATCATACTGCGTCTGCCGTAACGCACAAAAAACTCGACTATCTCCTGTCCCGAAGCGAATCCCGCGCCTATGATCGCCGCCGCGTAGCCGCACGATACAGAAATTATATCCGTAACCCTTTTACGCATACGATTCACCTCCAAAACAAGCCTATGCGAAAAAAAAGCGCGGTATTCCCGTGAATACCGCGCCGAATGTAAATATGCTTATCTTGTTATGGACAGAATTTTAAACTCGACCGCCCCGCCCGGCGTTTCCGCCGTTACGGTCTCGCCCGCGCTTCTGTTAAGACACGCCGCGCCTATCGGCGATTCGTAGGACAGCTTGTTTTTATACGGATCCGCTTCTGTCGAGCCGACAATGGTATATTGCTTTTCGGTTCCGAAGATATCCAGAACGACCTTTGAACCGGGCGTTACTATATCGGATTTGATCTCCTCGTCGTCGAGAACTCTCGCGTATTTGAGCATATGCTCGATTTCGCCTATTCTCGCTTCCACTTCTGCCTGCTCGTTTTTGGCTTCGTCGTATTCGGCATTCTCCGAAAGGTCTCCGAACGAACGCGCTTCCTTTATTTTCTGTGAAACCTCCTTACGCGTTACGTTCTTCAGCGTATCAAGCTCCGCTTCAAGCTCCGTTTTACCCTCTCTTGTCAAAATGTATTCCTTTGTTTCAGCCATCTCATTCATTCCTCTCATACATAATATTCATTTACAATTATGTTATTATACACGCTTTGTGTTGAAATGTCAAGGCGGAAATTCAGCGTATTTCCAAGGCGTGAAAACAACGTTTAAAGCATAAGTTTTCTCAGCTCCCCGCCGCTCAGCGGCGAAAGATACGCGGGAGGTACGTCAAACACGGTCTTGCAGCCGAGCTGACCCTCGCCGTTCATTCTGTGAACGGCTCTCGCGTAGGCGACGAGTACCGACGACGTAAATTCGGGATTGGAATCGAGCTTTAAACTGTATTCGATAATATGCTTATTTTCGCCGTCAAATCCCGTTGAACCGCATCTTATGACAAGCCCGCCGTGCGGTATGCCGCTGTGGTTCGCCCTCAATTCCTCCTCGCTGATAAAATGCACCGTCGTATCGTAATCGGAAAAGTAATTCGGCATCGTTTTTATTTCGCGTTCTATACGCGCCTTATCGGCGTTTTCCTCGGCTACGACATAACATTCGCGCGTATGCTTTTCGCGCGTCGAAAGCTCGGGATTCGCGCCGCTTCTGACCGCTTTGAGCGCGTCGTCTATCGGTACTGTGTATTGTCTTGCGTCTTTAACGCCGTCGATTCGTCTTATCGCGTCGCTGTGACCCTGGCTTACTCCTCTGCCCCAGAACGTGTAATCCTTGCCGTTGGGCAGTATCGCGTTCGCGTAGAGACGGTTAAGCGAAAACATGCCCGGATCCCAGCCTACGGAAATTACAGCGGTATTCCCGCCCTCCTTTGCAGCCGCGTCGACGGCGGCGAAATGTTCGGGAATTTTTGCATGCGTATCGAAGCTGTCTACCACATTAAAATATTTGGCGTATTCCGGCGTTTGCTTCGGCAGATCCGTCGCGCTGCCGCCGCAGAGTATGAGAACGTCTATTTCGTCCTTATGGCTTACGATTCCGTCCGCAGCGTACACGTTTACACCCTCCGTCTTGATTTTTACATCCGACGGGTCGCGGCGCGTAAATACCGCGGCAAGCCGCGTATCGGCGTTTTGCTTCACGGCGGTCTCTACGCCGCGTCCGAGATTTCCGTAGCCCAAAATACCTATTCTTATCATTGTACTCACTCCGTTTTATTATTTATTGAAATATTTGCTTCGTCTAACATTTTAGCAGATTTCACGTTAAAATTCAATACATTATTGAAAATATACGGAAAACATGATAAAATATTCTTACGCGCACACGGCGCAAAAATGCGCGGCGCGCGGAGTTTACGTATTATCGGAGGATAAAAAAATGTTTCGTGAAATGAGAAGAGGTCTTCAGAAGCTTTCCGACGCGGAATGTGAGGAAATACTTCTCGGCGCGTCGTCCGGCACGCTCGCGCTTTCGGGCGACGACGGTTATCCCTACGCCGTTCCGTTGAGCTTCGTTTACAGCGACGGAAAAATATTTTTCCATTCAGCCGCATCAGGACATAAAATCGACGCGGTCAAACGTTCGCCGAAAGCGTCGTTCTGCGTCATCGCGCGCGACGATGTGCTTCCCGAAAAATATACCACGCTTTTCAAAAGCGTAATAGTGTTCGGCAAAACGCGTATCCTTACAGACGAAAACGAAATATACGCGGCTATAACGCGTCTCGCGGAGAAGTATAATCCTTCGGACAGCGCGGAAAACCGCCGCGCCGCCATAGAAAAGGATAAGGCGGGACTTTGTATGATAGAGCTTGACATAGAGCATATGAGCGGAAAAGAAGGTATAGAGCTTACGCGTATGCGAAAGAAGCAGCAATAAAAAAATCCCGAGTAAAATCGGGATTTTTTTTATTTGTTCTTTCTTCGGAACGCAAAGATTTTCATAAACACAAACGTGACCGGCACGCCGATGACGGCGGCTATCGCGTACGCCGCGACGCTCGGTCCGTGAATAAATCGATCGAACAGCCATACTATGACGGTCTGAATAATGAAATTCGGTATATACGATATAAAGAATTTTATAAACCGCGTGAAGCTCAGCTTTTCCTTGAATGTGATATAACTGTTCAGTATATACGAAACCACATTCGACGTTATATATCCCGGGAAAAACGCGAGGGTCGTGTCGGGTATAAACAGCGAATAAATCGTTGAAAATACAACGTTGCTGAGCGTGTTTATTACGCCGACAATCAAAAACGCCAAAAATTCCCGCGAGAAAAATATTTTTAACTTCGACGGCTTGTATTCCTCCCACGGTATGACGCTGCCGCCGCGCACGATATACGCCTTGTCCGCGATTTCGGCAAGCGGCGAATCGGACAGCGAATCCGAGTAGAAACATTCGCATTTCGCGTCGGGAAAAATCTCATAAAGACGTTTTACCTTTTCTTCGCCGTGACAGTTCACGCCCGTATACGCGCCGCTTCGCTTGTCCACCTTGGACGCTATAAGATTTTTTATTCCCGTCCTCTCGCATATCGGCGCGAGCAGAAATTCGGGCGACGCGGAAATTATAACGTCGTCCTCTTGCTGCTTGCTCTTGTACCATGGCTTTATTTTATTTTCGTTTTTGTCCCAGAATTCCTCGATATCCGCGTCAACATCGGGAATGCAGCGCAGGAAGCGATACATTATTTCCTTTGCGCGCGTTTTCTCGATCGCGCCTATTATATAAAGAAAAAATCCCCACGCCATGTACGGAACGGTGAGCAGTATCGACGGGTGTTTTTTAAGGCTGTAAAAATAAAAATCCCTTGTGCTGTCACCGTCGTATATCGTTTGGTCAAAATCGTATATGTTCACCTGAATGTCCTCCTATTGAAGCAGCGCGACGGCAAGAGCGGAAATCCCCTCTCCCCTGCCCTCGAAGCCGAGCTTCTCGGTAGTGGTCGCCTTGACGCTTACCGCGTCAATATCCGTTCCCAAATCGTCTGCAATATTTCGGCGCATCTCCTCTGTATAGGGCGATAATTTCGGCTTTTGCGCTATCACCGTCACGTCCACATTCACGACCCGATATCCTTTCCGCGCGATCATAGCGGCTACCTCGCGCAGAAGAACTCGGCTGTCCGCGCCGCGGTAACGCTCGTCGCTGTCGGGAAAATGTACGCCGATATCGCCCATAGCCGCCGCGCCGAGGATCGCGTCGCACAGCGCGTGCAGCGCGACGTCCGCGTCGCTGTGACCCAGAAGTCCTCGTTCATAAGGTATTTTCACGCCGCATATAATGCAGTCGCGTCCTTCGACAAGTCTGTGTACGTCGTACCCCTGTCCTATTCTCATATTACACCGCGCCTTTCAAGTATTTTTTCCGCAACGATCATATCTATCGGAGTTGTGAGCTTAATGTTGTCATAGCTTCCCTCGCTTATTTTCACCTTAACGCCGTACCTCTCCGCTATCATGCAGTCGTCCGTCGCGTCAAGGTGTTCCGAAGCCGCGCGTTCATGCAGCTCAAGTATTTTACTGAGATAAAACGTCTGCGGCGTTTGTATCATATATGTTTTCTCACGGTCTATCGTATCGGCTATAAAACCGCCGCGCGCGCTTTTCAGCGTATCCTTGCACTTCACGCCCGCCGCCGCCGCGCCGAAGCGTATACAATCGTTTATTGACGCGTCTATTTCGCCGTCCGTAACAAGGGCGCGCGCTCCGTCGTGTATAAGCACAATGTCGCCGCGAGCCGCGCGCAGACCGTTAAGCACCGAGCTTTGACGGCTCGTCCCGCCGCGTACTATATGTTTTACCTTTCCAAATCCGTATTTCTCAACTATATCCCGAATATCGTCCTCGTCGCGCTCCGACGCGGCGATAATGATATCGTCAATATTCTTATTATTTTCAAACGCCGCTATCGTAAACGAAATTATTTCCCTGCCGCGTATTTTCAGCAGCAGCTTATTCCTGTCGGCGCGCATACGCGTGCCGCTTCCTCCGGCGGCGATTACTGCCGTAATTTTCATTATACATCTCCCAATCGAAAAATCAGCACATTCCAATTCCTGAAATGTGCTTTTTATCAAACAAGTGCTTCAACGGTGTCGTTCATTATGCTTTCAATATCGCTTATGTCCGCAACCTCGGACAATACAAGCTCGCTCACCACGATCTGCTTCGCGCTGCCGAGCGTTTTCCTTTCGCTCGTGGAAAGTCCCTTAAGCTTCTCGCGGTACATGAGCTCCTTGACCACGCCGAGGACCTGATAAATATCCCCCGACTTTACCTTGACAAGATTATCGCGCTGACGCTTGTTCCAGTTGTTATCATCCGCAACCTTCGCATCACGAAAACACTGGAGGACCTTTCTCGCCTCCTGCTTGTCAATGATCGGACGAATACCTATACTGTCTACACTCTCAATGGGAATATTCGTAACCATACTCCCTATGGCAAATTTGACGACATAGTATTGACGCTTCTTTCCGACAACGACCATTTCTTTTATTTCCTCTATTGTACCCGCCCCGTGCATGGGATGTACAACCTTATCGCCGACGCAATACATTTTTATTTACCGCCTTTCCGCCAGAACCTTACGTCTTTTGAATATAATTATTATATCATATTTTTATTTAAAAGTCAAATTTTTGGAAAGTCGAAAACGCTTTTTTTTACGTATTTTCACACCTATTCGCATTGTTTTGCGGACGGCGGCGTTCAAGAAAAACCGGCGGTCCGCAATTTGAAAAAATAAAACAAAAACGCGCTCGTGACCTTTAACGTTCACGGGCGCGTTTTTTTTATTTTATATGCTCGGTATGAACAATCTTTCGCCGGTTTCGAGTGCGTCTTCGCCGGTCATGTCGTTGAATTTCAGTATCTCGTCCTGCGGTACGGCGTAACGCTTCGCAACCTCCCATAAATTATCTCCGTGCTGCACGAAATAAATTACTATTCCCTTTCTGTCGTTCTGCTCCATTTCCTCCGTCACAACGTCGTTTATAAGTTCTATTTTCCTCTTTCGAATTATGTTCGCGTTCAGCGCGAGAATACATCTGAGTTCGATCTCTCCCGCGACGTTAAGATTATACGCCGTATGCTTTACCTCGGCTTTTATTTCGGGTATAAGATTATCGCCGTCACATTCGCCGTCAAGCGCGTAGCTGAACGGGATCTCCCGCTTCATGCTGTACACCGGCGTTTCCGCGCTGTCGGTCAGATAAAGAATATATGCTTCGATCATACCTTCGGTCATAAGCTTGCCGTTCATAAGCTGCGCCTTCGTCACATACGGGCGCGTTATAACGTCGTATATACCCGATATACCCGGCGCGCCCTGAGATGTTTCGACCATTTCGCGTATCGTATTCTGCGTGAACGGACGCGACACGATCTCCTCAAGCTCCACTTCCTCCTTAAGAAGCTCCGTTTTCATAAACGGCTCGTAGCAGTCGCAAATCATGTCTATCGACACGTTTTCCGTCGCCTTTATCCTCACTCCCACGGTTATCTCCAAATCGAGAATACGCCTGTCTCCGTCGCCATCCTCGCTGACGGAATAACGTATTTCGGAAATGCAGTAGTCGATGTCGCATATCGTCTCGTCGCCCGCGTCGTCGCACTCGAATACCTCGGTAAAAGGTATCTCCGATTCCATCGACTGAACGCCGCAGTCGTTGTCCGTATAGAGCGCGGAAACGTTTACCGCGCCTTTGGCTACGATTTTGCCCGGTATACTCTTGTATTCCGTATCTGTCACCTTTGCGTCGACCTTCAGAATTTCGTTTATGGACGCGTGTGTGCCGGACACCTCCGCGCTTTCCTTCAATACAAAATCGGTCTCGGACAAATCGACGCAGTTTTGAAGTCTGACGTTTTCTCTGAGCAACTCCGCGTTACCGCTGTCCGACGCTTCGACCGCTATTTCGAGATTTCTTTCGGCAATGACCTCGTAATCCACGCCGACAGCCACCTTGACGCGCATCTTGCGGCTGTTTATAAGCGTAAATTCGGCTTTTTCGACATTCGACGCGACGTCCGCGCTCATGCCCGTCTTTATCGTTTGACTGTCCACATTTTGCGCAAAGTCAAACGACGTTATAATGCTTTTGATTTTTTCTCTCTCGCTGTCGGGTATATACAAAATTTTAAGGTCTACCCTGCCGCCGATCGCGCATCTTCCGTCCGTGATCTCTTTACTTGTGACACAGGACGACGCGTCGAGCTGGAGTATCTTTAATATATCGGGATTCACGTCGGGAACGATTATGTCCTCGTCTACCATTACTTGTGTGCCGCCCTTGCAGCTTACTTGCTTTACCGTTACGTTTTCTTTTACCAATTCCATAATTTTATCCTCCAAAAAATTTTCTGCAATAAAAAATTCTCATAGTATAGACTATGAGAATTTTTACCGAATATTACTCCGTCACGCCTTTTTTATAATTTCCTTCCACTTTTCATAAGCCGCGTCCCACTCGTCGCTGTCCTGCGGCTCATATGTGGCGATATCGAACGAATTTCTTACCACGCGTCTGCCCTCGTTCAAATCCTTTATCGCGCCCATCGCCATCGCCTGCACGATAACGTTTCCGATGCTTGTCGCTTCGACGGGACCCGCGCTGACAACGCGCTTCGTCGCGTTAGCCGTGAAGCGGCATATCATCTTATCCTTAATACCGCCGCCGACAATGTTGACAACGTTGTATTTATTACCCGTGGCCGCTTCCATGCCCTCTACCGTCTGACGGTACTTGAACGCGAGACTTTGAGCGATACATCTTACGATCTCACCCTTTGTCTCGGGAACCTTCTGACCCGTTTTTTCGCAGTATTCTCTGATACGCTTGGGCATATTACCCGGGGTTTGGAAAGCGGGATAGTCGGGGTCGATAAGGCTCGCGAACGGTTCTGCGGCGTTTGCCTGTCTCTCAAGCTCGTCAAAGCTCAAAAGCTCGCCTTCTCTTTCCCACTGTCGTCTCGACTCCTGTATGAGCCACAGTCCCATTATATTTTTAAGGAAACGAATGGACTTGTTCACGCCGCCCTCGTTCGTGAAGTTGTATTCAAACGCGCCGTCCGACGTGTTCGGCTTGTCAAGCTCCACGCCCATCAGCGACCATGTGCCGGACGATATGTAAATAAAGTCCTTCTGGTCGACAACGGGAACGGACGCGACCGCGCTGCCCGTATCGTGCGACGCGACGGCTACCACGGGTATCTGCTCTATACCCAGCTCCTCGGCAAGCTCCGGCTTGATTTTTCCGACGATTTCACCCGGGAAAATCACGTCGGTGAGGATATCGGTCGGAATACCCATTTTCTTAAGCATGTCATATGACCATTCATACTTCTCGCTGTTATAGAATTGAGTGGTGGACGCGTTCGTATACTCCGTTTTCTTAACTCCCGTGAGGAAGAAATTAAACAGATCCGGCATCATCAGCATTGTTTTCGCGTTTTTGAGCGCGCTGTCGCCCGAAAGCTTCGCCGCAAGAAGCTGGTAAAGCGTATTGAACCAGTTAAACGCTATACCCGTTTCCTTAAATATCTCTTTTTTGGGAACGAGCTTAAACGCTTCGTCATACATTCCCTCGGTGCGCGTGTCGCGGTAATGGTACGGATTACCCAAAAGCTTATCGTTTTCGTCAAGCAATCCGTAATCGACAGCCCATGTGTCGATACCGATACAGTCTATGTCACGGTCGCCGGAGTTGGCGCACTTTAAAATGCCCTGCTTGATTTCGAAAAACAGACGAAGAACGTCCCAGTGCAGATCACCGTTAATATTTACGGGATCGTTCGAGAAGCGATGCTTTTCCTCAAGCGTCAGCTTTTCTCCGTCAAACGTCGCAAGCATGGCGCGTCCCGACGACGCTCCGAAGTCAAATGCCAAAAATTTATACGTTTTCCCCATTTGCGTTTCCTCTTTTCTTATATAATATTTAATATAATTATTATACAATGCCGCGGATTATTTGTCAATATTTCACAAGAAAAAACTGCCGCAATTAAGAGGACAGACACGCAAAAAGAACCGCCGAACACAGTCGGCGGTTCTTTATTTTGCTTTTAATTACGCGATATGCTGTGAATCGTAGTGGTCAAGCGTGTTTCTGATGTTTGCAAGTCTTGTGTCGATATCAACATAGCCGTGGCCGTCATACGCGCTTGTAGCCTTAAGCATAGCGTTAACTACCCAGTCCTGCTTATCGCCAAGGTCTACTATATAATACGTTTCGGGGGTAACGATCGTACCGTCCGCAGCTTCGAGACCCATATCGTTTCTGCCGATAATGTTATTGAACATCTGGCAGAACTCCGCTCTTGACATAACTCTGTCGGGAGCAAATTCCGTATCGCTGTCACCGTTCATGTAACCGTAAGCGTTCATGATTTCGATATACGGCTTATAAGGATTGTCGGCGATATCCTCAAACGACGTCTCCGTCGTATTGGAAAGGTTCAAGCCGCAAACAACGAGCTTTGCAACTTCACCTCTCGTTACGGAACCTGTTTCAACGGTGTCGATACCGTCGAACGTGCCCTTGGTTGCAAGATACGCGAGACCTCTCTCGTACCATGTGCCGGCATGCTTCGCGATATTATCCGTAACGGGATACTCATCGCTCTTTGTGTTGTAGCTCTGGTCGATCATTCTCATGATCATAGCCGCAACCTGCTCTCTCGTTACATCATCATCGGGAGCCATTCTTACGTCTATATCCCATTCGGTATGACCGCCCTCTTCGTCGTCTACCCATACAAGCTCGATTTTGTCAGGCTCATAACCGAAGATATAAGCATATCCGCCCGTAAGCTCCAGCTCGTCGCCCGTGGGGAGCGGAGGAAGCGTAACCTCCGGCGTAGGCTCAGGCGTAGGCTCTACCGTGGGTTCGGGAGTCGGCTCAACAGTCGGCTCAGGCGTAGCAACCTTTGTCGCGCCCTTGTCTTCCTTCCATATGATTCTGCCCGCGCCGTTTATTGTCAGCGTGTTTGTGTGAAGCTGACCGAACAACGTACCCGAGTTAACTACCTTAGCGTCTGCGTTCGGAACGCATACTATGCCTTCAACAAATGTTGCGCCGCCGGTTATCGTGAAATCCTTTGCACCCGACGTAACGTCGCCGAGATACTTACCGCCGCCGCTGATCGTCAGCTTATCGGCGTTTGAATAGATATTAGCCGCGATTTTGGAGTTGTTGAGTTCAACCTCGTTGAAAGACGAGTTGATGAACAGGCTGATTTGATCGGGATCGTTTAAAAGATCAAAGTACGCCTGCGCGCTGTTGTCGTCAGTCTGAGTTCCCAGCCAGTTCCAAACGTCTACACCGTCCGTCGTCAAAGCCAAAGCGACGTTCGGCTGTGAAGTGCCGTACATGGCGTAATCGTTTATATAGATGTTAGCGTGATTTGTGCCTCTTACAGCTATATAAGGATTGTTTGCCGTTGAATTCAGCTTGTCGATTACAACAGTAACGTCGCCCGCCGTCGTATCGATGATAAGACCCTTGCCGCCGATATCGAATGTGCCGTAGTGGGTGTCCTCCGAAACTACGGTCGCTCCGGGCCAGTATTCGTTACCGCTTCCGTTTTCTACGTAATTAGCGATTTCGGGGATTACATACGGCGTGTACGAGCACTCGAACGATGTTTGGGTATCGAGGATCGCGCCCTCGTAATCGAGCGTCGTGCTGTAAGCGTTTGTCGTCATCTGATGATCGTCGTCAACGTGGATGTATCCGTAACGATACTGATCCTCCGTCGCGCCGTCGCCGGGCGTTTTGTAGTCCCACATTCCCTTTACGCCGGAAATGAACAGACCGTCAACCTTGTTGCCCGCGCCGTTTCCGACATAAATCGTGTCGTTTGAGTAAACGCTGCCCTTGATGTACATAGCGTCGCCCACTATGTCGACCTTGCCGTTGGCTATAACCGCGAGATTGATCTCGCCGTCGGGATCTTCCGACGTGTAGCCTACGCTCTCGTAGGACTTGCCGTCATAAACGGACGGAGCCGCGGCGAACGCCGATACGGCAGTAGTCGCAACCATTGCGCATGACAGCAGCAGCGAAACTAATTTTTTTGTTTTCATTTTTTTCCTCTCTTTCTTTTTGAATCGGATCGCATATAAGTTCTATAATATGATTATACCATTTTATGAGATACTGTGTCAAGCATATTGGAAATTTTTTTCATATTTATTTTACCCAATCTGCCCACTCGCAGTCCTCTGCTTTTTGTGGAATATTACCTTTCGTGTATTCGAGGGCGAATATAGTGTTCAGACACCATTGAGCCGCGAAATTTGTGCTTATCCAGAACATCTCCTTGAGAGCGTCGTTGTTGAAGTACCCTTTGACCGTCGAGCAATCGAAATTATCCTTCTTATCCTTGCCTGCAAGGGAGTGTACCAGTACCTGCCATACCTTGTACGCAAGAGCGTCGTCACGGCGTTCGCGCGCGGCGTATGCCGCGAGAGCCGCCGCCATATACGGATATTCGAATCCCTCGGGATTGATTATGCCGTCGGACGCTTTGATCTTCTCCTCCGGCGACATATAATAAAATTCGCCGTACTGCGCGAGCATATCGTGCAAATCGGTATCGAGACATTCCGCAAGCTCCATCCATACCTGCGGGCCGCCCATGCAAACGGCAAGATGCGAACCGCCCGCCGCGCTCTCTCCTATATAACCCATATGCCCCGTTTCGGGATCGTATTCATAATTGGAACCCGAAATAAGCCGCATGGGCGATTTCTTTATATCGTCGAGACCCGTTTGGATCTTATCGCGCCAGCGCGCGTCTCCCGTGCGTTCCCAAGCCGCGTACCAGTTGGAGCAGTACGTCGACCAGTCGGGACCGCTGCGCGCGTGCGTCGGCAGCTTCGTTTCCTGCCCTCTGTAAAAATAACGCAGAGGGTCCATATTGAGCGTCGCAAAATCCGCGTCCTTCACGTCGTCCATAACGTCGCCCATTCTGAAATCGCCGCCGAGGATATAATACAGCGCGCGATGATGTCCCGCCATACCTATGCGCGGCTCCTTGCACGAGTCGCCCCAATGAATTACGTTATGGCGGCTTCCGAGACCCTTAAGCGGTCCGAAGTGATATATGTCCACATCGGCACAGTGACGGCTCATCGCCTCAGCCATGGTAAATATATCCTCTCTGCCGCTGCGCAGAAACGCGTACCACAGCCAAAGCGTCGGCACAAGCTCGGTGTTCTGCCACGCGTAGCCGCCGAGGTCGTATTTCCAACAGTGACGCTGAGCGTCGTACGTGTGCATAACGTCGCCGTAATCCCACAGACCGTACCAATGACGCTGCTCGACCTCGTTCTTGTAAAATTCGAACGCCTTATCCATTTCGTCCTCAAGCCACGCCTTGAGCGGCGTGTCGCGTTCGGGAAGGCTCCACTCGCCCAACGCCTTCGTCTCGCGGTAAT
Source organism: uncultured Clostridia bacterium (assembly GCA_947624165.1). Taxonomy (GTDB): domain Bacteria; phylum Bacillota; class Clostridia; order UBA1381; family UBA1381; genus Hominilimicola. The sequence goes on from CANQJC010000013.1 coordinate 13,276, forward strand.
ACGCGGGATCACACACAAGCGTCGGAGGCTTTGCGACCGCGTCCGCCTGCTTCATGATATCCTCGTCGGACGGTACGCTGTCATACATGAACAGCGTCATTTCGTTCGTATTCGCTATACCGTAAGCGGACGAGCCTATTTCGGGGAAGCCCTCGTAATACGTCTGATCGTGCGCTATGTCGTCGTAATGACGCATATCCTGCGCGGGCGCGTCCGGCGGGACTATCCACGCCGTCAAGGACGCCGTGTCGCCGCACAGTCCGTCGGCGTAGATCGAGGTCGGATATTTCTGCCAGAAATCGCGTATACATACCGATATCCCCGATTTGTCGTCGCCTATATAAACAAGTCCCTTGGAGCGCGCGCCCCAATTTGCCTTGATAAACGAACAGTTTTCCTTACCCGTGCTTTTTTTCACCTCGAAGCTGTCCGGCGTAGTCTGGCAGAGACGGTAGCTGTCCCATTTGGTCACGTTTTCTATCTGTTCCTCCGTCACGGGAGTTCCGTTTCTGAGATCGGTCAGTCCGTCGAGTGTGATCGTCTCGCCCGCAAGCTGTCTCGAATGTACGGGCTGTATGCCGATCGAAGGACCCAGACGCGGTCTCCATAAATTCAATATCTGCATCGCTTCATGCATCACTCCGTGATCGCCCGCGATCTTTATGCGGCGGTTATACGGTTTGCCGTGCGTGCGGCGCGTAAACACAACGCCCGCGCCCTTGATAAAGTCTGCGGCGTCGTCGCCGTCATAAAGGAACGTATGCGTTATTTTTACTGACGGCTCGTCATGGTAAAGCGCAAATCTGACGATAAAGCGCAGAAATTCATCGCAGCCGTTTTTGTGCGCGCCCGTGATTTTTATAACGGTACGCGCCGCGCCGTTTTTTTCGACCCGCACGTCCTCGATCTCACCTTTAAATTCCGTAACGCTCGTAATTTGCGCGCCGTCCTCTTTGCTTCGTCTTTCACGGAGCACCTTTAGCGACGCGTCGGCGTAGGGCGTATTCATAAGCACATTTCCCGATTTCGGGAAAAAGGCGCGGAACAGCCCGTTGTCAACCGTTATCCCGCTGTCGGTTTCCGTTACTTTGTTTCCCATATAAACGGCGTAAGCCTGATTCGTAAGCGTAAGTCCGTTCTCCGCGACCTTCGCCGTGTGCGAAGTCCACTTTACGCTTCCGTCGTCCCAGTACGCGATAGGCTCCGTGTCCATAAAAACGCCTTCGTCGGGGCATATGCCCGTTTCAGGCGTGATCTCGCCCCTCTTCCACGGTACGCCCCACGTGACGTAACCGCCCTTTTCTCTGCCGTCGAGCCAATGCAGCTTCACTGAAAATCCCATGTTTTTCATCTCCTATTATATTATATGACCGCGACGCGGTAACGTTTTTTATTCCGTCCTCATTTCCACACGCGCCGCACCCGTTTCGTGCGCCGCCTTCGCGACCGCCCTCGCAACGTTGCGCGCCACACGCTCGTCGAACGCGTCGGGTATTATGTACTCCTCGTTCAGTTCCGCGTCCGTTATTATCGCGGCTATCGCTTCGGCTGCGGCTATTTTCATTTCGTCGTTTATGTCTCTTGCACGCACGTCGAGCGCGCCGCGGAAAATACCCGGGAACGCCAGCACGTTGTTGATTTGGTTCGGGAAATCGCTCCTTCCCGTACCTATAACGCGTACGCCGGCTCTCTTTGCGTCGTCGGGCATGATCTCCGGCACGGGATTCGCCATCGCAAACACTATCGGATCGCGCGCCATTCGTCCCGCCATTTCCTCCGTGAGTATCCCCGGCGCGCTTACGCCTATGAACAGATCCGCTCCGTCCAAAGCGTCCTTGAGCGAGACGTCGAGATTGTCGGGATTGGTGATTTCCGCGAGCTTCGCCTGCTCGGCGTTCATATTCGGATTACCCCTGTAAAGCGAGCCGTACTTGTCGCACATGATAACGTTTTTAAGTCCGCGCGACACAAGCAGCCGCGTTATCGCCATACCCGCCGAACCTGCTCCGTTTACAACGGCTTTGATACGCGTTATATCCTTGCCGACTACCTTCAGCGCGTTCAAAACGGCGGCGAGCACAACGACCGCGGTACCGTGCTGGTCGTCGTGGAAAACGGGTATATCGCATTCCTCTTTCAAGCGTCTTTCGATTTCTATACAGCGCGGCGCGGAAATGTCCTCTAAATTTATTCCTCCGAACGAACCGGCGATAAGACGCACGGTGTTTACTATTTCGTCAACGTCCTTTGAACGCACGCAAAGCGGGAACGCGTCCACGTCCGCAAACGTCTTGAAAAGAGCGCATTTGCCCTCCATCACCGGCATACCCGCCTCGGGTCCGATGTCGCCGAGACCCAAAACGGCGGTACCGTCCGTTATTACCGCCACGAGGTTGGAGCGGCGCGTATACTTGTAAGAAAGATCGGTATTCGCCGCAATTTCCAGACACGGCTCCGCAACGCCGGGCGTATACGCGACGGAAAGCTCGTCCCGATTCGTGACGCTCGCGCGGGATACGACTTCGATTTTGCCGTGCCATTCCTCATGTTTCTTCAATGCAAATTCTTTTTTGTCCATAAAATTTCCTCTCCTGCTTTATGTTACGCTTATACTTATTTTAACACAGCTTTTTTCCATATTCAACATATTTTATCAAAATATCCTTTAGACAAAATATACAAATTTTACTGTAAAAAATGTACAATAAGTTAATAGAAATTTCTTTTCTTTTTGTAAAAAATATTGTATAATATATATATAGGGTTATGAGAATATTAACATTACACAAATCCTGATTCCGAAGGGAGGTTTTTTCACTATGATTACCGTTACCGGAAAACCTGTGTGCGCCGGAGTGGCGTTCGGTCCTGTGTTTGTGTTCAGCCGTGAGGAAAGCGCGGTCAAACGCCGTCACGTCGAAAGCAGCGAGGATGAGATCGCGCGGTTCGAGGACGCACGCAAAAAAGCGGTTTCGGAGCTTGACATTCTCTACAACAAGGCAATCGCGGAGGTCGGAGAAGCGAATGCGATGATTTTCAGGATACACCAAATGATGCTCGAGGATTTGGATTATACCGAATCTGTCAAAAATATAATTACGGATCAGCTTTTGAACGCGGAAACGGCTGTCGCGCAGACCTGCGACAACTTTGTGCAGATGTTCAGATCCATGGACGATTCGTATATGCGCGAACGCAGCGCGGACGTGAAAGACGTGTCGGAACGGATTATTAAAATACTTTCGGGAAAAGATAAAAACGGGATCATTTCGGACGAACCGATAATAATAATCGCCGACGACCTCGCGCCGAGCGAAACGGTACAGTTCGACAAGGAAAAAATACTTGCGTTTGTAACGGAGGGCGGCTCCACTCATTCGCATACGGCAATACTCGCGAGAATGATGAATATTCCCGCAATGATAGGCGCGCAGGGAGCGCTTTCTGCGGAATTTAACGGAAAAAACGCTATTGTGGACGGGTTTACCGGCACGATCTACATCGAGCCGGACGAAGAGACCGTCAAAAAAATGACGGCTAAAAAACGAGAGATCGAAAGACAAGCCGCGCTTCTCGAGAAGCTGCGCGGCAAGGCAAGCGTAACAAAAGACGGTCAGCGCATCGAGCTGTGCGCCAACATAGGAAGTCTCCTCGATATTGCGGGCGTACTGAAAAACGACGCGGAAGGGATAGGGCTTTTCCGCAGCGAATTTCTGTATCTCGAAAGCAGGGATTATCCTTCGGAGGACGTACAGTTCGGCGTATACAAAGAGGTTCTTTCGAGAATGAACAATAAACGCGTCATCATACGCACGCTCGATATAGGCGGCGACAAGCAGGCAAATTATTTTCATATCCCGCGGGAGGAAAATCCCGCGCTCGGAATACGCGCAATAAGATTCTGCCTGCAGCGGCCCGATATATTTAAAACCCAGCTGCGTGCGCTTTACCGCGCGTCCGTATTCGGCAATCTTTCTGTCATGTTCCCCATGATCGTGTCCGAATGGGAGGTTTTAAAGGTACTTGAAATAATAGACGAGGTCAAAAGGGAGCTTAACGAGGAGGGTATAATGTACGCGAAAAATATCGAGCTTGGGTGCATGATAGAAACTCCGGCGGCAGCCGTCATAAGCGATATTCTTTCAAAACATCTCGATTTCTTCTCGATAGGAACAAACGATTTGACACAGTACACTCTCGCTGCGGACAGACAAAATCCGGATATGTCGTTTTTCTGCAACGAGCATCATACCGCTATACTGCGGCTTATAAACACCGTCACCGAAAACGCTCACAAAAACGGAGCGTGGGTCGGTATATGCGGCGAGCTTGCCGCCGATACGGAGCTTACGGAGCTGTTTCTCGCCATGGGTATCGACGAGCTTTCCGTGATACCTTCGTATATTCTGCCGCTACGCAAAAAAATCACCGAAACGGACGTTTCGGCGATAAAGGATATGGTACTGAGTAAATATCTGATATAAGCTGCACGCGCGCAGCAGAAGCAAAACGATAACGAGTAAAAAGCACAGTCCATTAAGGCTGTGCTTTTTTTGACGTATACGCGCCCGCGTTATTCCAAAACCGCGCCGCATGATTTATTGAGGTGTTCGCCGCGTCGTTCCGCGTTCGTCGTAATCGTCAAGGAAGTTATAAGTCGTTTCGTTGTCGTGATATCCGATGATCGTCGTCAGGTTTACGTTCTGAACGCTGTTAAAAATATTCATATCTATATACGGACTTATACGGCGAAATTCGCTTATGAGCTTCTTCATTTCCATACGTTTGGACGAGCTTTCCTCGGTTTCGGCACCGTAATTTTCCTCCGTGAAGCGGCAGGCGCACCTGAGAAACTCCAGTCCGTGACGGTTCGCCCAGGCGATAATGTCGCGCTCGCGTACCATATACATCGGACGGATAAGCTCCATTCCGGGATGATTCGTACTGTGCAGCTTCGGCATCATCGTCTGTATCTGCGCGCCATAAAGCATACCCATGAGTATCGTTTCGATCACGTCGTCGAAATGGTGACCGAGCGCGATTTTGTTACAGCCGAGCTTCGCGGCTTCCTTGTACAAATATCCGCGCCGCATACGCGCACACAGGTAGCACGGGCTTTGCGTGACGTTCGCAACGGAATTGAATATATCCGTTTCGAAGATATGCACGGGAATGTTGAGAAGCTCCGCGTTTTCCTCGATTTTGCGTCTGTTCGCGCTGTTGTATCCCGGGTCCATCACGATGTATTCCGCGTCAAAATCGACCGTCCCGTGACGGCGTACCTCCTGGATACATTTCGCCATAAGCATGGAATCCTTGCCGCCCGATATACACACGCCGATTTTGTCGCCGTCCTTGATCATCTCGTACTTGTTGATTCCTGCAATAAAACGCTTCCATATTGATTTTCTGTAAGTTTTTATTATGCTTCTTTCGATTTCCTTATACTTTTCCAATGATGCTCCTCCGATGTCATTCGCCGTCATAGCTGAGCGCGGAACGAACGTCGTAGCCGTCCAGTGCGGCGCGTCCTTTGAGCGTGGGAAGCTCTATAAGGAATACCATTCCCGTCACTTCCCCGCCCAAACGCTCGACGAGCTTTGCGGCGGCGCGCATCGTGCCGCCCGTCGCAATCAAATCATCCACGAGCAAAACTCTGTCTCCCTTTTTCAGCGCGTCCGAATGTATTTCTATCTCAGCCGTGCCGTATTCGAGGGAATATTCTTCGGAAACGGTCTTCCTGGGCAGCTTGCCTTTTTTCCGTATAGGCACGAACGCCTTACCCAACGCGTAAGCCATCGGCATACCGAACAGAAATCCGCGCGATTCCGTTCCCGCGATAATGTCAAATTCGATATCGTCCGCAAGACGTATCATCGTATCCACGGCAAGCTTTAATCCGTTTTTGTCCTGAAGCACGGACGTTATGTCGCGGAACATGATCCCCTCCTTCGGGAAGTCGGGGATAGTAGTAACGTAATCGGAAAGTTGTTTCATGATATCATTCCCTTCATAATTAAACGCTGAGCTGTCCTATACGAAGATTATCGAGCTGCGTGGACCACGTAAAGTTCTTCTCCTGTCTTACGGCGAGGACTTCTATCATACCGAAGTTCTCCGAATTGTAGAATTCGATTTCTCCAATCTCCTTACCGTCTACGGACAGTCTGCACGTCTTTGTTTCGAAATCCGCTTCCACGCTTACTCTGCGCTTCGCGTCAAGCTTCGTCATTCCCGTCGATTTCCAGCTCTCCGTTTCAAGACCGCCGTTCGAGACCGAACCGCCCGTTGAGTATTCCAGACCTACGCCGCTTACCGTGCGTATACCGAGAAATACCTTACCGCTCGAATCCGCAAGACGTATCTCGCCGTATGACGTACCTCCCGTACATTCGCCGGGCGTCCAGTCAAATTCTATGAGAGCCTTGCCGCCTATCGCGTAAGGCGCGGTATAGATCGCGTTTCTGTTGCCCTTGGACGAACCCGATATATCCATTACTTTACCCGAGCCGTTCGGCATAACTCCGATACTGTCGAGAGGAGCCGGCTTTGTTCCCGCCCAGCCGGCGGCGTCACCCGAAGAATAGCTTTCGTAATCTTCGTCGACATAGATCCTCCAGGTCTTGCCCTCGGTATCGGTATAATCCGTATATTGAGCGTTTAAAAGCGGGTCGGGCGTAGGCTCGGGAGTTGCTTCCGGCTCAGGCTCGGGCATCGTTCCCGTTTTTAAGCCTTCGGCATATCTGTCGGAATCCGCTTTGTCATAGAACGCATGCTTACCTAAGTATATAAGCTGTCTTTCGCCGTCCCACTCTACCTGCATACCGACCGCTTCAGCCATTGCGCGCAGCGGTATCATCGTCCTGTCGTTTATCGAGACGGCGGGTACGTCGAGCGTGTACGATTTATCGTTTACCGTATATTCCGTCTTATCGAGCGTCATCTTCACGCTGTAACCGTTCCCCACAAAACCGACCTCGCGCGTATCACCGTTCCACGTCACGTTCATACCAAAATTCTCGGCTATAAAGCGAACGGGTACGAGCGTTCTGTCGTCGACTATCATCGGCGTAACGTTCGCGTCGTCGCCGTCTATCCTTACCATATCGCTGCCGACAAGCGCGTTCGGACTGTTTATAAGCAGCTTCATACTGAACGCGGGCGGCTTTGTGTTACCTATATCGTAGGTCATATGCGCGCCCGTGAGATCGGGATTCGTAAGCTTTTTGCCGTCCTTCATCACATAACCCTCGAATACGGGTACCTCAGTCGTTTCCGCGCCGAGATAATAGCTTACGTTCGCGGGCTGGTTGTAGTGGTTGTTCTGCATCGCGATCGATGCTCTGTAATAGGAATCATGCATAAGCGTCGGGATTTTGTACGACGTAGGAATAGCCGTCGAATAAATTCTTATTTCCTTTTCGTCCTTCGTCTTAAATATTATCTCGTCGCGCCAGTCGCCGAAAATATCCGCAGCCGCGCACGGTACGGCTTTCGTGCCGCTGTTCGACGCGCAGCCGTCCGCCGTCATGAGAATATCTACCGTCTCGTCCTCCCAGTTCCACTTTGAAACGGAAACGTCGTCGAGGAACTCGCTCAGCAGATCGCCGTCCCAGTAAATCTTGAAATTGACGGGCAGGCAATTTACCGTCGCTTCCGAACCGTCGGGATTTCTGAACGAAATTTCGTTCCACACTTTGTCGGTTATTCTCTCATCATTGAACGTGGACGGGTTCTGCGCCGTTGACGCCCACACCTCGTAACCTCTGTGCGTCGGATCTATGTCGCCAGCGCGGCTTCTGCCGGTGTCCTTGTTCTTGCCGTAGCCCCACGCTACCTGACCGGTACGCGCGTCGTGAAGATCTGTGTTCGCCATAAGCGGGTGATTCTCGTGGCATGCCCACGCGAGGTAGCCGTTAAAATCGGGATCCATTTTAGCCACGTCGAACGCGTCGCCGTGAAGGAGCTTCTGCGCCTTTCCGTCATTGTCGTAAGCCTTTGTCGCGTACATCTGCGTGCCGTCGTTATCAATAGCGGCAGGTCCCGACAATATCTCGTCCTTACCGTCAAAATCCACGTCCGCTACCGTCATATTGTGGTTCCACGCGCCCCAAATACTGTCGTTGTCAGGCTCGTTGGGCGTGAGACATTGCCAATCGACGACAAACTTACCGTTCTCGTCAAGGTGCCACGCCGCCGCGCGGACGTTGTCCCACGCGCCGCGCACCATAACGACGCTCGGCGTAACGCCGTCGAGATAAGCGAGACCGAACAGATAATGACTTGCGCGCTTCGTAAGTCTGCCTGTGTCGGTATAGTTGTACGACCACTCCGAAAGCGGTTCCTTTACGGGGAGCAAGTCGGTTCTGTCAAGCTCCGCGCCCGTTTCGCCGTCGTAAATCGACAAAAATTCGGGCGTTGAAACAACGTACTGTCTGTCCTGGAAAATGGCGAGATTGGCGGGATCCTTCGTATAATCCGTTCTTCTGTCTCCGTTCGTGTCGCCTATTTCATTTCCCGCGCCGTCGACGGTACCTTCGAACGAACGCATGACGACCTCGGATTTACCATCCCCGTTAAAATCGTAAGCCATTACGTTTATGTCATGCTCGTTGATTTCATTGGGACCTATGTCGATCGTCCACATATGCGTGCCGTCCTGCTTGTACGCTTCTATAAGCGGATAATCGTCGCGCTCCTTCGTCGTGTCCATGCTCGGAATACGGCGCAGTATTATTTCAAACTCACCGTCGCCGTCGAGGTCGGCTACCGAGCCGTCGTCGATGTTGTAACCCTCGCGCTCCTCGACTTTAAAGGATATGTAATTTTTATCCCATGCGGTCGTTTCGGCAGTAACGCCGTTTTCCGCTCCGTCGGCGATTTCGCGAAGCTCATACCTTGCGCCCGACGGCGCGCCGACGTCGAAGAAGCTCGACGCGTTCAACGGCTCAGCGTTAAGCTTTTCACCGTTCCTGTAAAGGTCGTAGCAAAGACTGTCGGAGTCCGTGCCCAAGAAACGCCAGCTTACGAGCGTACCCCAGTCGCCCGGGACAGCCGTAAGTCCGCGCGTGAGATACTCGAAGCGTCTCTCGTTCTTCGGACGGCTCTCGTAAAGCTTTTCCGTCTCTTCCCTGTCCTCCGCTTTAAATTCGTCGGTATAGTGACCGAGCGTCATACCGTCCGCCTCCGCGCCGCTGTACTGCTCGTACTGCGCTAACGTCGGAACGGACGGCAGCAGCAGCGCGAGCGCGGCAAGCGCGGCTGTAAATCGTTTGTTCATTGTAAATCACCCTTTCCAAAATCATATTTTATAAGAATATTTTACTATCAACGAGCCGTACTTGTCAAGTATGTTTGACCGACTGCGCGTCGCGCCGACGCGAATCGAGCATTGACGTAAAATAATTTTTAAAACATATCTCAAAGTTGACATTTTGTCCGTTTTATGGTATAATGTGCAAGAAGTATTTTACGAAACGGAGGGATTTTTTATGCAAATTAACGAACTTGAACCGAAGATAGTTTTTTACTATTTTTCGGAGCTTGCAAAAATACCGCGCGGCTCGGGTAATACAAAACGCGTCGAAGAGTATTGTCTCAAATTTGCCGAAGAGCGCGATCTTAAGACGTATCATGACGATTACGGGAACGTCATGATTTTCAAGGATGGTACGTCAGGTTATAAACATAGCGCGCCGGTAATTCTGCAAGGACATCTTGATATGGTTTGCGAAAAACTCCCGAGCTGCAAAAAGGATATGGAAAAAGAAGGGATCGACGTTATCGTTGACGGAGACGTTATCCGTGCGGACGGCACGACGCTCGGCGGCGACGACGGTATCGCGGTGGCGTACATTCTCGCCATACTTGACAGCGACGGCATTCCTCACCCGCCTATCGAAGCACTTCTGACGACGGACGAGGAAACGGGGCTTCGCGGAGCAAGCTCGCTCGACGCGTCAAAGCTGCGCGGCAAACGGCTTATAAACATAGATTCCGAGGAGGAAGGGATCATAACTGTAAGCTGTGCGGGCGCGGTGCGCGTAAGCTGTAAAATCCCCGTAACGCGGCGCAAAGCGGACGCTCTGGCGGCGAAAAAAATCACGATAGGCGGACTGCGCGGCGGTCATTCGGGAATCGACATAGCCAAGAACCGCAAGAACGCCGCAAAGCTTCTCGGCGATTTGTTTTTCGCCCTCACGAAAAACCGCAGCGCGTATATAGCGTCCGTATCCTCGGGCGGCAGGCTGAACGTCATAACGCCGACCGCCGAAGCCGTGATATGTTTTGAGGAGAAAAACAGGGACGAAGTCGATAAAATAATTTCCGACTTTGAAAAGCACCTAAAGACCGATTACGCCGCGTTCGAGCCGGATGCATTCGTATCGTCGGACGACACGGACGCGGTCGCGGACTGCGCCGACGCGGACGGAACGGCAAAAATCACCGTCGCCATGACGCAGGCTCCGTACGGGATACGCGCCATGAATTCCGACATACCCGATTTGGTCCAAACCTCCTCAAATCCCGGAGAGGTCACATTCGCGGGTGATTCGCTTGAGCTTCATTTTATGATCCGCTCCAATTCCGACGCCGACAAAATCGACCTCGTTAACTCTCTTGAATCCTTCGTACGCTATCTGGGGGGAACGTTTGAGATCGGAGACGATTATCCGGCTTGGGAATACCGTCCCGAATCCGCCATGCGTTACATAATGGCGGCGGTCTACGAGGAGCTTTACGGGGAGAAGCCCGTGATAAACTCTATCCACGCCGGGCTGGAATGCGGCATACTTACCGAAAAGCTGCCCGGCGCGGATATGGTCTCGATAGGTCCCACCATGCACGGCGTACACACCCCCGAGGAACGTCTCGACGTCGGATCCGTCGGACGCGTATGGAAATATCTTTTGCAGGTTCTTAAAATGCTGAAATAAAAATAAGGAGTGAAAAAATGATTAAAGACGGATTTCTTTATATTGCGGCTCTGATTTTCATCGCCGCGATACTGGTTTGTCTCCCCAAAATCTTCAAAGGGAAAGCAGCGCAGAACATTTTCAAATTCGCGCCGCCGATAGTGCTTATCTATCTCGGTCTTATGCTTCTGTGTACTGTAAAGCTCTGGGATTTGGAAGCGACAAACGAAGCGTACACCGCGCTCAAAAATCCGATTTTGTACGCGATGCTGTTTATAATGCTTCTGCGGTGCGACCTTAAGAAGATTATAAAGCTCGGTCCGAAAATGCTTATCGGATTTTTCGCGGCGACGGTCTCGATAGGTCTCGGCTTCGTCGTTTCCTACGCGATAATGCACGGATTCCTCGGCAAAGACTCTTGGCAGGCTTTGGGCGCGCTGTGCGGCAGCTGGATGGGCGGCGGCGGAAATATGCTCGCGATACAAGCCGCGCTCGATGTTCCCGAATCCACAATGGCTTACGCGCTCGTTATGGACTCGATCTGCGCCACGCTCTACGTCATGTTCCTTCTCTGGGCGATACAGATGTCGGATAAGTTCAATAAGTGGACGAAAGCCGATACGCATCTGATAGACGAAGTCGGCGAATCGCTGGCGAAGGAAGCGGCGGCGAACACAAAACCGCTCGTATGGCAGAATATAATCCTGCTCGTCGGCGCGGGTCTCCTCGTTTCAGCCGTTTGTCAGGAGGTCGGAACGCTCATCAACAGCGTGCTCCCCTTCTTCGACAAGGCTACATGGACCGTTCTTCTCGTAACCGTTCTGGGCGTCGGTCTCGCGATGACTCCGTTCGGAAAAATCAAGGGTACGGAAGAAATCTCAAATGTGATGCTTTACATAGTAATCGCGCTTATCGCGTCGAGAGCCGACCTTTCGGCAATGGGTAACGCTCCCGCATGGCTGCTGTCAGGATTTATAATCCTGGCTATCCACGTGATTATTATGATAATCCTCGCAAAGCTGCTGAAACTCGATATTTTCACGAGCGCGGTCGCGTCTCTGGCTAATATCGGCGGCACGGCAACGGCTCCCGTACTTGCCGGCACGTACAGCAGCGCGCTCGTTCCCGTGGGCATTATCATGGCTCTTCTCGGCTATGTTGTCGGCACGGGCGGCGGATTGGTCGTGGCGCATTTGATGAGCCTGATCGGATAAACGTGTTGCATTAAAAAAATCCGAGGGACGATCCCTCGGATTTTTTGCGTCTTACGCAATATATCCCATAGCTCTCATAATGAATATCCAAAACGTGAGCGTCACAGCCGAAACGAGCGTCGTCACAACTATCGCGCTTGACGACAAAACTCCGTCGTGACCCATATTCTTCGCCATAATGTAGCTTGACGGCGTAGTCGGCGAGCCGAGCATTATTATAAGAGCGACAAGCTCCTGACCCCGAAATCCGAGCAATACGGCGGGCGGCAGAAAAAGCGCGGGGAGAGCTATAAGCTTTATTGCCGCAGCGGCGGCGGTGGGCTTGATTTTCGCCACCGCTTTCGTACCCTCAAATCCCGCGCCTATCGCGATCAAGGCGAGCGGAGACGCCATTTTTGCGAACGACGCAAGCGTTTTGTCAATGATTTGCGGAAAATGTATCCTCAGAAGCGACGCAGCCGCGCCGAGCAATATACTGATGATTATCGGATTTTTCGCGATATTTATGACGGATCTTTTAATATCCCCGCCGTCGTTCGCGCCGCCTTCGAGCGTGAGGATAAGCACGGCGAATATGTTGAAAAGCGGCACGCAGCCGACGATCATCATCGGCGCGGCACCGCTTGTGCCGTAGATATTCTGGATAAACGCCGTACCCAAAAGTGCCGCGCTCGAACGGTAAGCGGCCTGTACAAACTCGGCGATCATGCTCTTGTCCTTTATGACGAAACGAGCCGATATCCACAGCCCGAAGAAAGCGACGACCGTCGCGCCCGCGCAGAGCAGAACGTATTTTATATCAAATCCCTGCGCTATATCCGTCGCCGCGAGATCGGTAAACAGCAGCGCGGGAAGCGTTATTTTAAAATTAAATTTATTCGCCGCGGCAACAAACGGTTCTCCGAGCATGCCGACACGCTTTAATATGTACCCTATCGCCATCACCAAGAACACGGGAATTGTGGCGTTGAGACTGTATACGAGACTGTCCATATATTTTCTCCTTCACAGATTTTTCGATAATTATGTATTCTGATTAAAACGGACTGCTTGCACAGTCCGTTTTATCTTTACTTTACAACGATATTCACAAGCTTTCCCGGTACGGCGATGACCTTTATTATGGTCTTGCCCTCGGTAAGCTCCTTGATTTTATCCGTATTCATGGCGGCGTCCTGCGTGCCTTCGCGGTCAAGTCCGGCGGGGATCATCAGCTTGTCGCGGATCTTTCCGTTTATCTGAACGACTATTTCTATCTCGTCGTCAACGGTCTTGTCCTCGTCGTACGTAAGCCACGGACGGAGCGACAGAAGCCCTTCGCCGCCGTACTTCTCCCACAATTCCTCCGTAATGTGCGGAGCGACGGGGTTGAGCAGCGTTATAAGCGTCATATACTCGCTCTTCGTGACAGAGCCTTTTTTCATAAATTCGTTTACAAGGCTCATCATCGCGGCTATGGCGGTGTTGAACTTCATTCTCTCGAAATCCTCGCCCACCTTTTTTATCGTCTTGTGGACCGCCTTTTCAAGATCCTTGCTGTAACCCTCCTCGTCGGTAACGATAGACTGCAAATTCCACACTCTTTCGAGGAACTTGTAGCAGCCCTTGAGACCCTGCTGCGACCATGGCGTCGACTGATCGAACGCGCCGATGAACATCTCATACGTTCTGAACGCGTCCGCGCCGAATTCGTTTACCACATCGTCGGGATTTACGACGTTTCCGCGCGACTTCGACATCTTCTCGTTGTTCTCTCCGAGAATCATACCGTGCGACGTGCGCTTCATGTACGGCTCCTTCGTCGGCACAACGCCGATGTCGTAGAGGAACTTGTGCCAGAAGCGCGAATAGAGCAGGTGGAGCGTCGTATGCTCCATGCCGCCGTTGTACCAGTCCACGGGCGTCCAATATTCAAGTGCCTCCTTCGAAGCAAGCGCGCCGTTGTTGTGAGGATCGGTGTAACGCAGGAAATACCAGCTTGAACCCGCCCATTGGGGCATTGTGTCGGTTTCTCTTTGCGCCGGACCGCCGCAGCACGGACAAGTCGTATTTATCCAGTCCGTCGCTTTTGCAAGCGGACTTTCGCCGTTTTCGCCCGGCTCGAACGTGTCTATCTCGGGAAGTACGAGCGGCAGCTCGCTTTCGGGTATCGCGACCCAGCCGCACTTGTCACAGTGTACGAGCGGAATAGGCTCGCCCCAGTAACGCTGACGCGAAAATACCCAGTCGCGGAGCTTAAAGTTGACTTTACGCTTACCTAAGCCTTCCTTTTCGAGCCAATCTATCATGGCGGGGATCGCTTCCTTAACGGTCATACCCGTTAAGAATCCCGAATTTACCATTTTACCCTTGTAAACGTCGGTGTACGCTTCCTTCTGAACGTCCTCGCCGCCCGCTACGACCTCGATTATAGGCAGGTTAAACTTCTTCGCGAAATCCCAGTCGCGGCTGTCGTGAGCCGGAACCGCCATTATCGCGCCCGTGCCGTACGTTACGAGCACGTAATCGGAAATAAACACCGGCAGCTTCTCGCCGTTCGCGGGGTTGACCGCGTATATTCCTTCAAGCTTTACGCCCGTCTTGTCCTTCGCCAATTCCGTTCTTTCGAATTCACTCTTTTTCGCCGCCGCACTCTTGTACGCTTCGACCTCGTCGTAATTCGTGATTGAATCCTTCATTTTCTCAACAAGCGGGTGCTCCGGCGACATAACGGTGTACGTCGCGCCGAAGAGCGTGTCCGCGCGCGTTGTATAGACTATCATCTCGTCGCCCGTCGAGAGCTTGAATTTTACCTCCGCACCCTCGCTCCTGCCTATCCAGTTTTTCTGCTGTATCTTGATTTTTTCAAGATAATCCACTTCGTCCAAATCGTCTATGAGACGCTGCGCGTACTCGGTAATTTTCAGCATCCACTGGCTCTTTCTCTTTTGAACGACCTCGCTTCCGCAGCGTTCGCAGACGCCGTTGACTACCTCCTCGTTCGAAAGACCCACCTTGCAGCCCGTACACCAGTTTATCGGCATTTCCTGCTTGTACGCAAGACCATGCTTGAATAACTGAAGGAATATCCACTGAGTCCACTTGTAATATTCGGGATCGGTAGTGTTTATCTCGCGCGACCAGTCGAACGAGAAACCGAGCATTTTAAGCTGACGCGTAAAATTTTCTATATTTTTTGCCGTAATGATTTTCGGGTGGACCTTGTTTTTTATCGCGAAATTTTCAGTCGGAAGTCCGAACGCGTCCCAGCCTATCGGGTAAAGCACGTTATAGCCCTCCATGCGCCGTTTTCTCGCGATTATGTCGAGAGCGGTATAGCTTCTCGGGTGTCCGACGTGAAGTCCCGCGCCCGACGGATACGGGAACTCTATCATTGTGAAATACTTGGGCTTTTTGCTGTTCGTTTCGGCATGAAACGCACCCGCTTCCTCCCATTTGTCCTGCCATTTCTTCTCAATGACTTTAAAATTGTAATCTTCCATTTGTATATAAACTCCTTTTTATGTTTTCTTATTCGTCCTCGGCGTTGCCTTTAACGGTACCCGCGTCGTCCCACAGTCTCTCTATCGAATAAAATTCGCGCGTTTCCTGCTGCATGACGTGTACGATAACGTCGCCGTAATCCATAAGTATCCACGAACCGCCGCGATAGCCTTCCTTGTGATTCACCACAAAGCCCGCTTCCTCCATTTTTTCCTCGACCTCGTCCACGCACGCTCTGACCTGTACCGTGGACTGGCACGACGCGACTATAAAATAGTCTCCCAGCGAGGTTTGCTCGGATACGTCGAGTATTTCTATATTCGTCGCTTTCTTGTCCTCAAGAGCCTTCTTTATGATATCGGTTTTTTTGTTCATATTACAGCGTCCCCTTTCAGTTGGCTTTATATCGGCGCGTCAACGCCGTTTTAGTGTCCCTGTTTTGTTTCGGGATTTTAGTGTCCCCTTTATTTAGTGTCCCCGTTCGGTTTAGTGTCCCCTTTTATTTAGTGTCCCCAATCATTATATCGTTCCAAAGACATATTATATCGGGGTGGATCACGCTTCTTCTTGACATGCATAATTTTATCTGCTGCCTTATGCTCAGTTCGACCGCGCCGTCAAGGTCGGTGCCGACAATTTTACGAAGCTCCGAAACGCCGTCAAAATCTCGGTTTTTTTCGGTCAAATCCGCGATATACACTATTTTTTCCAGAAGCGTCATTCCCTTTCCTCCCACGGTATGACGTCTTATCGCGCCGAGGACTTCCGCGTCCGTAACGCCGTATTCGCTTTTTGCCATTTCTTCGCCGAGAAATCCGTGTATCACCGGAGGGCATTTGACCGCCCACTCGTCGAGAAGCACGTTGCGCGCGGTACATTCCTCAAGCTGTTTGTCCGTCGGAATACGTTTGGCGCAGTCATGCAGAAGTCCCGCCAAATACGCCTTGTCCGCGTCCGCGCCGTAAATCTCTGCGAGACGCTTCGCCTCCTCCGCAACGCCGAGACTGTGAGCGTAACGTTTTTCGCTGAGAGTATCGGCAAGTCTTTTTTTTATTTCATTCAGCATACAGATCGTTTTCCTTTATATATTTGATTACGCTGTCCGGCAGCATGTACCTTACCGATTTCCCCTGCGCTATCCTTTCGCGTATCCGCGTCGACGATATTTCGACGATCGGTGCGTTTATCGGCAGGATCTGACCGCCGTAACGCCCGCGTACCTCGTCTATCCGAAGCGCGAGGCTTTCATGCGAGAAGCGCGCATACACGAGCAGCGTGCAAAGCTTTAATATCTCCTCCGGCTTGTACCATTTCGGAAAATCCTCAAGCGAGTCCTCTCCTATTATAAAAAACATCTCGTCCGACGGATATTTTTCCTTAAGATATTTAAGCGTATTCACCGTATACGATTTTTCGGATTTTTTTATTTCGTAATCGTCGTCGCAAAAATACGCGTTGTCCGCGATCGCCTTGCGCGTCATTTCAAAACGCGCCGCACACGGAGTAAAAGCGGGTTTATGCGGAGGGTTCCCGTCCGTGATGAAAATTACGCGGTCAAGTCCGTATTCCTCGCGCGCCGTTTCGGCAATCAGCAGGTGCGCGTTATGGATAGGATTGAAGGTGCCTCCCATAATTCCCGTTTTCGATCCCTCGGTTCCGCGGCTTTTATGCGTTTTTTCCAAATACGCTTTTGCGGTGATCATCTGCTTCTCCTGTCTATACAACATAATTATACATTATAAATTATAGCATTTTATCTTATTTGTGTCAATAATTCTTTGGATATTATATACATTTCACGGGCAAAATAAAATACTATCTCTTTAAAAAGGAAGTGACTATATTGAAGATGTCCGAGCTTAAGGAGGATTTTTACAAACGCTACGAAACGTCGTGTAATTACCTTCATTTCAGCGCGAACGGGATTTTGTGTCCCCTTCTCGGCTACACGGAATTTGAAACGGCGCAGTCTCTCTCCTGTTCTCTTTCCATGCGCGTCCAAATGCTCGCGCGGTCTCTCGACGGCGGGATATTAAAGGTCGGGTCTGTCGCGTCCGACAAATGCTTCTCATATGATTTTACCGATCCCGCGTCGCTTTTTTCGGGTGTGGACGCGGAGACGGTCAGGATAGCGACGGCGATCGGGCGCGGCCGAAAAATAGGCGCGCAGATTTTATACGAATGCTCGATACCCGAGTGTCTTCCGCGTATGCCCTCTTTCTCTCTCTCGCTTACACAGTCTATTATAAAGCTTTTGGGCGCGGAAGCGGATATTAACAAAACTGCGGAATGGGCGGCGGGGAAAAAGCCCATATACGAATATCTTGCATTGGCGGCGGCGCGCGCGGGCTATATCACGCGCCTTAGGGACGGCGTTACGAAAAATCTGCCGCTGCCGCTTTCGGGCTACAAAATCGTGTCCGCGCACTGTCGGGAGAGGGACGCGGATCGCTCAAAGAGCATTGCGCGTTCTCTCGCCGAAGTACACCGCGTATTCCCAAGCGTAACGTCGCTGTCGCAGCTCTCGCCCGAAATGCTCGAATCGTGTCCGCATCTTATAAAAAACGGCGCGGCAAAATTGTATATGCGTCATATAGCCGAAGAAAACGAGCGTATCGAAAGAGCGGCGAGAGCACTCGAACAATGCCGCGTAAACGTCCTGTTTGACGAAATGAATAAATCGCTTTTGTCAGCCGAGCGTTGTATGAATATCGGACCGCAGCATTTATTTCTTGCGCGCGCCGCGGCGCGAACGGACGGCGTTACAGCGGTGCGTCTCTGGCAAAACGGCATAGCGGCGATAGTCGAGGACGATAAAGTCGACTACGCGATTCGGGAGATTTCTTCATCGTTCGAAAACAACATCGGATACCGCCCCGTCTTCTGTGTGTCAAGCACAATGTAGCTATGGATTTTTACTGAAAAACGATTCGTAAAAATCATTTGCCGCTTCGCGAAAGGCGAAAGCCCTATGTTGAAAATATCACATTTTTATGCTATAATGTTGCTATATGTATTTTGCGTATCTTCGCAATACATTTTATTTTCGCAAATGTTTATGGAGGAATTGACAATGAGAAAACGAATTGTAAGTTTGACTGTTATTCTGTCGATGGCATTTATGTTCATGCCGGTCTTTACGCCCGCCGTCTCGGCGGCGTATGTCGGTTCTGGCGGCACGGGCGGAGCGGGCGATCCGTTCCTTATCTCAAACCGTGCGGATCTCGAAGAGCTTCGCGATTATATCAACGAAAACACCACGTATACCGGACAATACTTCCAATTGACTACGGATATTGATCTCGGCGGCGAAGAAAATCCGTGGACGCCGATCGGAGGACTTTTTAATTATCCCTTTAAAGGTACGTTCGACGGTAACGGTCACACGATAAACGGACTTTATATACACGACGGTACGACGTATATCGGTCTGTTCGGATATGTTTCGGGCGGCACCGTTAAAAACCTTAATCTGAACGGTTCGATAGACGCAGCCTTTTCTTCCGCGCTATACGTCGGCGGCATCGCCGCAGCGAACGAAGGTACGATAGAAAACTGCCGCAACGCCGCCGATATTTCGGGAAACACATCTGTCGGCGGTATCGCCGGAATGAATTCCACAGGTACGATAAAGAATTGCTCAAACTCCGGCAGCATTACATCCACAGGCTCCGCAAGCGAAGACAGCGGAGCGGGCGGTATCGTCGGTTATAACAGCTATATTGCGGAAAACTGTTACAATACGGGAAAAATCAACGCGACGGACGGCAAGTCCCCTGCGGGCGGTGTTGCGGGAATAAACACGTCCGATGAAGGAAGCGCGGTAATAAAAAATTGTTACAACACTGGCAGCGTTACGAGCGCGGTCAGCGACAGAACGATAGGTGCGGGCGGCGTTGCCGGCAATAACGCGTCCAAGGTTCAAAACTGCTACAGCACTGGTAAAGTCACCGTAACGGAGGGCAGTCTGTCCCCTGCGGGAGGTATAGTAGGAAGAAACAACACGTCGGCAGGAACGGGAGCGGTCGAAGTAACGAATTGCTATTATCTGAGCGGTATGGCTAAAAAAGGCATCGGCAACGACGTTGTTTCCGCCCCTCCCTCAGCCGACAGCGCGGCAAAAGAAGCGGACGCATTCGAAACGCTTGCCGAAACTCTTAACGGTGGCGGCAGCGCGTGGGAGAATAACGAATTTCTTAAACGTCCGACGCTCACGGAAAATTCCGAATTTTCGGGAAAGGGCACAAAGGACGCTCCTTATCTTATCACAAACGCCGTCATTTTCGAAATTATACGCGATCACATCAACAACGGCAACGGCGGTGAAGACGAATATTTTAAGCTGACGACAAATATAGACCTCGGCGGCAGCGATGAAAAAACATGGACGCCGATAAAGGATTTCAAGGGCAATTTTAACGGCGGCGGCTATAAAATAAGCGGACTTTACATAAACAGCGGCGAGGAGCAGACGGGTCTGTTCGCCGTTATTGACCAAAAAGGATCTGTGGAAAATCTCGGCGTGGAAGGAACCGTATCCGGCTCCGAATATGTCGGCGGTATAGCCGGCACGTGCAGCGGCACGATAAAAAACTGCTATAACGCCGCAAACGTAAGCGGCGGCGTTAACTGCGGCGGTATCGCGGGAGGTTTCTCCGACGGCTCGATAGAAAATTGCTACAACACGGGTATCATAAACTCGTCGGAGCCGAACGCCAAAATCGGCGGTATCGTCGGAAGCAACTCCTCTCTCACAAGCGGCACGATAAAAAATTGCTATAACGCCGGCAATATCGGCGCGGACGGTTCTCCGTCCGGCGCAGGCGGTATCGCGGGCGAGAGTCCGTCGAGCGCGATAGAAAACTGCTATTACCTCAAAGATACTGCGGAAAACGGCATAGGCGGCGGCGACGACGCGTCCGCCGCGGTAAAAACAAACGAGGAATTTTTATCAGGCTCGGTCGCATGGCTTTTGCAGAACAGTCAGGACACACAATACTGGGGTCAAAAGCTCGGCACGGACAATTACCCTCTCCTGACGAATGTAGATGAAAAGAAAGTATGCAAGGTCACGTTCACGACCGTCGATGATGAAAATTACGATACGCGGTACGCGAATTACGGAAAGAATGTAAAGCTGCCCGAAACCCCGCCCGAAAAGGAAGGGTACACGTTCGAGAAATGGTCGCAGTCGGACGATGCGTCGGACGACGAATTGGACGAGAAAACACCTATCACCGGCGACATAACAGCGCACGCGGTCGGACGCGAGCTTTTCGGCAGCAAGAACGACGCGGCGGATATTACGGCGACCTACGGTTATAAAGAGGATCTGACTTTTAACCTCGACGAGCTCATGGCATATCAGACAGGCACGGACGGTAAGGGTAAATTCACATACAGTATAGCGACCGACGAAAAAGGCACGAACGCAAGGATATCAGACTCCGAGTTAAAAGTCCCGAGCCTTGACGCGGGCGATTACACCATAACGGTAAAAGCCACCGAAACAACGCCGCAGTATTCTCTGATGAGTATCGGCGATTACGGCACGGACGACGTAACGCTCACGGTAAACGTAAAAATCGCAAAAGCGGATCCGACGGTGAATGTCGAAGCGGAGGATCTGACGTATAACGGCGGTATGCAAAATCTTCTGAGCGGCACAACGAGCGGCGGTACACTGAAATATTCGTCGTCCGAGGACGGCGAATATACGGATACCGTTCCGCAGGGCAAAGAAGCCGGAGATTACGAGGTTTGGTATAAGGTCGAGGGTGACAAAAACTTTAACGGTACCGAAGCGCGCAAAGCGGAAAACGTCAATATAAAAAAGGCGACGCCGGAGGTGACCGCGCCCAAGCCCAATACGCTTGTTTATGACGACACGGAACAGCCGCTCGTCCAAAAGGGAGAAACGAGCGGCGGCGAGATGCAATACAGTCTTGACGACAACGTATATTCAACGGACATTCCCAAGGGCAAAGACGCGATGGATTACACGGTATATTACAAGGTGGTCGGCGACAGCAATTATAACGACGTGGAAGCCGATTCCATAACCGTTACGATAGCAAAGTCCAATCCTATCCTTACCGCCGCGCCCGCGGCAAAAACGGATCTGGTATATACCGGCGGCGCGCTCGAGCTTGTTACGGCGGGTACCGCTTCCGGCGGCAAGGTGATGTACAGTAAGGATAATATCGAATATTCGTATGATATCCCGACCGCCACGGACGCGGACACGTATACCGTTTGGTATAAGGTCGAGGGCGACAAGAACCATAACGACCTCGCGCCTGTTTCGATAACCGATATAACTGTTGAAAAAGCCGATCCCGAAGCGATAGTGACTGCGAACGACATGACGTACAACGGAGAGGAACAGGATCTCGTTACCGCAACCGTGACCGGCGGCAAGCTCCTATACAGCTCTACGAGGGAAGGGGCTTATACGGAAACGCTCCCCCACGCAAAGGAAGCGAACGAATACGAAATCTGGTACAAGGTCGAGGGTGACAAAAACCATAACGACACGGAGCCGCAGTCTTTGACGGCGACGATAAAAAAAGCGTATTCAACCGTCGCGTCGGACGGCGGCGAGACGTGCTACGGCGACACCGTAACACTGACGGCGGAGGTTTCAAAAGCTCCGTCTGCGCTTTTCAGTATTTCCGCAGCCAAGGATAAAGTCGATTTTTATCTCGGCATGACGCCTCTCGGCTCGGCGACTGTCGAATACGACGGTCCGCTTGACGAAAGCGGTACGGCAACGCTCGACGTTACCGCCGACAAGAAATTTATGATCGGCGAAAATACGATTCGAGCCGAATACGGCGGCAGCGTGAATCTAAACGGCAGCGAAAACAACGAGATAACGTTTACGATGAACCAACGACCGCTTTTGTATACGGTATCGGCGAGCGGTAAGGTTTATGACGGAAACGCGTCGGTCGACGTGACGCTTGATCCGATAAACAAAGTCGGAGACGACGACGTGACGCTCGACGCGGTCGGAACGGTATCATCAGCCGACGCGGGCGAGTACGCCGACGTCGATCTTACCGACGTTACCGTGAGCGGCAATCACGGAAAATATTATACCGTGGACAAGAGCGCGGACAACGTAACGCTTGACGAACAAATCACCATTACTCAAGCGGAGGGCGAAGCGTCCGTGACAATGAATGATTACGTGTGCGGCGACGACAGCGTAAACCCCGTCCCCGCGTCCGATACGAACGATATAAATAACGTGACTTATACGTACAGCGTTAAGGACGCGGACGATTATGATACAACAAAGCCGCTCCTCGCGGGCGATGCGGCGGCGGGAACGGAATACACCGTAAAAGCCGTATTCGCGGAGACAAAGAATTATAAAGCGGTCACGGTAACGGACGATTTTAAAGTAACGCACAACTGGGACGAATGGACGATTACCGAGGACCCGAGCAGGGAAACGGAGGGAAGCGCGCAGCGTGACTGTCTGAGCCGCGACAATACCGAGAGCGACGTTACCGCCGTTCCGAAGCTTGCCAATGAGACTGTATGGACGAAGGGCAAATACGTAAAACCCACGCCCGAAAAGGAAGGCTTGCAGGTATACGTCTCGGAATACGGAACGGTGACGGAGATAATACCGAAGCTGATAGTCCAAAGCATACGCATCGTATCGGAACCGACAAACACAACGGTGACGGAAGGCATGACGCTCGATATATCGGGTCTGAGCGTCGAAGCCGTATATTCGGACGATTCGACAGCGGACATAACGTCCGACTGTAAGCTCACCTACGATACGTCGAACGTCGGCGAACAGTCCGTAACGGTCGAATACGGCGACAAGAATGAGCAGTTCAAAATAAACGTCGTGCAAAAAACAATTATCGGCATTTCAATCACGAAAAAGCCCGACAAGCGCGTTTACAATACGGGCGACAGTCTCGATACGACGGGTATGGTCGTGACCGCGCTCTTTAATAACGGCACGGAATCGGAAATCACGGTCGGTTACGAGGTCAGCGGGTATTCTCCGCAATCTGTCGGCACGCAGACGATCACGGTATCCTACGGCGGCTTCACAGGCGAATTTACCGTAACCGTCACGGAACCGACAACGCCCGAGGGAACCGTCGAAACGCCGGTAATCGAAACATCGGGATTTTACGGCGGCAAAACCGTAACGTTATCCGACGCAACGGACGGCGCGCTCATTTACTATACTCTCGACGGCTCCGCTCCGACAATTTCGTCGACGCTTTATACCGCTCCGTTTAACGTAACGGAGACAACCGTAGTCAAGGCGGCGGCCGTCAAGGACGGCATGGAGCAAAGCCGCGCCGCGAGCGGAAAAATATCGGTGACAAAAGCCGAAAAACCCGCCGCGAGCATACCGTCGGGCGAGGTCGAAGCAGGTACGCTCATAACGCTTCAAAGCGAAACGACGGGCGCGGATATTTACTATACCACGAACGGCGAAACGCCGACGATCGAAAACGGCACGCTTTACGACGGCTTTGCGGCGATAAACGAAAACGTAACCGTTAAGGCGATAGCCGTCAAAAACGGCTATGCGGCAAGCGACGTTACGGAAATAAGCTACACCGTCAAGGCGCAGGAGGAAAATATAATAAATCTTTCCGTGGGAACGGCGTTCGGAAAAATCGGCGATACGGTTTACATACCCGTTTATGTACGCTCGTCGAGCGATATATCCGCTTATCGGTTTACGCTTACGTTCGATAAAACGAAATTCGCTTACGCGTCCGTCGCCGCGGCTGACGAAGAAACGCGATCGAGCATATTCACGTCGATCAGGGACGGCAGCGTGACCGTGCTTCGCAACGGCGGAACAATACAAAACGGAGAAATATGCCGTATAGGATTCAAAGTCCTTGACGGCGCGTCGGACGGCGAATATGACATAACGGTCTCGGACGATCACATAACGGCTGAAAACGTATACAGCGAGGTACGCGCCGCGAACGGCAAAATAATACTCTCGTCCCCCGATGACGTTAAGGTCACCGCCGACGCGGTGATTACCGACGCAGACGGAAACACGGTAGATAAAGACAGCGCGCGGGGCAGCATAGACGCAAGCGTCGCTATCGATGAAGCGGAGGGCGTGAGCGGCGAGCCTGTGATCGCGAATATAATCCTCGCGGTTTACGACAGAAACAACGAGCTTGTATCAATAGACACGTCGCAAGCCGATTTGTCGGACACGAGCTTCATATTCCGAAGAACGCTGAACATACCCGAAGGAGTATCGGTAGGCTCCTTAAAGCTTATGATATGGAACGGTCTCGGCGACGGTATGTCGCCGCTTGCTCCGGCAAGTAAAATGCTTTGATTTATAATATAAAAAGGACGATTGCATTTGCAATCGTCCTTCTTATTTTTCTCGAATCCTTGTCAGATCTTGCTTCTTAAAGAATCGTCGATAGGCTTTTCGGGAACGTGGGGAACTTCGTCAAACAATCCCCCGCCCGTCACCTGCTCCAATTCATCCACATCGATCTCAAGAATTTTCTTTTCTTCTTCTTTTTTACACATTTTATATATCCTCCTTCTTATTTTACCGAATCATCGTAACGCTGCGTCAATGCCGCGGCTTCCGCGCGCGTGGCGTTATTCGCGGGCCGAAGCGTAGCGTCCTCCGTAGCGTCCTCGTAACCGCTCATTATTCCCGAGCCGCACGCCCACCGTATCGCAGGTATCGCGTATTCGCTTATCTGCGGCGCGTCCTTGTAGCTCATTAAATCTGTATTCTCTCCCGCAGACACGTCAACGCCGGAATACTTGGCGTATCTCCAAAGCATCGCCGCAAGCTGCTCGCGCGTTATCAAATCGTCGGGACCGAACGTACCGTCCTCATAACCCGACACGATCCCGTTCTCCGTACCCCATGCGATGTACGGGGCGTAATACATATCGGCGTTCACATCGCCGTACTGCGTTTCGCCGCTCGGAGTTTCGGCGTTTGCCATACGTCCCAGAACAGTTATAAACATACCTCTCGTAATATTCGAGTCAGGCTCGAACATATCCTCGCTTACGCCTGAGAAGTATCCCTTCTCCGAAGCGTAGCTTACCGCGTTGAAGAACCAGTCGGTTGAATTTACATCCTTGAACCATATTTCAGGCTCGGTTCCCTGAGACGGCGCGTTTGTCGCTGTCGGAGTTGAGGTAGGCTCGGGAGCGGCGGTAGGCTCCGGCGTCGCCGTAGGTTCGGGCGTCGCCGTAGGCGTGGGAGCGGCGTTTCCTCTCGATGAATGTTTCTTCGGGGTTTCCTCATCTTCTTCCTTCGCTTTGACCGTCACAGTTATATCGGGTATGGCGTAGCCGGACGGCGTAACGTTACCGTGTATGACCGTCGTACCCTCGGACAAGGCTTTAAGCGTCGTCTTGTCAAACGCCGCGACGGACGCGTCGTCCGTTCCGAGTGCCGCGCCCATGGATTCGTTGAGATTGCTCGGCTCGCACGTTATGTTGAATTCCATTGTATCGCCCTCGACAAGCTCTATTGTCTCGGGGAATTCCTCGCCGTTAAGAAGCAGCTTGACAGGCGCGGACGCAATCAGACGCAGGCTTTCGCCGTCAGTGTTATACGTGCCGTCTTTATCCGCTCCCACCAGCAGACAATCCACAAATCCGAATTTGTTGAATGTCTCGGGGATCACGTCCAAATCGAGCGAGAAGGTCTTGCTTTCACCGGCGTTTATTTCGCCGATCTCCGTATTCGCCCAGTCGCGCTCGTCGGACGAATAATCGATTGCCATATCGTAGGGACCCGTGAATACGACGTTCAGCGTGTCGTCCGCTTTTGAGGGAGCGTTGCCCTTATTCGTAAGCGTACAGTCGACGTGATATCCTTTCGAATCCTGATAAGCGTCGACGCCGTCTATCATATACACCGGCTTTTCCTCAAGCTTTTCGCTCTCGTAGCTCGACGTGTTGCTCATGCCGCCCTCCTGAGCGATCGCGATAAAGCTCATGCCCTTTACTCCGCTTTCGGGAGCCGTCCATTTTAATCTGTGTTTGTTTGTACAGCCCGGAAGCAGCTTATCATCAAATTGTATCGTATCGATCAAATCGCCCTGAACGCCGTTCTTCGCTTCGTAAACATTTACCGTGTATCCGTCGGCATATGTAAGACCCGCGTTTTTCACGTCCACCGTCATTTCCGTCTCTTCGCCCGCGACCGGCGTTTCGTTCGCGAGCGAAATATCCGTAACGTCAACGGCTCCGCAGGGCTTCAGAGACGACGCCTTAAGATCAAAGTCGGTTATTTTGACGGGAGCGTTTTCGTCGTCCGTAAACTCCTGGTTATAGCTGTTATATAATACAATGAGGTTTCCGCTGCCGTCTATCACGGCGTTCGGCTCGTCTGTAAACGCTTCGGTATGCGTCAGTCTGTACGGCGGAGCCCACGAGCAGCCCAATTGGTCGGATATACTCTGTTCGGGCGTGATCGCGGCGGCGTCCTCGTTTTGTATCAGCGCGGTCGCGTATACCTCGCGGCACTGTATCGGATTGCCGTCCTCATCGATTCCCTTTGAAGTAGGCTGCGTCCATACGACATATATATCGTCGCCGTCCGTTACCGCCTTGAAATCAGCCATGTAGCGCGACGCGCTCGGATTATCGGCGGGAACGGAAACATACGAATACAGCGATGATTCAATATCCTTTGTATAGCTGCCCTTCGCGTCCTTCAGATATTCCTCTTTTATTGTACCGTCGTCGTTTACGCCTTCCTTGACGAGCGAGGATATATCAATGTATGCGATACTGTTTTCGTCTCTGTACCAGAAAAGCTTCGTGTCGACGCACATCGACTCGAGATCATCGCCCTGCGCGCCCTCGGGTATCTTATCCTTTGTTCTGACAAACTGCGGCAAGGTGTCGCTCTTGTTGTCGTTTGTTATCCTTACGGGTACGTATGTCGAATGATCCGCAAAATCATAGCACTGTATGAACATTTCCCTGTCCGACGTGGTGTCGTTCGACGAATCCATATCTATCGTGTACGCGTATACCGCGATACCGTTGTATGTTATCGCCGTAAAGTCCGCTATGTTCGGAGCTTCGTTTATTTCGGGAATAGACGACGACAGGAATCTCTGACCGTGCACCATATCTATAAGCTTTTGCTTTTCATCCTCCTTGCTGCCGTCGTTGTTGCTGTCGGCGACCTCGTTGTCATAGTAATAGTCGTCCAGCCATCTGCCCTCCTCCTTTGAGTAGAGCATGTATACTATACCGCACTTGTTCGTGTAGGAATTTGCGATGTCCTCCGCTGTGCCGGACGCATCCGTCTTTACATAATATACTATTCTGTCGCCCGTTTTATCGTCATAGACGGAAGTCGGAGTATAGTCGTAATACTCGTCGTTCGTCAGACGCTTTTCATCGCTGACGGTATATGCGGCGGGATCTATCACGGCGGTATAAACCTCAAGATTCTTGAGGTAATTTGCCGAATTCTCCGTGGTCTGCTTGTCGGGATCGCTCGACAGCCACGAAATCATTACCTTGCCGTCGTCGATCTCACAGATACTCGGCTGGAAGTCCGCTTTACTGTCCTGCTGAACGACTTTCGGCTCGCTCCACGTTCCGTTCTTGTAAACGGTGTATTTGAGCACGGTCCTTTCCGTGTCGGCGCGCGTGTTGTCGGAATCTATAAACGCCATAAACACGCTGCCGTCGCTGAGCTTTATGAGCTGAGTATCGGGGTGCTCGTAAGCGTCCTCGACAAACGTCCATGTTTTGTCCACATCAAACGCCGACATAAGCTCCGCGTCTCCTCCCGGCATCCACTTGCTGTCTTTATTTGAGTACGGTTTCCTTACCGTGAACGTCGGCTTTTCCTCTTCCGCGCTCATAAGCGAGACTGTGTTCGCGTTTGCGTTCGCCGTATTTTTCTTCAATGCGGGATTTGTCGGTTCCATCTCGGAATACTCCTTGAACGAACCGAATTTGATGTCAGGGAATTTATATGACAACGGTACTGTGAATAGGAAGAGATCGATCCATATGTTCGCCGTAAACAGGAGATCCGCGCCAAAGTCGGAAACAAACGGCGAAGGCTCATACATAGCCATAGCCGTAAACGTACCGCCGCCGCGTATGCCTATCGTTCCGGCGAGACCTATTCCGACGTATATCGCGACCTGGACAGTCGCCTGAACGCCGCCGTGAAATTCTCCGAGATAGTTTTCAAATTCTACCGTGGCTTTCTTGGCTATGTCGTATGAGACGGTCGAGTTTGTGAGATCGCTCTGCGCGCCCAGAAAACCGAGGAAGTTTCCGTTCAGTTCAAGACCGAAATATGCCGGTATAAATACTACGGGAAGGATCGTGTACCACGTCAGCTTTACGCCAAGGCTCGCGCCCAGGTAAGCACCCGCTCCCGTCAGCACCGCGTCGGTATTGTGTGCGCCGTTGTTGGGATTTACGATATTCGCGTATGTAAAGTCAATATAGAAGCCTATCTGCACGTCTACCTTCCATGTCGGAGCACCGAGTGCCATTCCGCCGTTCATGGAATTTGCGGGAACATTCTTGAAGGCTTCTTTGTACGATGTCGCAAGTCCCTCCGAGAATGATTTTATCGGATGCGCCAGCTGGAATATATCCTGGAAGTACGCGCCCGTACCGCCGGCAAATTTGGTCATGTGCATACCGCCTATCGTATCGGCAAGCTGCAAGGGACTGAAGCCGACATACATTCTGTATCCCGTAGCCGTCTTTATCGAGCCGACGGACACAAACGGCAAATCGAAACGCATCGCCGTGTCTCCGAGGAACGGAAGACTGTCGAACGACATATTTACGGGAGATTCGAGATGCTGGATCACGGGAACGTCGTTAAGCGGATTGGATATGAACGTCAGGCCGGTGAACACGTCGCTGTACGTCATGGTGTTCATCGCCTTTTCTCTTTCCTTTATCGCTTCTTCATCGTCCTCCGTCTTGCTCTTGTCGACAGCCGACTCCTGCTGAAGCTCCGACGATTTCGCGCTTATTCCGTGAGAACGGTCGGTCGTCACGCGCATAAACAGCTCGTAGTCCTCCGCGACTTTGTCCAGCTCGACGTCCGCGCTGAATGTGCCGTCCTCGTTCTTTTTCGCGTCAAATGACGCGACCTCCAGATTTGTCTTGGGATTGTACACGATGAATTTGACGTCGGTCAAATTCTCCGGCGTGTTGGGCGTTTCGACAAGCTTTAATTCATCGCCGCTCTCGTCCTTTTCCACTTTTGTGTACGTGACCGTTCCGACCTGTTTTGCCGTCACGGTAACCACGTCGCCCTTCATTATGACAATGCTGCCTTGGCTCAGTCCCTCGGTGCCGTCGGACGATTGAACGGAAACCTCAATATTGTTTATTATACTTCCGTTCTCCGTATTTATAAACTTCTGTCCGAGATTCTGCGTGCATACGGGTACATTTCTTCTCGACGTACCCTTATTGTCGTTGTTGACAAACAGGACCTCTTTTGTCTCGGGAGACGCGGGCATAAGCTCCATTTCCTCGAGCAGATCCTGATCGTTCATGGATATCATGTATTTCACGTAATGATGCGTGCTCGAACCGGCGGTATTATTCATTGCACGGAAGGGCGGTACGGTGAAGTTTCCGTTCTCATCGACGATTGCAAACTGACCCCCGAAATTCACCAGCGCGCCCTTTGCGGGGTTTGAATTTGTATAGTCGACGCCATGCGTACTCATATTAAACGTCGGGCTGTAAACGCTGCCCGTAACGGACTGATACATATCGCCCGCCGATTCGGTAGCGTATGACAGCGTTATGATATTTCCGTTCTTGCCGCCCTGCGCTTCATGGAAGAACACGTCTCCGTAGTATATCTTTCCGGCATTCTGCGGCTCGCGCCACGTCGGATATACCTTGTCGCCCGCGTTTTTCGCCATACGCACGGATAACGGGTATATCTTTGAGTATACGGGATCCGGCTCTATAACGTAATCGTAATACTCAACGCCGTCCACAACTGTTTCGGCGCGGTTCGTCGAAGCAAGAAGTCCGTATGAAGTATCGAATTTCGACAGCTCCGATTTTTTGACGCGCAGCGTCAAAACGTCGTCCTTTGCCTGGAACACGGGCGTAAGCTCGTAGTACGAATACTGAAGCCTGTGGTTTAAGTCCTCGTCGAGGTACGCTTCGCCGTTCGCGTCGTACAGAATGATCTTATCAGTGTATTTTGTGTCGGATTCGTTTATTTTATATCTTACTTTTACTCCGACGGGTTTGAACGCCGACTTATATTTGTCGCGCATGACCGTGGAGAGCTTTATAACGTCGCCTCGGTAGTAAGTATAGTCCGTGGTCGACGAAATATCTTTCGCGGACTTGCTCAGTACGAGATAGCCGTAATTTTCATCGGATACGTTTATACGTATCTTTGACGGACGTTTCGCGAATTCGGGCTTCAATTCTATTCTGCCCCTTATACCCGAATTGCCTGTCTGATTAATCCAATTATCGTTTACGTTGTTCTTCTCAAAATAGATATAATCCCCGTTATTGTATACCCATTCGGGGCTTATACTGAACGAATGCACATCCTTGCCGTCGTCCTTGGATTGCGAGAAAACCTCCTTCGTTTTGCCGTCCTTCACGATGCTTACGCTCTTTAAGTACGTGTAAGGAGTTTTTGTGTTTCCTCCTATCCTCTGTGTCATGCCGATGCTGTTTTTGCCGTCCTTCGTATAGCGGATTATCTGCTTGTTATTTGTATTTACCGCTCCCTCCAGCGCGAGATATGTCGCGTCCGAGAAGGAATTGTTCTTGCTTCTGTTACCGTTCTCGTCAAGGAAATCAAGTGAGTCCGCGTCGTTGAGATTTACGACGAACGGTCTCAATATCTGTTTCATGCTTGTTATCCACAGATTATTGCAGTCCGGGCAGCCCGCCTGATTGAAAAACGATATTCTGTACGGATCCCAGAACGGGCAAAGAATATTTCTTTTTACGTATCCGCTGCTGCCAAAGGTTTCCTTGCTGTCATACGCGTCTTCATCGTTCGTGCTCCAAACGTCGATATTCGAAGAATACGAACCGACAAACGCGACGACTATATTGGCGCAGTCTCCGGTTCTTTTCCAATCTACCTGAACGCCAGCGACATGCGCGTTTCTGTACTTTGTGTCCTTGGTTATCTCCCATGACGCGGCGACCGTTCCGATATATCTGTCGCCAAAAATATTCCGCGCGAACCATCCGGCGTTGTCCTTCCACATCAGGTTCCAGTTTTCGCCGTTACTGCCGCTCGCGCTGTATTTGTTATCGCTGTTGCTATGTTCGGAGGTTCCCGTCAATTTCGGTGAAGATATATCTATGCTGTCGCCGAGAACAATATCGCCAACGCTGTCGCTCTCCTGTACTCCGCCGGAAAAAAGCGACGCGCCGCCGTCGGCTGTCCCCGCGGTACCGTCTATCGTAACGGTTGCGTCGCCGCCGTCGATCGCGCACATCTGGGAGGAGGTGAGCTTTAAATTGAAATCCGCGCTCCCCGTGATATATTCGGTGCGTATAGGTATTTCGATTCTGCGCGTGTCGATACCTATCGGGAACACAACGTCCATGTCTACGGGCGAGAAATCGCGTCCCACCTGCGCGGTACCGTTCTCTGTCGTAAGATGAGCGGCGGCGATAGTGTTAAGCGCGCCGTCTCTCTTGATTTCGACCGTTACGCTTTCTCCCGACGCTTCGTAAGCGTCCT
Source organism: uncultured Clostridia bacterium (assembly GCA_947624165.1). Classification (GTDB taxonomy): domain Bacteria; phylum Bacillota; class Clostridia; order UBA1381; family UBA1381; genus Hominilimicola. The sequence goes on from CANQJC010000013.1 coordinate 45,645, forward strand.
CCGTAAAGCCTATTTTCGAAGGCTCCTGCTTTTCATCGTCTATTATCGTCATCGAGCAGCTTGAAGACGCGCTGTTCGTCGTCGTACCCTGCGGCGCGCCGAGCATAAGGAAGAAATAACGGTTGCCGTCGCCGTCGTTGTTATCCTCAACGTCTATGGCTATGTACTTTTCATTTTCTCCCTCGGCAAAATCGACCGTGAGCGTCGCGCCGAGCACAACGTTTGTCATAACGTTCGCCATTTGCTGTATCTGCTGCATTGTATCGGTCGTCGAGGTAACTACCTGTGTGTCGGCTGACATGCCGGTATATATCTCTTTCGCCGCTTGGAGCGTACTCGACGCGCTCTCGCCCTCGGCGGGAAGTGCTTCGTTATCCTTCTCTTCCTCGCTCGAGAGCACTCCGCTCTGCTCCTCCAGATAATTTATCGCTTCCTGCATACCCTGCTGAGTTGCCTTACGCATTTCCTCGTCGCCGTCGAGCATTTCGGCGTATTCTTCTTCCGTTTTCAGCTCGGATTCCGTATACTCCTCGCCCTCCATACGTTCGAGAAGCGACTCGTTGCCTTCGGGATTCACGACCTCCGCGTCGCTTGACAATACCGAAATTTTGTAATCCTTGCCGTACTTTGCGGTCAAATCGGAAATTTTTATCGTCGCCGACGACGCCGAAGCGCAGTCGCCGCCGCGTCCGAGACGCAGTATGTAGCGTTCGTTCGCGCCTTCTTTCAGCTGCGCGTTGACGGCGGTGAGATAAAACACATCGCTTGACAATATTTCCTCGTCAATTTCGATTTCCGGGATATATACATCCTCGGCTTCCGCTTTTGCCGGAATTGTAATTACGGGAGCGATGAGCGATGCGGTCAGAATTATGCTCAGGCTCCTCTTTAACTTTGATATTAACTTCATAATTACCTCCTTGTGCGTTTTATTTGTCTTAATTATACCATATATTGTGTTTTGTGAGTTGACCGTTCACGCCAAATAAAATGCTTTTTACGTCGAAAAATTTACCGACATTAAATCTGTCCTTTCGTAAGCTTTCCGAACAGTTCGCTGTTCTTTATGAGGTCGTCGTAAGGGCCCTCCGCGGCGACGCGTCCCTTGTCTATCAAAAGAATTTTGTCGCAATTTTTAATTGTGGAAAGTCTGTGAGCGACTATTATCCTTGTACATTCAAGCTTACGGACGCTTTCCATGACCTTTTCCTGAGCGGTCTCGTCGAGAGCGGACGTGGCTTCGTCAAAAATCAGTACGGCGGGTTTTGAAATCAGCGCGCGCGCTATAAGTATACGCTGACACTGACCGCCCGAAAACGAATGATTTTCGGGATTTACCGAAGTGTACAAGCCCATCGGCATCGCTTTTATATCGTCTTCGAGACCCGCCGCGCGCACAGCGTCCCAAACCTCTTCCATCGAAGCGTCGGGCTTCGTTATCACAATATTGGAGAAAATGTCACCCGACATAAGTCCCGAATTTTGAAGGACCGTACCGATCCGTCTGCGGTAGTTTCTCAAATTAAGCTCGCGTATATCGAAACCGTCCATATAAACGCTGCCGTCCTCCGGCGTTTCAAAGCCGAGCAAAAGTCTTATCAGCGTGGACTTTCCGCAGCCCGAAACACCCGCGATACCCACGCTTTCCCCGCTTTTTATATGCGCGGAAATTCCGTTCAGCACGTAAGGCATATCCTTGGAATAACGAAAATAGACGTTCGATATGTCGATCTCGCCATTTAAGCTGTCCGGCGTTATCTTATCGGCATATTCCTCACATTCCGCTGTCAGGACGCGCTTCATGACCGAATAAGACGAATGGAACGCTCCGATCGCTTCGATAACAGCCGACGCGCTCGACACGGACGCGATATACGCGCCGTAGGCTGCGGAAAAGGCTATGTAATCCGAAGCGGACGCGCCGCGTCCGAGCAGGAATATCAACGCGGTCGACAATACAGAAAGAAGCTTGTAAAACGCCGGCGCGTATTTGAGGTAAAACGGTTTGTCCGCGCATATGGCCGCGTCGCGGTATTTTTCGCTCCACCGTCCGAGTACGCGCGCTTCCGCGCCGTTGAGCTTTATCTGCTCCATGCCGGAAAAGACCTCGTAGCCGAAGCCCGACATCTTTGAAAGAGAATTGCTGTAATTCTTGTTCCAGCGGGAATTGAGCGTGCCCTCCGCGCATATCATTACGGCAAGAACTATCGTGACCAATATCACCCAGCCGAACAACGCGGGCGCGTATATTTTTATTTGTATCAGGTAAAGCATCGAAAGTACAATTCCGATAAACGCGCTTATGCTCCTTACGGAGATGATTTCCGATATATTTGAAAATTCCGTTATCATGCGCGACAATTCGCCGGATCTTGAGTCTCTGAAAAAGTCGGTCTTTATGCCAAGCACCCGTGAAAATATGCCGCTCTGCACGTGCGCGCCGACGCGAACCATTGAATTTGTCAGAGCGAGCGACTGCAAAAGACGCATGACCGCCGCGACCGACACCGCAGAAAGTATGAGAGCAGCCGAAGAAAGCGTTCCCGAAGCGTTTCCCGTCGGTATGACGCGCGCGAATATAAAGCTGTTCGCCCACGGCAGCAGCATACCGGCAAGTATCGTGAACACGCTTGCGGCAAGAACGGTGATTTTATCCCTTACGGACGTCGACTTGAATATAAACTTGAACAAATCCGATTCAGACACGCGCTCCGTACCCATGGTCTTGTAAAAGCATATCGCCTCGCCCGTGAACATACCGGCGTTTTTTGACGTTATTTTTACCGGTGTTTTCTCGTCGATGTACTTGCAGCCGCCGTTCACCGCCGGTATTACCGCAAGCCATTTTCCGTCGTTCGTATACGCGAGCAACGGAAGCGCGCACACTCTGTACCAGTCCGGCTCAAGCTCCGTTCTTCTGATTTTTATAAACAGCTTTTCCTCTATGTACCTCAGCTGCTCCTCAAACGGAAGCGACGCGTCCGCGCGTCCTTTTACGTTCAAAAATTTTAAGATCGCGTTAATGCCGTCTGCTTTCTCGTTTTTATGTATGGCTGAGTAAAGATTGTCGTACATTTTCTGTTCCGCGTCTCGGTTCCTCCGTTTCAGACGCTCTTTTTCCGACTGTGCGTTCATGTCCGCTCACACTCCTTGCCCGTTTGCTCGATTATCCGTCCGCGGCTCATCCTGATAACCTCGTCGCAGCATACGATCGCGGAGGTGCGGTGCGCTATCATGATCACGGTGATCCCGAGTGCCTTGATATTATTCATGACCTTCTCCTCCGTATCGGCGTCGAGCGCGCTCGTCGCTTCGTCCATGATGATTACGGACGGTTTCTTGACGAGAGCGCGGGCAAGCTCTATTCTCTGACGCTGGCCGCCGGAGAAGTTCGCGCCGCCCTCCTTGACGTGTTCACGGTAACCGTTTTTACGGCTTATAATGTCATCGTGTACGCATGCTGTCTTTGCGGCGGCAACGACGTCGTTGTAATGTATGCTGTCGTCCCACATGGTTATATTGTCGATAACGGAGCCTTCGAAAAGGCGTATGTTCTGGCATACGACCGATACCCTCGAATAAAAAGCGTCGCGGGTTATGTCCTTTCTTTCCGTTCCGTTAAACAAGACGCTCCCGCTCGTTTCACGGTAAAGTCCCGCGATTATGTTTGCGAGCGTGGATTTTCCGCTGCCGCTTTCTCCCGTTATCGCAACGCACGTTCCCTTCTTTATCGTCAGATTTAAATCCTTTATGATAGGTTCGTCGACCGCGCTGTAACCGAAGGTTATGTTTTTCAGTTCTATGTCGCCGTCCATATCGGCGTATTGTTCGTCCTGCTCGGAAAGAAATTTATCGTCGGGTCCATAACGCATAACGTCGTCGGTACGCGCTCTTTCGCCCTGAAGTCCGTACGCTTCTATGCCCGCCGTTACCATTGTTCCGACCGGCTCGAGCATCGCCGACGCGATCGCCTGGAGCGAGATCAATAATCCCGCCGTCATTTGACCGTCAAGTATTTTTTTTACGCCGAAAAGCAGTATCGCCGCCGATGAGAGCGCGTTCAGGAAAGAAAAGATACTTCCCGAATATATGCCGATCTTGTCTATTTCCGTTTTTGTGTTGAGCGTCTGAGAACCGGCGGACAAAAGCTGCTCGAACGCGCTGTCCTCCGCGCCGTTTGACTTTATCGTTTCTATTACGGAAAGCGTTCCCGATACCCGTGATTGCAGCGCGCCCGTGTTGCGGCTGTGCGAGGTCGATATTGCTTTATATTTTTTTACGCTTAAAAGTATCGACGCGATATTTATCACAGCCGAAATTATACCTACCGCGGCTATTTGCGCGTCGAACACAGTCATGATGACGGAATACGCGGCAATTTGCAGTACGCAGCCCGCTATCGGCGCGAGAAGCTTCGTGACGCGCTCTCCCATTAGCATCGAGGCGTTAAACCTGCTTGTGAGGTCGCCCTCTCCACGCTGTGAGAAAAAATCTATCGGCAGCTTTAAAATATGACCGATGAATCCCGAATTTATATATACGTTTAATCTTTGGCTTATACGGTGACGCACGCTTTCCGACAGCGCGGCGGCTCCCGCCGTTATAAGCCCCGAACACAGAAGCACGCCGAGAAGGGCTTTTAGCCCCTGTGTGTTTTTTCCGATAAGTATTCGGTCTATAAACACCGAATTTAAAAACAACGCGGCGGCTCCCGCCACAAGCGCGCACATTTCTATAAGGGCAAAATACGATACGCACGGCAAAAACGGCTTCACGCAGGAAGCCACGTATCCCCTCTGTTTCCTAAGCGTCATATTCGGTTGGAAATTCTCGTCCGGCGAAAACTCTATCGCAATACCCGTAAACGACAACGAAAATTCGTCCATCGGCACGGTGCGTATTCCGTCCGCGGGATCGGCTATCGTCGCGCCTTTTTTCCCGAAGCCGCACAGAACGAGAAAATGATCCATGTTCCAGTGTATAATTGCCGGAGTTTTGATCTCTCCGATCGAATCTATATTAACGCGCAGCGGACGCGTTTTTAATCCGTGAAAACGCGCCGCCTTCACTATATTTTTAGCGTTTACGCCGTTACGTGACACGCCGCACTCCCGCCGAAGCTCCTCGAGCGTGACCGTTTTTCCGTAGTAATCCAATATCATCGCCAGCGACGCCGCTCCGCACTCTGTTCTTTCCATTTGCAGAACGGGACGAATCTTTTTTACTCTGCTCATGTCTACCTCCTAAAACGGCCAGCGAAACGGAGGACGCTTGTCGATCACTATATCCGCTTTGCAAACCGTACCCATGGGCGCGTCGATCGACGCGCCGACGCTGTTCGACCATTTCAGGCGGCTCGCCGTCGAAGCGTCCGCAAGAAGCGTTATTTCAAGCTGAAGGTAATTATTACCTTCCTCCAGAGACGGCATATACAGATTGCTCATGTTGTTCTTTATGTATTCGCCCTTTATGGGGTACTGCGAAATGCCCGACACGTACGCGTTGATATATCCGTATTTTTCTCTCGGCGTAAACTCCGGCATTACCTGCGCTTCCATTCCGAGCGAAACAAGCTCGCCCTTGCCCGACGGAATAAACGCCGTCAGCTTCATGTTGTTGCCGCTTTCGCTGTACGGAGTGATCACCGCGATTTTTTCGCCCGTACCGACGTAAGCGTTCTCGTCCGCTATATAGGTCACTATTCCGTCGACGTCGGAACGGATAAACGAATACTTGTCATATTCCTCCCGCAGGGCGGCAAGCTCCGCGTCGGACGAGCGTTTTCTTATTTTTTCCAGTATACTCTCCTGCGGTATCACGGCGAGAATATCGCCCGCTTTAACGCTGCTTCCGCGCGACACCGTCGTTTTGGAAACGGTTCCGCTGCGCTCGGAATACACCGTGTCATCGCTTCCGTTGGGCCAGATGATCCCGTCTACCGACACCGTCTCGTAAATCTCGCCAAACAGGAGCCAGACCGTAAATATCGCGGCGCATAAGGCAAGCGCGGCCGCGAACAGAGTGTATTTAACGCCGACGGCGCGCGCCGCCGACGCTTTATCCGTGCGTACCGAAGCGTTTTCAACAGCTTCTTTTCTGAATAATTCCATTTTATATCCCGCCTCCGATCATCTATCTTATGTCGGCTACCGTTCCGTTTTTGTCATACACGCCGTACTGAAATTTCTTCATGATTTGTATACCGTCCTCATCAAATTCAAATTCCTGACATAGTCCGTTATAGCCGTCGTTATGCAGCGTTTTCGCTATTGCCGCGCTGTCCGTCGTGTTTGCCGAGACAGCGGATTCGGCAATCATTCCGACGGCGTTGTAGCCCTGCAAAAACCATGTATCAAAGCTCTTTCCCGTTTCCTTGCTGTAATCTTCAACGAATTTATCCAGGTTGTCTCCGTCCTCCGAAACCACGTCGTATGCGAACGCGTCGATCATTATAAATCCGTTCATCATGCCCATAAGCTCCGAATCGTTTTCCAGAGTCTCGGAATCGTCAAACGCGGTATCGCCGCCGCAGACAAGATTGGGGTTGCTCTTTTTCAGTTTTTTTAACATATTGAAGCCGTCCGCGTCACCCGGAAAAAGAGCCGCGCCGTCCACTCCGAGGGTCTCCCATCGGCTGTATATCTCATCGAAGCTGTTTTCAAGCGCGTCCGCGTTCACGCAGTCCATTATCTGTATTCCCGCCTTGGAAGCGTAACGGATAAAGCCGTTCATTTCCGCCGTCGAAAACTCATCCGACGCGGCGCATACCGCCCAGTGCTTTGCGTTCGTATTCTTTGTCGCATTACACAATTTTTCACCGATAATGCGGGCGGAAGCGCACATCGAAAAAATAGTGCCGTAGTCATTTTCTTCATACACGCTGTCGTAAAGGAAAAACGGCACGATGAACGGTTTGCCCGCTTCGTCGTAAACATGCGCGGCGGTTTTGTTTATTTCCATGTCGGACGAGCCTATCACAGCCGTTATATTTTTATCCGCGGCGAGAGAGTCCGCGACCGCAACGCCGGTCTCGTAGCTTCCGTCGTCCACGTAAAATTCACATTCGACCTTGTAACCGCTTTGGGCGTATTTTTCGTTCAGATCGTCCTGCGCCCTCCTTATGCCGTCCTCGTAGCCCACGGGGAAGCTTTCGGGATCACCCGCGACCGCTATTTTGATCGTTTTATCGCTATCGCGCGTGTCCGCCGCGCAGGCGCATAACGATGCGCACAGTATCGTCGTAAGCAGAACAAAACATATTTTTTTCATGACAATCCTCCGTTTCCGAGATGAACATATATATAATAATTTTATCACACGGTTCGACATAATTCAACCCTAAATTTACGCCGCCCGACGGCGGCTTCGGACCGTATCTTTCTTTTTTAAGCCGCAAACAAAAAGAGCGTATCGTTAAATAATACGCTCCCAAAACCGTTTTTTACCTGTCTGTTTTTATATCACATTATATTGTGCGACGTGAGATATCCCGCGAGATATATGCCGAACAGGACCGCGCTCGCCGCCGTCATTATCTGCTGCGCGTGCTTGTGCTTTTCCGTCATCGAAGCGATCAGCCAGTACGCAGGAAACATGCAAGCCATATAGCGCGGCAGACTTAGCGGCCAGGACGCGCCGACGTTGAATATAAAATACGCTATCATGAACGACGTATCGGAAAGTCTCAGACGGCGCGCGCCGATAAGCACGGCAGCCGAAGCGAACGCCGCGCTCAGAAGTCCGGGAATAAACATGCTCACGCGGAACATCCATTCCTCATTACCCGAAAAGGCGCGGCTCGAAAGCATATTCAGCGTTTTCGGGAAGAACTGTAAATTCTGAGACCAATGCTCGCTTTGATATTTCATGAATGCGAAGGGATCGCCCTCCACCTTATAATTTATATAAAGATATATAAGCGTTCCGATCGGCATCAGCGCGGCGGGCAAAAGCTTTAACGCTCTTTTTGCCGTCTCCCGCGCGCCTTTTTCCTTAAACAGCGTCACAGGTCGTTCCGACTGTATCCATTCGATCGCCGCGGTTATGACCATAAACACTCCGAACGAACGCGTGAGCGACGCGAATATGCCGAGTATTCCGGCGGCGAGCCAGTTATGTTTCCTTATCTCGAGAAAAACCGCCGTTACGAACAGGAAAAACGCGCCCTCCGTCATGACCGCGCCGAAGAAAAACGCAAACGGTGAAACGGATAAAAGGATTATGCTTGTACGCGCCGCCGATTTACCGTAATCCATAGACACGAGCTTATACATCAAAACACAGCCGCCGCTGTAACACAGCATCGACGTGAGTATGCCGGATACCGCATAATTGCGCACAAATATTCCCATCAGACGCATGAGCATCGGGTAGAGCGGGAAAAACACAAGGAAGAGATGCTGTCCGTCCTCCACGTGCGCGTAGCCGTCGGCGGCTATCTCCACGTAATGCGGTCCGTCCCACAGGTTCCACCTTCCGCAGTATTCGAGGAACGTACACGCCGGTCCGTCGCTGAAAATGCCGTATGCCGCCCAGCCTGATACAAATATCAGTACGCGGAAAAGAAACGCCGCCGCGAAAATATACGCGCACTCCTTCGCCGTCGTCGATTCGGGCGAAGATAAGGTTTTTGCCCGTATTACGGTATCGACGCGCGCCGGCAGCCTGAATCCCGCTTCACCTGCCAGTCTCAGCAGGAAAACCGCCGCGCCCGCAAAGAATACGGCTGAAATAAGAATAGTAAAAATCACGGTCAATTATCCTCCAGATTATTTTCTTTAATGATATAAACGGGTCTTTTCTTTGTTTCGATATACGTTTTCGCCAGATACTGCCCGAGTATTCCGAGACAGAAAAGCTGTATGCCGGAAACAAGAAAAATTATACACACAAGCGACGGATAGCCCGCCACGGGGTCGCCCCATATAATCGTTTTCGCGATTATGACAAGTATCATAACGAACGCGATAACGCACATAAGCATACCTACGACCGACGACACGGCAAGCGGCATTGTCGAGAAGGACGTTATACCGTCCGCAGAGTAGAGAAGAAGCTTCCACATCGACCACTTCGTTTCGCCCGCGACGCGCTTTGCGTTTTCAAATTCTATCCATTTTGTTTTAAAGCCGACCCAGCCGAAAATGCCTTTTGAAAATCTGTTGTACTCACGCATGGAAATTATCGCGTCAACGACCTTGCGCGTCATGAGGCGGTAATCACGCGCGCCGTCTGCTATATCGGCTTTCGCTATTTTACGGATAAGCGCGTAAAAAAGGCGCGATAAAAGCGAGCGCAGCTTCGGCTCGCCCCTGCGCGTGACGCGTCTCGCGGCGGCGCAGTCGTAACCCTCGTTCACTATCGTCTCATACATCTCGCCAAGAAGCTCAGGCGGGTCCTGCAGATCCGCGTCCATGACCGAGACGTAATCGCCGCGCGCGGCTTCAAGTCCCGCAAGTATAGCCGCTTCCTTGCCGAAATTACGCGAAAAAGACACGTATCTGACGCGTCCGTCCTTCGCGGCGTACTCCTTGACAACCGAAAGAGTGTCGTCCGTTGAGCCGTCGTCAACGAATATATATTCAAAATCGACCGCGTATTTTTCGCGCATAACGTCGGACTGCTTCGTGACAGCGTCGTAAAAATAAGGCAAAGCTTCCTCCTCGTTGAAGCACGGAATTACTACGCTTATAAGATTTTTCATCTTTACCCCTCTTTGCGTTTTATACGTTAAAGCGGAACAATACAACGTCCCCGTCCTGCATTACGTATTCCTTACCCTCGCTGCGTACAAGTCCCTTGTCCTTCGCGGCAGCCATAGAGCCGCAAGCCATGAGGTCGTTGTAATGCACGACCTCGGCGCGTATAAAGCCGCGCTCGAAATCGGTGTGGATTTTACCCGCAGCCTGCGGTGCTTTCGTGCCTTTTGTGATAGTCCACGCGCGCACCTCCGGCTCGCCCGCTGTAAGGTAGCTTATAAGTCCCAGAAGCGTGTAGCTCGCCTTTATGAGACGGTCGAGACCCGATTCGCTCATACCGAGTTCTTCGAGGAACATAGCCTTTTCGTCGCCGTCAAGCTGGGCGATCTCCTCTTCAATTCTCGCGCTCACCGGCATGACCTGCGCCCCTTCGCTCTCGGCAAGCTTCTTTACCTTATTCACGTATTCGTTATTCTCTATGCCCTTTGAGAAATCGTCCTCGGCGACGTTCGCCGCGTAGATTACCGGCTTCATGGAAATAAGCGAAATTTCCTTCATGATCGCCGCTTCGTCCTCGTCGTATTCGAGACTTCTCGCGGGCTTGCCGTCCTCCAACGCTGCCTTTACGCGCTCCAAAAGCGCGAGCTCCTTAGCAAGCGACTTGTCGCCCTTCATCATCTTTTTTGTACGGTCTATGCGTCGGTCGATTATCTCCGCGTCGGAAAATACAAGCTCTAAATTTATCGTCTCGATGTCGCGCAGCGGATCTATCGAGCCGT
>CANQJC010000014.1 GCA_947624165.1 uncultured Clostridia bacterium
ATACCGCCGGCAAATACGCCGTTCTTTGTGCCGACAGCTTGAACCATGTCTTCAAGGGGTTCATGTACTTCCCTTGTGACAACCCTGCCGCCATCAAGCTCATATGTTTCTATATGATAATCTCCCGACGCCGTTACGCGCGTGGGTTTATATGTTGCCTCATCCGCGCCTTGGGAATTTATCTCCGTCGAGAAAGCTCCTGTTGTGTTGTTGCCGAGCTGCCCCCAACCATTATTACCGATTGCCCAGACATTTCCGTCATCTGTTATCATATAGCCGGTCTCATACAGCTGCGGATTGTAAGCAGTATAGGAATAACCGCCTGCGCCTATTGAAACTACCTTCTCATCAATAAGCATTTTAACAGGTGTCTGCGGTGATACCGTTGTTCCATCTCCCAGTTCACCGTTGCCGTTATGACTCCAACCATATACTTCACCGTTCTCCTGCAATGCAAGATAATGTGAATATTGATAGCCGCCATAGTAATTAATGTAATCGCCGCCGCTTACTTCTATCTGTACAACATTCTCAAGGAACAGACTATCACTTTCGCTTGTACCCTTTAATACCTGTATCGGGGCGTTGGCGGAAATTGTATTGTTTCCAAGTCCCGTATCGTTTCTTCCCCAGGTATAGACCGTTCCGTTTGTTTTTAATGCAATGGTTGAACCGCGGGTAGAATCTACTTGTATTATATCTTCCAAATACTGGTTACCTGTTTCTCCGCCCAGAACTCTTGTCGGCGTCGTTGTTGCCACGTTTGTTCCGGCGTTACCGTAACCGTTATATCCCCATGTCCAGAGAGATCCGTCGTCTTTTATTGCAAAGCCGGTATACAGACCCGCGTTAATATATACTACATCCTCTATGCCTTCTATTTTCCTCGGCAGCGAGTGCGGGGCAGAGCCGTCCGCGTCGTTCATGCCGTGCTCGTTATTTCCGTTATAGCCCCATACCCAAACGTTTCCGTCTGTATCGAGCGCATATGATGTATGCATACCGGTAGCTATCTGTACTATGTTCTCAAGATACGCGGTCGCGTTTCCTTCTTGGTCGGTACTTGCCATTACCTGTACGGGAACATGATATTCCGTCGTATTCTGAATAAGTGTATCCGTATAATTTCCGTCATTGTCCTTTTGATTTGTTGTTCCCTGACCAAGCTGTCCGTAACCGTTATATCCCCATGCCCAGACTGTTCCGTCATATCTTAAGGCAAGCACATAGTTATTGCCCATAGCAAGCTGCGGCATCGCGATACCCGTTTCAATCGCCGCCTGACCCGCCGCGGTATGCTGCGCCGCAACACCGTTCGACGGAACAATGCCGACACGGATCGTTGCGCGGTATGTATTTGTTACTCCGGCAACGACCATTTGTGCCGTTGCCACAATGGCAGCCGTGCCGTAGATTCCGGTGTGCGCCGGAGTAATTACGCCGTTTTGGTTTACCTTTACTATATTTTCGTTCGTCGATTTATATGAGATCTGAGTCGGAATAACCTCTTCCTCGGGAACCATGGTATTAAACGAGAATTTGCGGTAAACCTGTGATTTATCAATTGTAAACTGCTCGTAATGAACAGCCTGTTCGTCGTCCTTAAGGTAAATATTGGTAATTAGTTTGCCGTCTCCGCCTACCTTTTCACTCTTGCCCTTGTTGTCCGTAAGCGTACCGCCGCGAACAAGCAAAGAGTTAGAGCTTTCATTTCCGACCTTTACCGCTCTTGTCCAGTAAGTTACCTGTGTTTTTTCCGTCGGTATACGGGACAGTACGCCCGTTGTCGTACCTGTTCCGAGCTGTCCGCTTGAATTATCGCCCCATGCCCAAACTGTTCCATCCCTTTTTAAGGCGACGGCAAAGAAACCGTTCTTTGAACCGACTACCTGAACGATATCCTTAAGCGGGTCATGCATCTCTCTTTGTACCTTTGTTGCACCGTCCGCTGTGGTGTATTCATCAATGGTATAATCCCCTCCGGCAATCGTAACCTGAACGGGGAGATATGTCGCCTCATCTGTGCCTTGAGAATTTATTTTTGTGGAATAAGTATGCGTCAAACCGTTACCGAGCTGTCCGTAGCCGTTATAACCCGTCGCCCAAACAGTGCCGTCACTGGCTATCATATAGCCGGTTTCATACGGCGGCGGATTGTAAGCAGTATAGGAATAACCGCCTGCGCCTATTGAAACGACATCGCTTATCTGCATTTTAACCGGCATGGGCTGATCAACCGTGTTCCCTATACCAAGAGTTCCGTAGCCGTTATAGCTCCAGCTGTATACTTCTCCGTTATCCCGCAATGCAAGATAATGTGAATATTGATAGCTGCCATAGTGATTAATGTAATCGCCGCCGCCTGTCTCTACCTGTACGACATTTTCAAGGAACAAACTATCACTTTCACTTGCGCCCTTTAAAACCTTCATCGGAACACCGACGCTTCCTGTATTGTTTCCGAGTCCCGGATCGTTTCTGCCCCATGTGTATACCGTTCCGTCGGATTTCAGCGCGATTGTTGAGCCGCGAGTTGCATCTACTTGTACTATATCCTCCAAATATTGCTTTCCAGACTCCCCTCCGAGTACTTGGGTCGGAGTCATAGTAGACGCAGTTGTTCCGGCGTTACCGTAACCGTTCTGACCCCATACCCAGAGCGTTCCGTCATGTTTTATTGCAAAAGCGGTACGTACGCCTGTGGCAATAGACGCTACATTATCTATATCTATTTTTATAGGCAAATAAGAGGCTTGCGTCACACCGTTTCCTTGTCCGAGTTCATATTCACCGTTATAGCCCCAGCCCCAAACGTTTCCGTCCTTGTCAAGTGCATACGAAGTCCATGTGCCTGTTGCAATTTGGATTATGTTTTGCAGGTAATCGGTCGTGCCGCCCTGCTTTCCTTTCTTTACCTGAATAGGATGCGTTTTGTTGACGGTCGTGCCGTCGCCAAGCTGACCGTAACCGTTATAGCCCCAGCCCCAGACGGTTCCGTCCGCTTTTAATGCAAGAACAAAATCATCACCTGCCGCAACCATAGGCGCAGCTATATCCTCACTCTTGTTACGCACCTCGACCTCGACAATGCCTATCATTTTACCGTCTGCGTCATATCCGACAACCTGAGTGCGTCCGATACCCGCACCGACAACTGAAGTGCCTGATATAGTCGCAACAGACGTATTGATCGCCTTGATGCTTGATGCGGCTTGACCCTCACGTGCAGCAAATATAAGGTTAACATTCATGTTTTGACCGACATACAGACGCTGATGTCTGCTGACAGTTGTATCTTCGACGTGTGGATAAAGCGTATTGAAATCCTCATTTCCAATCTGTACCGCTCTTGTCCAATAAGATACCTGTGTTCTCTCGGTCGGTATGCGTGAAAGTACGCCCGTTGCCGTACCCGTTCCGAGCTGTCCGCTTCCGTTATTTCCCCAGGTCCAGATCGTTCCGTCTCTCTTTAACGCAACTGCGAAGTAATTATTTTTTGAGCCAACTATTTGAACTATATCCGTAAGCGGCTGATGAGTTTCTCTTTGTACGGTAACTGATGAATCGTTTACGGTATATGTATAATCATCAATAGTATAGTCTCCTGCCGCAGTCGTTACCTGAACGGGTAAATAAGTTGCAAAATCCGCTCCTTGAGCATTTATTCCCGTGGAATAGGCGTTCGTCAAACCGTTACCAAGTTGTCCGTAACTGTTGTTACCTGTCGCCCATATACTGCCGCCATCTGTTATTACATAACTATATTGGTGTAATGACGGATTGTAAGCAGTATAGGAATAGCCGCCTGCGCCTATTGAAACTACCTTCTTATCAATAAGCATCTTAACAGGCGTAGGAGATGATGTTCTTGTTCCATCGCCAAGCTCACCGTTGTCGTTATGACTCCAACCATATACTTCACCGTTATCCTGCAATGCAAGATAATGTGAATATTGATAGCTGTTATAGTAATTAATGTAATCGCCGCCGCTCACCTCTATCTGTACAACATTCTCGAGATAATCGCTATCACTGTTGCTTGCGCCCTTTAATACTTTCACCGGCGCGGCAGCATCGACAGTATTATTTCCAAGTCCCGTGTAGTTTCTTCCCCATGTGTATACCGTTCCGTCTGATTTAAGCGCAATGGTAGAACCACGTGTGGAATCTATCTGTACTATATCTTCCAAATACTGATTGCCTGTTTCTCCGCCCAGAACTCTTGTCGGCGTCGTTGTTGCCACGTTTGTTCCGGCGTTACCGTAACCGTTATAGCCCCATACCCATGCGCTGCCGTCATGTTTTATCGCAAATGCCGTCCACAAGCCTGTGCCTATGTATGCAACATCGTCAATTCCGTCTATTTTTCTCGGCAAGGAATAAGGAGCGGTAGTCGCGTCGTTCATGCCGTGCTCGTTACTTCCGTTATAGCCCCATACCCAAACGTCTCCGTCTGCGTCAAGGGCGTATGAAGTGTAACCGCCCGTGGCTATCTGGATTATGTTCTGAAGATATGACGTTGCTTTTCCATTCCTGTCGGAGCTTGCCATTACTTGTACGGGGTATAAGTACGCGGTTTTATTCTGAGTAACAACGTCGCCGCCATTTGCGTCGGTCGTCGTGGTCGTTCCCTGACCGAGCTGTCCGTAAGTGTTTCCGCCCCAGCCCCATACGGTACCGTCGGCTTTCAGCGCGAGCATAAACTCGCTGCCGGCAGCAACCATAGGCGTAGCGACATCTTCGCTCTTGTTACGCACTTCGACCTCGACAATGCCGATCATCTTGCCGCTCGAATCATAGCCGACAACCTGTGTACGTCCGATGCCCTTGCCGACAACGCCGCTGCCCGATACGGCAGCGACAGACGTGTCGATAGCTTTAAGGCTCGAAGGCGCGGCGTCGCCGTGCGACGTGAAAACAGAGCTTACGTTCACGCTTTGTCCGATGTACAGACGCTGATGTCTGCTGTCTGCTGTTGAAGTAAGGCTTGTTCCGTAATCTATCGTGTCCGCTTGCGGCGCGATCTCCTCCTCGTTCGAAACGGGAGCGTCGCTCAGCTGCGGTTCATCGTTATTTTCATTGTTAATTTCGTCGCCGTTCGTCTGCTGCTCGCTTGACGCGCCGTCGCTTACGGAAGGCGCGGACTGCTCGCTCTCGCTCGGTGCGGACGCGCTCTGATCGCTGACGCGCGTAACCGCGGACGTGCTGCGCGCGCTCGAAGAAGCCTTCGACGCGGACGCGGATTGCTGTGTCTCAACGGGTGCCTGCGGTACGACCGCAGTCGTATTGACCTCCTCAACCTCTACGTCAACCATCTTGGCGACATATTCTACTATTTCCTGTTCCGTATATGTAGTGAAAGAT
This sequence comes from uncultured Clostridia bacterium, assembly GCA_947624165.1. Lineage (GTDB taxonomy): Bacteria > Bacillota > Clostridia > UBA1381 > UBA1381 > Hominilimicola. The sequence goes on from CANQJC010000014.1 coordinate 5,365, forward strand.
TCAACCGTTGTTCCCACGGACGGCTCGGAAGTCGTCGTGTATTCGTTTACGGTCGTGGACGAATCCGTACCGTCGTCGGTCGTAACCGTTTCACGTACGGTGTAATTTGTGCCGACTACCTCCTCGACCGTTTCTTCCTTTTCGATCGTCTCGGTAGTGGGTACCGTGATCGTCTCGTATTCGGTCTCGTATATAGTCTCGCCCGTCTCCTCGTCATAAGCCGCTTCGACAACGGTTTCGATCGTCATCTCTTTTTCGGACGGGATCTCCTCGTAAACCGTTTTTGTCGTTGTTTCGATTATCGGTTCTTCGCTTATGATTTCGGTCGTTGTTGTCTTGGTCGTTGTTGTCTCTGTCTGTACCGTTCTTTTTACTTCTTCCGTTTCTTCCTTTTGTACCGTCTTTGTCGTAACAACTTCTTTTGTTTCCGGCTGCGCGGCTACGCTTTCATCCGTATCGACCCGCGCGGTTGACAACGCCGCAGCCGTTTCCTCCTCCGCAGGCTCAGAGTCGGCTTCATCGACCGTTGCTTCCTCGTTTGCCGTCGCTTTGGATTCTGTCGTCTCATTACTTACTTTTTCTTCCGTGTCAGAATCAACGGCGTCACCGTCGGACGCGTTCGACGTATCCGAATAGGCGGCTTTCACGGAATCTGTTTCTTCCGCTTTCGATTCCTTTGCCGTATCTGTATCTTTATCCGAATCGGCGGCTTTCGCGTCCGATTCGGACTGAGTTTCTTCCTTATTATATACATTTTCATCTTTGTCTTCATCGACGGACGTTTCGTCATCGGAAGCATTCGCGCCGTCGCTTGCCGAAGCGTTCTCCGAACGCTTCTGCTCGAAGAGCGAAAGAATTTCCTCGTCGCTCATATTATTGTAGTCGGGTGTGTCGGACGACGCGCCGCCGTCTCCGAACGACGAAAGATCGTACACGGAGTTGTCCTGCGTAAGACCCGTGCGATACATTTCCTCCACAAAGTTCTTTACTTCCTCCGACTCAAATTCCGTTTTCGAACCGGCGTTAATATCCTCCTCATCGTCGGCGGGAGCCGTTCCGTTGGAAAGATACGCGGTACCCGTGATCTTCTCGTTCGGGTCCGATCTGAGCATGGCATAGAAAGGCGTTCTTTCTATTGATTCAACAGTTTCCCCGTTCCATGTAATATCGACGGTACTCTTGTCGCCGTCTACTATCGGTTCGGATACGGACAAATATTTCGGTTCTCCGACCTCCCATACGATGTCGTTACCGTCGCCGTTCGCGGCGGTTGCCGTAAAGGTCTTTGACATACCGAAATACTCAAACAGGGAGAAGGACTGGTCGAACCAAAGGAGACTGCTGTCGTTTTCCGTGGAGAACGGCTCAAGCATCTTCGAAGTGTCGACAGTCGTGTCGTAGTCCTGTGAATCAGATGACGTTGACGGGGAGGAGTATGCGTCGCGGCTGTTTGAAGAACCCGAAGCGTTCGAAGAATTACCTTCGTTTTGGGGGAGAGCTTCGGAATTATTCTGTACACCACTTTCAGACGCAGCCGCTGTCTCTCCGTTTTGAGCAGCTTCTGCGCCTTCCGCTTTATTGTCCTCTTCACCGGCAGCGTCGGCGTCTTTGTTCGACTCCGAGCTGCCTTGTGCATTCAAGGCTTGGTTTTCCTCCGATGCGGAATGTTCCGCGATCGCCTGTCCGGCGGCGGATATTTCCGCGTAAGTAGGCACTTGTACCGACGTGCCTACCATCGATGCCATAATTAGCACCGACAACAGCTTTGTCATCGATTTACTGAACTTCATAATATTCTCCCCTTATATTGTTGAAGCATTTCATTTTTTTCTTTTTTTCCACAATATTTTGTAGTGGCAAAAGCGGTGGTTTTTTACTGTTATTTTTTTGCTTTTGGGTATATTACCGCTATTATCTTTATTATATATCGAAAATTGCATAAAGTCAATATTTTTTAGTATAATTTATCCAAAAAATTTTTCGTTTTAATTTGTTTTTGTGCCTTTTTACACATTTTTAACTTGCTCGTAACTTTACCGTATCAACGATGAAAAAACAATGTAATGTTGTATGAAAAACATCGCTTTTTGAAAAAGACAAAAACACAGCGAAAACTTGTTTTTAATTTCAAAAAAGTATTGACAAATTTGACTTTTTCTTATATAATCTGATAAGCTGACTGATTTATGCAAAAATCGGAGCGGCAAGAATTATTTGAAATACGGAGAGTGACAAAAACATGATTGGCGAAGCCGACAAATCGAGATTATATGTTGGTTACAAGCAGGTTCAGAGAGCCTTAAACGAAAAGAAGGCGGCGAAGGCTTTTGTTGCCGAGGATTGCGACAGTCACATAAAAGACGACGTGAAAAAACTGGCGGAGCAAAGCGGCACCGAGCTTTTCTTTGTTCCGACAATGAAGGATTTGGGAGCCATGTGTTCCATAGAGGTGGGCGCGAGCTGCGCCGTGCTTCTTAAATAGTCAAATTACGGTTATTCCGCGCTCACGCGTGAAATAATATATAAAAATTATAAAAGAAAGGAAGTGTAACACGGTATGCCTACATTTAATCAGTTGGTCAGAACAGGCAGAAAGACCTCAAAAAAGAAATCTACCGCCCCCGCTCTGCAAAAGAGTCTTAATTCTCTCAAGAAAAAGACTACGGACAAAAGTTCGCCGCAGAAGCGCGGTGTCTGCACCGCTGTAAGAACCGCTACGCCGAAGAAGCCTAACTCCGCATTGAGAAAAATCGCCAGAGTAAGACTTACGAACGGCATCGAGGTTACGGCTTATATCCCCGGTATAGGTCATAACTTGCAGGAACACAGCGTTGTGCTGATAAGAGGCGGAAGAGTTCGTGACCTTCCGGGTACAAGATACCACATTATAAGAGGTACGCTTGACGCCCAGGGCGTAAACGGCCGTCTTCAGGCAAGAAGCAAGTACGGCGCGAAGAAGCCAAAGGAAAAGAAGTAATTTATAAGTAATAAATTATTTCGAACAAGTGCATATCGGGTTATATTTTAGACATATATTCGGATAGCACTTGACGTGATTTATCGGCAATATTGCCGATAATCAAGAGTACCTATGATACTCACGGAAAAATTTTTTCTTAATGCTGAGCCGAGGATCAAAGACAAGCACAAGAAATATTCTGTTTGGGTTTGACCGCAGGTTCGGCACAATGTGAAGGAGGGAAGTAAAGTGCCAAGAAAAGGTTTTATAGCAAAAAGAGAAGTTTTGCCCGATCCTATTTATCACAACGTCGTCGTTACAAAGCTTATCAACAACATAATGCTTGACGGCAAGAAGGGCGTCGCTCAGAAAATCGTGTACGACGCATTCGACATTATTAAGGAAAAGACGGGCAAGGACGCGCTTGAAGCATTCCAGGAAGCTATGGACAACATCATGCCGGTTCTTGAAGTAAAAGCAAGACGTGTCGGCGGTGCGACATACCAGGTTCCTATGGAAGTACGCCCCGAAAGACGCCAGACGCTGGGTCTGAGATGGCTTACGCGCTATTCGAGAGAGCGTAACGAAAAGACAATGAAGGAAAGACTTGCAAATGAAATCATGGACGCCATAAACGGTACGGGCGGCGCGGTCAAGAAGCGCGAGGATACCCATAAAATGGCGGAAGCGAACAAAGCATTTGCTCACTATCGCTGGTAATTCTTGCGTTGGATTTTCAGCGTCTAAGCACCACGGGCTGCCGCTTGAAGTACCGACGTATGTCGGCGCGGTATCCGAGGCACTTATCCGCTAAAACTACAACGCAATAACAGAGTTATCTGATTATTGTAGAGAAATCGATTCAAAATTTATACAGAAGGGAAAGGAGGACAATATCTTTTATGGGTAGACAATATTCACTTGAAAATACAAGAAATATCGGCATCATGGCGCACATAGACGCCGGTAAAACAACAACCACGGAAAGAATACTGTATTATACGGGTATCAACCATAAAATAGGCGAAACCCACGACGGAGCCGCCACCATGGACTGGATGGCGCAGGAGCAGGAGCGCGGAATCACCATTACTTCCGCAGCCACGACGTGTTTCTGGGCTCCAAAGGAAGGTCCCTATGCCGGAATAAAGAACAGAATAAATATTATCGATACCCCGGGACACGTTGACTTTACCGTTGAGGTTCAGCGTTCCCTTAGAGTTCTTGACGGTTCCGTAACCGTTATGTGCGCTAAGGGCGGCGTGGAGCCGCAGTCTGAAACCGTTTGGAGACAGGCTGACGATTACAGCGTTCCGCGTATGATTTTCGTTAATAAGATGGACATTATGGGCGCGGATTTCTATAATGTCGTAAACATGGTTCACGAAAGACTTAACGCAAACGGCGTTCCCATTCAGCTCCCGATAGGTGCCGAAGACACGTTCACGGGTATCATCGACCTGATGAACATGGACGCCGAAATATATGACGACGAGCTTGGTTCGAAGTTCCATAAGGAAGAGATTCCCGAAGATATGAAGGAAAAAGCCGAGGAATACCGTCAGCAGATGGTCGAAGCAATATGCGAGACCGACGAAGAACTTCTCGAAAAATTCCTTGCGGACGAGGAAATCTCCGTAAACGAGCTTAAGGCGGCTTTGAGAAAAGCGACGATCAATAACGAAATAGTTCCGATGCTTTGCGGAACGGCTTACAGAAACAAGGGCGTTCAGATGCTTCTCGACGCCGTAATCGAATATATGCCGTCTCCGCTGGACGTTCCGGCTATCAAGGGCGTTAACCCCGACACGGACGAAGAGGACGAAAGACCTTCGTCGGACGACGCTCCTTTCGCGGCTCTGGCGTTTAAAATCGCGACAGACCCGTTCGTGGGTAAAATATGCTTCTTCAGAGTTTATTCGGGTACGCTCGAAAAAGGCTCCCACGTTCTTAACTCGTGCAAGGGCAAGAGAGAAAGAATGGGAAGAATACTTCAGATGCACGCGAATCACAGAGAGGACCTCGACATAGTTTACTCGGGCGATATCGCGGCGGCTGTCGGACTTCAGAATACGACGACGGGCGAAACGCTCTGCGACGAAAAACACCCGATCATTCTCGAATCCATGGACTTCCCCGACCCCGTTATCCGCGTTGCCATCGAGCCTAAGACAAAGGCAGGTCAGGAAAAAATGGGTATCGCTCTCGCCAAGCTTGCAGAGGAAGACCCGACGTTCAAGACCTACACCGACGACGAAACGGGACAGACGATCATCGCCGGCATGGGTGAGCTTCATCTTGAGATCATCGTCGACAGACTTCTGCGTGAATTCAAGGTGGAAGCAAATGTCGGAGAACCTCAGGTTTCTTACAGAGAGGCTATCAGAAAAGAAGTCAATATCGAGCATAAATACGCCCGTCAGTCGGGCGGTAAGGGTCAGTACGGACACGTACTCCTGAAGCTTGAACCTCTGGAGGAGGGCGGCGGCTACGAATTTGTTAACGCAATCGTCGGCGGTGCCATTCCGAAGGAATATATACCTGCCGTTGACGCGGGTATCCAGGGCGCGATGCAGTCCGGCGTACTCGCGGGCTACAACGTCGTTGACGTAAAGGCGACGCTTTACGACGGTTCTTATCACGAGGTCGACTCTTCGGAAATGGCGTTCAAGATCGCCGCTTCAATGGCGTTCAAGGAGGGTATGAAGAAGGCCGATCCCGTAATCAAGGAGCCTATCATGCTCGTAAACGTAATCGTTCCCGACGACTATCTCGGCTTCGTAATCGGCGACCTTTCGTCGAGAAGAGGTATGGTTAAGCAGCAGGAATCACGTTCGGGCGGCGTTACGCAGGTAACGGCTGACGTGCCGCTGGCTGAAATGTTCGGCTACGCGACGGTGCTCCGTTCGGGTACGCAGGGACGCGGTCAGTACACCATGGAACCCTCGCATTACAGTGAAGTTCCGAAAAATGTTCAGGAAAAAATCATGAACGAGCGTTCAAAGAACTAAATTTACGGACTTTCGGGGGCGAAAATTTATTTTTCGCCGCCGAAGGACTGTTTAAAACTGTAAACAATTAAAAATATTTGAAAAAATACTTGATTTTTTCATAAAAAAATTGTACAATATCTTTATTAGTGTAACTATATTATTTATAAGGAGGAATTTTACAATGGCTAAAGAGAAATTCGAAAGAAATAAACCGCACGTAAACATCGGTACCATTGGTCACGTTGACCACGGTAAAACAACTCTTACGGCGGCAATCACAAAGGTTCTGGCTATGAAGGGTCAGGCTAAGTTCGAAGCTTACGACATGATCGATAAGGCTCCGGAGGAAAGAGAAAGAGGTATTACGATTTCTACGGCTCACGTTGAGTATGAGACAGACAAGCGTCACTATGCTCACGTTGACTGTCCGGGACATGCCGACTACGTTAAGAACATGATCACGGGTGCGGCTCAGATGGACGGTGCTATCCTCGTTGTATCGGCTGCCGACGGTCCTATGCCCCAGACAAGAGAGCATATCCTTCTTTCGCGTCAGGTTGGCGTTCCCTATATCGTAGTATTCATGAACAAGAGAGACCAGGTTGACGACGACGAGCTTCTTGAGCTTGTTGAAATGGAGATCAGAGACCTTCTTTCAGAGTATGAATTCCCCGGCGACGACACTCCGATCATTTCGGGTTCAGCTCTTCAGGTTCTCGAGTCAAGCTCGACAGATCCCGACGCGCCCGAGTATAAGTGCATTTGGGAGCTTATGGACGCTGTTGACAGCTATATCCCGACTCCCGAAAGAAAGTCGGATCTTCCGTTCCTTATGCCTATCGAGGATATCTTCTCGATCACGGGCCGCGGTACGGTTGCTACGGGTAGAGTTGAAAGAGGTCGCTTGAACCTTAACGACGAAGTTGAGATCGTTGGTCTTACCGACGAAAAGAGAAAGGTTGTCGTTACCGGTATCGAGATGTTCAGAAAGCTTCTTGATTACGCTGAAGCAGGCGATAACATCGGCGCGCTTCTCCGTGGTGTTCAGAGAAACGAAATCGAAAGAGGACAGGTTCTTTCCAAGCCGGGTTCAATTCACCCGCATACAAAGTTCACGGGCGAGGTTTATGTCCTGACAAAGGACGAGGGCGGCCGTCACACACCGTTCTTCAACAATTACAGACCTCAGTTCTATTTCAGAACGACCGACGTTACCGGCGTTATTAACCTGCCGGAAGGCACAGAGATGTGTATGCCCGGCGATAACGTAAAGATGAACGTTGAGCTTATCACACCGATAGCTATTGAAAAGGGTCTGCGTTTCGCTATCCGCGAAGGCGGCAGAACGGTTGGTTCGGGCGTTGTTTCCGATATAGCCGAATAATTTAACGCATTTAAAAAGAAGATGTCATATGACATCTTCTTTTTTTACTTCTTAAGAATAAAATCAAAAATCTTTTCCGCGACCTCGTCCTTGCTCATTTTCTCAAGCTGTACCGCGTTGTCGGCGGTAATAAGCGTTACGACGTTCGTGTCGCAGCCGAACCCCGCGCCGTCGTCGCGCAGACTGTTGGCGACGATCATGTCGGCGTTCTTTTTTTCGAGCTTCGCGCGCGAATTTTCAATCAGATTTTCCGTTTCCATCGAAAAACCGCATATAAACTGACCGTTTTTCTTCCTTTTTCCAAGCTCCGCAAGTATGTCCTTTGTTCGTGTCAGCTTTATCTGCGCCGCATCGCCGGTCTTTTTTATTTTTTCCGTACTTACATTTTCGGGACGATAGTCCGCCACCGCCGCCGCCTTTATTATTATATTCTTATCGTCGGACAACGACGTTACGGTATCGTACATTTCCTCCGCGCTTCTTACGCGTATCGTGTTTACCAAGAGCGGCGGCTCGGCGGTATACAGACCCGCGACAAGCGTTACCTCCGCTCCGCGCCGCATGGCGTTCCTTGCCAGTGAGAAGCCCATTTTGCCGCTTGAACGATTCGTAATAAAACGGACGGGGTCTATGTCTTCCGCGGTCGCTCCCGCCGTAATAAGCACCTTTTTGCCCGCCATATCCTTTTTGAAAGCAATCTCTTTTATAATGTATTCGAGAAGGATCTCCTCGTCGGGCATACGACCGTCACCCACGTCTCCGTTGGCAAGCATTCCGTGCGCCGGCTCGATTATCTCATAGCCGTATCCCTTCAATTTTTCCATATTGTCCCGAACGATCGGATTGTGATACATATTATGATTCATCGCGGGAGATATTATTTTTTTGCAGGGACAAGCCATTACCGTAGTGGTAAGCATATCGTCCGCAATACCGCATGCGATCTTACCTATAACGTCCGCGCTTGCCGGAGCGATCATAACCGCGTCGGCAGCTTTCGCGAGCGCGACGTGTTCGACGCTGTATTCGAAGTTTCTGTCAAACGTATCTACAAGACATTTGTTGCCGGTAAGCGATTCAAAGGTTATGGGATTTATGAAATTCAGCGCGTTTTTTGTCATGATAACGTGCACGTCACAATGAAGTTTTTTCAGCATTCGCGCAAGATTCGCGCTTTTGTACGCCGCGATACTCCCCGTCACACCGAGTACGACCGTTTTTCCAGTAAGCATAAAAACATTCCTTTCATCGTTTGTTATTTATATTCTACCATACTTTTCCCCGTTTTGGAACAGAAAATTTTCATATATCGTTCAATGCGGGAATAAAAGTTTATGGGGGTGTGATTTGATGAATTACATATGGTGCGCAATGATAGCCGTTTCGATAATCGTATCGTTTTTTAACGGTACGGTGAACGAGACGCTTAACGCCGCGTTTGACGGCGCGAAGGAATCCGTTTTTACCGTTTTGTCGTTCGCGGGAATCATGTGTTTCTGGACGGGAATAATGAAAATCGCCGAAAAATCGGGCGTGTCGCGAAAAGCCGAAAGGCTTTTGGGGCCGTTTGTTTCGTTTCTTTTTCCCGGCGCGGGCGGTAAGGCTAAGAAATATATATCCATGAACATGAGCGCGAATCTGCTCGGAATGGGAAACGCGGCGACGCCGATGGGAATAAAGGCGATGGAATGTCTTGACGCGGAGAATCCGATCCCCGCCCGCGCTTCGGACAATATGTGTATGCTCGTCATATTAAACACGACGAGCATACAGCTTATTCCTACGACAATAATCGCGCTGCGCGCGGCGTGTTCGTCCTCCGAACCCTTTTCCGTAATGCTTCCGATATGGATATCGTCGTTTACCGCGTTTTTTACGGCTGTTTTTTTCGCAAAGCTATGGTTCGGAAGAAAAAATTTCCGTTTCGGGAGGGATAAGCTGTGAAATATGTTATCCCCTGTCTTATTATCTTTATTATTTTGGCAGCGTTAAAATCAAAAGTATCGGTCTATAATACGTTTATCAGCGGCGCGAGGGACGGAATGAAAATCACGGCGGACATCTTCCCCCCGCTCGTCGCCGTGCTTACGGCGGTATATATGCTGCGCGCGTCCGGCACGCTCGATTTAATAACATCGTTTTTATCTCCGCTGACAAAGCTCATACCGCCGGAGGTAATGCCGCTCGCTATCATTCGTCCGCTCTCAGGCTCCGGCGCGATAGGAGTTCTCACGGATATACTTAATTCCTACGGCGCGGACAGCGAAATCGGAAGGATCGCGTCTGTAATAACCGGCTCGACCGAAACGACCTTCTATTGTCTGTGCGTGTATTTTGCAAAAACCCGCGCGAAAAACAATCTCCGCGCCGTACCCTTCGCCGCCGTCGGAGATATCGTCGGGATCGCGACGGCGGCGGCAATAATACGGTTTGCAAATTTTTAACTATTTTTTATTATTTACTTGAAAAAGACACAAAATTTTTATATAATATATTTTAGAAAAATTCGGGCATTTGTCCGCACAAAAAGGAGAAATGAACTATGTACAACAAAATGACAGTCGAGGACGTAAACGTAAAAGGAAAGAAAGTTCTTGTCCGCTGCGATTTTAACGTTCCTCTGGACGCGGACGGCAATATTACGGACGAAAACCGTATTGTCGGCGCGCTTCCCACTATCAAATATCTTATGGATAACGGCGCGAAGGTTATCCTTTGCTCGCATATGGGCAAGCCCAAGGGCGAGCCTGTTCCGTCGATGTCTCTCGCACCCGTTGCGAAAAGCCTTTCGGAAAAGCTCGGCAAAGAAGTAGTTTTTGCGGCTGACGACAACGTTGTCGGAGACAACGCGAAGGCTGCCGTTGCGGCAATGAAGGACGGCGACGTTGTTCTTCTCGAAAACACACGTTACAGAAAGGAAGAAACAAAGAACGAGGAAGCGTTCTCTAAGGAGCTTGCTTCGCTCGCTGATTTGTTCGTAAACGACGCGTTCGGAACGGCGCACAGAGCGCACTGTTCGAATGTCGGCGTATCGGCTATATTAAAGCCTGCCGTTGCGGGTTATCTTATTGAAAAGGAAATCAATTTCTTAGGCAACGCCGTTAACAATCCCGTAAGACCTCTTGTTGCAATTTTGGGCGGCAGCAAGGTTTCGTCAAAGATATCCGTTATCGAGAACCTTTTGAAGAAGGTCGACAAGCTCATTATCGGCGGCGGTATGGCGTACACGTTCTTCGCCGCGCAGGGTAAGACTGTTGGCACGTCGCTGCTCGAAGAAGATTATATAGACTACGCGAAAAAGATGCTCGACGAAGCGGGAGACAAGATCATTCTGCCGATTGACACGGTCATCACCGAAAAGTTTGACAACGACGCTCCCTCAAAGGTAGTCGAGGGCAATATCCCCGACGGCTGGATGGGACTTGACATCGGACCGAAGTCGGTCGAGCTGTTCAAGAAGGAGCTTGCAGACGCTAAGACGGTCGTATGGAACGGTCCTATGGGCGTGTTCGAGATGCCGAATTTCGCGAAGGGTACGAACGAGATTGCCGCGCTTCTCGCTGAACTCGACGCTACAACTATCATCGGCGGCGGCGACAGCGTCGCGGCTGTAAACCAGGCGGGCTTGGGCGATAAGATGAGCCACATCTCCACCGGCGGCGGCGCAAGTATGGAATTCCTCGAGGGTAAGGAACTGCCCGGTATCGCGGCACTGACGGATAAGTAATTTTAAGTAAAAGGAGATCAAACAATGGGAAAATATATAATTGCGGGAAACTGGAAAATGAACAAGCTTCCGTCGGAGACATACGATTTCGTTAAAGAGGTCGTTGAAGCGACAAAGGGCGCGACTTGCGAGGTGGTATGCTGCACGCCGTATGTGTGTCTTGCTCCGGCAATCGAAGCGGCAAAGGGCACGCACGTGAAAATCGGCGCGGAAAACCTCCACTACGAGGACAAGGGAGCGTTCACGGGCGAGATATCGGCCGATATGCTCGTCGACATGGGCGTACAGTACGTTATAATGGGACACAGCGAAAGACGCGAGTACAATAACGAAACAGACGAAACTGTTAATTTAAAGGCTAAAAAGGCTTTCGAAAAGGGTCTTATTCCCATCGTTTGCTGCGGTGAAAGTCTGGAGCAGCGCGAAGCGGGAATTACAATGGATTGGATCGCGATTCAAATCAAAAAGGCGTTCGCGGGCATAAGCGCGGACGATGCTAAGAAGGTAGTTATCGCATACGAGCCTATCTGGGCTATCGGTACGGGCAAGACTGCGACCGACGAGCAGGCTGAGGAGGTTTGCGGCGCGATAAGAAAGCTTTTGGCCGACCTTTACGACGACGCTACGGCAAAGACGATAACAATTCAGTACGGCGGCTCGATGAACGCGAAGAACGCGGCGGGACTTCTCTCAAAGCCCAACATCGACGGCGGCTTAATAGGCGGCGCGTCGCTCAAAGCTCCCGATTTCGCGGTTATCACAGGCGCGGCGAAATAAGGGAGGACAAAAATGGCAAAATCACCTATCGCTTTAATTATCATGGACGGATTCGGCATAAACCCCGTGGTTGAGGGGAACGCCATAAAGGCGGCTAAAACGCCGAATTTGGACAAATTTTTGAAAAACTATCCGCATACTCAGCTCTACGCGAGCGGCATGGCTGTCGGTCTTCCCGACGGTCAAATGGGCAACAGCGAGGTGGGTCACACCAATATCGGCGCGGGACGCGTTGTGTACCAGGAGCTTACGCGCATAACAAAGTCGATTTCCGACGGAGATTTCTTTGAAAACGATACTCTTCGCGAAGCGGTCGCAAACTGCAAGGCACACGACAGTGCGATCCATTTTATAGGACTTCTTTCCGACGGCGGCGTTCACAGTCATATCGGTCATCTTTACGGACTTCTTGAAATGGCTAAAAAGGCGGGTCTTGAAAAGGTTTACGTTCACTGTATTATGGACGGCAGAGACGTTTCGCCTACCTCGGGCGTTGAATATATAGCGCAGCTTAAAGAAAAAATGGTCGAAATAGGCGTGGGTAAAATTGCGACCGTTTCGGGTCGTTACTACGCGATGGACAGAGACACGAACTGGAACAGAGTGGAAAAGGCGTACGATGCGATAGTGCGCGGTCAGGGCGTTGAAACGGACGACGTTATCGCGATGATGCACAAGTCCTACGAGACGAAGGACGAAAACGGCGCGCTTATCACGGACGAGTTTATAATTCCGTCCGTCGTAACGGAAAACGGCAAACCGACGGGTATGATCCAAGAAAACGACTCGGTCGTATGCTTCAACTTCCGTCCCGACAGAGCGCGCGAGATTACGAGAACTCTCGTCGACCCCGATTTCAACGGATTCGAGCGCAAATTTATGAAGCTCTACTACGTCTGCATGACGCAGTATGACGCGTCAATGCCGAACGTTCACGTTGCGTTCAAACCGCAGAAGCTCACGAACACCTTCGGCGAGTACATCGCGAGCAAGGGCTTGAAGCAGCTCCGCATAGCGGAAACGGAGAAATACGCGCACGTTACCTTCTTCTTTAACGGCGGCGTAGAGGACGTTTATGAGGGCGAGGACAGAAAGCTTATACCCTCTCCTAAGGTAGCGACATACGATATGCAGCCTGAAATGAGCGCGTATCTCGTCACGGACGCGTGCGTTGATTTGATAAATCAGGACAAATACGACTGCATTATACTTAACTTCGCGAACTGCGACATGGTGGGACACACCGGCGTTTACGAGGCTGCCGTTAAGGCCGTCGAGGTCGTTGACGAGTGCGTAGGACGCGTATGCGACGCAATTTTAAAGCGCGGCGGTAAGGTGCTCATCACCGCCGACCACGGCAACGCGGACTGCATGTTCGACCCCGAAACGAAGGACGTATTCACGGCACATACCACGAACCCCGTACCGCTGATCCTTCTCGGCGCGGGCGACGATTTAACGCTTAAAGAGGGCAAGCTCTGTGATTTAACGCCGACCATGCTCGATTTGATGGGAATGGAAAAGCCTGTTGAAATGACGGGCGAGAGCCTGATTCAAAAATAAAATTATAAAAAAAGGAACGGAATTAAACCGTTCCTTTTTTTAGCTTTTGTATTCTTATGTCTTCACCGTAAAATTTATACATCATAAAGTATTCATATAATCTTGAAGTAAATCTCATACTGTAAAGCTTTGTTAACTCGCTTATTTGAAGATTTGTATTTATAATTATTTTCTTTCCGTTCGCCATTCTTTCGTTTATCACATCAAATAAAAACGATATATTGTTTTTCCCCGGCGGTTCCGTTCCCAAATCGTCTATTATAAGCAAATCCGCGTTATAGATATTATTTATTGCGGAAAAATCGTTATTTCTTCCGAACTTATAATCCTCATAAATCGAAAACAACCGAGCGGCGCGAAGGTAAATTACGGTTTTTCCGTTGTCCATAATATTTTTTGCAACGGCGCAGGAAAGAAACGTTTTTCCCAAACCAGTCGGTCCGTAAAAAATCATTCCTTTTTCTTCGCTGTCAAAATTTTCACAGAATCTTTTACAATTATCGTATATTTTCTTTATATTTTCGTAAGGAGAAACGTCTCCGTCTTTATCTTCTTTTGAATAATAGTCAAACGAAAACGTTTCGAAATTTTGCGTTTTTATCATCTGTGACATATTTGACATATTATATGCTTCGTTGATAAGTTTCTGTTTAAAACATTGACATTTTTCACCGTTTTCTTTATAGCCGGTATCATTACATATTTTACACTCGTAATCGTATTTATCGTAATCCTCCGAAATACCGTTTTCTTTTATTATTTTATTTTTTTCCGCGTTTAATCTTTTAAGATTTTCACTGTAATCCTTATTAAATTCATCTTTCTTTTCGGGATTTTTCAAAATGTTACCCGTATTTTGTAATCCGCGGCTGTAAATTTCCTTATCTATTTCTTCTATTCTCGGAAATTTATCGTATACTTCGTTTATACGAATCTTTCTTTTTTCAGCGGCTTTTATACGCATAACCTCGTATTCGTCTATAATTTTATTCAATACAGTTTCGTCCGCCATTTTTTTAACCTCCGAGTAATTTAATTATTTCATCTTTTTTTTCAAGAATTTCATCAAATCTTTTTATATATTCGGCGGGATCTTTAAAATTAAAAATTCTTTCTATTCTGTCTCCCATAACAAGTTTTGTGCTTCCGCCGCCGCCGAGTGCTATGATGGTTTGTTTTTCCTCCATTATGTTTACATTATATGTACTCATATATCCTTCTTTTGAATATCCGACGTTTTCAAGATTTCCCGAAATATTTTTCTGACGATACATATAATACGGTTTTCTTTTTGTATCCTTCATACTCTTCTGAGTATATAAAAGCATTTCGTTCATATATTCCGCTTCGGTAAGCTCTCCTCCTTTTAAACGAAAAGAAGCAGCTCTCTTTACGGCCATACAATGAACAGTTATATTTTCAGGATCGAGCTTTATAACCTCGTCAAGACTGTATTTAAACATATCGGGAGTTTCATCGGGCAATCCCGCTATAAGATCGGCGTTTATATTATCAAATCCTATTTTTCTCGCTTTTTCAAAACATTCTCTTATCATTTCGGGAGTATGCTGTCTTCCTATTTTTTTAAGAGTTTCAATGTTCATCGTCTGAGGATTTATACTTATTCTGTTTACGCCGCCTGTTTTTGCGGCTTTTAATTTTTCTTCGGTAATGGTGTCGGGTCGCCCCGCTTCAAGAGTAAATTCCTTTATTTTATTCAAATCAAATTTTTCATTTATCTTTTTAAATATCATACTCAGATATTTTTCATCCAATGTTGTGGGAGTACCGCCGCCGATATATATATTTTCAACATACATACCGAGTTTTTTTACAACCTCCGCAGTTTTGTCTATTTCCGAAAGAAGCTTTTTTACAAATTCATCAATATATTTTCCGCTTACTCTTATATCCGTTGAAACAAAAGAACAATAAAGACAGCGCGTAGGACAAAACGGTATTCCTATATATATACTGATGCTGTTTTTTCCTATACTTTCAATAAGTTTTTTTTCATTTTTAGCGACTTCCATCGCCAAACTTATTTTTTCATCGGATACTTCGTAAATATCTTTTAAAATATATTTTATATCTTCCTCGCCTTTTCCTTCCTCCATAAGTACCCTTACTATTTTTGCGGGACGTATTCCGCACATAACTCCCCACGGAAGATTTATATTTTTTATTTTTTTTGCCGCATGACAAAAAGATTTGGTGCATGCGGCTGTAAATATTTTTTTTATTATTCTTTTATCTTTGTTTTCATCGTCAAAACTATAATTAAAATCATCAAAATATACTTTTGTTCCATATATTATTTCAGTATATACATTTATATTTTTTTCTTTATATTCAAAATTGGAATATACCGAAACGTCTTCTTCCTCACCGAAAAAAAGCTTGTAAAAAAGCTTCATTTCGTAATCACATTCATAACCGTTTTGAACAATGAGCATATTTTTTTATCCCTTAATAAACATATTAAACTTTTTTTCGTACCCTATCGACGTACTTTTTCCGTGTCCCGGATATACTTCTATATTTTCATCAAGAGTATATAATTTATCTTTTATAGATTCTAAAAGTTTTTCACCGCTGCCTGTCGGAAGATCGCTTCTTCCTATACTCCTTAAAAAAAGAGTATCGCCGGAAAAAAGTTTTTTGTTATCAAATAAATAACAAACTCCTCCGTTTGTGTGTCCCTCTGTATATATGCATTTTACATTTATTCCGCACAAATTTATTTCTTCTCCGTCTTTTAAAATCATATCGCTTTTTTCGGCCTTTAAGGCGTAACCCAAACCCGAAACGGAATGATTTATATCCGGCTCGCCTATATTTTTACTGCAATTAAAACTGCTCAAAAGCTTAGCTTTTGTTTTTTTACGCAGCGGTTCAAGATATTCTATATGATCGTAATGACAATGAGTAAGAAGAATATATTTAATTTTTATTTTATTTTCTTCGGCAAAATTTATAATTTCATTGTCGGGATAACCCGGATCTATTACAAGTCCCTCATTGGTATTTTCATTATATACGATATATGTATTCTCATCGTTTATATAATTATTTAAGATTTTAATTTTCATAATAATTTTACCGCCGTCTATCAATTATATAATCTTACGGGAAGAATCATATAAACATATGAATCGTCTTCTTTGGAGCTTTTTATAAAACATCCGCTCGTCGGAGCCGAAAATTCCATTTTTACTTTATCTTCATCACACGCCGAAAGCGCGTCAAGTAAAAATCTGCAATTAAAACCTATTATAAGTTCTCCTCCGTCAAGCTCCACTGGAACGGTATCGTTTACCTGTCCCTTTCCCGTTATACAAGACACGTCTATTTTATTATAAGCCATATTAAATCTGACAGGAATTTTATTTTCCGACTTTGCTGAAATATCATCGTTTATCAAGAGCAAAGCTCTTTCAAGACTGTCTACTATATATCTTTTTTCAGCCGTTACATTGATAGTATTTACCGCCGAAATTATAGCTTCATATTTTAAAAATTCTCCGTCAAGAAGTCTTGAATAAACCTGATAATTTCCAAAATCCATTAAAACGGTTCTGTCGGAAACTATAATATCTACTCTTTCCTCCTCATCCTTTAAAATTTTTAAAAGCTCTCTCAGCGTCGCTCCAGGGACAACAAATTTATTATTATCGGTATTTTCTTTTATTTCTTCCTTTACAACCGCAAGTCTGTGTCCGTCCGATGCTACTACATTAAGATAATTATTTTTAATTTCAAAAAGCGCGCCGGTGAGAACGGGTTTTTTCCCTTCATTCTGAGCAACAAAGGATATTGTTTTTCTTATAAGCTTTTTCAGTATATTTTGAGTTAATGAAAATCTGAAATTTTCATCAAGGACGGGAGCCGAAGGAAATTCATCGGGAGAAATTCCCTGAATATTAAATTCACTTGATCCGCTCTTTATTTTTGTTACATTATTGGAAGGATTAACGCTTATAGTAACGTCTCCTTCGGGCAAACGTCTCACAATATCTCCGAACATTTTCGAAGTCAGAGCTATTGTTCCCCCTTCCAAAACGCTGCACTGTGAATTGTATTCTATACACAAATCTATATTATTTCCTGTGAATACAACATTTCCGTCGCCGTTTGCATCTATTTTTATACACTCCAAAACAGGAAGAGAGGTTTTCGGAGCAATCGCTCTTTGAACGGTATTTATTATTTCCACAAGCTGAGGTTTATTGCATACTATTTTCATAATTATATCTCCTTGTTTATAATTTTATCAACACAATAAAATTTTAAATTTTATTATATATATTTATATATATAATATTATAATATTTAATAATAACAGTAATAAGAAACGCGGATTGTTGGAAAAGTATGATAAATAAAGTAAATATGTCATTTTTTATTAACATATCCGCGTGGAAAATTATGTTTAAAAATATAATTTTTCCACTGTTATTTTATTACATAAATCGTCATATTTTTTTATAAACAATTTATTAACGTTTTTATCCTCACATTGATTCCAAATCTCTTGTTATATATGTTATATCGGAATTAAGAGATTCGTTTATTTTTATTTCCGATTCTATTTTTTCTATATTATGTTTAACTGTTGTTCTGTCTTTGGAAAATTCCTTTGAAATAGAAGTGTCGTTCATTCCGAGAAGCTTTCTGCAAAGATACATTGCAACTTGTCGCGGTAAAGCTATTTCTTTTGTTTTTATTGTCCCCGTTATTTCGTTTTCGGAAATATTATAATAGAGGGACACTTTTTGTATTATGGATTTAGGATTTATTTTTGATGATCCATCGTCCGATATTATTGATTGAAGAGTATTTTTAACAAATTCCATGGTGATAGGACATTGTTTTATTTCCGACATGGATATTACGTTTAAAAGTGCTCCTTCAAGTTCTCTTATGCTTGAACGTATATTATCTGCTATATATCCTAAAATATCTTCATCTATCGTTACGTTATGAGCAAGAGCCTTGTTCTGAAGAATGGCTATTCTTGTTTCATAATTTGGTAAGGAAATATCTATTGTGAATCCTTGACCGAATCTTGTTTTCATTCTTGTGGTAAGAGTTTTTAATTCGCTCGGTCGTCTGTCGCTCGTCAGAACGATTTGTTTTCCGAGAGAAAAAAGCTCGTTAAAAGTGTGGAAAAATTCCTCCTGTACGGCTTCTTTATGTTCGAGAAATTGTACGTCGTCTACAAGAAGAACGTCGGCACTTCTGTATTTGCTTCTGAATTTATCGGTCGTTTTTTCTCTTATTGCAAGTATATATTCGTTTGTAAATTTTTCACACGGAACGCATATAATTTTTGCATCTTTATATTTTTCTTTTACTTTATTGCCGATGGCGTACATTAAATGAGTTTTTCCCAGACCGCTGTTTCCGTATATGAAAAGAGGATTATCGAGTTTTCCCGGATATTCGGCTGAACGTTTTGCAGCTTCATATGCTACGCTGTTGGAGGATCCTACTACAAAATTTTCAAAGGTGTATTTTGGATTTATGGAATAAAAGTTTGTATCTGTATTGAGGTAGTCTTCTTTTTTTGATTCTCTTTTTTGGTCGGGAATATTACTTTCGGTTACAATTTCGAGAGAAAGCTTTTGACCGGTAGTTTTTTCAAGAGACGATTCAATAAGATTTTTGTATCTGTATTCCACCATGTTTTTACTTATGGAAGTAGGAACTGAAATTGTAAAAACGGAATTTATAAGAGAAATAGGCTTCGACGCTTTTATATGTACGTTATAGCCAACGGAAGAATTTATATTATTTTTTACACTTAAAAGCGTTTTTTCCCATATTTCGGTTATATCCATATTCATTTCATTTCCTCCTTTCAAAAATATTTTTGACATATTATGTAAAAAACAAACATATATTTGATGATTGATGTCCACCTTTTATAATATCAAATTTAAACAAATAAATCAAGAAAAATATTGATATTTTTTTAAAATAGGTTATAATTGGTATATAGATAAAAAACGGAGGAAAATATATGAAAAACGTTCTTATAACGGGAGGAAGCCGAGGAATCGGAAAAGCCTGCGCGTATGCTTTTTCAAAAGAAGGATACAGAGTATTTTTAAATTATAACAAAAGTGAAGAAGAAGCCGAAAAAATAAAGAATGATATAGGAGCTATACCGATAAAAGCGGATATTTCCGATGTTGAACAAATAAAAAAAATGTATGATTTTATACATAAAAATTACGGGAAAATTGACGTTCTGGTAAATAACGCGGGAATTTCCCAAGTAAAAATGTTCACGGATATTACGGAAAAAGACTGGGATAATATGTTTAATGTTAACGTTAAGGGAATGTTTTTTGTTACAAAGGAATTTGTAAAAGATATGATTTCGGCGAAGGAAGGAAAAATAATAAATATTTCTTCAATGTGGGGAGTAACGGGAGGAAGCTGCGAGGTACATTACAGCGCGGCAAAAGCGGCTGTCATAGGATTTACAAAGTCGCTTGCAAAAGAACTCGGTCCGTCGGGAATAACGGTAAATTGTGTTTCTCCCGGCGTTATAGATACGGATATGAACGGGCATTTAAGTCAAGAGGATATAGAAGAATTAAACGAGGATACGCCGATCGGAAGAATGGGAAAAGCAGAGGAAGTAGCGGACGCGGTTCTTTTTCTTGCGTCGTCCGATTTTATAACGGGCGAGGTCTTAAACGTAAACGGAGGAATTGTAATTTAAAAAGAAACGCTTTTTCAGCGTTTCTTTTTGTATGAGCAAATCTATAAGCCGGGTTCTGGCTACCTATTTTTATTTAACAGCAAGATGACGATAAAAAAATTCATCTGCTGTGCAGATGAATTTTTAGTGTGAGCAAGACTATAAGCCGGGTTCTGTATTTGACGATCATCTATCTCGACGCACAGTTACCTGTACGCTCCAGCCTTTCAAGGGAACACGCCGAGCAAGCTTAATATTCCCAAAGTTGCTTCAGGTGGGGTTTACACGGAAATTCAGTCGCCATCTTTCCTGTGCGCTCTTACCGCACATTTCCACAATCGCCGCGTTATAAACGGGCATTTATTTTCTGTTGCACTATCCTTGAAGTCGCCTTCACCGGTCGTTAACCGGCACCCTGCTCTGTGAAGCCCGGACTTTCCTCACCGTAAACGGCGCAATCGTCTGACTTACTCTTTTTTTATTATATAATATAACGGCTGTTATGTCAAATAAAGCGGAAAATATCTTTATTTTCGGATTTTATTATTTCAACGTCTTTGTCTTTTAAAATATCTTCGAAAATATCTGTTACGCATATTTCGGTAGGGTAATGTCCTGCGTCGATTATACATATTCCGAGCAGCGTCATATCTATTGTGTTATGATATTTCATATCCCCCGTAACTATCACGTCCGCACCCATACTTTTTGCGAGAGGTATTATTTCGCTGCAGCTTCCCGACGCAACGGCGACGGTTTTTATCGTTTTTTCAAAATTTCCCGACGCGCGGACGGTGGTTTTCAGAATTTTACCGCACAATTCGGCAAAATCAATAAATTTCACAGGATTTTTTAATACGCCGATCCTTCCCAGACCCGCCGTTTCATCGTCCGTGTGAACGTCTATAATTTTAACGTCGTTAAGATCGAACATCTCGGCAAGTCTGTCGTTAATACCTCCACGCGCTGTGTCCATATTGGTATGAGCCGCAAAAAGAGGTATATCGTTTTCTATTAAAAGCTTTATCATTTTACCTTCTGCGGAACTGTAATCTATACGTTTTATTCCGTCGAGAAGTATGGGATGATGAGAAATAATAATATCTGCATTTTTTTCAACGGCTTCTTTTACGGTGTTTATATTTGTGTCGAGGGTCACGAATATTTTTTTAACTTCTTTTTCTTCGCTGCCGCATAAAAGCCCGACGTTATCCCATGGATATGCAAGTCTTTTCGGACAAAAATTTTCAAAAATCTCAACTATATCTTTTACTTTCATATTTTTTAAGCTCCTTTAACCAATATTCATATAACAGAAGTTTTTTTTCGTCGGAATCGGACGATTTTTTAAGACCTTTTATTACCTTCGTAAATTCACGATATTTTTTGTCGTAAAGATTTTTGAAATATTTATGGTCAGAAAGGTACGAAGGAAATTGATATTCAAAATCTGTTTTGAATTTTTCCTGTTTTCCGTTTTCGGCGTCTATTATATTATAAACTTTAAATCCTTCCACGGCAATATCTTCATTCGTAATTTTAAAATTTTTTTCAATTAAATACTTTCTCAGCTCGTACTGCGAATTCATGGGCTGAAGCACAAGCTTGCTTTTTCTTGCTATATTTATATTAGTTTCTATAATATCACATATGAGCTGACCGCCCATTCCCGCGATTATGACGGTATCCGCTTCGCCTTCTTTGAGGACGGAAAGACCGTCGCCCAAACGCGTTTCTATTTTGTCCGAAAGGTTATGCTTTTTTATGTTTTCCTCCGCAATATTAAGAGGACCCTGCCGCACGTCGCTTGAAATGACGCGGGAGACAATTCCGTTTTCAATAAGATATATGGGAATGTACGCGTGATCGGTTCCTATATCTGCTGCAATATTTCCTTTTACCCGATCGGCTATACATTTTAAACGCGGCGTAATCATAATATCCTCCCAAAATATAAAAATCTTAGTTTTTCCCTTTATCCCTGCGGTTATGCACACAACGTGGATAACCAAACGCGTTTTAAAATTTTAAAAAATTCCGTCAAAACTGCTGTTTTTATTTTAAAAAACATATTTATCCTCATTTTTTTCATGAAAATTATGTTTTAACGGGTAAGATTATGTAATTAAAATAAGTAAACCACAAAAAACCGCATAGATAAGCCATTTTTCCAAATTCAAAAATTATCCGAAAATCGTGGATAAATATGTGGATAACGTGGATAACTTACCCCTGATTCGCTTTTTAAAGTCATTTTTCAAGTGGATAAAATTAAAATTTTACGCGTTGATAAAATATTTTCCACATGATTGGGTTTACATAAAATCACAACAACATATTGTTATAAAATTTTTTTACGGCACAATATGCGTTTTTTAAGAGCGGACAATTTTTGTCCGCTCTTAATTATGTTCGTATAAGATTATTTTGTAATTTTATCCGTACCCATAAACGGAACGAGAACGTCGGGAATTGTAACGGAGCCGTCTTCGTTTTGGAAGTTTTCCAAAATCGCGGCGACTGTTCTGCCGACCGCAAGACCCGAACCGTTAAGAGTATGAACGAATTGAGCTTTGTCCTTCGGCGTTTCTTTATACCTGATATTTGCGCGGCGCGCCTGATAATCTTCAAAATTCGAGCAAGAGGAGATTTCAACGTATCTGTTATAGCTCGGCATCCATACTTCGATATCGTATGTTTTTGCGGACGAAAAGCCCAAATCGCCCGTAGAAAGACAAACGACTCTGTATGCTATACCGAGTTTACGCAAAAGCATTTCCGCGTCGTTTGTAAGCTTTTCAAGCTCGTCGTAGCTTGTTTCCGGCTTGACGAATTTGACAAGCTCCACCTTATTGAACTGGTGCTGTCTGATAAGACCGCGCGTGTCGCGACCCGCGCTTCCCGCTTCCGCTCGGAAACATGCGGAATAAGCGCAGTATTTGATAGGAAGCTGATCTCCGCTTAAAATTTCGTCTCTGTGCAGATTTGTAACGGGAACTTCGGCGGTAGGAATAAGGAAAAATCCGTTATTTACCACTTTAAACGCATCCTCCTCAAATTTCGGGAGCTGACCCGTTCCCGTCATGGAATCACGGTTGACCATATACGGCGGGAATATTTCGGTGTATCCCGATTCCTCCGTATGAGTGTTAAGGAAAAATTGTATTACGGCTCTTTCAAGTCTCGCGCCGAGACCCTTATATACAGTAAAACGCGTTCCCGCGATTTTTGTTCCGCGTTCAAAATCGAGTATACCGAGATTTGTTCCTATGTCCCAGTGAGCGAGGGGTTCAAAATCGAATTTTCTCGGTTCCGAAAATTTTCTTATTTCGACATTTTCGCTGTCGTCCGCTCCGACAGGTACGTTTTCGTTCGGGATATTCGGGATTTTCAGCATAAAATCACGGAGTTTCGCGTCGATTTCTCTTACTTTGTCGTCATCGGATTTTATTTCGTTGCTCAGCTCTTTCATTTTGGCGAAGATAGGAGCGGTGTCCTCTCCGGCTTTTTTCATCTGCGGAATTTTTTTGCTTATTTCGTTTTGCTTCGCCTTTTTTTGCTCGACCTCCGTAAGCAGGGCGCGTCTCTCCCTGTCAAGCTGTATGGCGGGTTCTATGTCGAGGTCGTTGTTGCGTTTTTTCAAAGCGTCCTTTATACGCTCGGGTTCTTGTCTTAAAATTTTAATATCTAACATTTTTATTATCCTTTCTGTTTTTTTATTCAACAATATAAATTTACCGTTATTCCGCTTCGACGGCGGCTTTTATATTATCGTAAATAATTTTTTGATCTACCGAAAGCTCGTCGTATTTTACAGCGTTTATAAGCTCGTACGCTTTGGCGTTGTTTCCGAGCGAAAAATATCCGTTCGCGCTTAAAAGCAGGTCGTTCATTGTTTGCTTTTCTTCAAGGATCTTATTTTTTTCTTTCAGAGCGTTGTTTTCCTCGATAAGATTTTTGTTTTCCTCGCTCAGAACAGCCGCGCGTTCGGTTATTCCCGAATCGGTGTTACCGGCGGTCCCTTCTATTTGCGGCTGCTTTTTTTCCAGATTCGTTTGTCCGAAAAAAGACAATATGATAAGCAGCACCGCCACGACGAAAATCAGCGCGGTATACAGAAACAAAGATTTATTGTTATTTTTATTAGCCATTGTTATCCGTCCCCATCAGCTTACTTTTCGCTTCGCCGAGAGCCTTTTTTTCTTCGTCAAGAAGCTTTACGGGCGTCTCGCCGCCGACAACCTCGCGAACGTATGTGTTGCAGGAATTGTGACCGTAAAGAGAAGTCAAAATAATTCCGTCGTTGTTATTGTTCAAAATCACGAGCGCGAAACTGAGATTGCCTTTTACGTCGTCATACGCGTCAAAATTGACGATCGCCGTTTTTTTCAATGATATGTTCGAATCCTTTTCACAATTTGCAAGACGCGACAGAAGTACCGCGTCGGACGTGTCATTTACAGTTTTTGACAAGTCGTCCACCTTATCGTAATAATCTTTTAGCGCGCTTATGATATCGCCGTCGTCCGAATAGTCCATAAGGGTGCTTATTTTTGATGAGTTTACCGAATTTAATATAAAACAGATAATAATCAAAATCATCATTATAGCGAGAGCTATAAAAAGTATTGTGTTGTTGTCAAATGTCATTTTTTTCTCCTTTCAACAATCGGGCGTGTTTTGTTATTTTATATCGAAAAATCCGAGAATACGTTCAAGGTCGTCGTTTCCGTAATATTCAATTTCTATTTTTCCTTTTTTCGGCGTATGGTTTATCGTGACTTTTGTTCCCATAGCCGAAGAAAGATCGTTTTGAATTTTTTCGATCTCAATATCGTAAGCCGTTTTTTCCTTCGGCTTTTTTGACGGTCGTTTTTTTTGAAGCTGCTTTGCCAAAGCCTCCGCTTGTCTTACGCTCAAGCCGTCCTCTATAATTCGTTTCGAGAGAGCTTGGCGCAGCTGTTTTCCTTCAACGGAAAGCACGGCGCGCGCGTGTCCGCTCGTAAGCCGACCTGAAATGACAAGCTTTTGTATGTCTCCCTCCAGCGTCAAAAGTCTCAGCGAATTGGCTACCGCGCTTCGGCTTTTACCGACCCGCTTGCTTATCAGCTCCTGAGTAAGATTAAATTCCTCCATAAGCAGATTGTAACCGACAGCTTCTTCGATCGGATTAAGATTTTCGCGCTGTAAATTTTCTATAAGCGCGATCTCCGCAACCTGTTCGTCGCTGTAAGATCGGACGATAGCCGGGATTTCTTTGATTTTTGCTTTTTTTGCCGCGCGCCATCGTCTTTCTCCCGCGACGATTTTGTAAGAACCGTCTTTGAGCGGCGCGACGATGATAGGCTGAATAAGCCCGTGTTCCTTTATGGATTCCGCAAGCTCCGCGATTTTTTCTTCGTCGAAGCTTCGGCGCGGCTGTTTTTTGTTCGGCTCTATAAGAGATACCCTTATATTCGTAATATCTCCTTCGCCGACATTTTTTATATCGGGCGAAGCTATTTCTTTTATGTCATTTTCTCCGAAGAGTGTGCCGAGACCTTTTCCGAGACCTTTCTTTGCCATATACTCACCCCTTAACCGAAAATATTTACGAATTGTTTTTTATAACTTCCTTCGCGAGAGCCATATACGCGTCCGCGCCCTTTGAAGTACGGTCGTAGTTTATGATGGGCTCGCCGAAAGAAGGCGATTCGCTCAGTCTTACGTTCCTCGGAATAACGGTTTTAAAGACCTTGTCGGGGAAAAACCTTTTAACTTCGTCGAGGACTTGTATCGAAAGATTCGTCCTTCCGTCATACATCGTAGCGAGCACGCCCTCTATCTCGATTTGAGGATTAAGCTTTTTCTTGATGGTTTTTACCGTGGAAATAAGCTGACTTAAACCCTCGAGCGCGTAATATTCGCACTGTATCGGAATAAGGACCGTGTCCGACGCCGTGAGAATGTTTATCGTTATCATTCCGAGCGCGGGAGGAGAGTCGAGAATTATGAAATCAAAATCGTCTTTTATCCCGCTTATGGCATTTTTCAGGAAAAATTCACGGTTTTCCTCGTATGCCAGCTCGATTTCCGCCGCGCTCATGTCAGGCGAGGACGGAAGAATGTACAGATTGCCGTATTTTGTTTTTATAATCGCGTCTTTTGTTTTTGAACCGTCGGCAAGACAGTCATAGACGGAAATTTTATAATCGTCTTTTTCTATTCCCAAACCGCTTGTCGAATTGCCCTGCGGGTCGCAGTCGATAAGCAGCGTCTTTTTACCCTCGCATGCGAGACACGACGCGAGGTTAACGGAGGTCGTCGTTTTTCCGACGCCGCCCTTTTGGTTTGTTACCGCTATTGTTTTTGCCATTGTATTCTCCAATATATTAAGCTTAAATTCCGAAACGAAAAAGCTTTCGTTTCGCCGCCGTTCGTTTTCGCGGGAAAACGGGCGTTGAACGTTTTATAAGAACATTATACCATAAAACTTTGATTTGTAAATGTTTCACATGAAACATTTTGAAAATTTAATATTACTGTAATCTTTGTAAAATCGCACGGAAAAAATATGTATATTTTTGAAAATTTTTAAAATAATAGATGTAACCGAAAACAAACGAAACGTCGGAAGGGAGAAACGAAAAATGAAGGGTATTTTTAACGCGGTCAAGGATTACCTGCTGTTTGTTCCGTCCGCGCGGGAAGAAAATTTTTATTTGAGATCCGACAAAAGCAATACGGAATACGACGTTCGCGGCGAGGACGGGGAGACGACGGAAAACGACGTTGTGTTTGAGAGTATCGAACAAAACATTTCATACGTAAAAAAAAGATTTACTTATCCGATAAACAACGACGTCATCATACGCGAAATCAAAATGAAACGGGGACGCGGCGCGTTTATTGTTTTTATCGACGGTATGGTCAGCAGCGAGCTTGTGGACATGGCGGTCATAAAGACGCTGCTGGAGATACCGTATTTCTCGGACGACGCGATATATAAGTACGAGAACGAGATCAGCGAAAAATTTATAGCTCATTCGCAGGCTTTTTTGACCGACAGCATGGATACTGTTTTTGAGGAGATCAATTTCGGCTCGTGCGCCGTTTTTGTGGACGGTTTCTCGAAGGCATTTATGCTCGACGTGCGCGAATGGGGACACAGAAGCATAGACAAGCCGGAAAACGAGCAGTCGATTTACGGTCCGCAGGAGGCTTTTGCGGAGATGCTCCGCAACAATACCGCGCTTGTGCGGAAAATAATAAAAAATGAAAATCTTATCGCCGAAGGGATCAAAATAGGAAAAAAAAGCAAAACGCGCGGAGTTTTGTTATATATTTCCGATATAGCCAATCCGAACCTTGTTAATGAAGCGCGCCGCCGGCTGAACGGCATAAACATGGATTATGTGATTTCAATAGAAGAAGTCGCCATGATGATGGAGGAAAACACATTCTCCACGACGACGCATTTCCTCCAAACCGAGCGTCCGGACAGAGTGGCGCGCGCCTTGACGGAGGGGAGAGTCGCGTTTCTTTTGAACGGCAGCCCTCAGTGTCTTGTTATGCCCACGAATATTTTTGAGCTGACGCACGCCGTTTCGGACGATTATCTCAGGCTCCCTTACGCGAACATGATACGGCTTATAAGAATAATAGCGATATTGTTTTCGGTCCTGCTTCCGGCTCTTTACCTCGCGATAACGCTTTTTCATCAGGAGATAATACCGACATATCTGCTTTATTCCATAAGCGCGTCGCGCGAAAACGTGCCGTTTCCGAGCATACTGGAGCTTTTGCTGATGGATCTGTCTTTCGAAATGATACGCGAAGCGGGACTGAGAATGCCGGGACCGATAGGCTCGACGCTCGGAATAGTGGGAGGTCTTATCCTCGGACAAGCCGCGGTCAGCGCGAAAATCGTCAGTCCGATAATGATAATAGTGATAGCAATAACCGGTATAGGGTCGTTTGCGACAGCCGACTATTCGTTAAGCTGGAGCTTTCGAGTCCTGCGGCTCGTGTTTGTCGTTTTGGCGTCGGTCATGGGTTTTTACGGTATCGCGATAGGACTGTTTGTTTACGCGCTTTCGCTCGCGTCGCAAAAGAGCTTCGGCGTGCCGTTTCTTGAACCGACAATGAAGCTCAAAAATGACAGTATGACGAACGCCGTGCTTGTTAATCCCATATGGCGCAGAGAAAACCGTCCCGAATTTTTAAACACAAAAAATACCCGAGAGGAACCGAAAATCAGCAGGAGCTGGAAAATCAAAAAAAGAGATTAAATGTTTCATGTGAAACAAAAGGAGTCGTTATGCTTCAAAAAAAAGAAATGACCGCGTTGCTCATAAACGTCATATCGGTAAAAATGCTCTTGACTTTTCCGAGGATTTTTATCATAAACAGCGGAAACGCGGCATGGATACAGGCGACATATAATTTTATTGCGGTGTTTTTGATATTTCTTGTTACAAAAATGCTTTACCGCGGAAAGAAAAATATAATAGAGCTTGCGGAAACGGCGGGAGGAAAACCGCTGAAAATCGTTGTGGGAATGATAGTTTTCGCGCTGCTTTTAATAAATTTCTCGTCGATAGTGCGGATTTTTCCCGAATCTGTAAAATCCGTGCTGTTACAGGATTTTAAAATAGAAGTTATAGTAATAGCGTTTGTGGTCGCGATCGCGATCGGCGCGTATATAGGCATACAGTCCATAGCCAAAATCAACTATATTTTTATGCCGACGGCGGGCGCGGTCCTTCTGGCGTTCCTGCTTTTGCTTATACCCTATTACAGATTCAGCAATCTCATGCCGATTTTCGGCGAAGGCTATAAATCCATTTTCTTAAAAGGCTTCAACACGGTTTCGCTTTTTTCCGACATGTTGTTTTTGAATATATTCCTTCCTTACTGCGAAAATGTGGGCGAAGCGAAAAAGAGCGGAACAAAGGCACTTCTTATAAGCGCGCTTATCGCCGTAGGTATTCTTGCCGCGTACTGCCTTGTTTATCCCTATCCCGCATCGAAGGAATTTATGATACCCGTGTACCAGCTTGCGCGCATAATTCACCTGAGCAGCTTTTTCAGCCGTTTTGAAGCGTTGTTCCAATTCGCGTGGTCGATACTGATCCTGCTGTACTCTTCGATTTATGTTTACGCCATGTGTTACGTGTGGCAAATCACGTTCAATCTGAAATTTTATCGCCCGCTGATTTTTCCGATAGTGCTTATAAGCAGCGTTATCGCCATGATACCAAGCTCCATGCTTGACTTGATAAACACGGAAGAAATAAAAAGTCTTATAGTGTATCCCGCCGCGTTTTTGCTTCCGATAATATTCGGCGCGGTGTCGAGACGGTATTACGGCGAACGGACGCGAAAGGAGAACGCCGATGAAAAAGCTTAGACTTGCCGCAGCGGCTGCCGCCGCCGTTTTTCTTTCGTTTACTCTGAGCGGCTGTATGGGCAGAGAACCGAATGAGATAGCGTATATTGTCGCGCTCGGCATTGACATTCTCGACGAAAACAATTATGAAATAACGATTCAATACGCGAATCCCACCGAAATAAGCGGCGGTGAGGAGGGCGGTAAAGCGGGCAGCGCGATAATCGAAAACATTAGCGTGGAAGCACCGAATATTTACGCCGCCGTGGGACTTGCAAACAAAATAGTAAGCAAAACCTTCTCTCTTTCCCACGCGCGAATTATCGTTGTTTCCAAGGAAGTCGCGCAAAAGGGCTTAAGAGACATTACGGAAACGTTTATCAGGAGCGACGATCTGCGTCCCGATATATATCTCGCCGTTTCGGCTGACGGCGCGAACAAGTATTTGTCGTCTGTGAAACCGGCAATGGAAGTAAACCCTGCCAAATATTACCAGCTCGTTTACGATAAAAATACGTTTATGGGTATACCGATAGGCTCGGCAAAAGATTTCTTTTTCGGTATAGAAACGGGAGATTACGACAGTTTTTTACCCATAGCGGGAGTAATCGGCAACGGTGACGAAAAAGAAAACGGCGAAGAAAAAACGACCTCCGGCGGCTCGGACAGTGACAGCGAGGGGGGTATGTCGGGCGCGGGCGTTTCGGAGGAAGGGAGCGGCGCGGCGGGCGAAAACTCCGCGTCCTCGGAGGAGGCTTCGACGGACGAAAATTCCAAACAGCGCGAAGCCCCGCAAAATGAAAACGGCTTCGAATATAAAATGAAAAATTATATCGGCGGTCAAGCCGCGGTGGAACTGAAAAACAAGAGCGAATCAATGGGACTGGCGGTGTTTTCGGGCGATAAGATAATTGGAGAAATAGGCTCGATAGACGCTCAAATGTTCAAGCTGCTCATGGGCGACTATAATTACAGCTATATCACGCTTTACAACGAGCAAACGCCCGAGGAGCCGGTCACGGTAAAGGTCATTCAGGAAAAAAATCCCGATTACGACATAAACATCAAAAACAAAACCGTAAATGTGAAGCTTACCATGGAAGGCGACGTTTCGTCGCTCCCGTATGATTATAATCTCGAAAACGATATAGCGCGGTTCGAAGCAAATTCCGAAAAATATATAAGCGAGGACTGCCGTAATTTTATGACCGGCTTTATAAACAGGTACGACAGCGACATATTTCGGCTCAAAGAACGCTGCAAGAAAAAATTTCTTACCGATGTCGCATACGACGAGTTTAAGAAAAATGTGGATTTTCGGGAGTATGATATCAACGTGGACGTGGATTTCAGTATAAGAAGAACGGGACTTGTCGTGAGAGAAGGGAAATAATGGAAAAAATAATTTATATAACCGCCGTACTGATATGCGTTGTCAGAGTGGTCAATTACGCAATTTACACGATAAAGGATAAAAACAAAACCGGCGGCGCGGCACTGTTTGTAATGGCGGCGATCGCCGCGTCGACGTCGGTATATTTTTTCATGAAATAGATACTTGAAAAAACGACGCCGACAGTATATAATAGCTGTGAGGTGGTTTTTTTGGAAAAGAGCAGAACGTGTTTTTTTACCGGACACCGGCGTATAAACGGCGATAAAGAGGAAGAAATCAAAAAAACGCTCGTCAAACATATAGAAAACCTTATCGTCGAATATGACGTTAAAAATTTTATAACGGGCGGCGCGGTCGGTTTTGATACGATCGCAGCGGAAGCGGTAATTGCCGTGCGGAAAAAATATCCGCACATTAAGCTTTGCCTGTATCTTCCGTGCCACGGTCAGGAAAAATACTGGAATTCCGCTCAAAGATACCGATACAGAATGATAATGTCGCAGGCTGACGAAAAGACGTACGTAACCGAAGGAGAATACACGGACGACTGTATGCGGCTCAGAAACATGGAAATGACGCGTTCCTCGTCTTTTTGTATCGCGTTCTGTATAGTTTCGGCAAGCGGAACGGGCGCGACGCTCCGCGCGGCGCGCGCGTCGGGCGTTAACGTGATAAATACAGCAGATGAAATTTACGAATAAGATCCGCTTACGCAAAGCGGATTTTTTTAATAAAAAACACCCTGACAAGGGCGGTTTCCCAAGTCAAGGCGCAATTTGTATCAAGCGTTGGTGGACGCTTTCATTGTTTACAGCCGCGTTTTGACGCGCCGCCGTAATGGAGCTAACGAGCGGAGTCGAACCGCCGACCTCTTCATTACCAATGAAGTGCTCTGCCTACTGAGCTACGTCAGCGTAACGCCGTATCGTAAACGGCTATAATATTATATTACAGCCACAATTGTTTGTCAAGAGAAAATATATCATTTTTAACTTGTTTTTATATCGCCTTTACTGTATAATAAACGGTAAGAGGTGATAGTCGTGAAAAAGGTGATTGCCGCCGTTTTGACCGCGGCGTGTATGACAACGGCCGCATACGCGGACGGAGACATTTCGGTTTACATGAACGGAGAAAAAATGTCGTTCGAGCAGCAGCCGATAATACAAAACGATTCTACCCTTGTGCCGTTCCGCACAATATTTGAAAAGCTTAATATGACGGTACAATGGTTCGAGCGGGAACGGCGCGTCACGGCGCAGAAAGAGGGAAAATCCATAACGCTTTTCATAGACAGCCCCGTTATGTATGTAAACGACGACAGCGTGGAGCTTAACACTCCGGCGATAATATATAACGACTATACGCTCGTACCGCTGCGCGCGGTCGCCGAAGCCGCGTCCGCCCAAGTGGACTGGGACGGTTCGAGCCGCACCGTCACTATAATAACGAACGAAGAGGATTCGAAAAATTGGGGCAAGGAGGTTCTGGAGCTTACCAATAACGAACGCGTGTCGCGGGGACTTGATCCGCTCAAGTGGGACGATTCGCTCGCCGCGCTTGCCGAAGCGCATTGCAGCGACATGATAAACCGCGGCTTTTTCGCGCATAATACGCCGGAGGGCGCGACCCCGTTCGACAGAATGAAAAACGCAGGGATAGATTATATGGCGGCGGGCGAAAACATAGCCGCCGGACAGTATTCTCCCGAAGCCGTTGTGAAGGCGTGGATGAACAGCTCGGGACACCGCGCCAACATTTTAAATCCTGAGTTCGAGTATCTCGGTACTGCCGCCGTTTGGGGAGGTAAGTACGGCATTTATTGGGCGCAGGAATTTGCGCGGTTTAAATAGAAAATAATGTAAAGAAAAAATAATATTTTTTCTATTGACACATTCTGACGATAGTGATAATATAATTTATATATAAATAGTAGGCAAGGTAGAGGTGCGTTTTTATAAAAGTACGCGCGCGAAGGCAAGACGGTTTGCCGATGAAGCGCGCCGAAAGGATAAAACGCCGAAGTTTCGGTAAAACCGTGCGTATCGAAGCTGGGCGTATCGTTAAGAGCGATGCGACTGTCACCGAAAGGTGGGGAGCTATCGCTGTTTCGTTGCGGTAAATAGCAGTAGTTTCTTACTACTGCTTTTTCAATATAAGAAAATAAAGGAGAACCGAAACATGAAAAAAAATTACAAAGTAGGCGTGATCGGAGCGACGGGAATGGTGGGACAGCGTTTTATAACGCTTCTGCACGACCACCCGTGGTACACGATAGAGGTTCTTGCCGCGTCGCCCAGAAGCGCGGGCAAGTCGTATAAGGACGCGGTCGGCGCGAAGTGGGCGATGAAAGAGGAAATACCCGAAAGCGTCGCCGATATGGTGGTTATGGACGCGACGGGCGACGTTGAGAAAATCGCGTTGATGGTTGACTTCGTATTCTGTGCGGTAGATATGAAAAAGGACGAGATAAAGGCTTTGGAGGAGCGTTACGCGAAAGCGGAGTGTCCCGTTGTTTCAAACAACTCGGCGCACAGACACACTCCCGACGTGCCGATGATCATTCCCGAGATAAATCCGCAGCATATCGAGATCATTCCGGCGCAGAGAAAAAGGCTCGGCACGAAGCGCGGATTTGTGGCAGTCAAGTCGAACTGCTCGCTTCAGTCGTATCTGCCCGCTATGGCGGTCATAAATCAAAAATACCCCATAGATCACGCGCTCGTTACGACGTATCAGGCGATTTCCGGCGCGGGCAAGACGTTCGAGACATGGCCCGAAATGGTCGACAACCTCATTCCGTATATCGGCGGCGAGGAGATGAAGTCTGAGGTCGAGCCTAATAAGATTTTGGGCAAGATAGAGGGCGGCGAGATCGTTCCGTCGACGGAGCTGCAAATTGAGTGCCAAACGTACCGCGTACCCGTTTCAAACGGCCACACGGCGGCGATATTCTTCTCGTTCAAGGACGGCGTGAATAAGCCGTCGGTCGAGGAGATCGAGAATATGTGGCGCGAGTTTAAGGGCGTACCGCAGGAGCTTGAGCTTCCGCACGCGCCGAAGCAGTTTATTTACGTTTACACCGAAGCCGAAAATCCCGATCAGCCGCAGATAAAGACGGCGCGCGAGATCGACGGCGGCATGGCGATAAGCTGCGGAAGGCTCAGAGAGTCGGCGCAGTATGATTACAAAATGGTTTCGATGAGCCATAACACGCTTCGCGGCGCAGCCGGCGGCGCGGTATTGCTGGCGGAGCTGCTGACGGCAAAGGGATATATGGATTAGGGCGTGCGCGTCCGCACGCCGTCTGAAAGCTACGCTTTCAGCCAATCCAGAATAGAGAAGATAAAAAAGTTCCTGAAGAAACTTTTTTATCATTGATGTTAGCTGACGCGCATGTCGTCAGCTAACCATACGAAACGGCATAACGCCGTTCCGCACACGCGCAATTCCGCGTTTGTAAGGGCGATTCTTGCGGTCGCCCGAATAAATCTTAAATTACAAACAACATAGAAATTAATTATATAATGTCAGGAGGTTACACAATGAAAACATTACCTTTTACAGGTTCGGGCGTTGCGATTATTACTCCGTTTACAAATAACGGCGTTAATTTCGACGAGCTGGGTAAACTGATTGAAATGCATATCGCGAACAAGACCGACGCGATCATTATCTGCGGTACGACCGGCGAAGCGTCGACCATGCCGGACGCGGAGCATTTGGCGGCTATCGAATATACGATAAAGAAAGCGGGCGGTCGTATTCCCGTGATCGCGGGCACAGGTTCGAACGATACGGCTCACGCGATTGAGCTTACGAAAAAAGCCGAGGAAATGGGAGCGGACGGCATACTTTCCGTTACGCCTTACTACAACAAGACAACTCAGAAGGGACTTATCGCGCATTTTACGGCTATTGCGAACGCCGTTAAGATCCCCATAATTCTCTACAACGTTCCGTCCAGAACGGGCATGACATTCTCAATCGACACGCTGAAGGAGCTTGCCAAGGTCGAGAATATCGTCGCGGTCAAGGAAGCGAGCGGAAACATCAGCTACATGGCGAAGGTCGCCGCCGAAGTCCCCGAGCTTTACATATATTCCGGCAACGACGATATGATCGTTCCCGCGCTGTCTTTGGGCGGCAAAGGCGTGATTTCGGTCGTAGCGAATATTCTTCCGAAAGAAACGCACAATATATGCGAATACTATTTCAGCGGCGACGTTAAAGCGTCGAGAGATTTACAGCTGAAAATGCTCGATCTTATAAACAATTTGTTTATCGAGGTCAATCCCGTACCTATAAAAACGGCAATGAATCTGCTCGGATACAATGCGGGAAATCTCAGAATGCCGCTCGTTGATATGGAGGCGGGAAATCTCGAAAAGCTTAAAAAGTCAATGGCTGATTTTGGCTTAAAACCGATGTAAAGGAGAAGAACCAATGACAAAAATAATTATGAACGGCTGCAACGGTAAAATGGGTCGGGTCATAACGCGCCTTGTAAATGATGACAGCGATTGTGAAATAGTTGCCGGTTTTGACATAAACGAGAATACGGAGAATACGTATCCCGTATTCACGAATCCCGATGAATTTACCGGCGACGCCGACGTTATGATCGACTTTTCTCATCCGTCTGCTCTTACGGGTATTCTCGGCTACTGCAAGAAAAGAAAAATCCCCGTTATTCTTGCGACAACGGGTTACACGAACGAGCAAAAACAGGAATTTGCGGACGCTTCGAACGAGATCCCGGTATTTTTCTCGGCGAATATGAGCTTGGGCATAAATCTTTTGATCGCGCTCGCAAAAAAAGCGACAAAGCTGCTGGAGGGTAATTTTGACATTGAGATCGTGGAACGTCACCACAATCAAAAGATAGACGCGCCCTCAGGTACGGCTCTGGCTATCGCGGACGCTATCGACGAAACGCTGTCCTTCCCCGCCGAGTACGTTTATGACCGTCATGCGGTACGCAGAAAGAGAAAGAAAACGGAAATCGGTCTCCATGCGGTACGCGGCGGTACGATCGTGGGCGAGCATGAAATAATTTTCGCGGGTAACGACGAGGTTATCGAGCTTAAGCACAGCGCGCACAGTAAAGAGGTGTTCGCCGTCGGAGCGATAAAGGCGGCAAAATTTATTGCCGACAAGCCCGCCGGTATGTATAACATGAACGACTTAATAAGCAATTTGTAAAAATGACATAAAAAACCGCGGCAGTCTATGCCGCGGTTTTTATCATTGAGCGAATTTATAAGAACCCAGAAATTTATAAAACTGAGTGTTTTGCCGTACCTTGTCAAGCGCGAAATAAATCGACGCGT
This sequence comes from uncultured Clostridia bacterium, assembly GCA_947624165.1. Taxonomy (GTDB): domain Bacteria; phylum Bacillota; class Clostridia; order UBA1381; family UBA1381; genus Hominilimicola. Next base: position 41,582 of record CANQJC010000014.1, read on the forward strand.
CGTCGATATTTCCGTCTATGTCAATAAAGAACACATATTTACCAAGCTTGTCCTTCATCGGGCGCGACTCGATTTTTGTCATATTGATTTTCTCTTTTGCGAGTAATTCTATCGCGCTGTACAGACTTCCCGATTTATTGTCGAGCGCAAAGACGATAGAAGATTTATCGTGTTCCGTGACCGTCGTGTTCGGCTTTTTTTCTATAATCACGAAACGCGTGGAGTTGTTCGCTTCGTCGCCGCAGTCCGCATAGAGAATATCTAACCCGTAAAGATCCGCGCTGCTGGGCGACGCGATACAAGCGACCGATCCGTCGGACGACGCAGCGCGTTTTGCCGCCGCGGCGGTGGATTCCGCAAACTCAATTTTCGTGTCGGCAAATTCCGAAGAAAGCAGACGCGAGCATTGACCTATCGGCTGCCGGTGCGACGTTATTATTTTTATATCCTCTTTTTTCGCGCCCTTCTTGACCATAAGATTTTCGCTTATATGAAGGATATATTCACCCGTTATATACAAATCGAAATCGAACGCAAGCGCGTCGAGCGTGGTATTGATACTGCCGTCGATAGAATTTTCGATCGGTACGATCGCTCTGTCGACTTTATCGTTCCATACCGCGAGAATAACGGAATAAATTGTCGAAAACTCTTTTATTTCTTCCTTTCCGCGCGACCATTCAATCGCCGCCTGGTGCGAGAACGTCCCGTTCGGACCGAGATAACCTAACATATTTTTCACCTTAAAGCAATTCTTTGTTTACCGCTTTTGCAATCGGCGCAAGCTCCTTCATGAGTTTGTCAAAATTTTCGGGAGTGAGCGACTGCGCCCCGTCGGAAGCGGCTTTTTCGGGGCAGTTGTGAACCTCTATCATAAGTCCGTCCGCGCCTGCGGCAACCGCGCCCTTGGCGACTGCGGGAACGTATTTGTAAGTACCCGTCGCATGGCTCGGATCCGCAATAATAGGCAGATGCGAAAGCTCTTTTGTAACGGGGATCGCGCTCAGATCGAAAGTGTTTCTTGTCGCCGTTTCGTATGTTCTTATACCTCTTTCGCAGAGTATCACGTTTTCGTTACCCTCCGACATGATGTATTCCGCCGCCATGAGCCATTCCTCTATCGTGCAGGCAAGCCCGCGTTTTAAAAGGACAGGCTTGTCGCATTTTCCGACCTCCCTCAGAAGCTTGAAATTCTGCATATTTCTCGCGCCGATTTGAATAATATCGGCGTATCTTGCGACAAGCTCCACGTCTCTCGTGTCAACGACTTCGGTACATATCGGCATGTCAAGCTCTTTGCCGCTGTTATACATAATTTTAAGACCATCGTCCTCAAGCCCCTGGAACGAATACGGCGACGAACGCGGTTTAAACGCGCCCCCTCTTAAAATGTTCGCGCCCGACGTTTTCACCGCCGCGCTCACCGTACTAAACTGTTCCTGACTTTCAATCGCGCACGGACCGGCAAATACCGCGAGCTTTTTCCCGCCGATAAGAACGCCGTGTCCCACGTCGATTATAGACTGTTCCTTCTTCAGCTCCTTTGACGCAAGCTTGTAAGGCTTCATGATCGGAACAACGTTTTCCACGCCGTCCATCGTAAGTATTTGATTCATGCTCAAAAGACGCTTATCGCCTATCGCACCTATTACCGTCTTTTTTTCACCGTAGATCGGGTGCGTTTGGAAGCCGAATTCCGCCAGGAGCTTTTCAACGCTGTCAATTTCCCTTGCCGACGCGGAATCTTTCATTATAATAATCATAAATCGTTCATTCCTTTTTAATTGAATTTTATATATTACAGTATAACAAAAAAATATGCCTTTGGCAATATAAAAATACAAAAACCGCGGCGGCGATCATGGTATCGGTTTGGGATTGTCGGTACGTCCAAGGATATAATCGGTAGACGTATTGTAATAATCGGCAAGCACAATCAGCATGGACACGGGGATTTCCCGCAGCCCTCTCTCGTAACGCGCGTACACCTGTCTGTTGCACATCAAATAATCAGCGATTTCTTGCTGTGTCAGGTCGTTATCGGTCCGTAAATCATATAATCTTTTAAAAATCATGGAACCACCTCTTGACAATGGTACCATATGGTACTATAATATAAATAATAATGGTATCAAACGGTACCATTACATTATACGTGATGGGAGTAAATTTTATGAGGGAAAAAGGTTTCAATTGGTTTTATATAACCGCCGCCGTAGTTTTTCTGACAGTGTGCGCGAGCGTGTTTTTAATTACGCACGCGGCGCGCTTGCAGACGGAAGAAATAAATATATATTTTGTCGATGCCGAGACTTTGCGTCTCACGCCGGTAAAGACGACCATACCTCATGCCGGTACGGAAAAAACGGCTCGGTATGTGCTTGACGCGTTGATCGAAGGTCACGACGACAATTCAAAAATTTTGCGGCTTATCCCGCGAGACGAAAATTGTATGACGGTGAAGGTAAAGGATAGTATTGCGTATGTCGATTTAAAGAGCAGCATATTAAAAACCCACCCCGACGGACGCGATTTTGAAATTTTGACTGTTTATTCGATTGTAAATTCACTAACAAACGTTGACGGCATTATAAACGTCCGATTTACCGTCGACGGCGAGAAGCAAAAGGATTTTATGGGTTATGTCGATATGCGCGAGACGTTCATACCGGATTATTGCGTATAAATTTTATATTAAATTTACGGAGGTAAGAAATGAAAAGAAAAATTTTTAGTATTATACTTACATTTTCCATACTTGCTGCAACTATGCCATGTACGGTAAGAGCGGAAAGCTATAATGGTCTTTTTTACAAAGTCGAGTATGATGGAAGCGTTACAATTACCGGCTGCGATGAAAATACAAGCGGAGCGATTACAATACCTGATGAAATTAACGGTTTACCCGTACTCAGCATTATGTCGGGAGCGTTTCAGGGATGTACGTCTTTAACGAGCGTTACAATTTCGGATGGTGTGGTTGTCATCGGTCGCTATGCGTTCGGGGGATGCACATCCTTAACGGACATAAAGATACCGAAAAGCGTGGCAGGTATAGCATTGGGTGCGTTTTCCGACACAGGGTATTATAATGATGAAAGGAACTGGAACAATGATGTTTTATACATAGGCAATTATTTGATTGAAGCAAGGAACGAAATAAACGGAAATTATACGATAAAAAACGGAACAAGAGTGATTGCTGAAAGTGCGTTTTCCGGCTGTGGAAATTTAAAAGCAATCACAATACCCGATGGAGTAGCATATATTGGCGACTATGCGTTTCGTGATTGTACGTCCTTAACGGATATCAAAATACCTGACGGTGTGACGGAAATTAAGATGGGCACGTTTTATGGCTGCTCGTCCTTAACAAGCATCACAATACCTGAAAGTATGATGTACATTGATGAAGCCGCTTTTAGAAATTGTTCATCTTTAAAGGATGTATATTATGGTGGAAGTGAAGATAATTGGTTGAATGTTGAAATAGAAGGCTTAAACGATTTGTATTGGATAGGAGCCACAATTCATTATGAGAAATTTGATTTAATTACACCTGCGTTGCTAATCATTACACCGCGAGACGGCGAGTACGAACTCACAGCCGATACGGAATACGATGGCACGGCGTATGCGGCGACGTATGACGCGGAGGGCGTATTGCTAAACGTTATAAGCGTACCGTTCACAAATGGTACGGCGAGCATAACGCCCGAAACAGCAGGTGCTGCGGATATAAAATTTTTCGTATGGACAAGCGCGGCGCAGCCTATAACCAATTCGGAAGAAAAAAGACTTTAATCGACCATTGACGCACATAAAAGGAGCGTATCATATGATACGCTCCTTTTTGAATCAGCCGTTCATATCGACCGCGTCGCCTACCGCGTCAGCCGCGTCTTTTGTTACATTGCCCGCGCCGTCGACGATATCTCCCGCAGCGTTGCCCGCGTCCTTTGCGGCGTTGCCGACCGCGTCCGTCGCGTCTTTTACCGCGCCGCCCGCGCCGTCAGCCGCGTCTCTTACGGCGTTACCGGCGTCGTCGGCCGCGTCCTTCGCCGCGTCGTTCGTTTTTCCGTCCTCAACCTTTCCGTTATCGGTTTTGCTGACGTTGCCCGACGATGACGCGGAATTGGGAGACGGAGACGTTTTCGCCCCGTTTGAATCCATGTTTCCGCAGGAAGCGAGCATTGACGCGGTAATAACCGCAAGTAAAGCTATTTTTATACCCTTCATTTTTATTTCCTCCAATATTATTTTATACAAAATTATTGTTCTCAATATTTTCTGTTTTATGAGCGTATTTTAAAAATTTTATATTTTTTTGGAACAAAAAACATAACGCCGCCGTCTAATATTATGTAAAGGTAATTACCAAAAAAATAAAAGGGAGAATAATTACAATGAAGAAAATATTTGCTTTACTTACAGCTTCTGCAATACTCACGGCAGGCGCGGCTGCGTTTGCGGATAACGAAGCAATTCTTGACGGTACGATCAATGAGGTACAGGGAGACATCATGCTTATAAACGAAATGGGAACGGAAATTCCCGCAGCGGACGCTGCTGTCGGCATAACAGCTTCCTATATATATAAGGACGTTGTTGTTACCGAAACAAAGGACGACATGATTTCGACGGTTCTCGCCGGCACGGACGACGCGGCGGCGGTCAAGAACGACGACGAAAAAATCGCGGCGCAGGAAAACGTTGTAAATTACATCGTTTCCGACCAAACGCTTGTTTTCTCAAAAGCTACCGGCGAAGCCAAGACCTTAAAGGATATTAAAGCCGGAGATCAAATCGGCGTTTATACGGGTGCGTACGAGCCGGCAGTTCTTATGCTGCCCCCGCAGCTTAAAGCGAACATCGTAATTATTTATGATGATATCGAGCTTGACTCGCTGAAAATGACGGACGCGGACACATATCTTGACCGTGACGGCATACTCACAAACGCGGCGAACACGCTCGCGCTCAATATCGACGACACGACCGAAATCGTAGATCCTGCGGGTGAAAAGGTAACCGAAAAGGATTTTGCGAGAAAGGATCTGCTCGTATTCTACGATAACTCGACAAGAAGCATACCCGCCCAGACAACTCCGACAAAGATAGTCGTTTTGGGCGAGAACGAAATCGCGCTCGCGAATATAGACGCGGCTGAGGAGGTCGCTCCCGAAGCGACGCCCGCGCCCGAAGAAACACCCGCTCCCGAAGCGACGGCGACGCCGAGCAATAACGTAACGGAGATCAAGGTGGGCGACAAGTCTGTAACGAATATTTACAAGAAGGGTGACATTGATATGGTACCGCTTCGCGAAATCGCGGAAACGCTTGGATTTACCGTTGACTGGGACGGCGATTTGAGAGCCGTTATGATAAACGGCGGCATGTACAGCCTGAAGATAGGCGAGAACAGCTACGTCAAAGGTAAAATGGCTCCGATAGAGCTTAGCGCGGCTCCCGAGATCACAAACGACCTTACATATGTACCCGCGAACTACTTCGCGGAGGTGCTTGAGTGCGGCATGGCCGAGACAGGCGCGGTTATGGCGATAACCGCTCCCGCGGTACAGAACGCCGAATAATTGTAAACAATTGAAAATGACCGCTCAACTGCGGCGTGAAATAAAACAGTAAAGTATGTTTTTATGGGGTAAAGTCGCGTTACGCGACCTTACCCTGCTTTTCATTTTGAAATAGCGACATTGGCAGAAACCCTACCAAGTCGTAGTAAATATCAATTTGCTGCGTCCGTTTGCCGTTTATCTTTTCCGGCGCATGGACGTAAACACGCTGAACCATATCGTTTAATATTGTCGGCGTTAATTCCTGCAAGTCAAAGTATTTGTGAACCTTTCCGATGAACCGTTCTATGTTGTCGGACTGCTCCTCTTGCTGTTCGATCTCATCGGCAAGAACAGTTATTTTTTTGGATAGTTCTTGTTGTTCCCGCTCATAATCGTCGGCAAGCATTTTGAAGCGGCTTTCATTGAGCGTACCGTTCGCCTTATCCTCATAGATCGATTTGAATAACCGGTCTAACTCGGCAATTCGCTTTTCTGCTTTGACTATCACTCTGCGCTTGGCGGCAAGCTCTTTCTTGACTTCTGCCTTATGCTTCGCGCCCATAATTGCACGAAATTTGTCCTCGAAACTTGCCACGAAGTTTATCACATAGCGCAAGTGCTGTAATACGCCTTGTTCAAGCACAACCGCTCTGATGAAATGGGTATCGCATACGTCGGTGCCTTGCTTGCGTGAGGTCGAACATACGAAGTGGTCTTGTCTGCTTTCAAGATACCGACTTGTGCAGTAGTACAGCTTTTGCCCGCAGTCGGCGCAGTAAACTACTCCTGAAAACATATTCGTCTTGCCGGTTCTCGTCGGTCTGCGCTTGTTTTTGCGAAGCTCCTGCACCTTTTCCCAAGTGTCGATGTCAATAATCGGCTCGTGAGTATTCTCGAATATCATTTGATTTTCTTCGGGAACGTCGAGCTTTTTCTTTGACTTGTACGACTTACGATAAGTTTTGAAGTTTATCGTATGCCCTAGATACTCCTTTCTCGACAGGATATTTGAGATAGTGTTTGGATACCATTTATACGGCTTTTCCGGCATATCGTAGTTGTAAAATCCGTTTTTTACCCAATACGCCCGCGGACACAGGACTTGCTCTTTTTCGAGCAGCTTGCAGATTTGCGATGTTCCGTAACCTGCCATGCACAGGCTGTAAATTCTTTTCACAACCTCGGCGGCTTCCTCGTCGATTATCCATTGATTAGGATTGTCGGGAGCTTTCAAATATCCATACGGCGGCGTGGTCGTAAGCGGCTTGCCCGATTCGCCTTTCGCCTTGAATACCGCTTTGACCTTCTTTGAAGAATCCCTCGCATACCATTCGTTCATGATATTCAGAAACGGTGTAAAGTCGCTGTCGGTTTGGTTCGCACTGTCAATGCCGTTATTGATAGCAATAAATCTCACATTTTTTTCTGCAAACAAGATTTCCGTGTAAAAGCCGACCTTTAGGTAATCTCTGCCGAAACGGCTCATGTCTTTGACGATAATCGTTCCGACATTGTCGTTCTCGACTTCGGCTATCATCGCTTGAAACCCCTCGCGCTCGAACGTCGTTCCGCTCACTCCGTCGTCAACAAAATACTGCGGATTTTTGAAATTGTTATCCTTCGCGTACTTGCTCAAAATCGCCTTTTGGTTCACAATACTGTTGCTGTCGCCCTGCAACTCATCATCGCGGCTGAGGCGGCAGTATAACGCTGTTATCTTTTCAGACTGTCTGTTCACTTTTTATCCTCACTTTCCGACAGTCTGCCAAACAGGATTGTATCAATAGTATATCACACTTCATTCTGTTTGTCACCGCCTTTTTCGGGATTTTCAGCCATCAATTTCAACAATTTTGACGGCAAGGATTTGTGTCCGGCGTACACACCGCTGAAACGGTAGGTAGTGTTGCCGCTCTCAAAGGTAAGCGTTATCTTTGGAAGCTCCGCAGATAACAGATTCTTAACTTTCATATTGCACCGTTCCTTTCCTTTAGTGATGTCAGTAGATTTTTTAATTCGCTGATCGGAATATCAATGCTTTTGACTGTATTGATGATTTCCTCATTTTCAAGCTGCTCTCTCTTTGTTTCAAGAGCTTTAATTTCTGCCTGAAGTTTTTTCACGCGGTATGTTTTGTAATTTATCTTGTCTGTTATTGCCTGAATATCCATAGTGTCCTCCTTTACAACTCGGGATCGTTATGCCCTTTGTGATGTTGTGTTTGTTCGGTTTCCCTGTCAGCGCGCTCTCTGTATTCGGTAAGTTTTTTGAGAATACTTGGCTTTTTCTTCGGCGCTTCCTGCTCCGGCTTTATGTCAAGGAACATATCCACGTTTTTCTTTAATACCGCTATGTCGTCGTATTCTTCTTTAATATCCTTGTGCAAAGCAGACAGCTTAGTAATATCAGCAAGAAGCCTTTGTTTTTCTGATTCTATTTGTTTCAAACTCGGCAGCTTGTTGTTCTCCGTTAAGTGCGGTTTTAATTCGTTCGTCAATCGACGGAACAGGTCTATCTCCTGTTTATGATTGGAATAGAAGCTATTTTTCAGCAGCGGGTTTTTCTTCGCGTATTCCTCATAAATCGGTTTCAGATTTCTATACATATTCAGCTTTTTTATCAAGGCGTCAAGCTCGGTTATCCTCTTTTTATCGGATTTGATTTTATCTGCCGTTTCCTTTAACTTCTTTGATTTCTCCGATGCCCGTTTTGATAAATCATCGTAGTCCGCAATACCTCTCTCGTGTATAACGATAAGTGTTTTTGCTATCAGCTTCAAATTGTGGATTTTTGCCCATTGTTCATATCCCTTTGATTGCCGGCACTTTACGTTGTGTTCAATGTCAATGAGTAAGTCAACGGTTTGGGGGTGATATGCTCCCTTAATCCGAAGCTCGATATTTTCTTTTTCATAACCTCTGCCTATGGTATCGGTTTTGGTAAACCGCTTGTTATCCACGTCGCGAAACCACAGAAACTCGTCCTCGCG
>CANQJC010000015.1 GCA_947624165.1 uncultured Clostridia bacterium
AAAAAAATGGGGTGGGTAGTGGGATTCGAACCCACGACATTCAGTGCCACAAACTGACGCTCTAACCAGCTGAACTATACCCACCATGCATGGTGGCAGCAAATCAACTCCCACTTAACATTCCGCAAGGAAGAATGTTTGGCGTGTCTGGAGGGATTCGAACCCCCGGCCCATTGCTTAGAAGGCAATTGCTCTATCCGACTGAGCTACAGACACATAAATTGGAGCGGGTGATGGGAATCGAACCCACGCGACCAGCTTGGAAGGCTGGAATTCTACCATTGAACTACACCCGCATACGTTTACGGCGTTTACAACCGACTTGGATTATTATATCAAAACCGTTAGTGTTTGTCAATAGTTTTTTTCAAAATTATTCTGTCCCGAGAGAGTGTGTTTATGTACGGGACAGATTTCTCTATCCCTTTGAATTTTTGCTGATTTCATACACGATATCGGTCATTTTGTCGACCTCTCTTATGTGGTTGAACAAGCCGAACGAAACGCGCACCGCGCCGGTACGGCTTGTGCCGAGCGTCCTGTGCGCAAGCGGCGCACAGTGATATCCCGAGCGCACGGCGGCGCGCCCGTCCAAGCGTTCGAACGTCTCCGCGCTGTCGAAGCCCGTAATATTAAAAGCGACCGTCGCCAGGCTCTCGCCCGACCCGTAAATCTTTACGCCGCGCATATTCATAAGATTCTCGCGGAATCTCGCCGCAAGCTCGCCCTCGTATTCGCTTACGGCTTTTACGCTGTAACGAAGTATATACTTTACGCCGCTGTTGAGTGCGGCTATCGCGGGCGTGTTCATTGTTCCGCTGTGAAACTTATCGGGCATAAACTGCGGCTGGATAATACTTTCCGAATTACTTCCCGTTCCTCCCGCGGCAAGCGGAAACACGCTGTCAGGATCCTTTATATAAAGTCCTCCCGTTCCCAGCGGTCCCATAAGTCCCTTATGTCCCGAAAAAGCTATCATGTCGGCGTTCATTTTTTCCGCGTCGACGACGGTACAGCCCGCCGTCTGCGCGGCGTCCACAAGGAAAGGTATGCCGTGTTTTTTCGCGATCTGTCCTATTTCACACACCGGCTGTATCGTGCCGCACACGTTCGACGCGTGCGTACAGACGATAAGTTTCGTGTCATCCCTGATTGCTTTCTCCACGCTTTTCGGGTGTACGTATCCCGTCCTGTCGGCTTTGACGACGGTGTAATTTCCGAGTATATATACCGGACGCAGCACGCTGTTATGCTCCATCGAGGTCACAACGACGTGTCCTCCGTCTCGCACCGTTCCGAAAATCGCGGTATTGAGAGCGTATGTGGCGTTCTGCGTAAATACAATGTTTTGCGGTGATTTGATATTAAAAAGCCGCGCTATGCTGTCCTGCGTGTCGACTATCGCGCGCACGGCGTCCATGCTCTTTTTATGCGCTCCCCTTCCGGCGTTTCCGCTTTTAAATATCGTGTTTGACATTAAAGTCAGATACACTCCGATCGGTTTCTTCGCCGAGGTCGCCGCGTTATCAAGATACATCATGATAAACACGCTCCCCTTTTACGTTCTTTTCTATATAAATTTTCTTATATGACAGTCCGTTGTCGGCGGCGATTCGTTTTACATCGTTGAGCGCGCGGTCGTCAAGGCGCACGGAATATGAACAGCCGCTGTGATGAACGGCAGGCGGCGTATGGACGACGTATGCGGGGAATCCAAGGATCTTTTCCGCGGCTCTTTTCAGTCTCTCAGCCGCCGTAGCCGAACCGACCACTATATACATAACATTCACTCCTTTTGGCTTTCATTATGCAGAAAGAAGTAAGGAATCTACCTTACTTCTTCCTTATTATATATTATTCATGGGCCGCGCCTTGTGTGTATTTTTTATTGAGATTGCATAAACAAGCAAAAGGCGAGTGAATTAGATCCGCCGCATGCGTATCTTGGAAAAATTTTAATATTATTCTATTATGATATTGTTCACTCCATGACGCAGAATAATATTTATCAATTCATTTCGTGAATAATTTGTTTCGGCGGCAAGCTTGTCAAGCGCGGATAGAGTATCTTCTTTAATGCGTACCGTAATTATCTTGTTCCCGTCCTCGCCGCGTCTTTTTATTGTTAAAGGCTTGATCTCCATATCGACACTTCCTTTATATATTATATATCGTTTTATATATAAATTATACCTTGACATTTCAATGTAATATATGATATAATTGAATTGCTAAATGTATTACAAATATATATCATAATATGCATCAAAATAAATAGGAGGAAATAATATGAATATAAATATAATAGGAATTATCGCTCTTATAGCCGGCGTTATTTGGGGAATAGTAGTCAACAAAATTATACAGGAGAAAGGTTATACCGAGAACTGGTTTTGCTGGGGGTTCTTTTTTGGGATATTTGCGCTCATCGCAGCGTTGAGAAAGCCCGACATCTCACAAGAAGAATATGAAGAACAATTTGAAGAAAAGGAAGAAGAATTATTAAACTAATTATCTGTTGTTAAATAACACACAAAAATCCCGCTCATATGAGCGGGATTTTAACGCGGTTTTAATTAACCGAAATACCTCTTTAACAAGCCTTCAAAGCCTTTACCATGTCTTGCTTCGTCCTTCGCCATTTCGTGGACGGTATCATGGATAGCGTCGTAGTTAAGCTCCTTGGCGCGTTTTGCAAGCTCCAGCTTACCGGCTGTCGCGCCGCACTCGGCTTCCGCGCGGAGCTGAAGATTTTTCTTTGTCGAGGGTGTTACGACCTCGCCCAAAAGCTCCGCAAATTTAGCGGCATGCTCGGCTTCCTCCAAAGCGGCTCTCATATAAAACTCGCCGATTTCGGGATAACCCTCTCTTATAGCCTGTCTCGACATGGCTATGTACATACCTACCTCTGTACACTCGCCTTCAAAATTAGCTTTTAAACCTTCATATACGTCGTCCTCGATCTTGCCCTTCGCGCCTACGCCGATAACGTGTTCGCAGACAAAGTTAAGAGAACCTTCCTCCATAACCGTGAACTTTGAGCCGGGAACGCCGCACTGGGGGCATTTTTCGGGTGGCTGGTCTCCTTCGTGAACATATCCGCATACGGGACATACATATTTTTTCATAATAAAATCCTCCTTAAACATAAAATTTACACATGTATATATTAGCATTTTTTTCTGCGATTGTCAAGAGCCGGACGTCACAGATACTTCTCCTCAAACTCGTTCCAGGGCAAGGGTTTATCGAACAAATATCCCTGTGCTTCGTCGCAGCCCATTTTCTTGAGCATATCAAGCTCCTTGTCGTTTTCGACGCCGCCCGCGACGATTTTTATATTCTCTCTGTGGCAAATCTGCGAAATGGATTCGGACAATATCCACGCCTTTTTATCCGTTTCGATTTTATATACCATATCACCGTCAAGCTTCAATATATCGAACTTCAAATCCGCAAACAGGTATATATCCGCATACTTCGAACCGAAGTTATCTATCGCTATTTTGAAGCCGCGTTTTTTAAGGTCCGTGAGGATATCCACGACCTTCGCGACGCCGCCGCGCTCCCTGTCCTCCGTGACCTCAATTATAAGCAGATCCTTCGGAATATTATAATCGTACCATATATTCATGAAGTTTTCCGTGAAATTGGGCATAAGCATGGTCCTGTGCGACATATTCACGGATACGGGTTTGACCTCCCTGCCCTCGCTTATCCACTGTGATAAATAATCGCAGACATGCTTGAAGACATACAAATCGACGATATGTATTGTTTTGTTGTCCTCCATTTCGGGTATAAAATCGAGCGGCGAGACAAGCATACCGTCGTCGTCATAGAAGCGAACAAGTGCTTCGCTTCCGCTGAATGTGCGCTCGTTCACGTAGAATCTCGGCTGGAACCATATCGCGAAACGGTTTTCCTTGATAAGATTTTTAAGCAGCTCCGGTGTTGAAAACGCGGTAAACGTGTCGTTACGGAAACGGTATCTGCCGGAATCGTCTCTGTTGCGGTAAAAATATTTCTTATCGAGGTACATCTGCTCGTCCGCTGTTTTGACAAGCTCGTTTATATCGCTGCACTCGGACGAATAGCAGTATCCTATCGCGGAATTGTAATCCGACTCGTCTATACGTGAGCGAAGCTCAGCGATACGCTCGTTGAATTTCTCCTCCGCAATACCGTGGCATATGATTACAAATTCGTCTCCTCCGACTCTGTAAATGTCATAGTCGCCGAACGACGATATTATAATCGAAGCAAGCGTTTTTATCGCCATATCGCCGAAGGTGTGGCCCTGCTCGTCGTTTATGGCTTTGAGACTGTTCAGGTCCATGTACACTATACCGACGCTTTCATTCTTGGGATCCTTGCTGCAATCCTCAATAAATTTGTTACGGTTGAAAAGATTCGTGAGCGTGTCGAGATAGCTTAAGCGTCTCAGTCTTTCCTCCGTCTGAGAGCGTATGAACATAGATGAAATGAAAAAGCTCAACGCTTCAAAGAACGTGCTCGTGCGGTAAATCTTATATTTGCGCGGATTGTCGATTCCGACATAACCCTTCATGCTTCCGCTCCAATCGAGCGGAGCGGCGACAAGGCTCGATATATTCTGATCCGCGAGTATTTTATATTCGTCGGGTGAACTGTCTTTAAGCTCCTCTACGTTTTTGATCATGACGCACTCGCCGCGGGCGAAATACTGCCGCCATCTGTCGATAAGGTGTATATCGACGTTCTGCATGGATTTGATCAGCGGTTCCACACAGTCCGCGCACCATTCGTATGTGTTGCTCATGTGCAGCGAGTCGCAGTCGAAAATATATACCCTGTCCGCCTCCAGGAATTTACCCGTCATCGCAAGAACGGTGCCGAGAGTTTCTTCTATCGGTCTGTTCTTGTGCATTTCTATGATACAGCTTACGATGAAATGTTCCATCGCCAGACGCATTTCAAGGTCGTTCTGAGCCTTTGCCGAATCGGTAACGTCGATTATAACGGAAAGACGTACTTTCCTGTCCTTTGCGGTTATGATTTTACTGCGTACATTGTACGTTCTCCCGTCCTTGGGTTCGTTCATCTGCCATTCGGCAAATTCCTTCTCGGACGTGTCTTTGCCGCAGGCTCCGCACGTATCGGAATTACGCCATATGGCTTCGTGACACGTCTTCCCTATGCAATCGCCGAAAATATCCGTACCCGTTTTGTTCATGTACAAAATCTCATATGTTTCGGGATCGGAAATATACACGATTTCCGAAAGGTAATCAAGGATACCGTATATGTCTGTCATTTTCACATTCACCTCGAAATAAAACGCGAAGCATGTCCGCGCTTCATATACAGCCGTAAAACTCTACGGCAATAATAAAACATCGCAGTATATTGTAACATATTATTATTTTTTTTTCAACCGTTTACAGCAAAAAAATACTATAATTTATAGAAAACTGTCTACATTACGGCAAATACGATCCCGCACACGATGACAGACGCGCATATAAGCTTATAAGCCGTTCTTTTTTCCTTAAATACGATCCTGCCGCCGATAATTGCAATCATAACGGAGCATTGTTTGATGAGCGTCATCGCGACCACCGTGCTGCGCTGATCCGCGCAGGCGATGAAAAGAGCCTTGTCGCCTATTACGAACAGCACGCTCAGTATAATTATCCAATAATTTTTAAACAGCGCGCTCCATTCGATTTTCGTGCGCGTAAAAAGCATATACCCCAAATACAGCAGCAATAGGAAGAACATATACCAAAACTGAAGCTGACCCGAGTTCATGTTGTTCATAAGGATTTTGTCGAGCAGCTCGGAAACGGCGTTTCCCAGGCACGACGCAAGCACAAGCATTATGTAGCGCGGCTTCGTTTTCTCGTCGGATCGTCCTCCCCCTATGTTCACAAGCAAAAGCCCCGCGAGGACGAGAGCCATACCCGCGCCGCGGTGAAGCGTCATCGTTTCGTGAAGCACGGTCATACCCAGAAATGTCGCGAAGATAACGCGCGACATATCCATGATCCCGTAAAAGCCGACAGGGAGTTTTTTGATCGCTTTGAAGCCGCATATCCACGCGGCGAAGATTATCGCCGATTTTATCATTATGAATCCTATATAATGAAAATCCGCCGCGAGTGCGTTTTTTGTTTCGGGCAGGACAAAAATAAAGCTCAAGAGCGTATAGAAAAACAACACCTCCATAGCCGAGTTTTTCTCCATCGCCTTTTTCTTTATGATGTCGCGCACGCCCTTTATTACGCCGTAAAGACATACGAGAGCAATCCACATGTTCCGTTTAATCCTCCCATGGTCTTATCCGATACGCCGCGCCTATTTCGGCGCAGATCTCGGCGCATTTTTTCTCCTCCTCCGTGCTGAGCGTCGTCGCGACGGTCGAGAGGATCACCTCGCCCACATAGCGTTTCACATTTTTTGCGAAGCGAAGCATCGCGTCAAAGGACCCTATGCCGAATTTTGAACGCGTAAGTTCCAGATAGCGTTCTTTGTCGGGAGTGTTCAGGCTTATCGACACAACGTCCACAAGTCCCTCGAACATCGGCGCGGTATCCCTGCCGTAAATCAAATCCGAAAGACCGTTCGTATTGACGCGTATTTTCTTATTGTATTTCTCTTTTATGAAACGGCACACCTTGAGAACGTCGTCAAGCCTTTCCGTGGGTTCGCCGAAACCGCAGAACACGATCTCGTCATATTTATCTATATCGAATTTTTCAAATTCCGCTTTCACCTCGTCGACCGTCGGTTCCCTTTCAAGCCACAGGCTGCCGGAATCATTCATCTCGTCGCGCGTCTGTCTCAGACAAAACGTACAGGCGCACGGGCATCTGTTGGTCATGTTCACATATAAATTATTGTGTACCTCGTATAAAATAACCATATTGATATTTACCTTTCTGTCCGCGAGGATCTACATGAATTTTAACGCGCTCACCGCGGACGGATAAGCCGTTGGATACGGGATTCGTCAATTTAAATCGAAGGGACGATATACGGGTAAAACCGTCATATTATCCGCGCTTTGTTTCGAACCCGCTACCATTCTAACACATTTTTGCGTAACAGTCAAAAAATATGCCGATATTTTTAAAAATATATTGCTTTTCGAAATCGTTTATGGCAAAATGTAATTATTAAGTAAAACGAGGAGAAAATACCGATGAATAAAATAATCGTCACAACCAAAGAAAAAGCGTCCATGGACGACTTCTACGGAGTGTTTTTCGAGGATATAAACCACGCCGCGGACGGCGGGCTGTACGCGGAAAAGGTACGCAACAGAGCGTTTGAATTTTCTCCGGCGGACAATCCGTCATACGACGCCCTGACCGCGTGGAAGCGTATCGAGGAGGGCGGGGCGTCGGTCAGCGCGTCGGTCTCGAACAAATATCCACTGTCGGACAAAAACCCGAATTATCTTGTGCTTGAAATCAGCAGCGCGGGAACAAGAGCCGGAATCGAAAACCTTGGCTATAACAGCGGGATCTCCTTGGAAAAGGGCGGAAAATATCTTTTTTCATGCTTTGCACGAAGCGACGAGCCGTGCAAAATCACAGTGTCCGCGAACGACGCGTACGGAAGGACTATCATGAGCGGCGATATCGTCATAGACGGCGCGGATTGGAAAAAGTACCGCCTTACTCTCGTTTCGCCGGAAGAAAATCACGAATGTACGCTTTCGCTTACCGCTGCGGAAAAATGCAAATTCTGTCTTGATTTTGTGTCCCTCTTCCCCGCCGATACGTTTAACTCGCGCGAAAACGGTCTGAGAAAGGATATCGCCGAAATGATAGCCGCGCTCAAACCCAAATTCATGCGATTCCCGGGAGGCTGTCTCATACACGACGGCACTCTTAATTCAAACGACAGAAACTCCATGTACCGCTGGAAGAATACGATCGGAGATATAACGAAGCGTCCGTCGAGAAGAAACAACTGGAAATATAATCAATCGCTGGGACTTGGCTATTACGAATATTTCCTTTTCTGCGAGGATATAGGCGCGAAACCGCTGCCCGTACTTCCCGCCGGTTACAATCCTCATATGGATCAGGCGGCTCCTCTCGATGAAATGGAGGAATGGATAGACGACGCTCTCGATTTGATCGAATTCGCGAACGGTCCCGTTACCTCGAAATGGGGTAAGGTACGTTCGGAGCTTGGACACAGCGAACCGTTTAACCTCGAATATCTGGCGATAGGCAACGAGGAGGTCGGGCAGGGATTTTGGGACAGGTACGATTTATTTCATAAGGTTCTCAGAGAAAAGCACCCCGAGATCAAGCTGATAAATTCGGCGGGACCGTTCCCGTCGGGCGGCGAATTTGAACGCGGTCACGCAAACGCCGCGAAAAACGGCTCCGATTTCGTGGACGAGCATTACTACACGTCTCCCGAATGGATGCTGGCGAATTATCACCGCTACGACTCGTATCCCGAAAATCCCAAGGTGTTTGTGGGAGAATACGCGTCATGGGGAAACACGTATTATAACGCGCTCGTCGAAGCGGCGTACATGACGGGACTTGAGAATAACGCCCGCTCCGTCGCTCTGGCGTGTTACGCTCCGCTTCTGGCCAACGCCGATTATGTGGACTGGGAACCCGATATGATTTGGTTCGACAGCCACAGAGTGTACGGAAGCGCGAATTATTACGTTCAAAAAATGTTTATGACGAATACGGGAAATCGGCTCCTTGAAATCAGGACGGAGGGGCTTGGCAGGCGCGAGGCACTCGGACATGACATAATTTCGGGCGGTATCGAGCTTGAAGCGGACAGATGCGGCGCGGTATTTTCTGATATAACGATAACGGATAATGATTCGGGAAAAGAGTTCAAAGCGGATCCCGCCGCATTTAAGGAGGGCGGCAGGGTACGTATAGGTTCGATTTCGTCGCGACGGTTCAAAATCGAATTTACCGCAAAACGGACGTTCGGCAGCACGGGTTTTCGTCTCATTTTCGGAAAAAGCGACGAGAACAATTTCATACAATGGTTTATCGGCGGCTGGCAGAATCACGATACGGAAATAAACGCGCAGGTAAACGGGCGCGGCTCGTGTCTCGATCACAATATATTTTCCGTTATGACGGGGCGCGAGTACAAGCTCCGTCTTGAGGTCGACGGAAGAAAAATCAAGACTTATATAAACGAAAATAAAGCAAACGAAGCCGAGGACAAGCTGCCCGTTCTGCGTGAGCTGTACTGCACGGCGAGCCGCGACGAGGAAAATATATACATAAAGGCGGTAAACGTACGTGAAAACGCGGTGACTGCGGAAATAACAGCGGACGGAACGGCGAGCGTCCGCGCCGACATATCCGAGCTGTCCGGCTTCGATAAGGACGACGTAAACAGCTTTGACGAGCCGGAAAAAGTATATCCGAAATCAAAGACGCTCACATCTCCCGACAGCACCTTTGAATATACCTTCCCCCCGCAAAGCGTGACGGTGTTTAAAATAAAACGATGAAGCATATAACAAATGCCCGACATCTATAAGTGTCGGGCATTTGTCATATAAGCCGCTTAATATGTTAAGGATTTCATTTTATACTATACCAAACAATTCGGATATTGAGACAAAATTTGGGGATTTCATTTGTTTGTTGTTCAATAATCAATATGAAAATTTACCCGATGCTTTTGCGGACAACGGTCGAATTTCGTTAGTATTTGTCCACACAAAAACGTCTGCTTCGGTAATAAGATTTTCATTATCAAGCTCGGTGATCTTTGTCGAAACACTATCCGTTACTGTAATTTTTGAATCGGCGGGAATATTTATATCCGATGTATGAATCTCTGTTATTGTGCCGTCCGCTCTTTTATATGCAAAAATCGCAGTTCCCGACAGGTCCGATAAAATAAGAGTATTTGCTATATCCGCGCTGACGCTGTTTTTTAGAGTTAGATTTTCCGTCGTTATGCTTGTATTTACATTGCTCGTCAGAGGAACGTTTTTTCCTGCGTCAACGCCGTCAAGCGTATCGTAAACCCTTATCTTAAGCCAATTACTGTAACCCATTTTGCCCTTGGAATTGTAACCCTCGCATACTATGCTGTATGTTCCTGTTTCATTAAAGGTATACGACGCGTTGCCTTTGCCCGTTGCTTCGATAGTGTAATACCTGTGTCCGTCTTTGTCTATTCCTATTCCGCTGTGTTCAACATGAGATATTCCGAAGTTAAAATTTACGGTAGAACCTTTTGTTATTACTGTTTTGTCCGATGTGATCCACGCGTCGGAAGGAAGCGGTACCTGACCTGTGTCATATACCGTTATTTTAAGCCAATTACTGTAACCCATTTTGCCGTCCGAATTATATCCTTCGCATACGACATTATATGTACCTGTTTCATTGAATGTATAGGTTGCCGTGTTCTTGCCCGTTGCTTCGATCGTATAATATCGTTTTCCGTCTTTATCAAGACCGATACCGCAATGTTTTACATTTGATATTCCAAAATTAAACGTCACGCTTTGCCCCTTTTCTATTTCCGTTCGGCTTGCCGTGATCCACGCGTTTGACGGAAGCGGAGCAGGTTCGGGGTTTGATAAATCCTTTATGTGGATATAGCCCGTAGGATTGGATTTTGAGATTGTTCTTTCGCTGTATCCGCCGACCTTTGACCAGTTATATTCTTCAATGGTTACATTGCTCCCGTTTACCGCTTCCACCCACGCCACATGACCGTATGTTCCCGTATCCCACCAAGCAACGGCACCGACAGCCGGAGTTGTGTTTACCGTGATACCGAGACTTTTCGCTACCGTACCCCATGTTTTCGCGTTTCCCCATTTGCTCGCACCCTTGTATTGATTTGTAAAACCGACTTTATTTCGGCTGTTCAGTCTCCACGCAACAAACGACGTACATTCTCTGTTGAAAAAATTCCATTCGTCTACAAGAGCATCCTGTGCTGCGTTTTTATATTTTGCCGGATAATCGTCAGTTCCGGCAAAACATATAGCGGGACATATAATCAGACTTATTAAAATTATCCATGCAATAAAAATTTTTTTCTTCATTTTCTATTCCTCCCGTATAAATTATCAACAATTATATTATACTCAATATATTGAGTATTGTCAAGAATTTGAGTATGATAAAATATATTTGGTGATAGAAATGATAAGTTACAAGCCGTTTTACGATACATTATTGAAAAAAGGTCTGACCGAATATCATATGATTTTCAAAGAAGGGTTTTCTGCGAATACTCTTCACCGAATGAAGCACGGTGAAGCGATAAGCACAAAAACGCTTGACGCGCTGTGCTTCGCGCTCGACTGCGAGGTCGCGGATATAATTGAACATATTAAAGAATAGAAAAACAGCGTCCATACGGAACGCTGTTTTTTATGAAATTTAATTTCCACATTCGATGCTTATTTCATTGAACACCTTTAAATAATCCGATATTGATTTGTTTTTCTTTTCCTCACCGCTTACGTCCATTATAATGCCGCCTTCGTGCATCATCACGGCGCGGGTGCCGTACTCCACGGCGTGGCGAAGGTTATGCGTTACCATAAGCGTCGTAATATTTTTCTCACGCACGATTTTTTCCGTGAGCATCATAACCGTGTCCGACGATTTCGGGTCGAGCGCGGCGGTATGCTCGTCAAGTAAAAGAAGGTCGGGACGTATCATTGTCGCCATTATGAGCGCGAGTGCCTGACGCTGTCCTCCCGAAAGCGAGCCTGCCGGAGCGGAAAGTCTGTTTTCCAGTCCAAGTCCCAAAAGTTCAAGCTGGGAACGGTAGAAATCCTTTCGCTGTCTGTTCAGACCGAAAGACAAATCGTATGTTTTGCCCTTGTTGTCGGCGATCGACATATTCTCCCATATCGTCATGGAGGGACACGTACCCATGGACGGATTCTGAAAAACTCTGCCTATTTTTTTTGCACGTTTGAAGTTTTTCATACCATTCATTTTTACTCCGTCAAGGATGACCGAGCCGGAGTCCGCCGCGACGTCGCCGGATATGATGTTAAGCATAGTCGTCTTTCCCGAACCGTTCGAGCCTATCACGCCGACAAATTCTCCGTCCTCTATCGTCAGATTGAAGCCCGAAAAAAGTACCTTTTCGTCGATCGTGCCGCGGTTAAACGTTTTATGAATATCAGAAAGCTCAAGCATTTTTCGACACACCAGCCTTCCTTTTTTTAAGTACAAATTCGTTGATAACGAGCGTCGCGATGAACAGCAGAGTTATCATCAAATTGGTGTTCTGAGCCGGAAGTCCCGCCGCGAGCGCGACGGAAATGCACGCCTTGTAAACGACCATGCCGAGCAGTACGCCCGTTGTTATCCTCATGAATTTTACTTTTCGGAACACGGTCGTACCGATTATGACGGCGGCAAGTCCCATGACTACCGTTCCCGTGCCGCTGCCGACGTTAAACGCTCTGCCGTACTGACAATATACCGCTCCCGCGAGCGAAACAAGTCCGTTTGCAATCGCCAGACCGATTATTTTTATCGTTCCGGGATTTTTCGCCAGCGTAACGACAAGACCTTCGTTATCGCCGACGCTCCTGAGCAAAAAGCCGGATTTTGTACGCATATACCAGTCGAGAGCGAATTTCGCCGCGAGCGTTATCACGAGTATGACGGCAAGCTTCGAATACATCGCCATATGACCGTTTCCGAAGAGAAATTCCGTCTGAGAGAAAATCGTGGTCGTATCCATACTCAAAAAATCCGAAGCCTTCCCCACTATTCCGTAATTGACGGAATAGAGCGCGGTCATCGTCAGGATACCGCATAAAAGATTTCTTATTTTGAGCTTTACGTTAAACAGACCCGTGAACATACCCGCCGCGCACCCCGCCGCAAACGCGGCGATGAGCGCGAGCCACGGACTCAAACCGTGATTCACCATAACAAAGCAGACCGCGATACCGAGCGGAAACGTGCCGTCGACCGACAAATCGGGAAAATCAAGTATGGTATAGGTGATATAAACGCCCATAGCCATAATGCCGTATATAAGCCCCTGCTCGAGTATGCCTATTATAAGTCCTTCGATCATGACTCTGACGGAGCGTTTTTAACCTCCGCTCTGTCGATTATCGACTGCGGTATCGTGATTCCGATTGCGGCTGCCGCGTCGGTGTTTATCGTGATTTTGCTTTCGGTGAGCGTCTCGTAAGGAATAGTCTTTATATCCTCTCCCTTCAGCACTCTCGCCGCCATAACGCCCGCTTTTTTACCGAGGTCGATATAGTCTATACCCGCCGATGCGATACATCCGTTGCCTACCTGCTCCTCCTCGCTTCCGAATACGGGGATATTCTGCGCGTTAGCCTTTTCGAGGAGTACGGGGAGATTTGCAACGACCGTATTGTCCGTCATGTTGGATATGCAGTCTACCTCCGTCACAAGCAGGTCTACCGCCTGCGGGATCTCCGCGGCGTTTGTGATACCCTTTTCTACAAGCTCAAAGCCGTACTCGCCGACCTTTTCCTTGTAGCCCTCTATTGTCGAAACGGAGTTTGCTTCGCTCGTCGTATAAAGAATACCTATCTTCTTTGCGTCGGGAAGCATTTCTCTTATAAGCTTAAGCTGCTCGTCCACCGGCAGCATATCGCTTACGCCGGTGATACCGTCCATCGCCTGATCCGCGCTTTCCGCAAGCTTCGCCGCGACAGGGTCGGAAACGGCGTTGAATATTACGGGTATACCCGCCTCGTAAGCCGCGTTATAGCAAGCCTGCGCCGACGGCGTGGCGATACCGCATACGAGATCCATTCCCTGTGATACAAACTGCTGTGCGATCTGCGTGTTCGTAGCGTCGTCCGCTTTCGCGCTCTGCGCCGTCAAATCGTAAGCTATGCCCTCTTCGTCAAGTCCCTGCTTGAAGCCCTCGCGGCAGTTATCGAGCGAAGGGTGATCCGCGTACTGCAAAACGCCTATCTTATACGTTTTGCCGGAGTCCGCGTCCGTTCCTCCGTTTGTCTGTCCGCAGCCCGAAACAGCCGCCGCGCACATGAGTGCGGCGGTACCGATTGCCAATACCTTTTTCAAATTCATTTCATCAAATCCTTTCTTTAATTAAGCCAAAACAGAAGCCCTCACAGACAGATAAAGCTATGAGGGCATAATTAACGTATTTAATACACTCTGTTCTAAACTCATCTAATCTATTTGCTATTATACTAAACAGACGCGCGTTTTGTCAATAGTAAATTATTTATTGTACCGTTTCGTCGATAAAAATCAGCTCCTGCGCGTACGGCAGAGTTCTCGCCCAGCCGATGAACGCCGCTGACCATTCCGTGAGCTTATGGAAACGCCGCTGTCCCTTCGAGCACATCGCAAGAAGGTTTTCGTACGACATCGTGACCGTCCTCGTCTGAAGCCACGACGACGGCAGCCAGCGTATAAGCTCCTTCCAATACGCCTTGTCCTTTGTTTCGAGATACTTGACGCGCATTCTCTCCAAAAATTCAATATGCTTATCCATGACGTCCCCGAGTTTTTTGCCGTCGTAATCGAGATTCGGGGCGTAATCGTCAATTTCGAAACATTCCCGCGTTATCGGCGCAGACGCTATTTTATGCATCGTGGACGTGCTGTTCGCGACGGTACCGACCTTGTACGTGTCAAATTCCTTCCACCAGTACAGCGGAGCCGTTATGTCCACCGACACGAAGATCTGGCGCATAAATTTGCGGTGCTCGCTGCCCGATAGTATCAGCCGTCCGGCAAGCCGCAAATCGTTTTCGCCTATCACAACGCGCCCGTTTTCCTCCTCGGTATCGTTTTTCGCCCATGATTCAAGCGGATTCCTCATACCCCTTAAGGCGTTTTTAAATCCGTAAACTTCGGTATGTTCAAACTTCATTGTCCGTTCTTCTCCCATACGTTTTATTTTTTTCAATTATACTATAATATTCGCATAATTGCAAGACGGTAAAACGTCAAATAAATCGGCGGGCAAAATGTTCCTGTCTTTAACGCGCAAAACCGCGCCGTCTCCGACGGCAAAAACACATCGCCAAACGAAGACGGCGCGGATCCAAAAGAATTTCCGATACCGATTTTCACGTTTTAACATGCCGCGATCATTCGCCCACGTTTGTTATGTGAAGCGGGCGAAGCTTTCCGTAAGCGTATGATGAGAGCGGACGGCAGTCCGAATCATACGAATGTGCGGCGAGAAGTATCGTCTGCGGCGTACCGTTTCCCGCGTCCACGACTACGGGCGAATGGTCGAAACGATCCTTCGGCGAAAACTGAAGCTGGATTATATCTCCGTCGCGTATTTGCGACAGATCCGTCACTATCGCGCGCGGTCCCGCGCCGCGGTTTGTTGTCAGAAAACGATAAAGCTCGTCTACGCCCGTCCACGCCGGCGCGCGGTCGGTAGCCGAAATATAGTACCAGCCGTAAATCGGGGTATAGTTCATGACGCCGCTTCCGGCGTAAAGGCATTGTGACGCGAAGTTCGTACAGTCGCCGCCTATGTCGGAAAAATCATAATACATCGGGTTCCTGCCGTATGCCCACCGTTTCGCGTAAGCAACCGCCGCTTCTCTGTTATATTCCATAAATTATCATTCCTTTCCAAAACTTCTGTATTATATAATATGGAAAACAAAGAAAAATGGGAATTGTTTTTAAAACGCGTAAAAAGGGCATAAAAATAAGACGGAAATATATCCCGTCTTATTTTTGATTATCAATCCTGTGCTTTTACGCCGGTACCGCCGTTCGGACCCACATACTGCGAGCTGCCGAACGCGAGAACAAGTACAAATATCAACGACAGGAATATAAGACCTACGGTAAATCCTGCGCCGTGACCGAACGACTTTGATATTTTGTGTAATGCGATAACGCTGAGAACGATCGCCACGATCGTGAATACCGCCGTAACTATTGTCGCAAATACCAACATACCGCCCGTGGCAACGGGAGCGTCGGGCGTACCCATCGCTTGTGACGCAAGGCACAAAACAAACGATACGGCAAGAGTGATCCAGAACCACATCGGCTTCCATGTTTTCTTGTACATGATGTAATCACTGTAAATCGGAATGATACTCTTCCAACCGGGTTCTCCCATCTTCTTGAATATTTTCCAATAAGCGATGATCCTAATCACATAAAGCACTAATGTGATCGTGGCAATCACGCCGAAAACTCCTCCCACAGCCAATCCGCCCAAAGCGTCTTGGCTCAGGCCCGTCGATTGTAAATCATTCATTTTAAAATCCTCCTTAAAACATATAAATTTTTTTAAGTATATACAGTATAGCATAAACTTACGTAAAATTCAATTTCATTTTGGTAACAAATATTACAATTTTTCTATATTTTAACTAAGTCTGTTTTACAAAAAAGCTTGTAATTTTACAGCAGCCGCATTTTTTATGAAAATAAACTATTGACAAACATTGAAATATAAGGAATAATATAATGTAGGAATCAAATTTTCGACTTGAAAGGAAAGATTTTTTTATGAAAAAAAGAGACGATATACACAAGGTCCTGATAATCGGCTCGGGTCCTATTATTATCGGTCAGGCGTGCGAGTTTGACTACTCCGGCACGCAGGCGTGCAAAGCACTTCGTAAGCTCGGGTACGAGATAGTGCTCGTAAACTCTAACCCCGCGACTATCATGACCGACCCCGAAACGGCTGACGTTACATACATCGAGCCGCTCAATCTCGAAAGGCTTACTCAAATCATCGAAAAGGAACGTCCCGACGCGCTTCTGCCGAATTTGGGCGGTCAGTCGGGCTTGAATCTTTGCTCGGAGCTTGCCAACGCCGGCGTTTTGGATAAGTACGGCGTTAAGGTCATAGGCGTGCAGGTCGACGCCATCGACCGCGGCGAGGACAGAATAGAGTTTAAGAAAACAATGAAAAGTCTCGGAATAGAGATGGCGCGCAGCGAGGTCGCGTACTCCGTCGACGAAGCTCTCGCCATAGCGGACAAGCTCGGCTACCCCGTAGTGCTGCGTCCCGCGTACACCATGGGCGGCGCGGGCGGCGGCCTTGTTTACAACACCGAGGAATTAAAGGTCGTATGCGAGCGCGGCTTGCAGGCGAGCCTTGTCGGACAGGTCCTCGTCGAGGAATCGGTTCTCGGCTGGGAGGAGCTGGAGCTTGAAGTCGTAAGAGACTCCAAAAACAATATGATAACGGTCTGCTTTATCGAGAATATCGACCCATTGGGCGTTCATACGGGCGACTCGTTCTGCTCCGCTCCGATGCTCACGATCCCCGAGGACGTGCAGAAGGAATTGCAGAGACAGGCGTATAAAATCGTTGAAGCGATAGAGGTCATCGGCGGCACGAACGTACAGTTCGCGAGAAATCCCGAGGACGGACGCGTTATAGTGATCGAAATCAATCCGCGTACCTCGCGCTCGTCGGCACTTGCGTCTAAGGCGACGGGCTTCCCTATCGCGCTCGTTTCGGCTATGCTCGCGGCGGGACTTGACTTGTCCGATATAGAATGCGGCAAGTACGGTACGCTCGACAAATACTATCCCGACGGCGACTACGTTGTTATCAAGTTCGCGCGCTGGGCGTTTGAGAAATTCAAGGGCGCGCAGGACAAGCTCGGCACGCAGATGCGCGCGGTCGGCGAGGTAATGAGTATCGGAAAGACGTACAAGGAGGCGTTCCAGAAGGCTATCAGAAGTCTTGAAATAGGACGCTACGGCTTGGGCGGTGCGAAGGATTTCGCTGAGAAATCGAAGGACGAGCTGTTGAAAATGCTCGTGACCCCGTCGAGCGAAAGACAGTTCATCATGTACGAAGCATTGAGAAAAGGCGCGACTGTCGAGGAATTATGGGATTTGACAAAGATAAAGCACTACTTTATCGAGCAGATGAAGGAGCTTGTCGAGGAGGAGGAAGCATTAAAAGCGTATAAGGGCAGCGTCCCGCCGACGGACGTGCTCGAACAGGCGAAAAAGGACGGCTTCTCCGACAGATATCTGAGCGGACTTTTGGACGTTACCGAGGAGGAAATCAGAAACGCGCGTATCGCGGCGGGTATTACCGAAGCGTGGGAGGGCGTTCACGTAAGCGGCACGAAGGACGCGGCTTACTACTATTCGTCGTACAACATGAAGGACGAGAGCAAGGCTTCGGATAAGCCGAAGATCATGATATTGGGCGGCGGTCCGAACAGAATAGGACAGGGTATCGAGTTCGACTACTGCTGCGTTCACGCGGCTAAGGCGTTGAAGCAGCTCGGCTTTGAAACGATAATCGTAAACTGCAACCCCGAGACCGTTTCCACGGACTACGACACGTCCGATAAGCTTTATTTCGAGCCGCTGACATTGGAGGACGTTTTAAGCATACACGAAAAGGAAAAGCCGCTCGGCGTAATCGCACAGTTCGGCGGTCAGACCCCGCTCAACCTGGCGGCGGAATTAAAGAAAAACGGCGTAAACATACTCGGAACGACGCCGGAAACGATAGATTTGGCTGAGGACAGAGATTTGTTCCGCGCGATGATGGACAAGCTCGATATCCCCATGCCCGAATCCGGCATGGCTGTCGACGTTGAGGAAGCTCTTGAAATCGCGGAGAAGATAGGCTATCCCGTAATGGTTCGCCCGTCGTATGTTTTGGGCGGCCGCGGCATGGAGGTAGTTCACGACGCGGAGAGCCTTAAAGTCTACATGAACGCCGCCGTCGGCGTTACGCCCGACAGACCCATTCTTATCGACCGCTTCTTAAATCACGCTACGGAGTGCGAAGCGGACGCTATTTCGGACGGCGAGAACGTGTTCGTTCCGGCTGTTATGGAGCATATCGAGCTTGCCGGAATACACTCGGGCGACTCGGCTTGTATTTTGCCGTCTATGCACATTCCGGCTGAAAACGTCGAGACGATCAAGGAATATACGCGCAAAATAGCGCGCGAAATGAACGTTCGCGGACTTATGAATATGCAGTACGCGATCGAGGACGGCAAAGTTTACGTGCTCGAAGCGAATCCGCGCGCGTCAAGAACCGTGCCGCTCGTATCGAAGGTATGCAACATCAGAATGGTGCCGCTCGCGACGGATATAATCACGTCGCCGATAACCGGCAGACCGTCGCCGGTGGCGAATTTGAAGGAGAAGAAAATCCCGCACTACGGCGTTAAGGAAGCGGTGTTCCCGTTCAATATGTTCCAGGAGGTCGACCCGATTTTAGGTCCCGAAATGCGCTCGACGGGCGAGGTTCTCGGCATGGCTGCGGACTTCGGCGAAGCGTTCGGCAAGTCGCAGGAGGCTACGCAGACGAGACTTCCCGTTTCGGGCAAGGTGCTCATCAGCGTGAACGACCGCGACAAGGAGGAAATGATAGAGGTCGCGCAGGGCTTCCACGACTTGGGCTTTGAGATAGTCGCGACAAAGGGCAGCGCGGACTTTATCAACGCGCACGGCATACCCGCCAAGGCTGTCGCGAAGCTCGGCGAGGGCAGACCGAACGTTCTCGATATAATCACGAACGGCGAAGTAACAATGGTTATCAACACCCCGACCGACAAAAAGGGCGCGGCTGACGACAGCTACATCAGAAAGGGCGTTATCAAGGGAAGAATTCCGTACATGACGACGCTCGCGGCGGCGAAAGCGTCCGTTGCGGGAATAAGAGCAATTCAGAAGGGAGATTCGGGAGTTAAACCGCTTCAGGAATTCCATAACGAAATAAAATAAATCACGGTCATGAAAACGGTCGGTAAGCATATACCGACCGTTTTTCTTTTTCGGCGAAAACACCGTTGAAATCAGGGGTGATTTTCGGCGCGCCGTACATATTTTTCACGGGATTTTGCGGCGAAAATCGCACAAACGGATAAAAATGATATATATCGAACAAACAAACGCGCCTGTTTTTGTGCAAAAGGAAGAATATGATACAAATTTAACAAATACTCTTGTATATTTTTGAATTTTGAGGTAAAATATAACTGAATGGGTACAAATGTACCCACAAGAAAATATATTTTTTTAGGAGGAATTTAAAAATGGCAGTTAAAGTTGCGATTAACGGATTCGGACGTATAGGACGTCTTGCGTTCAGACAGATGTTTGGCGCGGAGGGTTACGAGGTTGTTGCCATAAACGACCTTACGGATCCCTCGATGCTTGCTAATCTTTTAAAGTACGATACCGCTCAGGGCGGCTATTGCGGCGCGATCGGCGCAAACCTTCACACGGTTGAAGCTGATAACGATGCACGCACGCTCACGGTAGACGGCAAGGTATTGAAGATTTACGAGGAAAAGGACGCTGCGAATCTTCCCTGGGGAGAGCTTGGCGTTGACGTTGTTCTCGAATGTACAGGTTTCTATACGTCGAAGGCTAAGTCGCAGGCTCATATCGACGCCGGCGCGAAGAAGGTCGTAATTTCCGCTCCCGCGGGTAACGACCTCCCGACGATCGTATATTCGGTTAACGAAAAAACTCTTACGAAGGACGACACGATCATTTCTGCTGCATCTTGTACGACAAACTGTCTTGCTCCGATGGCTGACGCGCTCAATAAGTACGCTCCCATTCAGTCGGGTATCATGTCGACGATCCACGCTTACACGGGCGACCAGATGATCCTTGACGGTCCTCACAGAAAGGGCGACATGAGAAGAGCGAGAGCCGGCGCGGCTAACATCGTTCCCAACTCAACGGGCGCGGCAAAGGCGATCGGTCTCGTTATCCCCGAGCTTAACGGCAAGCTCATCGGTTCGGCGCAGAGAGTTCCCGTACCGACCGGTTCTACAACAATACTTACGGCTGTCGTAAAGGGTGACAACGTAACCGTCGACGGCATCAACGCCGCAATGAAGGCTGCTTCATCGGAGTCGTTCGGCTACAACACCGACCCGATCGTTTCATCTGACGTAATCGGCATGAGATACGGTTCGCTCTTTGACGCTACTCAGACAATGGTTATAGACCTCGGCAACGGTCTTTACGAGGTTCAGGTTGTTTCGTGGTACGACAACGAAAATTCATATACATCACAGATGGTTAGAACAATCAAGTATTTCGCGGAGCTCGCGTAATTCAAGGAACGACTTAGGAGGATATTTTAATGGCTAAAAAATACGTATACCTTTTTACGGAGGGTAACGCAAACATGAGAGAGCTTCTCGGCGGTAAGGGTGCGAACCTCGCCGAAATGACAAATCTCGGACTGCCCGTTCCGCAGGGATTCACAATCTCGACGGAAGCTTGTACTCAGTATTATGAGGACGACAGACAAATAAACGACGAGATCCAGTCTCAGATCAACGAGTATATCGTTAAAATGGAGGAAATCACGGGCAAAAAGTTCGGCGACCCCGAAAATCCGCTGCTCGTTTCCGTCCGCAGCGGCGCGAGAGCGTCGATGCCGGGCATGATGGACACGATTTTGAACCTCGGTATCAACGAAACTGTTGTCGATTACATGGCTAAGGCTTCGCAGAATCCCCGCTGGGCTTGGGACTGTTACAGAAGATTTATCCAGATGTACAGCGACGTTGTTATGGAGGTCGGCAAGAAGTATTTTGAAGAGCTTATCGACAAGATGAAGGCTGAGAAGGGCGTTAAGCAGGACGTTGAGCTTACTGCCGACGACCTTAAAGAGCTTGCTTCGCAGTTCAAAGCCGAATACAAGAAGGTTCTCGGCGAGGACTTCCCGACAGACCCGAAGGAACAGCTTATGGGTGCTATCAAGGCTGTATTCCGTTCATGGGACAATCCCAGAGCGAACGTTTACAGACGCGACAACGATATCCCCTATTCATGGGGTACTGCCGTAAACGTTCAGATGATGGCGTTCGGCAACATGGGCGACGACTGCGGTACGGGCGTTGCGTTCACGCGCGATCCGGCTACGGGCGAAAAGCACCTCATGGGCGAGTTTTTGACAAACGCTCAGGGCGAGGACGTTGTTGCGGGCGTACGTACGCCGATGCCTATCGCCGAGATGGAGCAGAAGTTCCCCGAAGCGTTCTCGCAGTTTAAGACAGTCTGCAAGACGCTTGAGGATCATTACAGAGATATGCAGGATATGGAGTTCACCGTCGAGCACGGCAAGCTCTATATGCTTCAGACAAGAAACGGTAAGAGAACGGCTCAGGCCGCACTCAAGATCGCATGCGACCTCGTTGACGAGGGCATGAGAACAGAGGAAGAAGCGGTCGCTATGATCGACCCGCGCAACCTCGACACGCTGCTTCACCCGCAGTTTGACGCTGCCGCTTTGAAGGCTGCGACTCCTATGGGCAAGGCTTTGGGCGCGTCGCCGGGCGCGGCGGCAGGTAAGATAGTATTTACCGCCGACGACGCTAAGGAGTGGGCTTCGAGAGGTGAAAAGGTCGTACTCGTTCGTCTCGAAACATCGCCTGAGGACATCGAAGGCATGAAGGCTGCTCAGGGTATACTGACCGTTCGCGGCGGTATGACGTCTCATGCTGCCGTTGTTGCACGCGGTATGGGTACGTGCTGCGTATCGGGCTGCGGCGACATCGCCATGGACGAAGCAAACAAGAAGTTTACGCTTAACGGCAAGGAATATCACGAGGGCGATACTCTGTCTCTCGACGGTTCGACAGGTAATATTTACGACGGAATCATCCCGACGGTCGACGCTTCGATCGCGGGCGAGTTCGGCAGGATCATGAGCTGGGCGGACAAGTTCAGAACAATGAAGGTACGCACGAACGCCGACACTCCGGCTGACGCAAAGAAAGCGAGAGAGCTTGGCGCGGAGGGTATCGGTCTTTGCCGTACAGAGCACATGTTCTTCGAGGGCAACAGAATCGACGCGTTCAGAGAGATGATTTGCGCGGACACGGTTGAAGAAAGAGAAGCCGCGCTTAATAAGATCCTCCCGATGCAGCAGGGCGATTTCGAAAAGCTCTACGAAGCTCTTGAGGGTAACCCCGTAACTATCCGTTTCCTCGACCCGCCGCTTCACGAGTTCGTTCCGACGGAGGAATCCGATATTGAGATCCTCGCTAAGTCGCAGGGCAAGAGCGTTCAGACTATCAAGGACCTTATCGCGGGTCTCCACGAAGCTAACCCGATGATGGGTCACAGAGGATGCCGTCTTGACGTAACGTATCCCGAAATCGCGAAGATGCAGACAAAGGCTGTTATCCGCGCGGCGATAAACGTACAGAAGGCGCACCCCGACTGGACGATAGTTCCCGAGATAATGATCCCGCTCGTATGCGAGGTCAAGGAATTGAAGTACGTTAAGAAGATCGTCGTTGAGACGGCCGACGCTGAGATCGCGGCTGCGGGCGCGAATCTCAAATATGAGGTAGGTACGATGATAGAGATCCCGAGAGCCGCTCTTACGGCTGACGAGATCGCGACCGAAGCCGATTTCTTCTGCTTCGGTACAAACGACCTCACACAGATGACGTTCGGCTTCTCGCGTGACGACGCGGGCAAGTTCCTCGACGCTTACTACGACGCGAAGATATTCGAGAACGATCCGTTCGCGAAGCTCGACCAGACTGGCGTAGGCAAGCTTATGGAAATGGCTATCAAGCTCGGCAAGCCTGTTAATAACAAGCTTCACGTAGGTATCTGCGGCGAGCACGGCGGCGATCCCTCGTCGGTTGAATTCTGCCACAAGATAGGGCTTGACTATGTGTCCTGCTCACCGTTCAGAGTTCCGATTGCGAGACTTGCGGCGGCGCAGGCTAAGATCAACGAGAAAAACTAACATTTTTCGTGTATCTCCATAAATTGTTCGTATGAACACAAAAACGGCTGCCTTCGGGCAGCCGTTTTTCGCTGTAAATTTTATATAAATATCTGAATTTTTAAGGCGTTTTTAAGAAATATATGGTACTATAATAACAGGAGATATTTCTAAAGCGATTATTATACGGAGACGTTTTGTTGATTAAGGGGTGTGACGATATGAGAATACTTGTTGTCGAGGACGAAATACATCTTGCGGAAGCACTTTCTCACATACTGAAAAAAAACAATTATACGGCTGACGTGGCAAACGACGGCGAAACGGGATTGGACGACGCTCTGAGCGGAATTTACGACGTGATCGTACTTGATATAATGCTGCCGAAAATCGACGGAATAACGATTTTAAAAACGCTGCGCGACAAGGGCTTTGACACGCCTGTGATCCTGCTTACGGCAAAGAGCGAAGTATCGGACAAGGTGCTGGGACTTGACAGCGGCGCGGACGACTATCTCGCCAAGCCCTTCAACACGGACGAGCTTCTCGCCCGCATACGCGCTCTGGGCAGACGGCGCGGAGAGATAGTATCGTCGGCGGGTACGCTGTCGTTCGCCGATATTACGCTCAATACGTCGACGCTGTGGCTAAGTTCGGAGAAAAATGAAATCAATCTCACTTTGAAGGAATGCGAGCTTTTGGAATATCTTATGCTGCATAAAGAAATGGTATGCTCAAAGGAGCAGATCATAGAAAAATTGTGGGGCTTTGAAAGTGAAGCCGAAGCCAACCATGTAGAGGTATACATTTCGTTTCTGCGAAAAAAACTCGCTTTCGTACACTCAAAGGCTTCAATAAACACCGTGCGCGGCGTGGGTTACACGCTCACACGCGGATAAAAGGAGGACGCAGATATGTTTAAACGGCTGAGAAACAAGCTTCTCGTTGTAAATACGCTGATAATCGCCGCGCTCATACTCGGCAGCTTTTCCGTCATCTTTGCGATGACGTACAGTAATGTCCGTAACGGCATAAATTCCCAGCTCGAGCACGGTCTGCAAATGGTGCGCGGTCCTGAATTCGATAAGCCTGATAACGCGGCGGGACGCGGGGATAAGCCGCTGCCGATAAACAGCAATCCCGATAAACGGCGTAATTTTTCGCCGGCTTTTTCGCTGCGTACGGACGAGGATGGAAATATTCTGACTTTGAATTCTATTTTTTCGATAGAAAGCGAATTTTATAAGGATATCATTTCCGACGTGATAGATAAGTACACCGAGGGCGCGAAGCTCTCCGGGACGGTCCGCGAACTGAACAATGAAATATGGGAATACAGAGCGGAAAAAACGCCGGAGGGATACTCGATCACGTTTCTCGAGATCTCATCGGAACGCGCGTTTTTGCGAAATTTGATAATCGCGCTGCTCATAGTCGGCATAGCCGCGCTCAGCGTGGCGTTCCTGATAAGTCTGTACTTCGCGAACGGCTCGATACGACCCGTCGAGGAATCGTACAACCGTCAAAAGCAGTTTATCGCCGACGCGTCGCACGAATTAAAAACCCCGCTCACGACGATAAACACAAATGTGGACGTGCTGCTCTCGCGCGATGATACGGACGCGGAGGAGCGCAAATGGCTCGGCTATGTCAAGGACGAAACGGAGCGTATGACGAAGCTCACAAACGACCTGCTCTACCTCGCGAAACTTGACCACGGCAGCGAAGCGGGCGTGATGTTAAGCCGCGTATCGTTTTCCGAAGCGGCGGAAAGCGTTATATTGCTTATGGAAGCGGTAATATTTGAAAAGAATATAAATATGTCGTATGACATAACCCCCGATTTGTATGTTAAAGGCTCAAACGAGCAGCTGAAGCAGCTCGTAATGATATTGCTTGACAACGCCGTTAAATACACGCCGAAGGACGGCGATATAAAAATCACGCTCGCGCGCGATTCATCCGACGCGTCATTCGTTATCCGAAACACCGGCGAAGGTATCGCCGAGGACGCGCAGAAACAAATCTTCGAAAGGTTTTACCGCGAGGACAGATCCCGTTCGAGAGAAAGCGGCGGTTACGGGCTTGGGCTGGCGATAGCGCGTGCTATCACAACAACATGCGGCGGCAGTATACGCGTTTCTTCAAAGAAAAACGAATTTACCGAATTTACCGTCAAAATACCTCTCTCCAAATAAAAACGCACGCAAAAAAAGCTCCCGTTTTCGGGAGCTTTTGTTTTTTGCATTTTATTATTCTGCAACGAACGGCAGAAGGGCGATTATTCTCGCGCGCTTTATAGCCGTTGTAAGCTGTCTTTGATGCTTGGCACAGTTACCGCTGATACGTCTGGGTACTATCTTACCTCTTTCCGTGACATATCTTCTGAGCTTAGCCGTGTCCTTGTAATCAATATGCTCGATCTTATCCACGCAGAACATACAAACCTTTTTCTTGGGTCTTCTTGTTCTCTGCGGTCTGTCATTTCTTTCAGCCATTGTTCTTTTTTCCTCCTATTACAATTTTCATCATAAATCAGAACGGCAGATCGTCTTCGCTGCCGTCAAGGTCAGCGAAACCGTCCATATCAAAATCATCGCTGAAATCAGGCTCGCTTTCCTGCTGCGGAGCGTTAAAACCGCCCTGCTGCGCGCCGAAGCCCTGATTTTGATATCCGCCGGAATTCTGAGTTCCCGTTTCGGATTTTGAGCCGGTAAAGTAGGCTTCCTCAACGCTGACTTCCGTTGCGTACTGTCTTTTGCCGTCCTGACCGTCCCAGCTTCTCGATTGAATACTGCCGACTACCGCGATCATGCTTCCCTTGCGGAAATATCTCGCGATAAATTCGCCCGTCTGACGCCACGCCACACAGTTGATAAAATCAGCCTGCTGCTGGGCGTCTCTGCCGGCAAACCGTCTGTTCACCGCGATCGAAAATCTCGCGAGCGAAACACCGTTCGGCGTTTGACGCATTTCGACGTCACGGGTAAGACGTCCCATTAAAATAACCTTATTCATACTTGCACCGCTTTCTCAAAGACTATTCTTCGTCTTTTCTGATAACGATAGTTCTGAGGACGCCTTCCGTTATCTTGTACTGTCTCTCAAGCTCCTTCGGAAATTCGCTCTGAGCCTTGAAGTTTACAAGATAGTAGAAACCCTCTGTTCTATCATTTATTTCATAGGCAAGTCTTCTCTTACCCCACTCGTCTACGGATTCAAGCTCCCCGTTCTTCTCGATAAGTCCCACGAACTTATCCTTGAGAGCGGTCACTTGTTCCTCGTCAAGCGTTG
Source organism: uncultured Clostridia bacterium (assembly GCA_947624165.1). Taxonomy (GTDB): domain Bacteria; phylum Bacillota; class Clostridia; order UBA1381; family UBA1381; genus Hominilimicola. Next base: position 27,001 of record CANQJC010000015.1, read on the forward strand.
CGTCAATGATAAAAATTGTTTCATAGCTGTTCATGATTTCTTCAGCCATTTTTCGCACCTCCTTATGGACTTTAGTCCCATGACATTCTCATGAGCAAGGATCGTCTGCCTTTTACAGACTTAGGTATTATACTCCAAATTTTACGAAATGTCAAGCGTTTTATCCTCATTTTTTTTATTCGACGGGTATTTCTTAAGCAAGCTTTGGTAGTATTGTGAAATAAGTCTCAGTCCCTCGTCGTTTAAAAGAGTCAGATCAAGCTCGAAATAGTTAGGGATTTTAACGCGGTAGCGGTAATCGCTCAATCCGTACAAATAATCTGTCGGAACATTGAAAAGCGTCGCGATAAGCTTGAGCGCGTCTATGTCGGGGAACCTTATCCCGCTTTCCCAGTTCGCGACGCTCGAACGCGAAACGCGCGCCTTTTCCGCAAGCTGCGCCTGCGTAAGCCCTCTTTCTCTCCTCAGTTCCTTTAGCCTTATCCCGAAGGTTTTGTTGTCGGCCGCTTTACCGCTCTGATTCTTCATCATTATTATCCCCGCCTGTTGTTTCCGTTACGCTTTTGTATATTTCCATGAATCTGTCGCCGGTGATCGTTTCCTTATCGATAAGATACTTCGCAATTTCGTCAAGCGCGGTACGATTGTCGACAAGTATCCGCATGGCTTTATCGTAACATTCCTTAAGTACGCGTATGATCTCGTTATCCACCGCCGTTTTCGTTTCCTCCGAGCAGTTGGAAACGCTTCTGCCGTCAAGATATTTATTCTGTATGCTTTCCAGACCAGCCATACCGAATTTTTCGGACATGCCGTACTGCGTTATCATGTTCCGCGCAAGCAGCGTCGCGCGTTCGATGTCATTTGCCGCGCCTGTCGTTTTTGTGTTAAACACAAGCTCTTCCGCTGCGCGTCCCGCAAGGAATACCGTTATCTGGTCTAAAATCTCGTCGCTTGACATGAGGTAACGTTCCTCTTCCTCGGGCATTTGCATCGTATAGCCGAGCGAACCCATTGTTCTCGGCACTATCGTGATTTTGTGAACGGGCTGCGTATGTTTTTGCGCGGCGGTCGCCAGCGCGTGTCCCACCTCATGGAAGGCAACGATCTCCTTTTCCTTTTCGGACAAAATTCTGTCCTTTTTCTCCTTGCCGGCGATTATGACCTCGACGGATTCCATCAAATCCTCCTGCGATACGGTTTTTCTTCCCATACGCACCGCGCGTAATGCCGCTTCGTTTACCATATTGGCAAGATCCGCGCCCGCCGCGCCGCTCGTCGCCAGTGCCATGTCGTGCAGGTTTATATCCGGCTCCGTCTTGACGTTCTTTATATGGACCTTAAGGATATCCTCTCTGCCCTTAAGATCAGGCTTTTCAACGATAATGCGTCTGTCAAACCGTCCGGGGCGCAAAAGTGCCTTGTCGAGTATTTCGGGACGGTTGGTCGCCGCGATTATCACAAGTCCCTTGGACGAATCAAAGCCGTCCATTTCGTTAAGAAGCTGATTGAGCGTCTGTTCGCGCTCGTCGTTGGAGCTTATCTGACTGTCTCTCGATTTACCTATCGCGTCGATCTCGTCTATAAAAATTATACACGGAGCCTTTGCCGACGCCTGCTTGAACAGGTCGCGCACTCTGGACGCTCCCACGCCCACGAACATTTCGACAAATTCCGAGCCTGACAGCGAGAAAAACGGTACTTTTGCCTCTCCCGCCACAGCCTTTGCAAGCAGCGTTTTGCCCGTTCCCGGGGGACCGACAAGAAGCGCGCCGCGCGGCTGCTTCGCGCCTATCGCGCGGTATTTTGCCGGATTGTGAAGATAATCCACGATTTCGTCGAGAGATTCCTTCGCCTCCTCCTGTCCCGCGACGTCCTTAAACGTTACGCCTGTGGAATTTTCCACATTATACATCTTCGCGTTCGACTGACCTATTCCCATGATGCCCCCGCCGCCGCCGAAACGTTTCGACATGGAACGCGTGAGAATAAAGAACAGCAGATAGATTATTCCCAAGGGAAGTATCCATGTGAGGAAAAAGTCGAGTATGGGATTGTTGTTCTGTATCGGCGTGGAATACTTTATCCCCTTTTCGTCAAGACGCTCAAGAAGTCTCTCGTCGTAAATATAACCCGTGTAATATACCTTACGGCTCTGTTCTCTCGCACGCTTGATGACTTCGCTCGAGCTTATGCCGAACATATTGAGAAACGATTCCGCCGCTTCGTTTTCGCCTTCCGGCTCCTTGATCTCTATCGGCTTTTCATAAATAACAAATCTGTCCTGACTTATTATCACCTCGTCGACCTTGTCCTCGTCGAGCATGGTCAAAAAATCGCTGTACGAAATTTCCTGCTTGCTCGACGACTGAAGCGAAAATACCATCAAATTAAGAAGTATTGTCGCGACTATCGATATGACAAGGAATATCAACAAAGGATTTCTGAAAGGCGGACGATTTTTTTTATCGTTATTCATTAAAATATATCCTCCTTTTATAACAAAAACGAACTCTTCCGAATTTATAAACGTAAATATCGTTCGTTTGCGTGTCTTTCAATGCTTAACCGCACTACATTTTATCACTTTATCGAAAATATTTCAATATATTTATGTATTTTTTTAAATTTATTCACAGTTAGGAAACAATTATGTTCTAAACTTACAATAATCTTTGTTGACTTATGGCGAAATAAGTGATAGAATATTTGTGTATTGTTATGTTTTGAGAAAGGCAAAGGTGATAAATATATGAAAAGATTTTTATCAATGCTGACGAGTATAATTCTTGCTTTGTCGCTTGTATGTCCGTCCGCTCTGGCGGCGTTCAGCGACGTTGACGATTCAAACCGATATAAAGAAGCGATCACGTCGCTCACAAAGCTGTCTGTCATAGACGGTTATTCCGACGGCACGTTTAAGCCGGACGGCACCATAACGCGCGCGGAATTTACAAAGCTTATTGTGTTTACTCTCGGTTACAGCAATCTTACTCACAGTACATACGACTTTACCGATGTTGATGAAAATCACTGGGCAAGAAATTATATACAGACGGCGTATAATCTCGGAATAATTGCGGGATTCGGGGACGGCATATTCGGTCCCGACGAACCCGTTACCTACGAGCAGGCTCTCAAAATGGTCGTCTGCACGCTCGGATACGAGCCGTTCGCGCAGGAGCTTGAGTCCGACACGAGCTGGGCGAGCAAATATATCCGCGAAGCGACCTCTATCGGTCTTACAGACCATATAACGGACGCCGTATATACGGCGGGCGCGTCGCGCGGAGTGATCGCGCAGATAATTTACAACGCGCTTGAAGTGGAAATGTATGAAATCGCGGCATACGGTCCGGTCCAGACGGAAAAGACCCTGCTGCACGACTATCTCAAGGCGGATACCGCCAAGGGTACGCTCGTGGGCGTAGCAGATACGGTCATGGAAGAATGTACGCGCTCGCTCGGCGAGTACGATATGGATATACTGACGTCGGACGGTACGGAGGTTATACTTGATTTCTATGAATACACTCAGAACAAAACCGATATAACAAAATATCTCGGCAACACGATCACCGTTTATTACACTCAGCGCAGCGGAAACGACAAAGGCTCTCTTGTGACAATAGACGACGAAACCACAAAAAATTCATACACGGAGCTTAGTTACGATGATATAGAGGGTCTTTCCGGCACGTCGCTCAAGTATTATGAAAGCTCGGCGCGGTCAAAGACCGTGAAGCTCAAGGAGAAGGATCTGACGGTACGCTATAACGGCAAGAGCGTTTCGGCAAACGACAGCGTGACGCTGACGAACCCCGTAACAAAAGAGGAGGACGTCTTTACCCGTCAGGAAGCTCTTGAGCTGTGGCTCGATCCGTCGTCCGACTATTTCATATACGGCAACGTTACGCTTACCGACAGCGGTTCGGACGGTATTATAGACATGATACAAATCAACAACTATAAGACCATTGTCGCGCTCGCCGCGCCGTCCTCGTCGGACTATCGTATCACGGATAAGCTTGTAACGGGCAACTACCTGATTCTTGACCCGCAAAGCGCAAATTATGAATACACAATAACAAAGAACGGCACGACTACACCCGTAACGTCAATAGCGGCGAACGACGTAATACTTTACGCGGAAAGTCTTGACGGCTCGTATTATTCGGTAGTCGTTACAAACAAGACCGTCAAGGGCACGATATCGTCCATGTCGTCCGATAAGAAGCGCATGGTGATAAACAACGAAAATTATGTCATAAGCGATAAATGTGCTTCGTACATTTCCGAAAAGGAAAACAAGGAAATAAAGGTCGGTATTTCGGGTACGTTCTACCTCGACGCGTTTGGCACCGCCGTATACGGCTCGCTTGAGCAGACTGCGGTCTCGCCTTACGCTTACATAGTGAACGCCTTTTACGATTACGACGACGGCGGCAAGTCGTACATAACGGCATACGCGCCTAATACCTCCGCATCCGCGGCGGCTTCTTATCCGCTCAAAAACAGAATAAAGCTTAACGGCTCTACCATAAACAGCGAAGTCGCGATAGAGCGTCTTTCCTCGACTGCGGCGTACGCGCCCAACGAGCTGGAAGACGCCGACAAGATATACGGTTCCGGCAAGCTGCCCAACATTACGGAATATTCACAGCCCGCCCGCATAACGATAGAGAGCGGCGAGGTCACGAGTATTACAACGCTTACGTCGGACGAAATCAAAGAAGAAAACAACGATAAAGAACAAATCGTACAGTGCAGGGAAACGGGCGAATATACATTCTCGTCAAACAGCTTCTCGCAGAACGGAAAAACATCGTTTTCCGTAAACTCAAGCACGGTCATCATATACGTTCCTTCCGACCGCACCCAGAAAAGCAAATACGCGAAGAAAACGGCGTCGTCCGCATTCACGTCGGGAGATCCTTATTATGTCGAAGCTTATGATATCAGCTCGGCAAGAATAGCCGGACTGATAATTCTCTACGGAAACGACGGTTCCCTCACATCGGTGAAGAAGGATACCGATTTCTCGGTAGTCGCATCGCTCCCCGAGGAGACCTACAATGAAAAGAAGGACGAGACCGTACTGCGCTTCTCGGTTTTCGCCGGTTCGTCAAGCTCCACTAAGACGTGGACGACATACGACAACTCGGAATTCAGCGACGTTAAAATCGGCGACGTTATCCAATTCGCTTACGACAGCGACAATCTTATCCAGGGACGTATCAATAACATACGTTTCTCGGATATAGCAAGCGTTCTCGACGGCGAGGAGTACGACGGTCAAATATTTAACTGGAAAGAAGAAATCGAGCCTTCGGAGGATAATCATTACCAGAGCTTCAAATTCGATTACCGCTTTAAGAAAAACGGTACGTCGGACGATGAAATATACACAAGCTCGTCGCTCGGCAACGTGCCGTATTCAAGAGCATGTATGTATAACGTAAGTCAGGTCCTGCCGGACGATAAGAAGCTGTACGTAACAAAGAACGGTTTCGAGGACGACGGCAGCGGACGCTACACGCTCGACGACAGCGATTATGAGGAAATAACGATAACGTCGTCAACAAAGATACTGCGCATGGAGGACGACAGAAAAGAGATAAGCAAATATGCGGCGGGTACCGAAACCGCCATGACCATAAACGACTTGAAGGACGCGAAAAACTACGGTACGGATTGTTCGAAGATACTCGTTTGTTCCTCCAAGGGCGAAGCGAAACTCATCGTAGTATATAATTAAAAGCACAATAAAAAAAGCTCCCGAAAACGGGAGCTTTTTTTATTCGAGGATCAGCTCGTTTATCTTAACAACATCGCCCGCGCCCATAGTGAATACTATATCGTTTTCGGAAACGTTTTCCTTCAGGAAGCGCGCTATGTCGTTGAAATCGTCTATATACCTTACGCTTACGCCGCGTTTTTTAATGTCCTCCGCAAGATCCTCAGGTCTCGTCACGCCGTCGAATTTCTCGCGCGCGGGATATATATGAGTAAGAATAAGCTCGTCAGCATCGTCAAACGCTTTGGTAAACTCGTTCCACAGCGTGCGCGTGCGCGAATATGTGTGCGGCTGAAAGACGCACCATACCTTATTGTGTGGAAATTCCTTGACCGATTTGAGCGTCGCTTTTATTTCGGTCGGATGATGCGCGTAATCGTCTATGACCGTCGCTCCGTTTAACGTTCCCTTCCTCTCAAAGCGGCGGTGCGTACCTTTGAACGTCTCTATTCCGCGCGCGGCAGTCTGCGGTTCTATGCCGGAAATATCGCATACCGCGATCGCGGCGAGCGTGTTTAAAATATTATGTTCGCCGGGTACGCTCAGCTTCACATCGCACAGCTTACGCCCTTTTTTCATAACGTCGAACGAAGGGAATCCCGCGTTGTAAACGATATTCTCGGGATAATAATCGAAGGACGGATCCATTCCGTAGGTAAAGATTTTTAAATCGTCCGCGCCTTCAAGCGTCCTCCTTACATTCGCGTCGCCGCCCATCGCGACAACGCAGCCCACGTCCTTCGTCAGATACGCGAAGCGGCGAAAGCTGTCTATGATCTCGTCAATGCCGGAAAAGAAGTCGAGATGATCCTCCTCGATATTCGTAATGAGAGCGATGGTAGGGTAAAATTTCAGAAAGCTGTTTGTGTACTCGCACGCTTCCGTAACAAAATAATCGGACGAACCCGTTCGGATATTGCCGCCTATAAGGTCAAGCTCTCCCCCCACGCTTATTGTCGGATCAAGTCCGGCTCCCAAAAGCGCGTGCGCTATCATCGAGGTCGTCGTGGTCTTGCCGTGCGTTCCGCTTACTCCGACGGCGTGAGTATAATTCTTCATCAGCGCGCCCAGAAACTCGGCGCGGTCGATCACTCTCACTCCCCTTTCGCGCGCGGCGATCATTTCGGGATTGTCGTCCTTTGCCGCCGCGGTGTAAACCACAAGCGACGCCTTCTCGATACCGTCTTTATTGAGCGCGTCCTTGCCGTACACGATATTCGCGCCCATCCTTTCGAGCTTCTCCGTTATTTCGGTTTTGTTCCAGTCCGATCCCGTGACACAGTAACCGTCCTTGATGGCTATCTGTGCAAGTCCGCTCATACTTATGCCGCCTATACCGATAAAATGTATACACGCGTTTTTGTCAATATCAGACATTTTAAACCTATCCATTTCCTATTTCTCCTCATATTGTTTAATGTAATTATTATATACCTTAATTGTCAAATTGAAAACCCTTTTTTGTAATTTCTTACCGAATTGGAAGAAAGTATTACAAAAGAGACGGTTTTTGTTCAATAAAATCTGTGCAAAATACTTGACAAAATTCATTTTTTACTATATTATAAATTTAGCAAATAGTATATTGCCGAAAGGTGGTGAAAGACGTGGAAATTACAGACATCAGAATTAAGAAGGTTTCTAACGACAGTAAAATGAAGGCGGTCGCATCGGTTACGTTTGACAACTCATTCGCTGTACATGACGTAAAGGTCATCGAAGGACCTGACAAATTGTTTGTTGCTATGCCAAGCAGAAGAACTCCCGACGGTGAGTATAGAGATATCGCTCATCCCATCAACAGCGACATGCGCGGAATTCTTGAGAGCAAGGTTCTCGCAGCATACGACGCTATTGAGGAAGAATCGGATTTTTCGGCAGACGCTGAATAATTTTTACATTATATATATAACACAAACAAAAGAACGCGGATAAAAATCCGCGTTCTTTTTTACTGTATCAAATCGTAAAGACGAACGACCGTCGCGACCGCCTGTTCAACGGTATAGCCGTTCTGCGGCGCAAATTCCGTATCCGTAATACCCGTCATTATCCCGTATTCGTTCGCCCATGTAACGTAAAAACGCGCCCACGGCGAAACGCTGTCCGCATCCGAATAAGACAGGTACGTTTCCGTATCTATCCATATATATCTTTCCGCCACCTTACACAAAAGCGTGGCTGCTTCCTCGCGCGTTATCATTCCGCCGGGGTCGAAATGCGTCTCGTCCCGACCGTTTACGATACCGAGCGCGAACAGGATATTTACTGCGTCGTCCGCGTCGGTGCAGTCCTCGAAATAATTCCTCAGATACGCGCCGCCCGTGTCGCGCATATAGTCTTCTATTGAGACGTAATTTTCATGCACGGCGATCAGGTTACCCAAAAGAACGCAGAACTGCTCGCGGGTGATATTATCGCTGTACTTATCCGTAAATTCATACGGCAGCAGACTTTTCGCCGCAGCTTCGCTCGCAAACGGCTTTGCCCACGGCGCGGACGGAAGCTTGAGGAAATCGTTTCCGACCGCACGGTGGATCTCCTCCCCGTTCGCTTTTTCCTGCGCGTCCTTGTAATCGCTGTCAAGATAAAGAAGCCGTGCGGTATCCTCATCGTTCAGCTTATAGCACACGTAATTTTCGTTTCCGTAAAGACCTATCTGCACGCCGGAATTAAGATAATAACTCTTAACGTCCGATTCGGTATATACGTTTACGGCTATACCGCGGAACGGCGTAGCGTTGATACGTCTTTCGACCGTCATATTCATCGCGGTTTCAAAAAACGTCCGTATACCGTCCCGATCAAGCTCGATATACTTCTCCTCAGCCGTATCGGAAACGGTCACGCGCGTTATGTCGTCCGCGTTAAAAATTCCCATAGCCTCCGAAAACGTCATGCTCTCCGGCAGATCGACCACGTTATACGCGGACGCGGCTGTCGGAAGGACAAGCATTAACACGGCGGCAAATATTGCAGCAAATCTTTTAATGGTAATCACTCCTTAATCCAGAACGCAGTAGCGGCTCATATAATCCTCCATTTTCGGAAGCACGCCGCCGTATGAACCGTCGTTCTTCAAGTATTCGTAAATATCGCGCACGGTTATTACGGAATGGATATTTATTCCGAAGTCCTCCATGATTTCCGTAATGGTCGTTTTCGCGGGATTTTGTCCGAACTCGCAGCGGTTAACGGAAATAAACATATCCGTCACTTTAACGTCGGCGGCGGACGTGAGTATCGGCATTGTCTCGCGCACAGCCGTACCCGCGGTGACGACGTCCTCGATAATTATAACTCTGTCGCCGTCCTTCGGCTTGTAGCCGACGAGCGAACCGCCTTCGCCGTGGTCTTTTTCTTCCTTGCGGTTGAAGAAGTACGGCTTGTCGATGCCGTATTCGTTATACAGTGCGGCGGCAGTCGACGCGGCGAGAGGTATTCCCTTATACGCCGGTCCGAACATACAATCAAAATCCGCGCCGATATTTTCGCGTATAAGGGCGGCGTAAAACTTACCCAGCGTCGCGATTTGCCCGCCCGTGCGGAAATTTCCGGTATTTACAAAATACGGCGTGCTGCGTCCGCTCTTCGTGACAAAGTCGCCGAAGCGCAGAACGTCCGATTTCATCATGAATTCTATAAATTCCTTTTTCTTTTCGGTAAGCATATTTGTCTCCTTTCCCTTATGACAGGTCTCTGAAATACATACTTCTGAATTTTTTCAGTATTTTCTTTTCCATACGCGAGATCTGCATCTGCGACGTATTCATTATCTCGGAAATTTCCTTTTGGCTTTTTTCCTCATAGTAGCGAAGCTTCACGAATTGACGCTCGGTCTCGGTCAGACGTTCCATACACGATGAAACAAAGTCCTTGTCCTCGATCATCAGATAGTTTTTATCCTCCGTACCGACAACGTTTGAAAGTGCCGTTTCGCCGTCGGCGTAGGCCTCGTATTCGAGCGACCGAACAAAAGCCGCGTCGCCCATTTCATAGACGCTTTCAAGCAGCTTCTCGGGAATATTCAGTATACGCGCTATCTCCGCGCGCGAAATGCCGCCCGACATACGCCGTATTTTCTCCGCTTTGTAAAAAACCTCGTAAAGACGGCGCGGTATGCGTATAAAGCTGCCCTTGTCGCGGAAGTATTTGCGTATCTCGCCCATGACCGTGGGCGTCGCGAAAGTCGCGAATTTCACGCCCCTGTCGGGGTCGAAGCGTTCCACGGCGTAAAGTATACCCAGACACGCCACCTGATATATGTCGTCATATTCCACGCCCCGATTGACAAATTTACGCGAAAGGATCTCGGCGATGTATATGTACGAGGCTACAATTTCGTCGCGCAGCTTCGGGTCGCCCGTTTTCCTGTACCGCGAAAACATTTCGTATTCACTTGTTATAATTTCGGGTTTGACTACTGCCACTGTAATTCTCCTTACCGTCCCTGACTACTTGATAAGCTCACGCGCGATACTCAGAGAGTCCTCGTAAAGCTGCGAGGTTTCTTCCCGAGCGTCGTCGGCGCGTATGAGCAGATAAAGGTCGTCGCAGTAAATTTCATTCTCCTTCAAGAGCTTGCTGTCCGCAAGATTCACGGCGTATCCCGTACCGTCAGGCGCGCTTAATATCTGCGCGCCGCTGCCCTTTGCGTACGCGTCGGTTTTCAGAAACGCCTCCTCGACGGAATCTCTGTTGAGATACAGCTCGGCTTCCTGCTTGTCCATCAGATAGACGCGCGACGTACTGTCGGTGAAGCTTAAATCGAGCTTCGTCTGCATCGAATAATCGTATTCCTCGTTACCGACCGCGCCGGTAAACACGAGCTTCTGAAAATATACGGACGGTTCTCCGTTGCCGTCGATATCCGTAATATAGCCCGAGAGAAGCTTGGCAAGCGTTTCGCTCTCTCTTTCGGAATAATTCATATTTCCGGCGTATGTAACGGTCATGTCGTATTTGGGACGATTCGCGCACTGTACGATAGTCACCGCGGCTATGAGCGCGGCGGCGGCTGTGATTATCACGCGCCATTTATAATAATACCAGAAATAATCCCACCACGCGCGTGTGAAACGCGGCGGCACGGTCCCGTATTTTTCAGCCATGGGAATCCACTCCTTAGGATAAAATAAAGGTTTTTGGCGGATACGCTGCGCGCGCGTTTTACGGACGCTTCGTTCCCCCGCATAAAAGAACCTATTATATGACATTATACAGTATATCATATCCAAACGGTTTTTTCAAGAGCTATATCAAATATCCGACCTGTTTTCGTCCGTCAGAAGCTCGTTCGGACATTCCCCGCGCCGAGCGTCCGCAGCCGTTTACCGAGACGCGGAGGGTGTTCGGCGTATTATTTTCAAATATTCCTCCAGGCAAAGCCCGCGCTTGTAAATTTCCTCCGCGGCGGCTTTTCCGACATATCTGAAATGCCAAGGCTCGTTGTTTATACCCGTTATTCCGACCTTGTCGGGCGGGTAACGCCGTATGAATCCGTACTTGTGCGCGTTCGATTTTAACCAGTTCCACACTATGTCGGGCGATTGGACCGAAGCGTCCGCGCCGGTGATATCCACCGCAAGCCCCGCCTGATGCTCGCTCGTGCCGGGCAAAGCCGCCCATGTTTTCGCGGCCTCGAGCGCGGCGGCGGGCGAATAGCCCTGATGTATAAATTCCTCTTTTTTCTGATCAAGCTCCGACTGCTGCTCGTCTCTCGTCCTGTAAGACGACGATATCGCCGGCATAATACCCTGACTTCGCGCATCGTCAAACATCTGCTGTAAATACGGATAAACGCGGCTGTCGATTTTATGCCCGTTCGCAAGCGTCGTCAGCTCGACGCTGAAATCGTCGGGCAGAGGATTGTCGGCGTTGATAAGTATCAGCTGCCAGTCGTCGTCCTTAGATGAAACATTCGCTTCATCTATCGGATCGACGATCAGCGATATCTCCGTTTTGATACGGGCGAACGCGCCTATATCTGTCAGTTTCATCACCGCGATCGCTGCCGCCGCGAGACACACGGCAATAACGACCGCACCCGTGCAGCCGAATTTATGTTTACGCTTCATCATACACGCCCCCAAAATAAAAAGTCTTTATCTGCATTGTAGCAGACAAAGACCCTCAATACTTTAATATTAAATTGATAAATTCCTAAGAAAACATTAAGATACGCTTAATATTTTCATAAGGCGGGTATGCGTACCGTAAACGTCGTGATTTCATTTTCGCTTTCCGCGGTGATTTCGCCGCCGTGCAGCGTCACGATCTCCTTCGCTATGGCAAGTCCGAGTCCCGCGCCGCCCGTATCGGTCGTCCGCGATTCGTCGGCTCTGAAAAACTTTTCGAATACCGACTTCAGCTTTTCCTTCGGGATCGTTTTGCCTGTGCTGCTTACGGAAATAACGATGTTTTCATCATTCCCTGCGGCGTTGATCGTGATTACCGTGTCGGGATAGCTGTACGATACGGCGTTACGCAGAATATTACCGAATACGCGCGCGAGCTTTTCTGCGTCGACGTGTCCCGATAAGCTTTCGTCCGCGTTAAGCTCTATACTGTTGCCGTGTTTTTTCAAAATCGGATAAAATTCATCCGTCAATTGCAGCAGCATATAATAAATATCGGTGTCGCGCTTATTTAACGATATCTCCTGCAAATTATATTTCGTTATTTCAAAAAACTCGTTTATCAGTTTTTCGAGCCGAAGCGACTTGTCGAGCGTTATATCGAGGTACGCCGCAGCTTCATTTTTCGGCATGTCGGGCGACTCCTTTAAAAGGCTGATGTAGCCTATAACGGACGTTAAGGGAGTGTGGATATCGTGAGCGAGATATGTTATCAAATCGTTTTTTCTTTGCTCCGCTTCGTTTGCCGCGCGTTTACGCTGTCTGAGCGTATTTTTGACCGTGTTGAGCGTCTCCTCGGTCGACGACATTTCCGGCGGCAGAAGTATTTTGTTGTCGTCCTCAACCAAAAGCGCGTCTATACCTTTATTGATAGATACAAAATACTTGGTGAACCAATTCAGGAAAAAACGCAGCATTATTAAAAATACTATTGCGACCGCCGCGATCCATATAATATCGGTGGCGTTGCGGAAGTACAACTGATAAATCCTTGACGCCGTCTCGCGGCTTATTCCCATTTTGAGAAAAATATCCAGCATGACGTCGCCGCCGCGGTTTTTCCACAGCAGCCTGTACAACACGAAAACTATCGCTATTGCCGCTGCAGTCAGAGCGAAAAAACGCGCGTAGATTTTCGATTTCAGATTTGAGTATGCCGATCTGTCATTATTTTTCAATTTTATACCCCACTCCCCATATGGTTTTTATTATCGAAGCGTCGTCCATTTTTTCTCTCAAATGGCGAATGTGAACGGTGATCGTGTTATTGCTCTTGCTGTAATATTCGTCCTTCCATATCCTGTGAAAAAGCTCCTCTGAGCTTACCGCGCCGCCTTTATTTTCCAAAAGGATCTGGAGTATCGAAAATTCCGTCGGAGTAAGAACGAGCTTTTTTTCGTTCAGAAAACATTCGTGCGTTTTTACGTTCATCGTAAGACCCGAATGTGTAATTACCGCTTCGTCGTCGTTTGAAGATGAGGAATTGTATTTCTTGTATCGGCGAAGCTGCGCCTTTATCCTCGCGACCAATTCGAGCGGCTTAAACGGTTTTGTGATATAGTCGTCCGCGCCGAGCGTCAAACCCGTGATCTTGTCGGTCTCCTCATTCTTCGCCGTAAGCATAATGATAGGATAATTATATTTCTCCCTGATTTTTCTGCACAGCGTAAAGCCGTTTATATCAGGCATCATTACGTCGAGAACGGCAAGGTCGTATTCCGTGGAACAAATATCGCCGAGCGCGTCGTGCGCGGAATAAAATTTGGATACCGAGTAGTTTTCATTTTTTAAATACAGCTCTATTAAATCCGCTATTTCCTTTTCATCGTCTACGATAAGTATTCTTTCACTCACGCGCGTCACTCCTCTCTTATCTCTTCCGCTGTCCGATCATCCTGACACAGAATCATTATATACGCATATGTAAATATCGTCAAGTCGAAAAACGCCGTAACACGACGAAAGCGGCGGCACGGTACATAAAATGCCTTTCAGGCATGGGCATGGTATAGAAATTAAGTATTTGACATATACAAGGGCAGTAGGTATAATGTAAGTATGATAAACAAGCGATATGACCGCTGCGCATATATTCGGGGAGGAAATCGAAATGAAAAAAATATTTGTGTTTGTGCTTACGGCAATAGCGTTATGTATGTTTTCGTCGTCGGCGTGCGCCGCGAATTATTACACGGACGAACAGACTATAACCATTTCCGACATTCCGAGCGACGGCAAGCTTATCATAGCTTCTTATGACGAAAGCCAAAGGCTTGTCGCCTGTCATATTTACGAGCCGGAAAACGGAATGATCGACAATGTAACGGACAACGTTACGAACAGCGGAGGGAAAATCAAGGCGTTTCTATGGAATATGACGACTTTGTCGCCGATAGAAATGAACAAGGTCGACACGCGCCCGACAAGACCCGAACCGTCGGGGAACAAAACGCTCGTCGCGTATTTCTCGTGGACGAACAAAACGGAGGGGATCGCGGATCACATAACCGAAATAACCGGCGCGGACGAGTATGAGATCACGCCTAAAGAGCCTTACGGAGAGGAAAACAACAGTTACAATGACCAAAGCACGCGCGCATATAAGGAGCAGCACGACGATTCCGCGCGTCCCGAAATTATGGGAACGGTCGAAGGCATGGAGCAGTACGACGTCGTTTTCTTGGGCTATCCGATATGGTACGGCAAAGCACCGAAGGTCATATACACCTTCCTTGAAAGCTATGATTTCGCCGGAAAAACCGTTATCCCGTTCTGCACGTCGGACAGCAGCGGTATCGGCTCAACGTTCGAATTGCAGGCATTGACGCGTGACGCGAGCTGGCGTAACGGTCAGCGGTTCGCGGGCGGCGCGTCGAGGGACAGCGTTGAAGAGTGGGTGCAAGGTCTCGGACTTGATTTCGGAAACGACTTAAAAACGCCGAAAATGGAAGTGCGTGTGGGAAACGCGGTATTTACCGCCACGCTCGAGTATAACGCGGCGGTCGAAGAGCTTGTCGCGATGATGAAAGAAAATCCGATCACTATCAACATGAACGATTATTCGGGATTTGAAAAGGTGGGTCCGTTGGGCAGAAGCCTTACGGCAAGCGATTCTCAAATGACGACAAATGCCGGAGACATCGTGCTTTACAACAGTAATCAAATCGTTATGTTCTACGGCTCAAACTCATGGAGCTATACAAAAATAGGTCATATCGACAACTTGACCGGCTGGGAGGAAGCACTCGGCAGCGGAGACATTACGGCGGTCTTTTCCCTTGCGTGACGCGGACGAGTGTTTACGGCGGCGTTACGATTTAAGCAAAAATATGTTGTTTAAAGAAAGGCACTTCATTGAGATTACTTTTCTGCGGCAAAAGCGGCAAGCTCTGCGAATTATATGCGGTCTACTTATAAAATATTAAAAAGAAGTGTGTAAATATGAGAAAGTGTGTCAGATGCGGAGCCGAAATGCAGGAGGGCTTTTCTTTTTCGGGCGGCTACGGTAACGTGCTGCGTAAAAAGGCATCAGCCTGAAAGCCGTGTATCCAAAAGCGGCGTTATGCCCCAAATGCGGCGAGATATCGCTTTATATCGACGAAGAAAGTATTGAAAAGATGACAAAATAACTCGCGCGGCAAACACGATAATAAACGAAAAATAAAAGACGGCACGCTCTTTGCGCGCCGTCTTTTATTTGATTGTTTTACTTAAAAAAATCTCAGCCGCCTGCTGATCCTGCAAGAGACAGCCGCAGTCGGTATAGCCGAGCTTACGGTAAAAATGCTGCGCCGTTTCATCGGACTGAGTAGACGTGAGCAGCAGCGTGTACCCGCGCGATTTCATATCGCTTTCCCAATGCTCCATAAGCCGTGTTCCAAGACCTTGGTTACGGTATTTTTCATCTATAAAAAGCATCGTGCAGAACGGCGTGTTATCCCAAAAGAGATTGTAGCGCATAAGTCCTACAGGCTTGCCGTCCGACAGTATCACGTAGCCGGTTTTTGTACGGACTTTGTTCTGAAACTCCGTTTCCGGCAAATGGCGGTCAAGGCTGTACCAGAAATTTTTATCGTCATCGTTTAAGTATCGGATATTGATCATTTCAGTGTCTGCTCCCCTTTCGCGGCAAGATTTTGTCCGTTCCGTTTACGGTCTCGCTTAATTATTATTCATTCGTCCGTTTCAGTGCTCGTCTCCGGCAAAACGGTATTATTCGCGCTTATCGTTTTTCCTCGTCTCGTTTCCGCAGCGCGGTCTTTATCAGTTCTATTTTTTGCTCATCCTGTTTGTTCTTTACATTCTTTCTGTATCCGTCCTTTGCCGACGCCGTATACACCTTTAAGTAGCCGTGCAGATCCAGCAAACGGTACCGAACGCCGGCTTCGTCGATAACGGGGATTTGTTTTATGTCTATACCCGCAAACGACGGCAAGCTCTCGATCTCGGCAAACGCGACGCTCAGTCCCGACTTTTCAAACGCGTGCTCGTGCAAATCGTAAAGAGTATATCCCGCGTCGTTCATCAACGCGGCGATACTGTCCCACTTTTCATTCAGAAACATCTCAGGAATAAGCACGTCAATGTCGTCCGCATCAAGCTCCATGTCGAGCCGCTGCTCCAGCCCCAGCGAACCGAACAGCAGCGGAACGATATTAAGCCGTTCGTTTAATGAACCGGCGATACGTATAAATTCTTTCTTTTTCATAGTCTCGTCCCCGACACATTTTAGTCGTTACTATTTTACCACTTTTTCCGCCGCGGTTCAATAGCTATATAAAATCCCGTCCGAGATTTTCACGGACGGGATGCCTTTACACAATACGTCGCGCCCCAGTTATGAAGTACCTCAACCCTTGAAAATCCCGCGTCTTTGAGCGCGTTTATTTCGTGATCGACGGTCAGCGGCGTGTCGTAATGATAAAATTCGTTGTCGTCTATACCCTGTTCTTTTTTCAAGCGGCGCAGATTTTCAAAATACTTCCGCTCCGCCGTCGCATTTTCCGCGAAATAATCTGTCAGGACAAAATATCCGCCGCGTTTCAAAGATGTATAAAGCTTTTTGTAAAGAGTCAATTTTGCGGCGGCGGTAAAATGATGCAGCGATTCCACCGAAACAGCCGCGTCAAAGCAATTCTCCCCGAACGGAACGTCGAAATATGAACCGCAAATCAAATTCAAATTACTGTCGGGAAATTTCGTCTTTAATTTCTCAAGCATTTCCGCAGATAAATCAATACCCGTAATACGTGCGTCAGGGTTGACGCATATGTACCTCTCCAATTCAAGCCCCGTTCCGCAGCCCAAATCAAGGACGCGGCACTTCTTTCCCGTCGGCAGCTCCGTAGCCGTAAAAGCATAAAACGCCGCCGCTCCCTCGATCTCGTTCAGCATATGCTCGTCATAGCCGTCAAGACGGGCTTTGAAGAAATCACTCATTTTTTCTAACATATACGTTTACCTCTCTAATTATCCTGCCATCCTGTCAGATGAAGCTGACGCACACCTGTAAAGCATAGTTCAAGTATTTTAGGCGTCCACTGGCTATGAAAAACAACAGATAATTCATACTTGGAAGAGTTACCAGAATGCATACTTTTGTTGTCATCTACAAATACTCCGCTTTTATAACTCGCAGATACTATGCAAGAATCGTGAAATCCTCCATAGAGAATAAAAAGCCGGTCAATATCATCTTGTGAAACTATTTCTTTCCATTCAGACACATCGTTTCCTCCGTTATTGCTCCATCTGTCTTTATAATGCTATTTTACCACTTTTCCCGCCGCGGTTCAATAGCTATGTAAAATCCCGTCCGATATTTTCACGGACGGGATTTTCTTAAATATCAATTATCGCTTTTTCACAGGGAAAAACACGCGCGTTTCCCATTCCGACGGCGGGATTTTGTCAAAATGCGACGTTACGTATATCTCATACGGCGGCGCGGCAATCTCATAGCCGTTTTCGCTTATCCATTTTGTCACCGCTCCGTACGCCTCGGGGAGCTTTGAATAAGGCCCGTAATGCACAGTCGCGGCGCACGTTGCGCCCGACATGATTTTATCCGCCTTATCCGCATCCGTAACTCCGAGCGCAAGCTCTATATCGCTGTTTTCGGGGTCAAACTCCTTATCGTGATACACCGCCAGACACACTCCGGCAAGGACTATATTCTCGTCCGCGACGCGCTTGTAAAGCGCGCCGTAATACTTGCCGAAATCGTCCACGCCCATATTCTGCCGGCGCGATATGACGTGTCTGTCCTCTGTTTTTATAACCTCAATTTTATAATCGTTTTGATAACTCATAATATTACCTGTCCTTTCCAATTCTCTCACATGCGCGCTAAGCTCGGAAAGAATTTCCATAGTTTCATGAACCGACTTCCAGAGCGTGTCGCGCTGTTTCATTAAATTTGATAGAATTACGTCTTGACAGGAAATCATGTCTTTGATTTCGGACAGCGCGAATCCGTAATATTTGAGCTTGTTTATAAGCAGCATGAGCGGGATTTGCTCCTCGCTGTATTCACGGTAGCCCGTTTCGGGATTTACGAACGCGGGCTTTATAAGTCCGATTTTGTCATAATGGTGCAGAGCCTTTACCGTTACCATGCATGTTTTTGAAAACTGCCCTATCGAAAGCATTGACATTACCTCCCGTTTTAACGTATTTGTTCCGGAACAAGTACATTATACAGTATCCCCTTACGGGAGAGTCAATAGGGATTTTGAAAATTTCTTGAATTTTTAAACAATCAAATTCACGACAAATCCGCTCGCAAGCGCGTAAAGCGTAACGAATGGTAATTATACATAAATCCATTGCTTTACTTTAAATATAGGCATTATGTTATCTTCAATATTTTCTCACCTGTTTAAGCAAGGATAGTCTATCTTCTTTTTTGTAAATATCATAATTTGATATTTCTCCATTCCTTTTTTTTCGTAAGTGTAAAACTCTATTAAATCAATATATCCATCCTTAAAAAAAATTTCTATTCCCAATTCAACGCTTATGTCGATAAGGTCAATATATATCACAAAGCGTAAAATCCTTATTGTTTACTTTTTTACAAGCTTTACATACAGTAATATTATCATAGGATCCTTTCCCTGTTGATTCTATGTTATGTGTACAATGAACATATTGATTCGTCAGTATGTTTTTTCTGTCTCTGAACGAAAGAGCGTATTTGCTAAACATAAGCTAATGACATCATTTTCAAGTTCAATTAAAAATTTATTCATTTTATTCCTCCGTTGAAATTCAATTTATATCGAGAGAGATCCCAACTTCATATTATTGCTATACTGTCTGGCAAATTAGAATTTATTTCTTCAGGCTCAATCCGTCCTTGAACGCGTTGCCAACCCTTTCGGTCACTTTATAGTATCCGTGAGTGTACGGATCAAACGCGATAGCGTTTACTGCCGAAATATCAACTTTATCATCCTTCATTACGCTTTCATCAGCAGTAACGCTTACGACCTTGCCGACAACTCCGCAGCCGTACTCGCCGTCTTGATATTCTATAAATTCACATTCCATACAAAGCGGAAGCT